>JBAZUL010000006.1:0-78061 GCA_041661405.1 Patescibacteria group bacterium
TCGGCGGCTACAATATTGAACTGGCAACAAGCAACCCGGAGAATATTCAAATCGGAATAATGCAAGGCGGCCGGGATCGGGAAGTTGCGGCCATTAAAAAAGACAAGCTTGATAAAGCGCGGAACGCCGTAATCCAGATAAATTTTAACGAAGCCATAAATCCGATGACGGTTTCGGGAGAAGCCGGCAACGTGAAGAATTATATTAGAGTAGTCAACGCTAAAACCGATACCAATGGAAATCCCGCGGCTGTCGCTAAAGGCGGGCAATGTTCGTCTGATGCCGATTGTTTATCTTTTAAATGCAGAATTGACGAAAAGGCGGCGACTGACGCCGGTTGCGCCGAAAGCGGCGCGTGCGCTTGCCGGGGCGATAATGATTACCTTGAAGGCAAATTTGCCGTTTCCAACCAATATAACACCGTGGAATTCGTTTCTAATAACCAATGCGGGGTAAACGCCTGCGGAGAGGCAATCTATTGCCTGCCGGCAAACAGCCATTTAAAAGTAGTTATAAAAGCCGCCGAACTGGAAGATTGCGGAAAAGATAAAAAATGCCAGACCGGCAAAGATAATTATAAGGTTTGTATTGATGATATTTGCACCCTGGACGGGAAAAATTTTCCAAAATCCAAATTGCCGCTAACGGGTATCGCCGATATGGCTTTAAATTCCCTGGACGGCAACCGGAACAGCCCGCAGCCGCCGGCAGACGGTTCTGCCGACGGTCCGGAAGCTCAGAGCGGACAACCGGCTTATGATGAAAACCATGACAGCGCCGGCTCGCTTCATGGCGACGATTTTACCTGGTCATTTTTCATAAGCGACAAAATTGATTTGAGTCCGCCGACGATCAGAGCGACCCGGCCGGCTCATGACAAGAGAGCCGGAAAAAATAAGGAAATTGAAATTGAATTCAGCGAATTTATGATGTCAGCCAGCCTCGCGACCGGAGAAAAAACAATAAAAACCGTGAAAGGCGACGAGATTATCCATAAGCTCATAAATCTTAGAAGTTATACGGATGAACAGCCGGGTTACTGGGTAAGTAAAACGGATATTGACGATCTTCCACCGGCTGAAGGGTCTCGTCCGGCCGGCGACGGTGAACCGGACCGGACGATTGCCTTATTAAACCATTCAGTTTTTTCCGAAGCCGCTAAATACCGGGCCCAAGCAGGATCGGGCGTAAAAGACATTTACCAGAATTGCTTTATGCCCTGCGACGGGCCGGCCTGCGCCGGAGAGAATAAACAGGCGCCTTCCTGTTGCGGCGGTATAGTGACGGAAGAAGAAAAATGCGAGCAATAAAAAAACATGAAAAGTTATCTTAAACCCGCAATCGTAATATTTTTTTTACTGACCGTTATCCTCGGTACGGCTAATTTCGCTTTAGCTCAGTCGGATTTGGATTTGGGATTAGAGGCCGGCGAACAAATCGGCCTTTCCGGCGCTTCGCCCGCAACCATAATCGTCAACGTCGTCCGGGTTTTACTAGGATTTCTGGCGCTCGTCGCCGTGATTTTGATTATGTATGGAGGCTTTATCTGGATGACGGCCGGGGGCAACGCGGAAAAAATTGAAAAAGCGAAAAAAATTCTTAGAAACGCGGCTATCGGACTCTTAATTATTCTCTCAGCTTTTGCTATTGTCAGTTTTTTAATGACCAAGCTGATACCGCCCACACCTTGCGTAGGGCCGGATTGCCCGGGAAATTGCGAGCCGCCGTGCGCCTACGGGTTAACCTGCTGTCCCGGGGATTATTGCGCTGAAAGTTGCGGAACTCCCCCGCCAGACGGTTCATTTCTTATAAACCGGACAATTCCGGGGAACGATGATGCTAATGTCATAAGAAATATCGTTATCAGGGCTTACTTTAACAAGCAGATTGACAACTCTACCAGCCAGACCGCGTTGGAAAATAATTTTAAGGTTGAAGATCTGGGCCAGGTCGCGAAAAACGGGGAATTAATCGCGAAAAATTATCCGCCGAAAATTATCGCCATGGAAGCAGAAGCCGCGAGCGACATCTCAGGAACCATAGCCACTTCTTCGGCCTGGCAAGAAATAAATTTTCGGCCGCTCGCCGAATGCGGCGATGAAGATGATACGCCCAATTGTCTTCCCGGAAGCCGGCGGATCCAGGTAACTATAAACGGCGCCAGCGGAATTTTTTCAATCGGCCGCCAGTCGCTTTCCTGCGCCGGGACGAGTTGCCGGTTTATTTTTACGACCGGAGAGTTAATTGATACTGAAGCGCCGACGTCAGGAATCATCCCGGCTCAGATGTGCCGCGACGACGGCACCTTAAAGCCGGACGCTAATACGGTCGGCGGCTGGGGGCGGGATGATATTGCCATTGCCAAGCTGGAATTTTATTCCCAAAAATCCGGCGGCCCGGAAAATCTCTCCCATCTTGAACCCGGCATTGGGCAAAAATATCAATACCTTGACTGGAAATATGATACTGCCGCCATGAACATCGGCGACAACTACACTTTTAAAGTAAGAGCGGAAGATTTGGCCGCTTCGTCATCGGTAGCGAGTTTTGAAACGTCTATCAAACCCGGACATTGCTGTAACGGGAAAAAGGATGCTGATGAGGAAGACGTTGATTGCGGCGGTGATGATTGTTTAGCCTGCGTCGGACAGGTTTGTAACGTTCCGAAAACGCCTAACCAGTGCGCGTACAACGATAAGAATAATTGCCAGGATAATTTATGCGCTAGCTGGTTTTGCCCCTGCGCGACCGACGATTGTTTATGCAACGTAAAACCGATCATTAAAGCCGTAACTCCGGAAGGAGGGTTCTGCAACGGTGACATTAACAGGTTTTGCCGGAGCAACGCGGATTGCATTGGCTCGGGCGACGGCACATGCAACACCACTACCCCGAACGGGGCAATCGGCAATTTTATTACGATTCATGGAAACAATTTTGGGGCTCTAATTCCCGGGAGCGTTTATTTTTCCGGCGGATCAGGAGGATGGATTAAAGCAAAACTGGCAAACGACGGAACTAACGGCAATCCGCTCTGCGGAAGCGATGTCTGGAAGGACACGCAGGTCGTTGTTATTGTTCCGGCCGGCGCCCGACCGGGTCCGATTAAAATTGAAGCCTCGGGAAAAGAAGAATATCCCGATCTGACCAATGACGCTTATGGCCCTAACCTGGACGATTTTTTAGTAAATACAATTTCCCGGCCGGGAATCTGCAAACTGGATCCTGATCACGGGATAATGAACGGTCAAATCGGGTATTACGGCATAAAGATGGACGCCGGTTCAGCTTTTTTCGGTAATTTGATAAGCAATGTTGCCGGCCTGGAATCCCAGTTCAACGAAAAAATCGGCAACGTCAAGGTGCCGAACATAAGTCCCGGCCTTACTTCAAGTTTTGTAATTAAAAGCAACGTCAACAGTAATTTTCTTGATTTCACCAAAGACCAGGAACCGTATTTGGGGCCGCTTATTGAATCGTTTGATCCGCAAACCGGGACTTCAACCCAATACGTTACGATTTTGGGCCGCGGTTTTGGCAACTCGCGGGGAGAAAGCCGGGTATTTTTCGGGAATGAGAACGGTAAAGAAGCCGGCTATAATTTTCCCAAAGTTTGCGCCTCGAGCGTCTGGACCGATAATCAGGTGATTGTAAAAGTCCCCGATCAAATCGCTGATGGACTTTATTTACTAACCATGAAAATCGGAACTGTGGTTATAAATACATCTGAGCTGGCAACGCCAAAATTCAGGGTTGACAGTTCCGAACCGCTTAAGCCGAGCCTTTGTAAAATTCAGCCGGTCATGGGGCCGGTTGGCCAGCCGGTAAGTTTTTGGGGCGAATATTTCGGCGAGAAAGACGCAAACAGCAAGATAAAATTTTATCTGAATAAGTACCAGTCCGGTTCCTCAATCGGATTTTGGGGAACAGAAGACGCCCCTGATGGCATAGATCCTGACATAGCGACAACAACGGTTCCGGCTGGCGCCATAAGCGGACCGGTAAGGATTGTTAAGAATACGCCGGAACTGGCCGGAAACGGTTTGAATTTCAGGGTCGGAGAATGCTCCGAATCCGCGGAATGCGGAAGCGAAGCGGTATGCTGCCCTTCCGGCTCGGAGCGCCAGGGCCGCTGTATGGAAGGCGATAGCATTGAAGAAGCTTGCTACGACGTTTTCAGGTCCTGCGTTTATGAATGGGATTTTTCAACCGGAGCCAAAGTAGGCGACCCTTGTGATAAGGATAAAGACAAGGCCAAATGCCAGCCGGACCAGAACGTTTGCGGCAATGATTTGATATGCTACGTCGACGAAGAGAATCCCGAGCTGGATTGCACCTGCCAGTTGTCCTGCGATTTAAAACCCGGCGACGATCCCGTGGAAAACCAGGGGTGTCAGGCTGATGACAACAAGTGTAAAGACGAGCTTGGCGAGGATTATGTTTGCGATCCGAACAAAGGCTGTACCTGCCAGCCGACTTACACTGAATCCTGTTCGGGTTATGATATAGAGCAGTGCGCCTATAATTATTGTTCGGGCCCGAAAAAACCGGGACAATGTAGTGTTAACGTTAAGCCTAAAGAAGGAAATAAATGCAACAATAAATATTGCAAAGATCTTTGCGGAGGCAAGTCCTGCGAGTATAACGAATCCCTGGATAAATGCGCGGATAAAACCGCGATTTGCGGCTTATCCCACGAAGATACGATTCACGGAACTGACGGCAAAGATTATCCGGTTAATGAATATTGCGCCGCGTATAACGGAAAATCCCGCTGGCAGGTGAAAAATTTTGAGAATTGCAATCTGCTGGGCAATTCCTGGCGTAACGCCGGCAATAGCATTTGCGCCGATATCAGCTCTGAATGTGGGGGAGTCTGCGAAGTCGGGTTAAGTTGTGTCGGGGAAAACGGCAAAGACAATAACGGTGACGAGACTCCTGACGAGCCGTGGACCGGCATTTGCGGAGTTGACCGGTCGGTTTGCGGTTCGGATTATGAATGCAGAAACGGAACCTGTCAGCAGAAAGTTGAAGGCAGTTGCGAGTGTTGTTGCCAGAAAAGCGAGAACAAATTCGATCCGGCCGGAAACTTTAAATATAATCCCCAGTGTTGCGCGCCCCTAAAATGCGGAAGCGAGTGCGGAGAGAGCGTTGGCAAGCCGGATAAAGTCTGCAAAAAATCCGACGGCACGCTAACAAAGAAAAAATGCGACACAGACCCGGATTGCGATTCCGCGGTCGGGGAAACTTGCGTTGAAAATTTGTTGGCAAAGGATTTCGGGCTTTGCTCCGCCTGCCGGATTGACAGCGATAATAACGGTGAAATTTCGCCCGAAGAACAGAACAAATCCGATGAAGCCTGTAATTGTCCCGGATCAACCGGGAAATACTGCGATGCCGAGACTGACGCGAACGCTGACGGAAAGCTGGACAGCCAGGACGGAGTCTGCCGCGAATGTGGAGAATTAAGTTATTATCCCGCCGAGTGCACGGAGCATGATGCGTCCTGCTGTGTTGACGGCAAGGTTGGCAATGTCTGCCGGGGGATAACGCCCGGCGGAGGGACGGTTAAGGTTGATTCGGGAAAGGAAAAACTGTCTTATTGCGGCTATTATAAATGCGGAACCAGTATAGACCAATACCAATGCGACAGCGATAATCCAAGCGCCGCGCTTATTGATCCGGACAATTATCCGTATGATAAACCAAATTGCAACGGCGAATGCGGATCTCCGCCCGGAGGCTCGTGCTATAACAAGAAAAAGGAACTTTGTTCGCTTAATTGCTGGATGGAAAATGTTTATAAATGTTTTGGTGAATCGGGGTGCGAAGACATGAATACCGATCCCGACCTGCCGCCAGCCTGTAATGCCGGAGACGGATCCTGCCTTTGCTGTTGCGACCCGAGTAAAACCGGAACAGATTCCTCTGATCTTAAAAATTACGACGCCTGCCAGGAATTGGATAACAAGAAATTAAAATGCGAACCAGATAAAGAGCCTTGCACCTCTGAAAAAAGAGGGCTCTGTTGCGGTTGCGAAGCTGATACGGATTGTATCCGGCCGGACGAGAATGTGGCGGATCTTGTCGGTTGCGGATTTGACGCCTGTTGCCGGGCCCGGCCGGAGGTAGAAGATGGAAGTGAAATGCCTAAGAACGGCCAAAAAGACGCCTGCCGGAACGCGCGGATCAGCGCGAAATTTACCGAGCGGATGGATATCCAAAGTTTTCCGAGCAGTATAATCGTAGCCGGCGAATATAACGGCAAATGCCCGGACGGAACCGTTTATCTCGCGTTCGGCGGCGAAGAACCCGGATTTTTTAAACGGATGATTGCGAGAATTTCCGGACTGGTAAAAAAAATATTGCATTTTAATTCAAAAGAAGCCATTGCCCTAGCTCCGGCATCGGATAAGAATTACTGCGCGGTTAAGGGAAGCGTCTCCGGTTATCAGACCGCCGGAAAGAAAACCGAAATAATTTTTTCCGTAAGCAAACTTTTAGATCCGGGCCGGCAATATTATGTTATTATTAAAGGCGATGAAAAGCTGGACAGCCAATCCGGAGTATTCAGTTTCTGGAAAATCGGCATGAACGGCAAAGGCTATAACGACCCTTTTGACGATCTTGACGACGGCTGGAATGAACTGGAATCAGTCACTTTCAACGGCAAGACTTATACAAATTCCCATGTCTGGACTTTTAAAACCATGGACAGCAAGTCGGAAAATGAAGGCGTTTGCACGGTAAAAGACGTTACTATTGACCCGGATTCATATTTATATAAAACAAATATTGACGACCTGGCGGAAAACGACGCCGACCCGGCTGACCGGACTTTTGACACGGCCTATGATATTGATAAAGTTTTTCTTTCCAAAGCCTTGTCAAAAGACGGCCAGGTTTTAGTACCGGTTAAAGGTTATAGCTGGAACTGGAACTGGCTGATTGATAATCCCCGGGTAGCGAATATTTCTTCAGCTCCGGATCATATTTTTTCCAACAGTACCCCGGAGAGCGACCGCCAGCTCATTCGGGCTAACGATAAAATAACTGACGGGGAAACTTTCGCCAAAGCCGCGGTGAACTTTGACGATAAAAATACGGTCGGGCAAAAATCAGGTTCAGTCTCCGGCAAAGCCAATATTTGGGTTTTTATCTGCGATAACCCTTGGCCGGCGATTAAAAACGGTCTCTGGGCGCCGTGGATTGATAAGGGGGCGGAAGAGTTTTGCAATGCCGGAAAGACCGGCGCGGGCGCTTCGTGCCAGAATACCAATTACGAACTCTATTACTGTCGCGACTCAGGCGCGGAAGGAACAGCCGATGATTTGCCGGTTATTAACGCGGACTCAATATTCCGGCGCGACCCGGACACGAAAATTCTTAAAGAAGTTTATTATTTAAGAGGCCAGCTGCCGGCCGGCGGGTATGATTTGTTTGGACTCAGCGGCACGACTGATTCGGCCGGTGAAAAGGTCGCCCTCCATTGGTCGCGCCAGGCTTATGTCGGCGGTTACAAAGTATATTACGGTATTAATTCCGGCGATTATATTTTTAATAAGACTCTTGACGCCATAGAGAGCGGAGATCCGGCTGATAAGCAAGTTATATGCACCGCTGCCGGGTGCGATTATGTGGTTTCCGCCCTGACTAATGGTCAGACTTATTACTTTGCCGTTACTTCTTATAGCAAGGAAACTTCTGCCGAGAGCGCTTACTCAAGCGAGATAAGCGCGAAGGCCGAGGATAAGGTTGGGCCGGGTAATGTTAAGGACAGCGAAATTAAAACGACATTGTCCAGCAATCAGGTGAAATTGGAATATACTCTGGCGACCGACGCGGTAAGCTCCGAAGTGTTTTATAAGGCGGTGGCGGACAAGGATAGTTGCAACGGAGCAATCGTTTTCGGCGGTTCGGTTAAAAGCACGCAAAAGGACGGTAAAGGAACGGCAACGGTTAAGTCTTTAACTAACGGCAGCCGCTACTGTTTCGGCGTCGTCGCTTATGACTCTTCAATAAATCCGAGTGCCACAACGACTCTTACCGCTGTCCCTTTTTCAAACCTGAGCAATCTCAAGGCTGAGTCAGCCGAGACCGGAAAAGCGCGGTTAAGCTGGGGCGCGGCCAAAGGAATCGCCGAGTATGACGTTTATCAAAAGAAAGATGGTGACGCGGACTACGCGAGAGTCAGAGAGGATCTTCCTTCCGATTATACCTATTACAATCTTGACAGCCTTGAGAACGAAAAGAAATATTATTTTAAAGTAAGCCCGAAGAATATTGACGGAGTTGATAGCGCCTATTTGAATGAGGTAAATATAGTTATAAAATAATATCCGCTGAATTTTGTGTTTAATTATTATTCGCGCGAGGCATCCTCGCTTTTTAACTTCTATGTTTGACAACCAGAACCCAAACGCCAATCAAAAATTAACTCCTCCGACTCCTGGCCCGGCCAAACAGCCGGTGGAAGACATTTTTTCCCAGATGGACGGCGGGACAAAGGCGTCTCGTCCGGAAATTTTAGCGCCAAAAGATCCCGGCCAGCCCGGTGAAAAAAGCGGCGAAGTTGATGTCTTTAAAAAATCAGTGGATTCAAAAAGGATAGTTCTGGCCGGTATCGGGCTTAGCGGAATAATTTTAATTTTTATCGGAGCATGGTATAGTTATAATATCTTTTTACCCAAGCGGCAAGAAACAAAAGAAAATCCGGCTGTTGCGGAGGAAAAGGATGAAGCAACCGATAAGGCGGTCGCGACCGATTCGCAAACAGCTTCCTCAACCGGAGCAACGGGCGAATCAGAAGAGCTGAATGAAGACAATTCTGGAGCGCTTTTTGGAACGGATGTCCTGGAAAACCCAGTTGAATCCGGCAACGAGGAAAAAAACAGCGAAACAGACGCAACTGATTCCGTTCGCGATAGCGATAACGACGGCTTAAAAGACGCGGAAGAAGCGGAATTAGGCACTGATCCGGAAAAAATTGACACTGACGGCGACGGCCTTTTTGACAACGAAGAAGTTTCGGTCTATAAAACCGATCCCTTAAATCCCGACACTGACGGCGACAGCTATTCGGACGGAAGTGAAATAAAGAACGGTTACGACCCGAAAGGACCGGGTAAATTGTTTGGAGTTATACCAGCAGAATAGTTTATGTTTAAATTTTTTAAAAAATTTGGTTTTAAGGGCGGTTCCGCGAACACGGATCCGCCGGTTAAAGACGAAAAGAAAAAGGCGGAAGTAAGCGAGCCGTTAAATATCACCGTCCATGTAATGCCTGAGCGCTTCCGGACCGCCGCTCATTTAGCGAGAAAATCAAAAAGCGCCGGGATGGTTATTCTTATCGGCGGAATCGTTCTGCTTCTTGTATCGGGCGGAGCGGGCTATTATTATATTTTTGTTAAACAAAAAGCCGGGACGGAAAAAAAATCCGCCACGGACGTCGCGGAAGACCAAAATAAAAATGCTCCGGCGGCTGAGGATGAAAATATCCAAGAAGAAAAGGTGGCGGCCCAGAAAATTGAAGACGCGAAAAAGAGCTACCTGGATTTTAAGAAAAGTTTGGCCGAAGCCGGTACTTTGGAAAATTACGAGCGCGTTTACGCAAGCCTGGCCGGGGCGGAGCTTTTGGCTGAGTGGCAGGCTTTGAAAGAGAAGATTGACAAGCTCGGCGAGGATGAAAAAGAAAAATTTTTGGCCCTGTTAAAAAATTTTCGGCCGGGAGCCGGGGAAATTGAGCAAGGTTTATCCGGGGAGGTAAGCGCTGCCGGAGTGAACCTCTCGGCCGGATCGGCCGCTTTCGCTATCACAGCCGGCCTTTCCGGCGATAACGGGAATTGGCGGCTTGTGAATGAATCGGGTTTTGAGTATTTTGACGATAATAATGCCACGACGACTCTGGCCGAATGGCTCAGCGCCAATGAAACGCCTAAACTGCCGGAAAGCGATATTGAATATATTCCGGGAAGCGACTCGGACGCCGACGGCCTCATTGATAAGGAAGAGGCCATACTCGGGACGGATTCCGCCAGCGCCGATTCTGACGCTGACGGGTATCCTGATTCGGAAGAGCTTAATAATTTGTATAATCCCGCCGGGAGCGGCAAGCTTACCGATAACCAGGGGATAAAAAAATATTCTAACTCGTCTTTTAATTACGAATTTTTATACCCGGCCGGCTGGAGCGAAGAAAAATCGGGCGGCGAGGGAGTGATTTTTCGGTCGCCGGACAACCAATTTTTAGCAATGCTGGTTCAGCCTAACGCCGATAAGGAAGACATTGAAGCCTGGTATTTAAAGCAGTTTGATATTGCTTCGGCGCCGGCGGAATGGAAAACGGAAAAAGTCGGCCCGGACGGCGCGCCAATCTGGCAAGGCGTAAAGAGCCCGGACGCGCTCACGCTATATGTTACCGACGCGGATAAAGAATATATTTATGTTTTGACTTACAGTCCGGGAGAGGGACGGACGCTTGACTATAAGAATATTTTTGAAATGATGATAAAAAGTTTTACCCTGTTTTAACCGTCCCGGATAATAGAACCCGATTTTTAGTGACTGGTGATAAAAACGTTTTCCCGGATAATTGAAAATTTATTCAGGCCAATTTATCGCGAATCATAAAATTATTAGCGTGGTAGAAATCAACAATCAAACAAAAAATAAAATTGATTTGGCGCGGCTGAAAAGAATCGCCGAAATATTCCTGAAATCCCGTCATAAGGCCGGCCATGAGCTTTCCGTCGCGATTGTCGGCGACGCGGCCATGAGGAAACTTAATCGCGCGTACCGGAAAATTGACAAGCCGACCGACGTTTTATCCTTTACGGGAGAGGGTAAATTTTTCGGCGAGATTATTCTTGATTACAACCAGATCAAAAAGCAGGCAAAGGAGTTGAATAAAAGCGTTAAAGATGAGCTGGTTTTTATCCTTGTCCACGGACTCCTGCATTTAGAGGGGTATGACGATAAAGTGGAAAAAGACCGGCTTAAGATGATAAAGCTGGGGGAGGAATTTTTAGAGAATGTAAAAATTTGAATCATGAATTATGAATAATGAACCATGAAGTTTAAAATCAGCATAATTCATGATTCATAATTCATTATTCATTCATACCATGATTCGCGTTAAACGCCTGGCAAAAAGTTTTACTTACGCTTTTAAGGGCCTCCACAAGGTTTATCGGGAAGAGCAGAACATAAGAATTCTTTTCGCCGTTGCCCTGGGAGCAGTTATTTTAGCGGCCTATCTCCGGATCAGCCGGATTGAATGGTGCGTCCTGATTTTTTCTCTCACCCTGCCGATTTTAATGGAAACCATAAACAGCGCCGTGGAAAGGGTGGCCGACGTCTTAAAGCCCAGGATTGACCGGTATGTCAAGGAAGTGAAAGATATCATGGCCGCCGCGGTTCTTTTAGCTTCGCTCGCGACCCTGATTATTGGAACAGTGATTTTTCTGCCCTATTTACTTGGCGGAAGTTAATAATTTTGGTATAATGAATTAGACTTTAGGGTGTAGCGTTTAGTGTATAGGATAAAGCAGGCAGTATTAACCTGATGGAAATAATTCTAAACGCTAAACGCTAAACGCTAAACGCTAACCCCTTAAAATTAATTATGAGAGAAAACATTGTTGCCGGGCTGGATATTGGATCTTCAAAGATTCGTCTTGTCATCGGCCAGAAAAGCCTAAACCGCGAGGAGCGAGGGATCCAGATAATCGGCGCGGTCGAAACCCTGACCGAGGGGCTTTCCCGCGGAATAGTAAACAGCATTGAAGACGCGACTTCTTCAATCTCGTCGTGTCTGGAAAAAGCCGAACGTCTTACCGGCGCGCCGGTAAAAAGCGTTTGGGTTGGGATAAATTTTCCTAACATTAAATGCGAAAAGAGCCGGGGTGTTGTCGCGGTCGGCAAATCGGACGGCGAAATAACGCCGGACGACGTGGAGCGGGCGCTGGAAGCGGCCCGGGCCCTGTCAGTTCCGCCTAATTACGAAATTCTTCATGTCATACCGGTTAAATTCACGGTTGATAACCAGGAAGAAATAAAAGACCCGATCGGCATGACCGGCGTCAGGCTGGAAGTTGAAACCCTCATTATCCAGGGGCTTTCGTCGCAGATAAAAAACCTTACCAAAGCGATCTACCGGACCGGACTGGAAATTGAAGATTTGGTCTTGTCGCCTTTAGCCGCGGCCGAAGCAGTAATCAGCGCCAAGCAGAAAGAACTCGGCGCCGCCCTTATTAACATCGGCTCTTCAACTACCAGCCTCGCGGTTTTTGAAGAAGGCGAACTTTTGCATACCGCGGTTTTGCCGGTCGGCTCCGAACACATAACCGCCGATATCGCCATCGGGCTCCGCTGTCCCATTAACCTGGCCGAAAAGATAAAAATTGAATACGGCAGCGCCAGGCCGGATCAGTTCTCAAAAAAAGACGAGATTGATTTAAACCTCATGGCCGAAGAAGGCGAACAGGGTGAAGATAATCAGGTCTCTCAAAAGTATATTTCCGAAATAATTGAGGCCCGGGTTGAAGAAATTTTTGACAAAGTTGACGCGGAATTTAAAAAAATTGACCGTTCGGGCATGCTCCCGGCCGGAGTGTTTTTAGTCGGCGGCGGCGCTAAGCTCGCCCATATTACCGAGATTGCAAAGAAGAAATTAAGGCTCCCGGCCTGCCTGGGAAGCAATAAAGCGGCACGAACCGTAATAGACAAAGTGGACGACGCGACTTATCTTACGGCGCTCGGGCTTTGTGTTTGGGGTAATCAGGCGCTGGAACACGAAAGCGTCAGGAAGGTTGACTGGCTTAGGGGCGCCGGGGCGGTCAATAAATCGGTAGACAAGATTAAGAAGTGGATATCATCGCTCATGCCCTAGGGGTCTTGCAAAAATTCGGGCAATGCTATAAACTTATTTTACTAAAATATTACTCATAAAATCTCAATAAATATGCCTGAAATAAAACCGGCGATTGAGACAATCGCCAAAATCAAGGTAATCGGCGTTGGCGGCGGCGGCGGAAGCGTTGTTAACCGGATGGTTGACGCCGGGGTTAAAGGCGTTGAATTTATCGCCGTAAATACCGATGTTCAGGCTCTGCATTACAATAAAGCCTCTAAAAAGCTCCATATCGGCAAGGCCGTCACCCGGGGCCTCGGCGCCGGCATGAACCCGGAACTGGGGCGGAACGCGGCCGAAGAATCCCAGAATGAAATCAGGGATCTCCTTAAAGATTCGGACATGGTTTTTATTACCTGCGGCTTGGGCGGCGGAACCGGGACCGGAGCCGCTCCGATTGTCGCCGAGCTCGCCAAGGACATCGGCGCCCTTACCATTGCCGTCGTAACCAAACCTTTCGCTTTTGAAGGATCGCAAAGGAAAAACATTGCCGAGCGCGGACTTTCCGAATTAATTGACAAAGTGGATACTATAATTACCATCCC
This sequence comes from Patescibacteria group bacterium, assembly GCA_041661405.1. Classification (GTDB taxonomy): domain Bacteria; phylum Patescibacteriota; class Patescibacteriia; order Patescibacteriales; family JBAZCA01; genus JBAZCA01. The sequence goes on from JBAZUL010000006.1 coordinate 13,456, forward strand.
GAACGATAAACTCCTGCAGGTTATAGACAAAAAAACCTCGCTCTTAGACGCTTTTATGGTCGTGGACGATGTCTTGCGCCAAGGCGTCCAGGGCATTTCCGAACTGATTACGGTTCCCGGTTTGATAAACGTTGATTTTGCCGACGTAAAAGCCGTCATGTCCAATGCCGGATCGTCCTTGATGGGTATTGGTTTCGCCGGAGGAGAAAATAAAGCCATTGAAGCGGCCAAGATGGCCATCAATTCGCCCCTTTTGGAAATGTCCATTGAAGGCGCCCGCGGCATCCTCTTTACCATAACCGGCGGACCGTCCCTTAGCATGGCCGAAGTTTCCGAGGCGGCCAAAGTAATCACCGCGTCGGCCGACGAGGAAGCGAAAATCATCTTTGGCGCCGTGATTGATGAAAAAATGAAAGACGAAGTTAAAATAACCGTTGTCGCCACCGGATTTGATTTTAAAAACGGCAAAAGGGAAGAGGCCGGAAAAGAGCGGGCTTACTCCCCAAGTTCGTTCATGATTAATGAGGAGCGCAAAGACGAAGTTAAAGAATTCGCCGTTCCCGAGCGGAAAAAATCCAAAGTCTCCTCCCTGAAGCAGGCTCAGGCCGAACCGGCGAAGAAAAAATCCGATTACGCCGAGGAAGACGACGAACTCTCCATTCCGGCGTTTATTCGGAAGAAGATGATGTAGCAATGCTGAAAATTAGCTAAAGTTGGTTAATTATATAAGACTACAGACAAAAATCTGTTGTCTTTTTTGTCGGTTTTTTGCCTTGTATTTGAGCTGGTAAAATGTTAAATTTAGGTTAGATGAAAAAGAATATGAAAATAAAGCAGTTATTCTACAAATGCAAAAATTGCGGTGATGTTATTAGTGCTAATACGAATAGCCAGCTGGTTTATTGCCAATGCGGCAAGCTAGGCGTTGACGGGAATGAATTTTATGTCCGAGTAATAGGGGATAAAAAAGATTTTGAGTTGGTAAATAAGTCAAATATATATGCTGGAATTTCTGGGTAAAAATTCAGCCAATTACGAGCTTTTGGACAAAAAGGCCGGAAAACAGGCGGAAGAATTTCAAATTAGGGGGGGGGCTGGAAGGCGATGAAAACGCGGCGGAAGTCCACGATAAGATAAACTGGAGTTTTTCTGACTATAATAATAAAGTCCGGGAAGTATTTAGCGCCATTGATTTTAGCCGGGAGTTGCCGGAAAAACAGAAAAAAGAAATTAAGGCACTTTTGATAAGGAGAAAGGAACTGCTGTCTAATTTGTATGATGGCGTGGAAAAAAACGGGGCGCTCGCGGAGATTGAAAAGAAAGAATTAAATTTTGAAGCCGATCTGTTCATGGTCATGCACTGCTATTTCAGCAAACTTAAAATAAATTCAAGGAATTACACAAGAAGAACCGTAAGGGGATATAATGGAAGAGAGAGAAAAATATACAGCGACAACCAAAGGAACGTGGCTTTGGCTGAAACCCAGCAATTTCTAGCCATGCTGATTATTGCCAGCGGCAAACATAGTTTAGAGAGTATTACGGCTTACGCGGGCAAGATTAAAGGACTCTATTACGACGGCGGAGAGCAGGATTTATCCAAAGACGAAGAGGATGATCCGGCGAGGCAGCTGGAAAAAGGAATTTCAGGACTGGCCGCGGCTTACTATTATTATCAGTCCAAAGGCTACTCGGTTATTATTTCCAGTCCGGCAATGGATGCCAATCAGGGAATTGATTTATTTTTGGCGGATACCAAAAGAATGCGCCATGATCATGTAGTGGAACAAAAATTTGATTTTAAAAACATGAAAACTTTGGACGAGACACCTTCCGCTTTAAGACCGTATATAACCATCGTCCAGGTTAAGTGCCACGCCGACAAGACCGGCAGGGAATCAAAAGAGTTGATTTACAGCCCTCAACTGCTCGCGGACTACGTGGAAAAAATAAACCACCACCGGCTGATTAAATATTACGAAAAGCGCTTCGGCTCGGCCGGGGAAAACCCGCATGGCGAATCGGGAGAAAACGGCGATAAGTGGGAAGATTTTGAAGAAAAATTCAGAGAGCTGGAGTTCCCTCAAACCGTTAAGATTGAAGATTTGGAGATACCGAGTGGCTTTTGCGCGCGGTATATTGATCTAAAAATGAAAGATGCCAAAGAACTCATTGATTCGGCTGGCGTGGCAGACCGGGGTTGGAACGATATTCATCAGGAAAGAGTGATCGGCCGGGCGATTTATCCGGTTAAGAGGTAGCTGGCCGGAATTGGCGTTGTAATTGATTTTACCGCTAAAAAATGCTAATTTTAAGAAAGAAATGATAAAGAACCGACAAGAAAATTGATGAGGAGGTTTGTGGGCTTTATGGGTTGGGGGAGGAGGAGAGTTGGAATAATAAACGGAGATTAAAAGAATGTATAGAAAATTTTCAAAAGAAAATGTCTATGATTTAATAAAGAATGCATGGTCTTTTTTTTGTAGGGTGAATTATTCGCTTATTGTTGCCATTATAGCCCTGTATTGGTCATTTCATACATATAACCAACTCATGCCCTTGAATAGGGCAAAGATTATTTTTTCGGATTCGGATATTCATATAGTCCAGGACAACAATTGTTGCAAGATGCAGAGTAAAAAATGCGACGTAGCAGTTATCAATCTAAAGAATATTGGCAAGGCTTCTGCTAAAAAAATAATTTTCAAAAGTTATGTTTTCCAGCCCGGCGAAAACAGTGCCCAAATGTTCAACGATTGGTCGGTTAACGAATTATCGCCGGAAACAAGTATGAAGATTGGCCAAATATATCTCGACCACACGGCAATAGACAATTTAAACAAAAAACAGGTTGATATTATTGGGTCAAGAGTGATATTAGCCTTTTCTTTAAAATATGAAGACGAGATAACCAAGGAGGAGATAAAAAATTATTACTTTTTTACCTATGCCTTAGGCACCCCCGATGTATATTCATTGATCGGAGCTGATTTTGAAGCCAGTAAAAGTAGTTTTATAAATGAGTTTCAACAAAAAGATGCCGATTTTTTAAGCTATATAAGGAGTATTGACCTGCAAGAAAATAAAACATTTTCAGGCTTTGGGGACAGGTTTTTAGGAAAATCTAAAAGCAAACTTGGAAGCTTGATTATTTTTTTAAAAAATTACATTAAATAATCTTGTTTTTATGCGCCGGGTAAAAAATCACACTAAAGAAAAGCTAGATTATTTTAGGAAATATATTGAGGCTTATTTAGTGGCCACAAAAAAATTACCAATTAAATATTATATAGATGCTTTTGCCGGAACAGGTAAGTGCGTACTATGCGGAGAAAGCTGTAGCTCTAGAGGAGGAAAAAGGTGCGTTGTGTGTGGGAAAGGTAAAATTATTGACGGTTCAGCTTTAATATCTTTAAAAACAAAAAATCAGTTCAACGGTTATGTATTTATTGAGTTAGATGATAGGAGAATTAACAGATTAAATAAATTTATACGTGCTGAAGTAAGCGAGGAAATACTGAAAAAAATTGCTACTAAAAAGGCTGATTCAAATTTATTATTGAAGAATTTTCATCAATTTGTTTCTCCGTACGCCGGATGCTTGATATTGCTAGATCCTGAAGGTCCGGAATTACTTTGGGAAACCATAGAATATTTGTCTAAAATTAAAAAAGCCGAATTATTGATATTGTATCCGTATGATATGTCTTTAGTTAGGTTGACAAAAGATTACGGCGATAAGTTAGATAGATTTTATGGCACGGCTGAATGGTCGAAAATTTATAATGACAAAAACAATATAAACGCAGACTCAACTAAAAATAGATTATTGGAATTTTATTGTGGTAATTTAAAAAAATTGGGTTTTGAATATGTGGTTTATAAGCAGATACGAAGAAAATTAAGGGACGGGAAGCCTCTATATCATTTTATTTTAGCCACCCACCACCATGCAGGAGAAAAAATTATGAAAGATATTTTTAATAAGGAGCTTGACGGGCAAACTAAAATGAAATTTTAATCAATCTGGATTTATGGTACAATATTAATAACGATCCACCACCCCCCATGCTTAAAATTCAACGAAAATCTCTCCTTTATAAAAGCGGCGTTGAGTACGCTGATTATTGCGTTAATCACGCGGAAGGGTGTTCGCATGGCTGTAAGTTTCCCTGCTACGCCATGAACATGAAAAAAAGATGCGGGGTGATAAAGGACTATAGCGATTGGATTAGGCCGAAAATCGTGGAAAACGCGCTGGAGCTCTTAGACAAGGAAATTCCGAAGCTAAAAGATAAAATCAAAGTCGTGCATTTATGCTTTACGACCGACCCATTCATGTACGGCCAGAAAGAAATTTCTGATTTATCGCTAAAAATTATAAAAAGGTTTAATCAGGATGATATTAAATGCACCGTCCTTACTAAGGGAATTTATCCGAAAGATTTGACTGATACGGATATTTACGGCAAAAATAATGAATACGCGATTACTTTGGTTTCATTGGACGATAATTTTAAAAAGAGTTTTGAGCCAGGAGCAGCGCCTTATAGGGAGCGGATAGAATCGCTTAAATATTTGCATAATAAGGGGCTGAAAACTTGGGTAAGTATGGAGCCTTACCCAACGCCTAACCTGGTAAAACAGGATTTAAAGAAAATTCTTGAAAGAATCAAGTTTGTTGATAAAATAATTTTTGGCAAGCTGAATTATAACGTTAGAGTCTCGGATTTCGGGAACAACGCGGATTTCTATGAAGAACAGGCTGATATTGTCGTGAATTTTTGCCGGAATAACGGCATTGATTATCACATTAAATATGGAACCAAAAAAATTGACGATAAAAAAACCGAGGGGATTTTCAGGGCGACAGATAGGTTATTTAGTTTCGCGGTCTGATTATGCGGGGGCTTTAAAAATAATATGACAAATCTTTAAATCAAAAAGCCCCTGTCAAGAACAGAGGCATTTTAAAATGACCCAATCCCAAGCCATGAAAATTCTGCAGTCGGGAGAGAATGTCTTTCTGACCGGGTCGGCCGGGACGGGAAAGACTTTTTTACTGAATGAATTTATCGGCGATCTGAAAAATAAAAAAATCAAAGCCGGGATTACCGCTTCAACCGGCATCGCCGCCACCCACATCGGCGGCCGGACTATCCATTCCTGGGCAGGGATGGGCATTGAGAAAAATTTGAGTCCGAAGAAAATGAACAAATTAGTCAGGAACAAAAAAACAAGGCAGAGAATAGAAGAAACGCAAACGCTCGTTATTGACGAAATATCAATGCTGGACGCTGACCGCCTTAACCTGGCGGACAAAATATGCAAAGCGATTAAAAATCCTTTTTTGCCGTTCGGCGGAATCCAGGTTATTATGAGCGGCGATTTTTTCCAGCTTCCGCCGGTGGAAAAGGACGCGAAGTTTGCTTACGAGTCTTTGGCCTGGAAAGAAGCTAAGGTGAAGGTATGTTACTTAGACGAACAGTTCAGGCAGAATGATTTGGTTTTTACGGGTCTTCTTAATAAAATCAGGAATAATTCGGCCGGAGCGGATGAGATGAACTCGCTGAAGTCGCGCCTTTTTAAGTCCATTAACGGTTTTTCTAAGCCCACCAAGCTCTATACCCATAACGCCGACGTTGACGCGGTTAACAGCTACGAACTCTCGCGCGTTCCCGGGAAGGAGATGGTTTTTAGTATGACTTCCAAAGGTCCGGCGGAACTGGTAAAATTTTTAAAGAAGTCCTGCCTCGCGCCCGAAGATCTAAAATTAAAAACCGGCGCCATGGTAATGTTCGTAAAAAATAATTTTGAGGCCGGCTACGTAAACGGCACTTTAGGCGTTGTAACCGGTTTTAACGAGGATAATTACCCGCTCGTAAAAATAAAATCCGGCGAAGAAATAGCGGCAACGCCGTCCGGCTGGAACATTGAAGAGAATGAGGAAATCGTCGCGTCGGTAAATCAGATTCCTCTGCGCCTCGCTTGGGCGATTACGGTTCATAAAAGCCAGGGCATGAGCTTGGACGCGGCGGAAATTGATTTGTCGCGGTCGTTTGAATACGGCATGGGATACGTCGCGCTCTCAAGGGTTCGGACTTTGGCGGGCATGCGGCTTATGGGAATAAACGAGGGAGCATTGCGGGTTGACCCGAAAGTTTTAGAAAAAGACCGGGAGTTTAAAAATTTATCAATATAATCATTATGCCAAAATTGATTTTTGACATTGAAACCATTGGGGAGAATTTTGACGAGCTGGACAAAACAACGCAGAGCGTCATGACTAAATGGGTAAAAGGCGAAGCAGGCGAGGAAGAGCATGACGCGGCAGTAGAGGATATAAAAAAAACCCTCGGCCTTTCGCCTTTAACCGGCGAGATTGTCGCTATCGGCGTCCTGGACGGCGATAAGGACAGGGGCGCGGTTTATTATCAGTCGCCAGGAACTAAAGAAAAAGATTCGGAAGAGGACGGCGTAAAATTCCGGCCCATGGATGAAAAAGAAATGTTGAAAACTTTCTGGGAAGTCGCGAAAAATTACGACGAATTCATAAGTTTTAATGGCCGCGGTTTTGACGCGCCATACTTAATGATTCGTTCGGCTATTCACGGCCTTCGCCCGAGCCAGGATCTCATGTTTAACCGTTATTTAACGAGCCAGAAATATAACAGCGCCAGGCATATTGATTTAATGGATCAATTGTCATTTTACGGCGCGACCCGGAATAAAAGCCTGCACCTATTTTGCCGGGCGTTCGGCATAAAAAGCCCTAAAGCGGGCGGGGTAGCCGGGGATGATGTGGCTGGATTATTCAAAGACGGCCGGTTTTTAGACATCGCCCGCTATAATGCCGGCGATTTAATCGCGACCAAAGCTTTATATGAATATTGGGAGAAATATTTAAGGTTTTAGCCGCTGTTTATTCTTTTTTTCAGCCGGAATATATTTAACCGGCGATATTTGTCCGCTTAGCCGCGGAAGATGTTTTTACGCCGGACTTTTCCACAGTTTGAACCAAAGATTTTAGTTATCCACAGGGCAAAAAAATTAAAATTTTTAAAGCCGCAGAGGTCGTTTTTGAATCCGCATTTTTTTCTCTAACCTTAAAACAAATTTTATTAATACAGCGCGTCTTGACGGATTCAAAGATGGTGATATAATTAATACAAGACGTAAACACTATATATTGTGTTGATAATAAAAATGAGTCCTCAATATATGGGAAAGGCTAAATTTTAATATAATTTAAGAATTTAGTCAAATGCGGTTGGAATTAATTTTATTTTAATCAACTTTGGGTAAAATCCGTTTATAATTTATTAGAAATTATACGCGGGAGGGGAAGTCCTTATGAAATGCCCTATCTGTTATTACAAAGATACTAAAGTGGTTGATTCAAGGGTAGCATCGGACGGGTTTTCCATAAGAAGGCGGCGGGAATGTTTAAAATGCGGCTTCCGTTTTTCCACCTATGAAGAGCTGGAAATCCTGGAACTTACGATTATTAAGCGGGACGGCCGGAAAGAAGCCTACCAGCGGGAAAAACTGGAAAGAGGCCTTAAAAAAGCTTTGGAAAAACGCCCCATAACCAAAGACAATTTCAAAAAACTCGTTAACCTTATAGAGCGGGATTTGCAGAAACTCAGGAAAAGCGAAATCACTTCCAACCAGATCGGCCTTTTTATAATGAAGCACCTGAAAAAAATGGACAAGGTCGCTTATATCCGCTTCGCGAGCGTTTACCAGTCGTTTAAGGACGTGGAAGAATTTTCAGAAGAACTTAGTAAGCTGGTTTCAAAGCGGAAAGAGAATAATCCAGGAAAATAAAATTAGCAGTTTTAAAGTCAATTGAAAATTTGAAATTGCCTGCCTGTCCGGTAGGCAGGAAAATTGAAAATTAATATATCCCCATGCAACCTTCCAAAGAAATAAAAAACAGCATAACAAAGATTATAAAGCGCTCCGGAGAAATCGCGCCATTTCTCCCGGAAAAAATCGCTGAGGCTATTTTCAAAGCGACCGAAGCCGTTGGCCAGCCTGACCGGGCGCTCGCGGAAAAATTAACCGCTGAAGTGATTGCCGCCGTAGCCGCGAAGTTTCACGAAAGATCCATTCCGGCGGTTGAAGAAATCCAGGACATGGTTGAAGAAGTTCTTATCGCCAACCGGCAGATTAAAGCCGCGAAATCCTATATCCTCTACCGGGATCAAAGGGCTCGGCTCCGGGACATGCGGTCGCTCGTTGATTACGCTACGCTCGTTGAATCCTACATCAATAACTCGGACTGGCGGGTTAAGGAAAATTCCAACATGAGCTACAGCCTCCAGGGTTTAAATAACCACATCGCTTCGGACATTTCTTCCAACTACTGGCTTAATAAAATTTACACGGCCAATATCCGCGAAGCCCATAAAGACGGCGATTTGCATCTGCATGACCTGCAGATCATCGCCCCTTACTGTGCCGGCTGGGATTTAAGGGATTTGCTCACGCGCGGCTTTGGCGGAGTTTCGGGAAAAATTGAATCCGGGCCGGCCAAGCATTTTCGCACGGCGCTCGGGCAGGTGATAAATTTCTTCTATACCGTGCAGGGCGAAGTGGCCGGGGCCATGGCCTTTTCCAACTTTGATACCTATCTCGCGCCTTTTATCCGCCATGACAATATGACCAAAAAAGAAGTCCGGCAAAGCCTGCAGGAATTTTTATTCAACATCAACGTCCCGACCCGGGTCGGATTCCAGACGCCTTTTACCAACATCACCCTGGATTTGACGGTAACCGGCGCGTTAAAGGATGAGCATGTAATCATCGGCGGAAAGCCCCAGATTGAAACTTACAAGGAATTCCAGAAAGAAATGGACATGTTCAACGAAATTTTCGCCGAGCTGATGATGGAGGGCGACGCTAAGGGGCGGGTTTTTACCTTTCCCATTCCGACTTACAATATTACTAAAGATTTTAACTGGGATTCGCCGGTAACCGAAAAAGTTTTTGACATGACCGCTAAATACGGCATCCCCTATTTTTCCAACTTTATTAATTCTGATATGAGTCCGGACGACGCCCGGTCAATGTGCTGCCGCTTGCGGCTTGATAACCGGGAACTGAGAAAGCGCGGCGGCGGACTTTTTGGCGCCAACCCTTTAACCGGCTCCATCGGCGTCGTAACTATCAACCTGCCGCGGATCGGCTACCTCGCGAAAACTGAAGGCGAATTCTTTGACCGTTTGTCCGACCTGATGCAAATCGCCCGGGAAAGCCTTGAAATAAAAAGGAAAGTTTTAGAAGACTTAACCGACGGCGGGCTTTATCCTTACGCCAGGCATTATCTTGATAATATTAAAGCGCGTTTCGGCGGTTACTGGAATAACCATTTTTCAACCATCGGCATTATCGGCATGAATGAAGCCCTCCTGAATTTTAATCCGCTCCGCACCGGCATTTCCACCCCGGCTGGCCGGATCTTTGCCGAAAAGACATTGTCTTTTATCCGGGAGAAAATGATGGATTACCAAAATTCCACCAACCACCTATACAATCTTGAAGCGACGCCGGCCGAGGGAACGACAAGGAGGCTTGCTAACCTTGATAAGAAAAAATACGCCGATATCATCGTGGCTAACGATAAAGAGGTTAAGGCTGGCGTTGCCGCTCCGTTCTATTCCAACTCCACCCAATTGCCGGTGAGCCATACTGACGATATGTTTGAAGCGCTGGATTTGCAGGACGGACTGCAAACCCGGTACACCGGCGGAACCGTATTCCACGGCTTTGTCGGCGAGGCTCTGCCTTCGGCTGAATCAGTAAAAAATCTTGTCCGGAAAATCGCTTACAACTACAAACTGCCTTACTTTACGATCACCCCGACTTTTTCCATTTGCCCGAAGCACGGCTATCTTGCCGGCGAACACCATTACTGCCCGAAATGCGACGAGGAAAACGGAACCGGCGGGATATTAACAGCGGAAAAAAAGATTGAAGAAAAGCCGTTAGGGCGGGAAAATCCGGAAAACGCGGCCAGCCAGGGAAATTTGGAAAGGGATTTAATAACTTTATTAGCATAATAAACAAAACTATGAGTCCAGTTGAAACAAAAAGACAACCTTGCGAAGTTTACAGCCGGGTTTGCGGTTATCTCCGGCCGGTAAGCCAGTGGAATGATTCAAAGCAGGCCGAGTTCGTTAACCGGAAGATGTATAAAACCGAAAATAGCGATAAATAATGAAAATCGGCGGTTTGCAAAAATTCAGCCTTCTTGATTATCCGGGAAAAATTTCCGCCATCATATTCACGAAGGGTTGCAATTTCCGCTGTCATTATTGCTATAATCCCATGCTTGTTGAGCCTAAAGGCGGACGTGTCCTGACCCGACGGCAAGGCAAGGTAGTATATTCTTCGCCCGATCCCGAGAAATCGGGAGAGGGCGAAGAGCAGGAAGGTCATCCCCTAAAAGAGGGTGATCTTTTTGTTTTTCTAAAAAAACGGATCAAAAAATTGGACGCTGTCGTAATAACCGGTGGCGAGCCGACAATCCAGCCGGATTTGCCGGAGTTTCTCGCGAAAATCAAAGCTTTGGGCTACCTTATTAAACTGGACACAAATGGGTCTAACCCGGAAATGCTTAAGAAAATACTGGATAAAAAATTAGCGGATTACATTGCCATGGATTTAAAAACCGCTTTGCCGGCTTACGAAAAAGCCTGCGGAATTAAATTCAATTTGGAAAAATTGGAAAAAAGTATTAAAATAATTAAGGAAAGCTCTCTGCCGCATGAATGGCGGACGACGCTTGTTCCGGGAATCGTGGAGGCGGCTGATATTACGGCCTTGGGGAAATTGATTAAAGGCGAATCCGTCTGGTATTTGCAGGAGTTTAAAAGCCAGACCCCTTTGGTTAACGCGGAATTCCAGGGAAAGAACTCGCATACCGGGAAAGAAATGGAAAAGATGCGAAAGATCGCCATGAAATATGTTAAGAAGTGCGAAATAAGATAATCAATTGTCAATTACGAATTTTTATAAATTAATTCGAAATTGTCTATTGTAAATTGAATTATGGACGGCGAAAAACCAAAAGAAGAAAGGCTCGCTGAGCTTTTGGAAAGAAACCTCGCGTTAACCGAGGAAATTTATAAAATGACTAAGAGCGTCAAAGGTTATGTTAATTTTCAAAAAGTCATGAGCGTGATTTATTTCCTTTTGATTGTAGTGCCGATAATTCTAAGCGCGATTTATCTTCCGCCGCTTTTAAAAGGGATTTTCAGCCAGTACGGATCGGCGCTCGGCGGAGACGATTTTTTAAAAACCGTAAACCCGTCTGATTTAAGGAACGTATCGCCGGAAATCAGGAATCTGCTGGAAAATTAGTAAGCTTAACTATATGAAGAGAGATAAAAATCTTACCGCTTTTGAAAAACGGGTTTTAAGGGCGATAAAAGCGGTAAAAAAAGGAAGGGTTGCCACTTATAAAGAAGTGGCGCGAAAAATCGGGGCGCCGGGAGCCGGACGGGCGGTTGGCAACGCTTTAAGTAAAAACCCATGGGCGCCGAAAGTCCCTTGCCATCGGATCGTTAAAGCTGACGGCCGGATCGGCGGATACGCCGGCGGAGTAAAGAAAAAGATAAGGCTTTTAAAAGAAGAAGGCGTAATTATGCGTAATAACAGGGTGGCGGGGTTTAATAAGATTTTAATGAGGCTAAGTTAGCCTTAAATTTATGCATAATGAGCAGAAAAAATTATTAATTTCAGTAGTCATTACTTCCATAATCGTCAGTTCTTTGTTCGGCGGGGTGGTCGGTTTTTGGGCTGGAGCGGTTTCGCGGGAGACTCCATTTAGCCTGTTAAAAGGCAGTATGTTCGGAGCGGAAAAGGTGGTAAAAGTTGAAGAAGAATCCTCAGTCATTTCAGCGGTGGAAAAAGTTTCGCCGGCCGTAGTGAGCATAATTATTTCCAAAGATTTGCCGATTATTGAAGAATTCCGGGAGACTCCGCCCGGATCGGATTTTTTCCGGCAATTCTTCGGCGATGATTTTGGATTGGATTTTAATACCCCCCAATTCCGTCAAAACGGAACTGAGAAGCGGGAGATCGGCGGCGGCAGCGGGTTCATAATTTCGTCCGACGGGTATGTCGTTACTAACCGGCACGTAGTTTCTGATGAGTCCGCCGATTATACTGTCCTGACTAACAGCGGAAAAAAATACCCGGCCAAAGTCCTTGCCCGGGACGCGGTAAATGACCTGGCTGTCTTAAAAGTTGACGCTTCGGGCTTGCCGGCCGTAGAATTCGGCGACAGCGCGAGCCTTAAGGCGGGACAGTCGGTAATCGCCATTGGCAACGCTTTGGGAGAATTCCGCAATACGGTTTCGGTCGGCGTTATTTCCGGACTCGCGAGATCAGTCGTCGCGAGCGGCGGGCTTTCGGGAAGCGAACAATTGTCCAACGTCATCCAGACCGATGCTTCTATTAATCCCGGCAATTCCGGCGGGCCGCTTTTGAATCTTGCTGGCCAGGTTATCGGCATTAATACGGCCATTGTCGCCGGGGCGCAGAATATCGGTTTTGCCCTGCCGATCAACGAAGTTAAGTCTTCAATCGAAAGCGTCCGGCAAACCGGAAAAATCGTCCGGCCCTGGCTCGGGGTGCGCTATGTTTTAATTGATGACGCTTTGGCTGAAACGCGGAAATTAGCGGTAAAGGACGGAGCGCTTGTTATTAAAGGGGAAAACGAAAACGAACCAGCCGTGATTTCGGGATCGCCGGCCGATAAGGCGGGCTTAAAAGAAAACGACATAATCCTGGAGCTTGACGGTACGGCCATAAACGAAAGCAATCCGCTCGCCAACGCCCTCGGGCGCTTTAAGCCGGGCGACGAGGTAACTCTTAAAATCCGGAGCGGGGAAGAGGAAAAGGAGGTGAAAGTCAGGCTGGAAGAATTGAAGTAGCCGGAAAGATTAGCCGGCTATGTTCAAATTTATAAACATATAAGGATTAATTTTTTATCCCGCTTGCTACTCTTAGCCGGATTAGAACTGATTGATAAAGCTCTTTAAAAAGTGTAAAATATAAATAGCTTAAATTAGTTTCCAGTCTTACTAGGCCATAACATTATGTCATCACCCGAAAACATCATAGAAACATCCGGCAATAAACCTCAAATTCCGAATGATGTTAAGGTCGGCGATTTTGTTGTAGCGAAATTTAAAAGCTCGGAATGGGCAGAACATCTCCCTTGGGAAGATTGGCATCATGTCGGCATGATTTCTCAGCTTCAACCGCTGAAAGTAATTGAAGTCAGCGGCATTCTCTTGCAAAAGAAGGATAAAAAAGCCGGTAAAAAAGAGATTCGCGAGGGAGTCGTTGAGTATGAAATGGAAAAAAGACGAACAGTCACATTGCCAAACGAAACAAAAAATACTAATGGGAATTTATGGCTTCTCGACGACTTACTGGAGACGGCATGGCTAAAGCCTGTTTTTCCGAGTCCAATCCGAGAAATTGATAAATGGCATGTGCCGCGGCATAAAAGAAAAATAATTACAGAGGAAGAAGCCCGTAAACGCGCAGTTTCATACGCGCGCGAACAGCTAGGTGAATCCTACAGCGTCACGGCAACTAAATGGAGCGAATCTAAATGGTACTGTTCCTTATTAATATATAAAAGCTACTCGCGATCGGTAACTGGCATGTATTTAGAAACATACGGTCGTTCATACGACATAAAAGCTGGTCCGATAGTAACGCCGGAAGATTTAGCCGACAGTCCCCGAAGCCAAGCATATTTCTCATGGAAAAAGAAACAATGATTATAATGAGAAAAAAAATACTGATCAGAGGATTGGCAGGCGCGTTCGCGCTGTTGCTTATGTATTTATTTTTAAGTTTAAACGTCAAACCAAAAATTGACACAACGGTAATTAGAGAAAGCGCCTTCATTGAGTATCCGGCAGAGTTTAATTACAGGCAATCAAAAAATGACTGCGGGCCGTTTAATACAGCCGCGGCGGTAAGAGTTCTTAAGGGCGAAAACGCAGATTCAGCATCGTTCGCTAAAGAAATAGGCTGGCGTCTTCCCAATAAATATACCCTGCCTTGGGGTCTTGAAAACCAGCTCAAGGAACACGGTGTCCGCGTTGAGAAGCCCGATTTCAAACTCTTAACAGACGATGAAAAAATTACGCTTATTCAGGAATACCTTTCCCTTGGCATGCCTGTTATCATCCTTGGCGAACGAGACGGCTATGAACATTACATAACTATATTGGGATTTGACTCTAACTTGGATCAGTATTACATATATGATAGCCTTCAAGCGCCTTTGCCTGAACAAAAAGATATGACAATAGATGAGAACGCGGATTTTTCCGGAAATAAATCCATGAAATCACGGGAACTTATGGATTTTTGGCGCGGCGGCGGGATGTATGGACTCTGGAAATGGTACGGGCTTGCCGCGGATTTATAAAAATTTAAGTAAATGGAAAACCTCTTAAAACAACTGGAAGAGCTAAGGGAAAAAATCGCGGCTACGGCCGGGATTTTGGATATTGAAAAAAAGAAAGTTGAGGCCAAGGAGCTGAGACTTGAGACCGGCAAGGCCGGATTTTGGAATGACCGCGAGCGGGCGGTGGAAATCGGCCAAAAGCTCCAAGGCCTGGAATCGGAAGTCCAGGAATGGGAGGAGCTCCGAAAAGAGATCCGCGAGCTGGAAGAGTTTGTCGCTATGGCGCAAAATGAGGCGAAAAAAAACGGGGATGGCGATAACGGTGAAAACAAAGGATTGCATGATGAAATGGAGAAAAAATTTCATGAGCTTAAAATAAAATTTGAAGCCTTGGAATTCCTGGTTTTATTTTCCGGAAAATACGACCGCCAGAACGCCATTCTTTCCATCCACGCCGGAACCGGCGGAACCGACGCGCAGGACTGGGCGCAAATTTTGCAAAGGATGTATTTAAGGTTTAGCGAGAAAAAACGCTGGAAAGCGGAAATTTTAGATACTACCTACGGAAGCGAAGCCGGAATAAAAAGCGCGACCCTAAGAATAAAAGGCGATTGGGCTTACGGCTATCTCCGGTCGGAAAACGGGGTGCACCGGCTAGTTCGCATTTCGCCTTTTGACGCCGAAGCCATGCGCCATACTTCGTTCGCTTTAATAGAAGTTATTCCTGAACTGCCGGAAACCGAAGACGTGCCGTTGAAAGACGAGGACTTGCGCGTTGATGTTTTTCGCTCTTCGGGGCCGGGCGGCCAAAGCGTTAATACGACTGATTCAGCCGTGCGCATAACCCACTTGGCTACCGGTTTAGTCGCGACCTGCCAGACCGAACGCTCCCAGCATCAAAACCGGGAAAACTGTTTAAAAATTTTAAAATCAAAAATCGCCAAGCTCGCCGAAGACGAGCGGCGAGTCGAAGAATTAAAACTCCGGGGCGAAGCGCAAAAGGCCGAATGGGGAAAGCAAATCCGCTCTTACGTCATGCAGCCCTATAAAATGGTAAAAGATCACCGCACCAAGCACGAAACCCAGGACGTGGACGCGGTTTTAGATGGCCGGCTGGAAGAATTTATGGAAAGTTATTTGAGGAAAAGTATTTAGTGCTTGGAATTTGGAATTTATTGCTATAATTTTTGAAAGAAATTTTAGTAAAGTCAAGCCAGTGTCGGCTTGTGTTTATGAAAAATTATAAGGAGGGGGAAGCCTTTACCAAATCAAAAATTTTATTGGCAGGCTGTCTTAGCTTTATTGCCGGAGTGGGACTGGCTTCTTTTTTACCGGCCGGACTTTTAGTGAAAGACTTATGGTTTTTTAGCGGATCCCTAGTCAGCGCGATTTTACTCATAACTCTCAGGGGTTTTAAAAAAGAAAGTAAATTATTCAGGGCCATGACCCTGATTTTTTTGTTTTTTACCTTTTTATTTTTAGGAATCTGGCGGTATTCCGTTAGCCTGCCGAAAGATTATCCGGATCAGATTTGGCGCTATAACGGAGAAAAGGTAAAAGTTATAGGAAGAGTGGCGGACGAGGCTGATACTCGGGAGGCGAACAGAAAGCTAAAAATTGAGGCTGAATATCTCGTAATAAACGCCGAAGGTGAAAAGCAAAACCGGGAAATAAAAATGCCGGTTAAGGGAAAAATTCTTACGACCGTAAACCTTTATCCGGAATACGGTTTTAGGGATCGGTTGGAACTCTCCTGCGAATTAAAAAAACCTGAACCTGTTGAAGATTTTTCCTATGACCGCTATCTTTCGCGCTATGATATTTATTCGCTTTGCTATTACCCGGAAATAAAATTTTTGGAAAAAGAAAATTTCGGAGGTTTTTCCGTTGGCCGGTTTTATGAAGAAGTGCTTAGAGTGAGAAAGGGGATAAAATCGGTTATTGACCGCGGCATGGGCGATCCGGAAAGCTCCATCGCCCAGGCCATAACTTTCGGCCTTAGAAATTATCTTCCGCAGGAATTAAAAGACGCGTTTTCTCAGACCGGCCTTACCCATATCATGGCGGTTTCCGGCGCGAACATCAGTATCCTTACAATGATTGTCATGAATTCCCTTATGGCGCTCGGCGCGAAACGGAAACTGGCCTTTCGGATAACCGCGGCCTGGATAATTTTTTTCGTCATCCTCGTCGCCGCTCCGGCCTCGGCCGTGCGAGCCGGGGTGATGGGCTTTATTGTCCTTTGGGCGTTAAATCTCGGGCGGTTAAATAAGACTATTGGCGCGATACTCCTCGCCGCCGGCATCATGCTTTTTTTTAATCCTAAAATTCTCCGGGACGACCTCGGCTTTCAGCTATCTTTCCTCGCGACTCTGAGCCTTGTTTATTTTTATCCGATTTTCAGCGCCTGGCTCGCGCGCCGGGAAAAGTTAAGCCGCGTCCCGAAAATTATCAGCGAGACGCTTCTTATTACTCTCGCCGCCCAGGTTTTGACTTTGCCGGTTTTGGTTTTTAATTTTCATTTTATTTCGCTTTCCGCGCCGCTCGCGAACCTTTTAGCGCTTTGGGCCATACTGCCCATTACTTTTTTTACTTTTTTCGGCCTGATTTTTTCTTTACTCTTTAGCGGACATGAAAATATTATATTTTTTCCGGCCTGGGCTTTTGTTAAGTATCTGGTAATACTCGCGAAGAATTTAGCCGACCTGCCTTTTTCCCATCCAAAAACCGGGTATATTAGCGGCTATGTTTTTCTTATATATTATTTAATTTTAGCCATTTATTTAAAACGCCGGAAAAATGAGCCGATTTCTATTGACTTCTCATGAATTTTGTGTCATATTAGACACACTCTAAATACGGTCATCCCCATTGCATTGATGGCGCAAGCTCGCCCATCATAATTAATTAACGCGTAAAATCCCGATGGGGAAAATTTTTATCGTATGGAATCCGTAAAAATAAACATAAACAACCTCGGCGAAATCAAACCAGCGGAAATAATTAATGAATTGCTTTCCCGGCTAAAAGAGCGGGAAAGGGATATTATTATTCGTCGGCACGGCCTTAGCGGATCGGAAAAGGAAATTTTGGAAGGAATCGGCAAAGCCCATAACCTTACCCGGGAAAGGGTCAGGCAGATTGAATCTGTCGGCCTCAAAAAAATCCGGGAGGCGAGGGAAAAAGAGATATTGTCCAAAATCAGAAAATTGATCCAGGAGCTTATAGAAAGCCACGGCGGAATCATGGAAAAGGAACATCTTTTTGAAGTGCTTTCGCATTACGGATTGGACGGAGCGATTGATTCGGATCGGGCGGTTTTCAGGAATTTTTACAACTTCCTCATTTTAAAGGTGCTTGACGGCTTTACCGAAGTCAGCAAGTCGGATGAATTTTTAAACCATATAAAAATGGCCGGCAAGGAAACCGGCCATCTTGACGGACTCGTCCGCGCCATTAAAAAGGCTATCGCGGATAAAGGAAAAATTCTTACCACCAAAGAGCTTTTTGACGTCGCCGAAGAGGCGGCTCGGGAGCTTGGGATTACAATCGTTAATTCCGAAGATTTGGATCTG
Organism: Patescibacteria group bacterium; assembly: GCA_041661405.1. Lineage (GTDB taxonomy): Bacteria > Patescibacteriota > Patescibacteriia > Patescibacteriales > JBAZCA01 > JBAZCA01. The sequence continues at coordinate 31,477 of JBAZUL010000006.1, forward strand.
AGCCGTTATTATGAAAAGCATTTTTCCAGCGACGAACCAAAAGTATTAACGGAAAAGAAGTCCCTCTTTTCGGTAATCAGAGCCGCCAAAACCATCAGCCAAAATGTTTTCGGCCATTGGGGGCTTTCCAACTGGCCGGAAATCAAACCGAAGAATTTAAACGAAAAAATTTACTTGGTTCTAAAAAATCATGGCAAGCCGCTCCATTTTTCCGATATCGCCAAAAAAATTGACGATGTGCTTTTTGACCGCCCGCCTGCCGTCCGCCTGCCGGACAATCAGGGACGGGCAGTAAAAAAAACCAACGTGGCTTCGGCCCATAACGAACTGATTCTTGATAATAAATTCGTTTTAGTGGGGAGGGGCATGTACGGACTTTCCGAATGGGGATTAAAAGAAGGCACGGTCGCCGAAATTATTATGGAAATCATGAAATCGGCCGGCTCTCCTTTAACCAGGGAAGACGTGATTGAACGGGTGCTCCGGGAGAGGATGGTAAAGAAAACCACCATCGCCCTGGCCCTGTCCGATAAAGAGAAATTTGAGAGAAGCGGCAATGCTTTTTTCATCAAAGCCGATAATGTTGAAGCAACCGGATAGCTTACCGGAAATAAACGATAAACACGACACCCCGTTAACGCGGGGTTTTTGTTTATTCCGGCGAATTATGGTAAAATAATTATTGAATAGAAATAAGAAAATAGTAAATAGAAAATAGAAAAAAATAGAAATTCTATTCTCTATTTTGTGCCCTCTGTTTACTAATAATATGGATGTAGTTATTAACATAACTCCAATTCTTGAATTTACCCGGCTTCCGGCCGATCAGATGTTTTTAAGCGTCTTTTTTACGGTGGGCTGGCTGCCGCTTTTCATCCTTTATTTATACGCGGCCAGGATACTATGGCTCTATTATATTCAGATGAAATGGGGAGGAAAACAGAAATACGTTTTTCTTGCCATTGACGTTCCGCGCGGCAACGAGCAGTCGCCCAAAGCGGTGGAAAATATTTTTTCCTACCTCGCCGGCGGGCACATGACCATTAATTTCTTTGAAAGATGGTGGCTTGGCGAGTGGCAGGTGCGTTTTTCCCTTGAAGTCGTTTCCATTGAAGGCTATATTCAGTATATCATCCGGAGTCCGATTAAATACCGCGACTTAACCGAAGCGGCGGTTTATTCCCAGTATCCGGACGCGGAAATCACCGAAATAAACGACTATTCCAAAGATCCGTCCTTGCCGGAGCGTTTTCCGAACGAGAATTGGGACTTAAACGGCGGGGAATTTACTTACACCAACCCCATGGCTTTTCCAATTAAGACTTATCGCCAGTTTGAAGTCCAGAGCCCGGGAGAAGACGAGGCGATTTTTAAAGATCCGAACGCGGCCTTGATGGCGCTTTTATCCAGCCTCGGACCGGGCGAGCAGATCTGGTATCAGATACTTATCCAGCCTATCGGCTTTGACTGGATGGGCATGGCGGACGACGAGATAAAAAAAATATTCGGCGAGGCGGTGAACGGTAAAAAAGGCATTTTTGAAAATCTGGCCGACATGTTCCTGCAGATGCTTCATGATTTAAGCGAGGCGATTTATGAGCTTTGGGGCGATATTAAGGACGAGGAAAAAAAGACGGAAGAAAAAAAACCAAAGACCATGATAGAGCTGAATCCGGCGGAAAAGAAAAAAGTTGAGGCTATTCAGGAGAAGGTTTCCAAGGTTGCCTTTAACGTAAAAATCAGATATATTTATCTCGCCCGAAAAGAAGTGTTTAACAAGGGCAAAGCTTTCGGCGGTTTTGTCGGTTATATGAAACAGTTCATTGACCTGGATCTAAACTCCCTGAAGCCGGATATGGAGCAGACCGTAACCCGGGCGCATTATTTTTATATTGAATCGCGGAGAAATTCTAAAAAAAATAACATATACGGGGGATACCGCGGCCGGGACGGAGTAATCGGCAAACTTCCCGTAATCATGAACGTGGAAGAACTGGCTACGCTCTGGCACTTCCCGCTTGAGAGCGCCGTAAAAGTTCCGCTCCTGCAGAAAGCGCCGGGACGCAAAGCCGAAGCGCCGATGAGCCTGCCGGTTCCGGCCGAAGCCCGGGACGAAGAATTATCCGATTTTTTCGTTGATATCCGGCCGTCTTTTGTTTCCTCTTCCGCGAAGGCGGTAAAAGGCGACGGCGAGGAGGAAAAGCCGGAATTGTTTGAAACAGGCGGCGAGCGGCCAAAAGCGCGACAGGCTGGCGAGTTTTCCGGCCAGAAGCGGCCCGATGGCCATGCGCCGGAGAATCTGCCGTTTGTATAATTAAAATTATGAATAACGACATAACATTATTCGGCATAACCACGTTCCGCAATAAGAACCGCGTTTTCGGCATCAAGCTTGATGACCGGCGGCGGCATATGTATGTTATCGGGAAGACTGGAATGGGAAAATCCACCCTTTTGGAAAACATGATTGTCGGCGACATCCGGGCCGGCCGGGGAGTGGCGGTCGTTGATCCGCACGGCGACCTGGCGGAAAAGGTTATTGACTTTATTCCGAGCGATCGGATTAATGATGTCATTTATTTTAATCCATCCGACATGGAATACCCGATTGCTTTCAATATCCTTGAACGGGTGGAGCCGCATTTAAGGCATCTTGTCGCTTCGGGACTCATCGGAGTTTTTCAGAAACTCTGGGCCGATTCCTGGGGGCCGCGGCTGGAATATATATTAAGGAATACTATTCTGGCGGTTTTGGACTATCCCGGGGCGACCCTTTTAGCCGTCACCCGGATGCTTTCTGATAAAGATTTTCGGAAAAAGGTAGTGGATAAAACCCTGGATCCGGTAGTGAAAACTTTTTGGACCAAGGAGTTCGCCGGTTACGCCGACAAGTTCGCGTCAGAAGCGGTTTCGCCGATCCAGAACAAAGTCGGCCAATTTTTATCCAGTTCGCTCATAAGAAATATTATCGGCCAGGTCAAGTCTTCCATTGATGTCCGAAAAGTCATGGACGAAGGAAAAATACTGATCATGAACCTTTCCAAAGGCCGTATTGGCGAAGATAATTCGGCTTTGCTCGGCAGTATGATGATTACAAAAATCCAGCTGGCGGCCATGAGCCGGGTTGACGTTCCGGAAACCGAACGCCATGATTTTTACCTTTACGTTGACGAATTCCAGAATTTCGCCACTGACAGCTTTGCCAATATTTTATCCGAAGCCCGGAAGTACCACCTTAATCTCATCATGGGCCACCAATACGTTGAACAGTTAGGCGACGTTGTCAAAGCCGCGGTTTTCGGCAACGTCGGGACTTTGGTCGTTTTCCGCATCGGCGCCACTGACGCCGAAGAGTTGGTTAAGGAATTTACCCCGACTTTTACCGAAGAAGATCTTGTTAACCTGCCAAAATACGAAATGTATTTAAAATTGATGATTGACGGAGTGTCTTCAGATCCTTTTTCCGCCCGGGGCCTGCCGCCGATCGGCGAAGAGGTAAAAACCGGTAGCGCCGGAAAAGTAATCAGGGTTTCCCGTGAGCGCTATGCCAGGAAAAAAGACGAAGTTGAGGAGAAAATAATGAAATGGCACGCCATTGACGAGCCCATAAATAAGGCGGAGAGGGCCGGAGCCAGAAACGCTCCGTCTGGGTTCGGAAAGAATTCGTCCGCCGGGAAAAATATATCCGCTGAACCCGCCAGTCGGCGGAACGCCGGGAAAGGAAAAGAGGGCGGGAAAAAATCCCCGCCTCTCCCGAGGGGCGGGAACGCGGGAGGAGAATCATCTTCCACCTTCCTTGGCGCTGAAACCGTTAAAAATATGAAAATTGCGGACGATAAGCCCCGTCCGCCGTCCGCCGCGTTTCGCCAGCCAACGGACATGACGGATAAGCCGGAGAAAAGGCCGCTCGTTATTTCTTCCCACGAAGTTTTAGAAAATGACAAAACTGTCCAGGATAAGCCCCGTCCCGAACCGCTCGGGATTTCACCGGACAAGCCGAAAGGGGGCGAGGCGTATAAGTATGACGCGGTTTGCTCCCGCTGTTCCAGCGCGGCCAAAATTTCATTCCCGCCGGACGGCATCCGGCCGGTTTTTTGCAAAAACTGTCTCGTGGAAATAAAAAAGGAAAAAATAAGTGAGATGGAGGAACGGAAAAAAGAGAAGCGGAAAGAACTGGAAAAACTTGAAAAAAGAGAAGCGGAAAAAAGAGAAGCATTGTCCGGCCGACGAACGATAACCGATAATAGCGGTACTGCCGGCAGATCAGCTTTTGGGGAAAGAAATGTATCGGGCGGAACTGAGGCCGAAACCGGAAAAAAAAGCCTCTTTACCAATAAAGAATTTGACAAAGACTGGAGAGAAATTTCCTTAAGCGAACTTGCCAATTTAGTTCCGGCAAGATTCGGGAATCATAAAAAGGAAAACGGCAAAGGGGCGAAAAAAATGATCCCCGGGGAGTCTGTTAAGATCGGATAATTTAGTTTCTAGTAATAATTATTTCTCATTAAAATATGCGTTTTAAAGTAAGCTTGCATACCCACACCAAAGAGGATGTTTCAGATGGGCACGCGATAAATTATAATGTTTATGAACTTATTGACCGGGCAGAAGAGCTCGGATTTGATGTTTTAGGGCTTACCTGCCACCGGAAATTCGTTTATAAGGAAGAACATGGCGAATACGCCCGGAGAAAAGGAATAACGCTTATACCGGGAATAGAATTGGCATTGAATTTTTTTCTCCGCCAAAACCATGTCCTCGTATTAAACTGCGATAAGTCGGCCGAGGAAGTAAAAAGTTTTGCCGGGCTGTCCCGCTACAAAAAAGACAATCCTCATGTTTTTGTGATCGCTCCTCATCCGGCCTCGGCCTCGGGAATCCTCGGCTCAATCGGCAGAAAAAAATTGAAAAAATTTATTCATATTTTTGACGCGGTTGAACATTGCTGGCTTTATACCGCCCGGGTTAATCAAAACGCTAAAGCCGAAGAAATTGCCAGGGGGCGCGGCCTTCCCTTTATCGCCACTTCCGATATTCATACCATGAAGTATTTTAATACCGACTACCTTATGGTGGACTCGCCTGACAGGGAAGCAGCCTCGGTTTTTGCCGCTATCCGGGACGGAAAATATATAAGTTGCACCCGGCCCAAAAGATTGTTAAGCGTCGCTCTCATGCTCTCAGCTTTTTATCTTATATACATGTTAAAAATTCCTTTGAAATTTTACCGCCAAAAGACGCTGAAAGTCTCGGCTCACGAATAACAGAATATATTTTTCGCGAAATATGAAATAGATCTAAGTACGAAATTTGGTATTTTCCGTTAAACCATGGAAAAATCGGATTATTTAAAAATAGGCAAGGCCACCGATCTCATCGGATCTGACCGGAAGCTTTACCGGGCTTTTGAGATGCTGCCGGGCATCCTTTCCTGGGCAACCCTTTTCGGGCTGGTGTTATTCTCTTTTCTAAAGCCGGTCTGGGTGGCTTATTTCATTATCGCCTTTGACGTTTACTGGCTGCTTCTTGTTGTTTATCTTGGCATCCATCTTTTTGTTTCTTACCGGAAAATGAAAGAAAATCTCCGGATTGACTGGGAAGCCCGGTGCCGGGTTTTGCGGGGCTGGGACGAGATTTACCACCTTATCATACTGCCCACTTATAATGAGTCTTACGAAGTCATCCGTCCGAGCATTGAGGCGCTTCTAAAGGATGGTTATCCGCGCGAAAGAATGATCGTGGTTTTAGCCATTGAAGAGCGGGAAGGGCTTGCGGGCGAGGAAAAAGCCCGGCGGCTGGAAAAAGAGTTCGGAAGTTCTTTTAGGAGATTCCTCGTTACCCGCCATCCGGACGGCATTCCCGGCGAGCTGAAAGGCAAAGGCGCCAACCAGTCGTTCGCCGCCCGGGAAGCCAAGGAAAAAATTATTGACCGGGAAAAAATTGATTATGATAAAATTCTCGTAAGCGTTTTTGACATTGACACTATTATTTATCAGGGGTATTTTTACCGGCTGACGCACGCTTTTTTGACTGTCCCCGATCCTTACCGCGCGAGCTATCAGCCCATACCGCTTTACCATAACAATGTCTGGCGGGCGCCTTTTTTCGCCCGGGTGGCGGCTTCGTCCAATACTTTTTGGCAGATGATGCAACAGGTGCGGCAGGAAAAACTCGCGACCTATTCTTCCCATTCCATGACCTGGCGGGCGCTTTATGAAATGGGATTCTGGTCAACCAACATGGTTTCCGAAGACTCGCGCATTTTTTGGCACGGCTTTTGCCATTATAACGGGAATTACCGGGTAGAGCCGCTTTACTTTCCTTTATCCATGGATGTCACCATGGATAAAAGCCCGATCGCGACCATGAAAAGCCTTTACCTCCAGCAGCGGCGCTGGGGCTGGGGGGTGGAAAACGTTCCGTATCTCTGTTTTAACTTCATTAAGAATTTTAAAACCGCTCCTAAGGGCAAATATTTTGGCCGGATTTTCGTCCAGCTTTATGGTTTTCATTCCTGGGCGACGAACGCCCTCATCATCGGCGTTATCGGCTGGCTGCCGGTTTTGATCGGCGGCCATGATTTTAACGCCATGGTCATATCTTCCAATCTGCCTTTTGTCACCCGGATGCTCATGACTTTCGCCATGATTGGCCTCGTTTTTTCCGCAGTCATCTCCACCTTGCTTCTCCCGTCGCGCCCCGCGAACGCGGGGTTCGGCAAAAGTCTGGCCATGTTTTTACAGTGGTTGGTTCTGCCGGTTAGTATTATTGTTTTCGGTTCCATCCCGGGCATAGAAGCCCAGACCCGCTTGGCGCTCGGGAAATATCTCGGATTTTCCGTAACGCCGAAGGAGAGGTAGGGGGGTGATGAAATAGATGTAAAATGTAATGTTAAGATTAACTAAAACACTTATCGCGTTCGCCTGGTTTTCGCTAGTTTTAAAACTCGTAACCATGTCCCTGCCGTATTATCCCGAAGCGATTGAGCAAATTACCCTGGCTGATAAGCTGGTTCATTTTATTTTGTTTGGCGCGCTCTTTTATCTTTTAACGGACGCGGTTTTAAAAAAAGATTTTTCTAAATGGAGATGGGCGGTTTACCCGAGCCTGATTTTCAGCGTCCTTTTTGCTTTTTTCACCGAGTATCTTCAGCTTTATATTCCGAGCCGCACCTCTTCTTTGTTTGACACTTCAGCCGGACTGGCTGGCATTGCTTTTTTCGGTTGGCTGGTCCGGAAGCGGATCAGAAGCGCTTCGGCGGCCGTCGAGGCGAATACGACGAACATAAAAAAATCCGGCGTCAAACCGGAATTAAACAAGCCAAAACTGCTTTTGCATATCTGCTGTATCGGTTGCGGAGCTTTTGTAAGCCAGTCGTTAAAAGATGAATTTAAAATTACTCTGTTTTATTACAACCCCAATATTTTTCCGGTCGAAGAGTACGAAAAAAGGCTGGAAGAAACCCGAAGGATCGCGAAAAAATTCCGCCTGCCGCTGTTGGCCGGAGAATATGACCATAAAAAATGGCTGAAAAAAATTAAAGGTTTGGAAAAAGAGCCGGAAAAGGGTAAACGATGCCTTGTCTGCTATCGAGACCGGCTTACGATGGCCGCCCGGACGGCCAAAGAAAAAGGGGATGATTTTTTTACTTCAACTCTTACCGTCAGTCCGCACAAAGACGCTAAAGCCATTAACGCGATCGGCAGAAAACTGGAGAAAAAATATAAGGTGAAATTTTACGAGGCGGATTTTAAGAAAAACGACGGCTTTAAAAAATCCTGCGCCCTGTCCCGCGAATTAGACCTTTACCGCCAGGATTACTGCGGGTGCGAATTTTCCCGGGAAAAACAGCCGCCGAAAAAAGGCCGGGTTGTTTCCGAAAAGCCGCTGGTTAAAACATCCGCGGGTAAAACCTCCGGAAAAATAAAGCCCGCCAAGCCATTGATAAATAACACATAAGAAGTTATAATTCAGTTATAAGTTATAAGCCACAAACCTATGGATTTGTCAAAATATTTTCAGGAAGCGATTGACAATAAAGCGTCGGATATTCATTTAGTTTCCGGAAGCATACCAGCCCACCGGATTAACGGCGAACTCATAAAATTAAACCACCATCCGCTGGACGGAAAAGAGCTGGAAAAGGCGATTTATTCGCTGATTGACAATGAGACTATGGAAAAATTCAAGCGGAAAAAAGAGCTGGATTTTTCCCGGGAATTTTTCGGTTCCCGCTTCCGTTTAAACCTCCATTTTCAGGAAGGAAAAATAGCTTTGGCCGGCCGGCTGGTCCCGAAGTATGTCCCCAAGCCGGAGGAAATTGACTTTAGCGAAGTGATTTACAAACTCACCCATCTGCAGGACGGACTGATTCTCGTTACCGGGCCTTCGGGTAACGGGAAATCAACGACCCTCGCCACCATGATTGATATTATTAACCAGGAACGAAAGTCGCACATCATCACCATTGAAGATCCGATTGAATATATGTTTGAGGAAAAGCAAAGCATTATTGAGCAGAGAGAAGTCGGTTCAGACACTAACAGTTTCGCCCGGGCGTTAAAATACGCCTTGCGCGAAGACCCGAACGTAATTATGGTCGGAGAAATGCGGGATATTGAAACAATTTCCGCCTGCTTGACGGCGGCCGAGACCGGACATCTCGTCCTCTCCACTCTCCATACTTCAACCGCGCCGGAAACGATTTCCCGCATCGTTGATGTTTTTCCCGCCCATCAGCAACAGGAAGTTCTAAACATGCTGTCCACGGTTTTGCGCGCCATCATCACCCAGCAGTTATTGCCGAAGAAAGGCGGCGGCCGGGTTGTAGCGCGGGAACTGCTTTTAAATAACCAGGCGGTCGCCAGCTTAATCAGAAGAAATCAGATCGGCCAGATTTTGACTGTCATCCAAACGAGCCATCAGGACGGGATGATTACCATGAACAAATCCATTGACCGGCTTTTGAGTAAGGGGCTCATAACCGAGGAAACGGCCAATAACCGGAAAAGAAACCTGGAAACCCAGGCGGTTTATTACTAAAACGTATGGCTCCTGAACGCTGGAAAGACATTCTCGGGAATGTCAAAGATAAATTTAAGGTGGAAGACGAAGGAAGCTTTCATGACGAAGAAGAAGGCGGGGTTGACGTTGAGTTTATTATTTTTGCCGGTCCGCTCGGCCGGATGAGGCTTGAGTATTCGGTAAAACCGGCGGTGATTGACAAGAAAGTGAGTTTTTCCAACCGCATCGGATCAAGAAGCGAGGTAAAATATGTTTACAGCGATACGGAAAAAGTCCAGAAAATGAAAGCCTATAAATGGGACGATAATGATGAAAATTGGGTGGAAATGGAAGCGAAAAAATTTGATTTATAGGGCGTTGGAAAATATACTCTGTAAGGTTAATGTTTATGTTAAACTGTTATGTAAATATCATAAAACGCGGATATTTCGCGGACTAAAACGCGGGTTAACGCGGAAGAATAATGTATGACAAGGAGATATAAACTGGTTAGCTACACCCTGATCGTCGGCCTCTTAGTTATGGTTTCGGCCGTCATCCTAACGTCCCGGCAACGGGCAAAGGGCCCGGACGGCGCCATGCCCCCGGCCGGCGGCGAGAAGCTCACCGCTGATGGTTATAAAGAGAAGGCCCGGACAACGCTGGCCGGATACTCGGCAATAGCGGCTGGAGGGAATTTCACCAGCGCGGAGATAAGTAAAATAAAGGATGATTTTCTCGCCATCAAAGGAATGCCGGGAGAATTTAAGGATCTTCACCTCCAATTAGTCATGGCCCTGATTCAAATAGAAGACTCTTTAATAAGCGGCGACCAAAAAGCCCTGGCAGAAGGGCAAAAAAAAATTAACGAGGCCAAAGCGGCCAATATATGGCTGGAATAAAATGAAAAAACCATATTTTTTATCGGTAATAATTCCATTTTTTCTTTTTTTCTCGGCGGAACTTATTAATTTCCTTCCCGGGTCCATTTACTTTATCCTGCCGCTAGCGAACGCTTTAATTGTTTTCGCGATTTATGGCATCGTGAAGACATCATTTTACGGGCGACTGGACTTTCTTATTTTCCCGCTGGTTTTTTTTAACAGTTCCGTCGCTAATTTGCTCGTCCTTAATAATGAATTTTTAGTTCAAGGATTAATTTTTTTTTCCACCGGAATGGTCTGGTATTATCTCAAAGCCGTTTATTTTTTCCATCACGAGCCGCTTCTTTACAAGAGTTTTCAGATAAGAAACATTTCGGTTTACGGAAATTTTCTCGCGGTTTTTTTCTCTTCTTCGGCTCTTTTCGGAATGAGGTCGTTCCTTAACTGGCCGGTTTGGGGAATTATCCTGGTTTTGACATTTCTTCTTCTTGTTGTTATATATCAACTTAACTGGGCCCATAAAATCCCGCCGACTGATTCAAGCGTCCATATATTGGTCGGCTCTTTAATCCTTATTGAAATAGCCTGGTCACTCTCTTTTTTACCGCTTCGTTATTATATTCTCGGCTTGCTTTTTTCCGCCGCTTACTACGTAATTACCGGGTTGACCAGACATTATCTTTCCGGAACGCTTAACGCGAAAAATGTCAAGGCGTATATCGGCATCGGATTGTTCAGCGTAATTATAATACTTCTATCCGCCAGATGGATTTAGTCCGATTTACAACCCCGCAAATGCGGGGCAGGTTGAAAACCCGTAAGCCGGTTCGTCTGAACGGCGGGCGGGCGAGACAGATGATTAATTATTAATTAAGCCTGAATTAGCGATTTATGTTTATAAAAATAAGGGAGAAAAAAAATTTCATACTAACGGTTTTACTTTCGCTCGTCTTCGGAATGGCGGGCGGACTGGGAATAATTATTATTTTTCAAAATTATCAGATCGGCGGGTTCGGTTCGCCTTTCGGTTCATTTGACGTTTCGTCAACCTTGGACGGGGGCCGGGTAATAATCCGCGAGCCGAAAAATTTAATTGTCCAGGAGGACGTTAAGATTAAAGAAACCGCGGATTCGGCGGCTGAAAGTTTGGTCGGTATATTTAAGAAAAAAGATATCCCTAAAACCGCGTCCCCGGCCGATGATTATACTGATTATTATGTCTTGCCCGGAAGCGCGTCCGAGGGGCTCATTATTACCGGAGACGGCTGGATTATCGCGAAAAGTTTTGAGGCGAACGAAAAAAATATAGCCGCCAATTACGCCGTGATTACGGCCGATAAAAAAATATTTCCCGTTGACTCGGCGGTGATGGACAAGGTAAGCGGTTATACTTTTTTAAAAATCAAAGCTAACGGACTGCCGGTTAAAAGTTTTTCCCGTCTCGCCGGAGTTTATTCCGGTCTTTCGGTTTTGGCGGTCGGCCGGTCCGGAGAAATTTTTCCCGCTTACGCGACGGAAATAAAAATTCCGGCCGCGCCGGTTATGTCAAGCGACTATAATCCAAGGGAGATAATAGTCAGTTCCGCGGTAAAGGACGGGCTGAAAGGAACTTTCCTTTTTACTCTCGGAGGGGAGGCGGCCGGTTTTGTTAATCAGGACGGAAAAATTGAACATGCCAATAACTTCCTGCCTTCCGTTGAAAGCCTGCTTAAGTACGGAGTCGTTAAAAGGCCTTTCTTCGGCGCGAGTTACGTAAACTTAAAAGATCTGGCGGGTTTTCCCGAAGAGAAAGGCGCGCTAATCTCGTCCGCGGCCGGTTTAGAAGCCGTAAAAAAAGACAGCCCGGCGGCCAAGACCGGACTAATGAAAGGCGACATAATACTGGCAATAAACGGACTGGAAATTGACAAGAATAACGACTTGGAGGCGGTTTTGGCCCAGTACCGGATCGGAGATAAAATAAAAGTAAAATTCAAGAGAAATACGGAAATAAAAGAGGTTGAAGCAATAATGGCAGAGATGAAATAAGGGATAAAAAACTGCGGGGAACAAAAATTTTTGTTCCCCGCAGTTTTTTATTGGCGGAAATTATGTTATACTGGAATAAGGCATAGGGAACTTTATTAATTCAAGGTTAGCGCGTATGAAAGTAAAATCATTAAGAAAAATAAAGAATATCAGGAACAAAAAAGTTTTTTTAAGGCTGGATTTAAACGTCCCGTTAAAAAAAGGCAAGGTGCTAGATGATTTTAAAATCGCGGCCAGCCTGCCGACTATCCGCTATCTCCTGCGCTATAACTGCCGGATAATAATCGCGAGCCATCTTGAGCCGGTCGGCGGAGAAAAAAATACTTCCTTAAGGGGTGTGGCTAACAGGTTAGCGGAGATGCTTGGAAAAAAAGTGGCCTTTGTTCCGGATTGTATCGGCGAAAAAGCCGAAAAAGCCGCGGAAAAACTCCGATTCGGGGAAATCCTTGTTCTTGAAAACCTGCGGGCGCGTAAAGGAGAAAAAGCCAATGATAGAGCGTTTGCCCGGTCTCTAGCCGAGCTGGTTTGCGGGAGTTGCGGCTCCAGGACAAAAAGAATATTTAATAAATTATCCGGAAAAGAAAGCGAGGGAATCTATGTTAATGATTCTTTCGGGGTAGATCACCGCAAGCACGCTTCGGTCTCGGCCATAAAAAAATATTTGCCCGCTTACGCCGGACTGCTCGTTCTAAAAGAAATTGAGAATTTAAACCGAGCCATGAACCCGGCCCGGCCGGCCGTAGCGATTGTCGGCGGCGCCAAGATTTCTACGAAGATCAGCCTGATAAAAAGCCTTTTGCCGAAATACGACGCCATACTTATCGGTGGAGCCATGGCCAATAATTTTTTCGCGGCCCAGGGAATGGAAGTCGGGAAATCGCTCGTATCAAAGGAAGATATCGCTTTGGCCGGAAAATTAATTCCGTACGTTTTAAAGAAGAAAATAATCTTGCCCGTTGATGTCATTGCCTCTTCGGGAAAAACCAAGCCGGTTATAAGGCGCGTTACTCCGGATAAGGTAAAAAAGAGCGAATGTATTTTTGATATCGGTCCGGAAACCGTAAAACTCTACGCCAAGCATATCCGCGAAGCCAAAACCATTATCTGGAACGGCCCTATGGGAAAATTTGAAGAAAGGTCTTTTTCGCACGGCACCATGGCCATAGCGAGCGTTGTCGGCAGCCGTTCAAGCGGACACGCGTTCGGTATAGCCGGCGGGGGCGAAACCATGGACGCTTTAAAAAAGAGCCGGATGATGGAATATCTTGACTGGGCTTCAACCGGCGGCGGAGCCATGCTTTCTTATCTCGGGCGGGAAAAAATGCCGGGGCTGGAGGGGATCGTGAAATAATAATAATTCATTAGGATTCAGACATCTATGCCAAGGATAAAAAATATCATTGCCCGGGAGATTTTGGATTCCCGGGGCAACCCAACGGTGGAAACGAGAATCGCGCTTGATAACGGGATAGCGGCTCGGGCCAGCGCGGCTTCGGCTTGTTCTTTTTGCGCGCCCGGAGCCGTTGGACTAAAGGATAATGACAAGAAAAGATATAACGGAATGGGCGTTTTAAAAGCCGTGGAAAATGTCAATAAAGTTATCGGCTCAAAATTGGTCGGCCTGGAAGCGGAAGAACAGGAAAAAATTGATAAGCTGATGATTGAACTGGACGGAACGGAAAATAAGAAAAAGCTCGGCGCTAATGCCATACTGTCGGTTTCTCTGGCATGCGCGCGGGTCGCGGCAAAGAGTTGTAAAAAAGAATTATATGAGTATATTGGTACAAAATTCCAAATTCCACCCGCCCGAACGACTGTTCAGTCGGTCGGGAATCCCAAATCCCAAGGATTACCGGTTCCGTGTTTTAATATGTTTAATGGAGGAGAGCATGGCGATACGAATTTGGATTTTAAGGAATACATGGTAATTCCGCTCATGTCCGGTTCTTCTGCCGCAACCCCCCTCACCCCCGACCCCTTTCCCGCTCATGCTTCGCGGGCGAGGGGAGCTGAAATAAAAAGTTTTTCCGATATGGTTCGCATGGGGGCGGAAATTTATCATGAACTTGGGCGGGTTTTAAAAGAGGCCGGTTATGACACGGACACGGGGACGGAAGGCGGTTACGCGCCGGACATGCATTCTTCAATCCAGGCCATGGAGTTAATCATGGCCGCGGGGGTCCGCGCCGGGTATAAGCCGGGAGAAGATTTCGGGCTTGGTATTGATATCGGTTCCGGGAGCCTGTATAATAAGGAAACCGGAAAATATATTTTTAAATTGGATCAGGCTAATTTTACGAGCGCTAATCTAACCGGATTGTATTATGAGTGGTTTCGGAAATACCCGATTGTTTATCTTGAAGACGGACTTTCCGCTGATGACCTTTCCGGCTGGAAAGACTTAACCCGCTCGCTCGGGCCGGAAATCGCTCTGGCCGGCGATAACTTTTTCGCGGCCGGCATAAAGCGGGTAAGAGAGGCGCTAAAAGAAAAAATCGCCAACACGGTTGTATTGAAACCCGGACAAGCCGGCACCCTTACCGAAACCATTGAATGCGCTTTGCTCGCGAAAAAACACGGCTATAAAATTGCCGTATCAGCGCGGGGCGGCGAAACAAACGACGATTTTATTTCCGATCTGGCCGTCGCCCTTGGCGCCGAATATTTTAAAGCCGGATCATTGTCCAGAGGTGAGAGAGTTTCAAAATACAATAGGTTGATGGAGATTGAGGAAAATGTAAAATGACAATGCTGAAGAATTTAAAATTTTAAATTTAAAATTAATCATCAATCGTTTCGCATTATTCTGTTATTGAATTCATTTATGCCAAAAGACAAAAAATATAAAAATGTCCTTCCCATGATTCTAGTAATTTTGGACGGCTGGGGAATCGCTCCGGCTTCCAGGGGCAACGCCGTTACTCTTTCCCGGACGCCGGTGATGGACGCGATAACAAAAAAATATCCTTATACGCTCCTTAAAGCCAGCGGCCGGTCAGTCGGCCTTCCCCCGAAGCAACCCGGCAACTCGGAAGCCGGACACATGAACCTCGGCGCCGGAAGGGTTGTTAATCAGGACGCGGTAATAATTTCCAAAAGCATAAACCAGGGAACGTTTTTTAAGAACCCGGCTTTTCTGGAGGCAATAAAAAATGTCCAGGAAAAAAAATCCAACCTCCATATCATGGGCATGCTTTCTAACGGAGAAAGCGCCCATAGCGATCCGGATCATCTTCTCGCGCTTCTTACTCTGGCTCGCCTGAAAAAAATCCATAACGTCTATCTGCATTTGTTCACCGACGGCCGGGACTCGCCGAGATACGCCAGCCTGAAACTGATAGAAGACATTAAAAAAACCTTTAAGAACGGCGAAGCAATCGCGACTATAATGGGCCGTTATTACGCCATGGACCGGAAAAAGAAATGGTCCAATACGGAAAAAGCCTATAACGCTTTGGTGCTTGGAAAAGGCAGAAAAGCCGGGTCGGCCGAAGCGGCCATCACCGAAAGCTATAACCGGGGGGACTCGGATGAGTTTATTGAGCCCTACGTCATCACCCATAAAGGCAAACCCTGGCCGAGGATCAGCGATAATGACAGTGTTATTTTTTTTAACCTTCGTTCGGACCGAGCCCGCCAGCTCGCCAAAACATTCGCGCAAAAACATTTTTGCGAAAAAAATTGTTCCTGCTTTATCCCGGCAAAAAGGCTTAAAGATATCATTTTTATTGCCATGACCGATTTTGGGCCGGATCTGGGAAATATTATTTCGGCATTTCCGGGCGCCGATATTAAAGACACGCTTCCCATGGTCTTAAAAGATTTGAGCCAGGCTTATATCGCCGAAACCGAAAAGTACGCCCATGTCACCTATTTTTTTAACGGCGGCTATTCGGGAAAGGTTAACGGCGAAGAGCAGATCATGATTCCGTCGCCTGACGTTAAATCCTACGACAAGACACCGCTTATGAGTTCGGAGGCGCTTACCGACGCCGTGCTTTTGAGTTTGAAAGAAAAAAAGTACGAGTTTACTGTTCTTAACCTGGCGGCTCCGGACATGATTGGGCATACCGGCAACTTGAAAGCCGGAATTGAATGCGTCGCCGGAGTGGATCGCTGTCTCGGGAAAATTATTGACGCTTACCGGAAAGCCGGCGGAACCGTCCTGGTTACCGCCGATCACGGCAATATTGAAGAGATGATCAACCTTGAAACCGGGGAGATTAATACCGAGCATAGTTCCAATCCCGTCCCTTTTGTCCTGGTGAGCGACAGCCTTAAAAAAACGGCGCTTAAATCCGGCCGGGCGCTCTCCGACATCGCGCCGACCGCGCTTAGCCTCTTAGAAATAAAAAAGCCCCCTTTAATGAAAGGGGAAAGTCTCATAAAATAATTTCATGTCTGACGAAATAAAAACAAAACGTCCCAAGCCGGTCGTCCTTTGCGTGCTTGACGGCTGGGGGGTAAACCAGCCCTATAGCGGCAATGCCATTACTCAGGCAAAACTGCCGAATTATAACGCGCTGGTCGCCCATTATCCGTCTCTTACGCTTATGGCTTCGGGAGAGGCGGTCGGATTACCCTGGGGAGAAGCCGGAAATTCGGAAGTCGGCCATCTCAACCTCGGGCTCGGCAAGGTGGTTTACCAGGATTTGCCCCGGATTAATAAATCCATCAGCGATAACAGCTTTTTTGAAAATAAAGCCCTGCTCGGCGCGGTTGAACACGCGCGAAAGAACGGATCCGCCCTCCACCTTATCGGTCTTCTTTCTAACGGCGGGGTCCACGCTTCAATTGATCATGTTACGGCGCTCCTCGCGCTGGCCCGGGAAAATAAATTTGAACGGATTTTTATCCACGCTTTCCTTGATGGCCGGGATACGGCCTATAACGGGGGAATAGGATTTATAGAAGAATTGGAACGCGCCATTAATGAATATGGCCGGGGGAAAATAGCGAGCCTTTCCGGCCGTTTCTACGCCATGGACCGGGATAACCATTGGGACCGGATTGAAAAGGCTTACTCGGCCATGGTTCCCGGCCGGGGAAAAACCGCGGCTGATCCGGTAAAGGCGATTTCCGAAAGCTATGAGAATAAAATTTATGATGAGGAATTTTTGCCGGTCGTAATTGTTGATTCCGGGGGCGCGCCGGTTGGCAGAGTAAGAGATAATGACGCGGTTATTTTTTTTAACTTTCGGCCGGACCGGGCGCGGGAAATTACTAAAGCCTTTGTCCTTCCTTCTTTTGATAAATTCAGCCGCGGACCGGCGATAAAAAATTTGTTTTTTACCTGCTTCACCGAGTATGAGAAAGGCCTGCCCGTTGAAATCGCTTTTTCCGAAGAGCCGGTCAAAAATACCCTCGGGGAGATTATATCAAAAGCCGGCCTTAAACAGCTCCGGATCGCCGAAACGGAAAAGTACGCCCATGTCACCTATTTTTTTAACGGCGGCAGGGAAGAAAAAAGCGACGGCGAAGATCATATAATAATACCGTCGCCGCGGGTTGACTCGTATGATTTAAAGCCGGAGATGTCCGCCAACGAGGTGACGAAGAAAGTAGAAGAAGCGGTGCGGAAAAATTTTTATGATTTTATCATGGTTAATTTCGCCAATGCCGACATGGTCGGGCACACCGGGAACCTTAAGGCGGCGGTTAAAGCCGTTGAGACGATTGATAAATGCCTTTCGCGCCTTTGCCGGGTCGTCCTCCAGTCAGGCGGGGTAATAGTTATCACGGCCGATCACGGCAACGCCGAATCCATGTTCAACATGCAGACCGGAACGATTGAAAAAGAGCACAGCATTAATCCCGTGCCTTTGATACTGGTCGGCAAAGAGTTTGAAGGCAAGGCCCTTTCCGGCGGAGACGCCATCGGTTCTGATCTTACCCTTTCCCGGCCGGCCGGAATTCTGTCCGATGTCGCGCCGACTATCCTGAAAATAATGGGGCTTTCCAAGCCCAAAGAAATGACGGGAAGATCGCTCATATAATCTCCAATCTGCAATTATCAATCTACAATTGATGATGCGCAAAATGAGAGTAGATTGAAGATTGACTGATTGATTATAGATAGTATCCGATTACGCTCACGAAGAATCCGATGGCCGCGCCGGCTAAGACCTGGGCCGGGGTGTGGCCGATTTTTTCCAGAAGCCTCGGATAATTGCGATCCAGTAGATCGTCTTCTTTTAAATCCCGGACTAAAACGTTTAAGACTTTTCCCTGGTCGCCTAAGTATTGCCGGAGACCGAACGCGTCCCGAATAATAAAAATCGCGAGAAAAAAACTCAGGGCGAACGACGGCGAATAAAAGCCCTGTTCCAGTCCCATGATGGCGGCGAGCGATACGACAATGGCCGAATGCATGGAGGGCATGCCGGAATAAGCGACAAGACTGCGCCAGTTCCATTTGTAGCGGTTGGAGGGGATGAATAATTTCGCCAGCTGGGCGATCGTGCCGGCAATCACCGGAAAGAGAAGGATGTTGTACATAATTATTTAGAACTGGCTGGCATTTTAAGTTTTTTCACTGCGGAAATGTCCCGCCCTTCGCGAAGGGCGGGATCCTCGCTTCAAAAACTTAAAATACCAGCCAGTTCTTGGGTTAATGTGTCCTTGTATATTATATCATAATATCTGAAAAACACGCCATGGTCTTAATTGAAAATTTTATTAAATCAGCTATAATAGAATTATGCTTAAAAAAATATTTTTAATTATTATCATTGCTACCGCCGTATTTTTCGGCCTGGCCTGGAAAAAATTAAATAATCCGGCCGATCCGGACGGCGCGGACCGGATCTTTACGGTGAGCGCGGGCGAAGGCACCAACCAAATCAGCGACAATTTATTCGGCCAAAAATTGATTAAATCAAAACTGGCTTTTGAAACTTACGTTTGGGCCCGGGGCTGGGAAGGGACGATTAAGGCCGGAGAGCACACGCTCAGCCCGAAATTAAATATCCGGGAAATCGCGCAATCGCTCGTCAGCGGCAACACAATTTCCAGCGAAGAAAAAATAATTGTCAAAGAAGGCTGGAATATTGGGGATATTGATAGTTATTTAAGCGAAAAAAACATTTTAGCTTCCGGTGAGTTTAAGAACGTAGTTGACAAAATCTCCAATTTCCCCGCCCGAGACGGATCCGCCCCGGGCGGACAATCTTCAATTCCCAAATCCTATATTTTTTTAAATGCTCTTTCGGAAAATACCAGCCTTGAAGGTTATTTATTTCCTGACACCTATCGCGTTTTTAAGAATTCTTCGGCCGAAGAAATTGCCGGGAAAATGCTCGCTAATTTTGACCGGAAGCTTAATCCGGAATTGCGGGTCGAAATTGAAAGACAGGGAAAAAGCGTCCATGAAATAATCACCATGGCTTCGCTCATAGAAAAGGAAGTCCGGGCGACGGAAGACATGAAAATCGTTTCCGGGATTTTCTGGAACCGGATTAATAACGGCCAGGCGCTCCAGTCCTGCGCCACGCTGGCTTATGTTCTTGGGGTCAATAAGCCCCAGTACAGCGAAGCGGACACAAAAATAGATTCCCCTTATAATACTTATCAAAACAAAGGCTTGCCGCCCGGGCCGATCGCCAATCCCGGAATGAACGCGATTAAGGCGGCGATTTATCCGACTGCTAACGATTATAACTTTTTTCTTACCGCCGAAGTAAACGGCGAAAGCAAAACCATCTATTCAAGAACTTTTGAAGAGCACGTCCGGAATAAGGGGATTTACCTTAAATAGGATTTAAGGCATTTCCTATAATCAGGCGGTTCGGTTTGTGGTTTTAAACCTCCCTATGTTATAATAACGCATATGAAGATGAAATTTTTCATCGGTTTTTTAATGGTGGCAAGCATCTTCGCGATGCCTGCCGGTTTTAGCGTTTTTGGCATCCGCGCCGGGAAAGGAAAAGACGTGTTTTTAAAACCGGCAATCGCGGCCGCGGCCGGCGGCAATACGCAACCGGGTAAGGCCGAATATGAAGACCATGAAATAATCGTTAAATTTAGAAGCGCCGAAAAGCCGGTAAAAGTCTTTTTGGCCCCGGACGAAAAATTGAAAGACGCGATAGAGGAATATGAAAAAAAACCCGGCGTGGAATACGCCGAATTGAATTATAAATACCGGGCTTCCATCATCCCTTCGGATACTTATTACGGCGAGCAGTGGTATTTAAAAAAAATAAAAGCTCAGGAGGCCTGGGACCTTAAGCGGGAAAGCCCGAACGTCGTCATCGCGATCATTGATTCCGGAGTCCAGATCAGCCATCCGGATTTAAAGGAAAATATTTGGGCCAATAGCGGTGAAATTCCCGCCAACGGGATTGACGATGACCGCGACGGTTATATTGATGATATTAATGGCTGGGATTTTGTCAATAACGAGGCTGATCCTTCGCCAAAATTTCAGGAAGGCTTTACGGAAGGCGGGATTAACCACGGGACCATTGTCGCGGGAATCGCGGCCGCTTCCGGAAATAACGCCACGGGCATTGCCGGAGTTACCTGGAGAGCGAAAATAATGCCTTTAAAAGTTTTAGGGGACGCCGGCGAAGGGTCAACCCTGAATGTTGTCCGCGCTATAGATTACGCGATAAAGAAAGGCGCTAATATCCTTAATTTCAGTTTTGTCGGTTTCGGCTACAGCGAAGCTTTGAATGAAGCTATTGGCCGGGCGCACGCGGCCGGCCTTATTATCGTGGCGGCGGCCGGTAACGAGTCTGACGATGGAGAAGGGTATTTTTTAGACGACACTCCCATGTATCCGGTCTGCCACGACGGTCCGGCCGGTAAAAATTGGATAATCGGCGTGGCGGCGGTTGACGCGATAGACCAAAAATCAAAATTTTCCAGCTACGGATTTAAGTGCATTGACATAGCCGCGCCGGGCGAGAGCGTTTTCGGAACAGTGGTTTACGCTCCGGAAAAATCAATCGGCGAAAAGAGCTTTAATAAATATTATGACGGCTATTGGTCCGGAACATCAGTAGCCGCGCCTCAAGTTTCCGGCGCTATTTCTTTACTGCTTGAAGCCGATTACGAGTTGGGGAGAGACAAAATAATCGCGCTACTGCTTGATAACAGCGATAACATCAGCCGGGTCAATCCGGCGCACCTCGGCCAGCTTGGCCGGGGGCGGCTGAATGTCCTGAATTCAATGCGAATGGCGCTTTCGGGAGTGAGCGCTTTTAAAGGCGGAATCATGAGCGTCCCTTTTTCCGGCGCCGAGGCCAGCCTGAAAATTTCCGATAAGGACGGAAAAATAGAAGCTGATTTTCCGGTTTTTGATCCGCTTTTCCGCGGCGGGGCGAATGTTACCGGCGGAGACATTGACGGCGACGGAAAAGATGAAATAATCGTTGGCCCTGGATCGGGCGGCGGACCGCATGTCCGGATTTTTTCCGCTGACGGAAAAGTCAGAGGACAGTTTTTCGCCTATGACAGCCGGTTTAGGGGCGGAGTGAATGTCGCGGCCGGAGACATTGACGCTGACGGAAAAGATGAAATAATCGTTGGCGCAGGACCGGGCGGCGGACCGCATGTCCGGATTTTTTCCGCTGACGGAAAAGTCAGAGGACAGTTTTTCGCCTATGACAGCCGGTTTAGGGGCGGAGTGAATGTCGCGGCCGGAGACGTTGACGGCGACGGAAAAGATGAAATAATCGTTGGCGCAGGACCGGGCGGCGGACCGCATGTCCGGATTTTTTCCGCTGACGGAAAAGTCAGGGGACAGTTTTTCGCCTATGACAGCCGGTTTAGGGGCGGAGTAAGAGTGGCGGCGGGGAACGTTTATAATTCAGCCCGCAAATTCGGCGACCAGATTATAACCGCTCCCGGTTCCGGACTTATCGCGGAGATTAAAATTTTTGATAATAAAGCCGGTCTTTTAAGCCGTTTTAACGCTTTTAACAGTTATTTTCGCGGCGGAATAAGCGTTTCGGCCGGCGACCTGGACGCCGACGGCCGGAGCGAAATAATCGCCGGCGCCGGACCGGGCGGCGCGCCCCACATCCGTTCTTTTGATTCGGATGGCAATCTTTTCGGCTCCTATTACGCGCTGGCGGCTGATTTTAACAAAGGGGTGAACGCGGGATACGTTAAGATCGGGAAATGAATTTTTAAATTATAAATTTTAATTAAATTTTAAATTATCTGCATATGTCCCATCGCGCGATATTCGGCAAGAAAAATATTTTAGTGGCCGGCGGCGCCGGCTTTATCGGCTCCCATCTTTGCGAAGAGCTTATTAAAAACGCCAAGGTTATCTGCCTGGATAATTTTTCGACCGGGGATGAAAGGAACATTGACCATCTTTTATCCAATCCGGATTTTGAATTTGTCCGCCACGACATTACCGAACCGCTTGAGCTTGAAAGCCTGCCGGAATTGGAGAAATTCAGGATTAAATTCCAGGGCGTCCAGGAAATTTACAACTTGGCTTGCCCGGTATCGCCGAAGAATTTCGCGGAAAACAAGCTGGCCATGCTGATTGCCAACTCCTACGGGACGAAAAACCTCCTGGATCTCGCGATAAAGCACGGCGCGAAATTCATCCAGTTTTCCTCATCCGTCGTTTACGGCCAAAGCCGGGGATCCGGGGAAAAAATCAGCGAGGACGACCTTGGACAGGTGGACGCGGTCTCTTCCCGCAGTTCCCATGAAGAAGGAAAAAGGTTTTCCGAGACGCTAGTCGCCAATTACCGCGAAATCCACGGCCTGGATACAAAAATCATCCGGGTGTTCCGGACTTACGGCCCGAGAATGAGATTAAACGACGGGCACATGATTCCCGATTTTATCGTTAACGCCTTGGACGGAAAAGACCTCGTCATCCACGGCGGCGAAGATTTTGCTTCTTCGTTCTGCTATGTTTCCGACTTGGTTGACGGGGTGATTAAGATTGCCGAATCCGGGATGAACGTGCCGGTTAACCTTGGATCGGAGATTGAAGTTAAGTTCCGCGAAGTGGCGGAAAAAATTATCAAGGCGCTTGATTCGGGTTCCAAAATAACTTATGATGATTCAATTAAATACCTTACTCCGGCCTGCCTGCCGGATACTTCGCGCGCCCGCCAGGAGTTCGGCTGGCTGCCGGTCGTTACGCTTAACAAAGGCATTGAAAAAACCATTGATGATTTAAGGGCGAGCAAAGGACTTTTGCGGGCGGGATAAGCTCATGATTAATCTATGAAAGTATTTTGTGTCATCCCCGCTTTTAACGAAGAGGAAACAATCGTGGAAGTAATAAAATCCGTCAAGCCGTTCGCGGACGGAGTGATTATCGTTGACGACGGTTCGGTTGACAAGACTTTTGAGCTGGCTAAGGCTCAGGGGGTTATCGCGCTTAAACATGTAATTAACCGCGGCCAGGGCGCCGCCTTAGAGACCGGCAACCGATACGCTATAAAAAAAGGCGCGGACATTATCGTCCATTTTGACGCCGACGGGCAATTTTCAGCCGAAGAAATAAATGAGCTTGCTTCTCTGATAAAATCCGGGCAGGCGGATATTGTTTTTGGTTCGCGGTTTTTAGGCCGGGAATCCAACATGCCGGCTTTTAAAAAACTGATTATAATGCCTTTGGCCAGGTTTATGAACCGGATATTATTCGGGGCGGATTTAAGCGATCCCCAATGCGGCTTCCGGGCGATGAGTGCCAAAGCCGTCCGGGAAATCCGGATAAAAAACGACGGTATGGCTCACTGCTCGGAAATAATCGGCAAAGCTTTTCGCTCCGGCCTGAAAATAAAAGAAGCGCCGATAACGGTCGTTTACCGCGAGTTCGGCCAGAACATGTCCGGCGGAATAAGGATTATAAAGGATTTGATATATTCAAAATTCATCGGATGAAAATATGATCCAACAAATTTTAGCGATTGCCGTCATCCTTTTTTTCATCGCGCGGCTTTATTGGCAGAGGAAAAAGGACGAGATAAGCCGGGCGGAGCTTTCATTCTGGCTGGCTTTTTTTCTTTTAGCCGGGCTGGCGATTGTTTTCATAAAATATATTGACGAGTTCGTCGCCGGTCTCGGATTTTCCGCCACCGGCATCAACGTCCTTTTTTACGCCGCCGTGGTTCTTCTTTTTTACGTTGTTTTCCGCCTGCGCCTCCGCCAGGAAAAAATAGAAAGGAACATAACGAAAATCGTCCGCGAAATCGCGCTGAAGGGGAAGGAGTAGGGGGTTGAATATTACCTGGTTTCAGTAAAAGCGCTATGAAAAACACCATCAAAAACCAAATAATCATATATGAAGGCGATGATGGACAATCTCATGTAGAGGTTAGGTTTGAAGGTGAAACAGCTTGGCTTTCGCAACGACAAATGTCGGAGCTTTTTGATTGTACTCCGGAAAATATATTATTGCATCTTAAAAATGTTTTTGAAAGCGGTGAATTAGATGAAAGGGCAACTGCTAAGGAATCCTTAGTAGTTCAAAAAGAAGGAAATAGAGCCGTAAATAGAACCATAAAATTTTATAATTTGGATGTCATAATTTCCATAGGTTACCGCATAAATTCTTTGCGTGGGACGCAATTTCGAATTTGGGCAACGCAAAAAATCAAAGAGTATATTATCAAAGGTTTTACGATCGATTCGGATCGATTAAAAAATCTTGGCGGCGGGAATTACTGGAAAGAATTGCTTGACGAGATTCGAGATATCCGTAGCAGTGAAAAGGTGCTTTATCGCCAAGTGCTGGATTTGTATGCGACCGCTATTGATTACGATCCGCAAGCCAGCGAGTCTTTTGAGTTTTTTAAAACCGTTCAAAACAAACTTCATTTTGCGGCTCACGGGCATACGGCGGCAGAAGTTATTGTATTGGCCGGGCAGGGGAGGGAAAAGTTCAGCCAGGCGGTTCATCGCAGAATCGCGCTGTAGCTGATTTTTCAACGGCTCGCAGGAAACGGCCGATGAGCCGTTGAAGGGAGCGAGTTTCTAAAAGCAGCTTGTTTTTCGGACGTTGTTTTGCTACTATTTTAATAGTAGAGGACGGGCTGGCTAGACGCCTTATATGGAATAAAACTCCCGCCGGAGTTTCCCGCTTTTTTATCTTGGCCGGCTCGCCAATGAAAAAGCTGATTTTATTTTGTAAATATTCGGGGTATTTCACTTCGCTGAATCATTTCAGGGATATGAGATCGTCCCAAAAAGGGAGTTATGAAATTAGTGGATAGAAAAATCCCGGTTCACGAGCTTAAAGAAATGGCCTCAAAGATGTACGGAGATCTGGTTAAGGCCGTAGTTGACATTGAAAAAGAAATTATGTCAGTAGACGCGGAGCTCCATGCCGACGAAGAAAAGTTTTTACTGGAGAACGGGTCAAAGCAGGAAAATTTGTGGGGAATTAATTTGTATCCGGATACTAAAGGGGAAAATTTTTTAGAATACGACTCCATGATAAATCTGCGGCCGTCTCAGGGCAACCGCAGCCGGGGAGTGGATGATGAAAAGATAAGGGAAAGGATACGGGAGGTCGTTCATAAACTAATTGAAAATGGCATACCAGCATAAAAAACAAGCCGGAGGAGAGTGGAGCAAGTCTTCCTTTTTTTCCCAGATGGCCAATATCGGTTCGGAAGTCGGGAGGGCCATTAACTGGCGCCGCAAAGAAAACAAAGCCTACGCCCGAGGCGCGTTTGAACGGTCTTTGGAATTATTTGATCTGACCGCGGCTGATCCGAGGAATATTGGGCGCTTAAAAGAAATTCTTCGAGCCCGGGAGGCTTGGGTGGATTTTTTCGCCTATGACAATGAATATAATTCCACGGCCGGGCAATGGGAAAAATATTTTTTAGCCTTTAATTACGCGGCGAACTTGAACCGTTAATTTAAATCCGGCCGGTTTACAAAATAAAGGCGGGGCTTGATGAGCCGTTGAAGGGAGCGAGTCTTTGATAGTATTATTGCCGGGTTTCAGTAAAAGCGCTATAATAAAACAAAAAAACTTAATACAGCTTAATTAATTCATAGCCCTAAGGAGGTATGAAAAACAATTTTTTAAAGCGTTGCGGGAACATGCCCCGCAAGGCAAAGCATGCCATTAAAATCAATCTGTCCATTCCCGGAAAAGTTTTACTGACCCTCGCTATCGCGGGGTTTTTTGTTTTTGGGGGAGTTTTTGGTTTAGCGATTTTCTGCGTCCCCGAAGCCCGGGCCGAAGGCATAATGATTTCAGAGGACACGGTCTGGGAAAAAGGCGAAGTCCGGGTAGTTGACGACCCCATGAACGGCCTCGCGATTATGCCCGGAGTTAAGCTCACGATCAATCCGGGCGTGATTATTAAGCTCGGAAAAAATACGCCGATTCTCGCCATGGGCGAGCTGGATATTAAGGGAAGCGAAACCGAGCCGGTGATAATCACCTCGCTGAAAAATGATACCGTTGGCGGCGATACCAACGGAGACGGAACGGCGACCGCCCCGATGCCGGGCGACTGGTACGGGATTATGGCTAACGGTCCGGACTCTAAAATCAATATTGACTACGCCGAAATAAGCTATGGCGGCGGGTATGAGGATATGACGGTCACCCTTATTGCCGCGTTTCAGATCAGCGGTTTTAATATAGCCCATAGCTCGTTTATCCATGACGCGGGAGTGATTTTTATCAACGAAGTTCCTGACCCTAAAATAAATTATAGCAATATTTACCTTGAGGAAGACTATTGCCGGGAAGAAGAAGGGGAAAGAATCTGCGAACACCTGTCGCTATTTTTCTTAGGATCCGAGCCGCTGGACGCTATAAATAATTATTGGGGTCACGCGGAAGGCCCGTCGCTGGAAGGGGCGGAGGACGCTAAAGGCATATTTATTTCCGGTAACGTCAATTACGAGCCATTTTTGACCGAACCCTGGGAGCCGGAGGTTGATGATGTTTTAGATCCTGTCATTATTGTTCCGGGGATTATGGGGAGTTGGAATGTTTCGGGCAGATGGCAGATTGATCCGATTTTCCATACTTATGATAATTTAATGGAAGCGCTGATCGCGGCCGGGTACAAGGAAGATTCTTTACTTGAACCGGAACCGAATCTGTTTACTTTTTCTTACAATTGGCGGAATGACAACAATGCTACGGCCGGCCTGCTCAGAGAGAAAATAGAGGAAGTAAAAAACCTGACCGGCGCGGATAAAGTTGATTTAGTCGCTCACTCAATGGGCGGCCTTATCGCGCGTTCATATATTCAGGGGAGCGATTATCAGAATGACGTGGATCAACTTGTGTTTTTAGGAACGCCGCATTTGGGTTCGCTTGAAAGCTATTTGAAGTATGAAGGGGGAGACGGTTTTTTTAGCACAGGTGAAAAATTGACTAAATATTTATTCCAAATTGAAGCCGCCACCCAAGGCTACCTCAATTTAACCGACTATATCCGGGCAGAAGTATTGTCAGTAGAGCAGTTACTGCCGGTTTTTAATTATCTAAAAGACAAACAGCCGGATAATTCCTGGCAATCGCGGCCATACCCGCTAAATTATCCGCAGAATAATTTTCTGGAAAATTTAAACAGCCAAAGCGGGGTTGATTTACTGAAAGAGCGGGTGAATATAACCAATATAGTCAGCGATTTAGGAAGCGAAAGCACCCTGAATTACCTCCGGGTAGTACCCGATCCTGATCCGGGCGACAACAAATGGCAAAGCGGCTATCCGGAAAATCTTGAGAGTAGCCTTGACAGCCTGGAAAAAGGCAACGGCGACAGCACAGTGCCGCTACTGAGCGCCGATAGTTTAAGCGGAGTAGAAATAATAGAAACTAATAATTCGGATCATGAAAACCTGCCGACAATCATGCAGAAAGAGATCATAAAAGTTTTAACCGGAAAAACGCCGGATAACTATTTTAACAGTAAAATCACTTCAACCATAAAAAAATGGTTTTTTTTCCGGGTCTATTCTCCGGTTGATTTCGTAATTATCGCTCCGGACGGAAGAAAGATCGGCAAGGACATAAACAACAACGCGGAAATAAACGAAATTTCCGACGCGTTTTACAGCGGTTTTAGCGGCGAAGCCGAGTTTGTTCTGATTCCTAATCCCGAAGACGGAGAATATAAAGTGAGTGTCCAAGGCGTTGATAACGGCGGGCAGTACAAACTCTCGGCCAGTCTGATTAACGATGAAAAAGAAAGCGACAAAGAATTCAGCGGGACTATTACTGCCAATCAAATTCAGGAATTTAACCTGAATTACGCCGAAGAAGCCGAAGACCCGATCAGCGAGCTGGATGGAACCCGAAGATGATGTCCCTCCGGTTATCGCGATTAGCGCTCCGGCCGATAACGCCGAGTATTTGCATAGCGGAAAGCTGGTAGTTGATTACGTTGTCTCTGACGATTTTTCAGGCATCGCATCATCAACGATTAAACTGGACGGCGGGGAAATATTTAGTTCAGAAAATTCAGGACAGTCAACAACGACCATTGATTTATTTTACCTAAAAACCGGAGAGCATACGATGGAAATCATCGCCGAAGACAAGGCCAGGAATATTGCCAGTTCAACGGTGAATTTTAGAATCATTGCCACCCCGGACAGCATGATTTCGGACATAAAAAGGCTCTATGATTTAAGGTGGATAACTGACCGGACAATATCAAAGATTTTAATCAAAGAGATTGAGGAAATAAAATGGCGGCTCAGGCTGACGGACGAAGCGAAAAAGCTCATTTTAAAAGCCATTGAGAAAACCGAAAAAAACCGTTTTCTTCCGAAAAAACTCAAGGCTAAGATGATTGAGAAATTTAATGAGGAACTTTTGCGGCTTGACCGGGAAAGTGAAAAGAAACTCAATATTGTTTATGATCGGATTGAGCGGTCTTTGGGCAAGTATATAAAGAGAGGGTTAATTAACCAGGAGGCTTATGATATAATATTGGATAGCGTTAATTTTTTAAGAAATAATTTGTAAATGTATGACTAATAATAAACGAAGCAAAAAAATTGTTAATCTACTGCTATCTTTTAGCGGAGCAATAGTATTTTCATTAATGTTTTTATTTGTATTTAATAATTTTTACGTTAGCCAATTTAACCCGGTGATGTTTAATAGTATGTTTTCATTGTGGAGTTACGGGTTTGACATAAAGTTAAATAGTTTTATCTTTGCATATTCTTTCTTCCTCCCCCTGTTTATAACGATATTCGTTTCCAAAAGGCAATGGCTGGCTTGGTTGATTCTGATTTTTATTCCTTTTACCATGGTTTTAGTTGGCGGCCAAAAGCATTTGCTCTGGTTTTTTATCTTTACTGTCGCCGGCGGTTTGATTGGCTGGCTGATAAAAATGATGATTGAGAAATTGAGGAAATAAAATGGCGGCTCAGGCTGACGGACGAAGCGAAAAAGAGGATTAAGGCATAATTCCGGTAATTCGGCGCATCGGTCAAAGGTTAAGAAATGTGATAATTAAATCACTTAAAATAATTCCATGCATAACAAAAAAGGGGGCAGTAAACAGGTTGCGTTTTTTGAGGGCCGGAGTATCCGGCGGATTTGGGATGGAAAAAAGGAGAAGTGGTATTTTTCGGTGATTGATGTTATTTCTGCTCTTACCGAGCAGATAGATTTTAAAAAAGCGCAAAGCTATTGGACTACCCTAAAAAGCCGTTTAAAACAGGAAGGGAATGAGTCTGTCACAAAATGTGACAAACTGAAAATGCAATCCTCCGATGGTAAATATTACGCTACTGACGCGGCGAACTTGAACCGTTAATTTAAATCCGGCCGGTTTACAAAATAAAGGCGGGGCTTAATGAGCCGTTGAGCGGAGCGAGTCTTTGATAGTATTATTGCCGAGTTTCAGTAAAAGCGGTATAATAAAACAAAAAAACTTAATACAGCTTAATTAACCCGCCTGCCGGCCGGCAGGTTCATAACCCTAAGGAGGTATGAAAATTAATTTTTTAAAGCGTTGCGGGAACATGCCCCGCAAGGCAAAGCATGCCATTAAAATCAATCTGTCCATTCCCGGAAAAGTTTTACTGACCCTCGCTATCGCGGGGTTTTTTGTTTTCGGGGGAGTTTTTGGCGCGCAGCCGGTTCTGGCTGATTCATCGCCGGACAATCTCTGGCATTTTAATGAATGTTCGGGCGCTTCCGCGGCTTCATTCCAGGGAACTGACAACCTGAATTTGGGAGGTAGCGCCTGGAGCGTTGGCAAATGGAACTGCTCCATGGAATTATTTTGGTCTTACGCTCCCATGAAAGTTAATTTTAATGAGCCGCTATCGGCCGGCGATCTTACTGTGAGTGCGTGGTTCCGTTTTCCCCATGATAATTCCCGCTTTTCTTTCCGGCTGGTTGACGCGTCCGGCAAAGCGGCCAAGCTGTCAATTGACCA
This sequence comes from Patescibacteria group bacterium, assembly GCA_041661405.1. GTDB lineage: Bacteria > Patescibacteriota > Patescibacteriia > Patescibacteriales > JBAZCA01 > JBAZCA01. The sequence goes on from JBAZUL010000006.1 coordinate 61,754, forward strand.
ATATTATGCTGACGCGGAAAACCTTACCGGTTCTTTTCTCCGTCTGCCGCCGGTCTGGCCGGCTGACGACGGCTGGCATCAGGCGGTTTTTTCAATCAATTCGTCCGAAGGGCAATGGAGAATCTACTTTGATGGCTCAGAAGCTATTAGTTCAAGCCTTGAAGATTATGATTTTTCCCAATTTTCCCGCCTTGAAATCGGGACTAACAATAATTACACCCTGGTTGACGAAGTGGCTGTCTGGCGCCGAACTCTGAGCGGAACGGAAATAAATGAAATTTACGGCTTAAACCAGGAAATGCCTCCGGCCGCTCCGATTATTCCAGCCGCGGAAAAAACAATGATTCATCTTTGGCAGTTTGACGAAGGAGACGGGAGCGCAATCCATGACGCCGCCGGAGAAATCGATTTAAGCCAAAACGCTGCTTTTGGCGAAGGAAAATGGGGAACAGGACTTTTACAATCTTGGCCTGCCGACCAGAGGATTGACGCCAATTTTAATGAACCGGTAAACGCCAGGGACTTGAGCCTTGAATTTTGGTTTAAAAATTCAAGCCACCCGAACGAAGGCCGCGGGTCAATATATCTCTCCGGCACGGGAGGAAATTTCGGCATCCGGCCGTCCCCATCCGCCCTAACCGTCTATACGCCTTACGGCAATAAGAATTTTGGCGCCCGACCAGAACTGGCGGATAATAACTGGCATTATTTTACTCTGGTTTTTAATTCTCATGATTACCGCTATGATTTTTACATAGACGGCCAAAATATTTATTCCGAAGAAAGCCTTCCGCTCGCGAATTCGGTTTTTGACCAAATTCACATCCGCGGCGAAAATTTTCCCTATTCTATTGACGAACTCGCCATCTTTCAAGGCGCTCTTTCGCAGGATGAAATACGGGAATATTACAACTCAAACGAGCCCCGAAAAAAATCCACCCTTGATCCGGTGATTCTTGTTCCGGGGATAATGGGGAGCTATCTTGTTAGGGAAAATACTTACGAAGAAATTTGGCCGAGAATTTCCACCATGCTCATTGATCCCTGGGACGGGTATCTTAATGAGCTGGCAATGGGCGCGGACGGGATGCCTAATCCAGAGAGCGGCAATTTACAGGCCGCTGATATTTTCCGTAATTTGTACGGAGAAGATTTTTTTGCCGGTTTGATAAACGAATTGACAGCGAGCGGCTATGAAGAGGGCGTGAATTTATTTGTTTTTCCCTACGATTGGCGGCTGGATCTAAATATTATCGCCGGTGATGACAGCAGACTGCCGCGAACAGAAACTTTAAAAGAAAAAGTAGAGTCAGTAATAACCCAGACCGGGGCTGAAAAAGTTGACATTGTAGCTCATAGTATGGGCGGCTTAATTGCCAAACTCTACATGCAAAAATACGGCGGCGATAAAGTTAATAAGTTTGTTGACATAGCGACGCCGCACTTAGGTTCAGCATCCGCGCTAAGAACATTAATGTATGGAGATGATTTGGGATTTAGAATTAAGAAGCTATCAATTCTAAACCTCAATGAAATAAAATCCATTTCACAAAACGTCCCTTCAATTTATCAGCTGCTACCAAGTCAAAACTATTTTGACGATAGTGACCCCAATTATGCCTATTACATCTACGACATGTTTGATTTTGATAATAATGGTGTTAAGGGGCGGCTGGATTATGGCCAATCCATTGAATTTCAGACTAATAGCGGCCGCAATCTGAATTTACTGCCCTTAAATAATCAACTGCATCAGGAAATTGACAATTTTAATTCCGAATCTTTTAGAATAAAAACTTATAATATCGTCGGTTGCGGCCGGCCGACGATCGGGCAGATATATATCCTCAATAAGGAAAAATCCGGTGGATATGAATATGGTTTAAAATACATAAACGGCGATGGAACAGTGCCTTTGCGAAGCGCCGAATATTTATCCGCAACCAACGTTTACTATAGTACCGGAGCTGACCACCCGTTTTTGCCGAGTTTTAGCGGAGTTAGGCAATTGGTCTCATCAATATTGCATGGAGAAGAAGGTAGCTTTAGCTTCTCACAGCATGCCAATATCCGGACGGACACCAACAGTTGCGCTCTAAACGGAACACAGATTAGCTTTCATAGCCCGATTGATCTGCATGTTTATGATGATAACGATAATCACACCGGACCGGACGAGAATGGCGATATTGAATTAAATATTGACGGCGCGGCTTACGATATAATTGACGAAAACAAATTTATTTTTCTTCCGTCCGGACATGATTATAAAGTCGCCGGAAAGGCGAGCGATGCCGGGAATTTTAATGCGAGAGTCCAGAAAATAGAAAACGGAGAAACAGTATCAACCGCTTATTTTAACGAAGTGCCGCTCAGCTTAGTGAGTACGGCCGTGAAAATAGATATTTCCGATGAACAAGCCAGCTATGCGCTTAAAATAGATCAGGACGGAGACGAAGTTTTTGAAGAAAGCGAACAGCCCGACTCAATACTGAACTCCGAAGAATCGCTGGATTTTATCCCTCCGGATACCGCGATAAGCTTAGAGGGGGTAAGAGGAAATGAAAGCTGGTTCGTCTCCGAAGTCGCAGTAGATCTCGCCGCCGAAGACGATAATTCCGGAGTATTGAAAACCGAATACAGTCTGGATAACGGCCAAAGCTGGACAGAATACCAAAGCCAATTTACGCTGTCGCTGGAAGGGGAAAACAAGTTAATCTATTCTTCAGCCGACAGGGCCGGAAATAGGGAAGCGGAAAAGGAAATTGTGATAAAAATTGACAAAACCGGGCCGGAAATACTCGTATTGGTTCCGGACGAGATCAGTCATGACAAAAAATTTAGTATTGAATATCTGGCTGATGATAATATCTCCAGCATTGCCACTGACACGATCGAGATATATTTGGACGAAAAATTGCTATCATCCGGAACGATTGATCTATTTTACGAAAAAACTGGCGAACATCGGATAAATATAATCGCCGAAGACAATGCCGGAAACATAACCGAGGAAATAAAAATTTTCAGCGTAATTACCGACATTCAGGGAACGATTTCGGACGTAAACCGGGCTTATCTTGAAAAAATGCTAAACGAAAAAGCTAAAAAAGAACTGGTAAAAGACCTAAAAAAAATAGAGGATTATATTAAAAAATACGGCAAAAGAGAAGAAAAAAGAGATAAAAGACAGGAGAATATATTAAATAGGTGCGTTAAGAAAAAGGGGAAAACCTGGTGCGAAAATAAGCTGGGAAAATTGTTTACGAAAATCAATTTCCGGCTGAATGTAATCCATGAAAAAATCGTAAAGTTGCAATACAGCCTGATCTTAAAAGAGCTTGAACTTTACCGAAAAAAGGGCTGGGTGACGGAAACAGGGTATGGTATAATTAAGGAGGACGTTAATTATTTAAGGGATAATTTATAATTTAGCCAACTAATTAAGAAAAATTTTATGAAACTAATAAAAGAAATAAGTAATAAAAATGCAAAAATTAATTATTCGTTAATCAGCCTATTGTTTTGGGTTGTTGTAGTAATTTTGCCGTATAAGTATTTCTATTTATTAAGTGATAATGGCAGCTTGTTAATAGATTATATGATTGTGATTCCTCCCGTAATGGTGTTTTTAGCTTATGCTTTAATAAAACCAAAAGAAAAATTAAACAGAAATTATTTTTTAATAGTAGGCTTAATAATGCCTTTAATTTTTCATTATGCTTATTTAGCCTTTATGATTATGGAAGCAATAAAAGGTTTTCGTCCTTCTCTATAAAGTGATGAAAAAATTATGAAATTAAATCTATTCAATCGTTTGAGCCTGTTTATTTTATTCTCTTTATTTTTTAGTGTTATTTTAATTCTTATTATCGAAAAAACAAAATTTTCACATATAAATTTAGCGCCATTTGGCGGGTACAGCTGGGCAGTATGGGCATATCCACTATTAATAAGTATTGGCATTGTCTTATCATCAATAATATTTAAACTCGGAAATTGGATAAAATTATTTTTAATTTCTCTAATTATATTATTTGCTGTCTTTTTTTTATTAACGGGTGGTTTGCTTTTTAGTAACTTTTTGCCGTTCGGAATAAATGCGGTTTCAGTTTGATAGCTTGCCCGGCAGAGTAACCGATACTCATCCCTAAACTCTTATTTAGGTTACTAACCGGGTTAGCTGGGATGCCGGATAGAAGGAAGAGAATAATAAAATATCAGGAATAAAAATTATATACCTCAAATTTTAATTTTTATTTTAGGGATGATTGCCGGTGGAGAGGGGCTATTTTAAAGGGGTAATCGGGTGGGTAATAAACAGGCTGATTAAGAGGTTTAAAATATAAAAAAATAGTTTTAGTCCAACCCTTAATACAACACATTTCCGCCTCTGGCGGTATATTGACCCCGAAATATGGTTGTGCTATTTTCAAAATAGAAGAGCCGGGCGATATTAATGAATTCTCAATGAAGTCTTAATGTTCGCTTAAATAGTGTACAATATAAGAGCCGTGATTTTTTTGATTTTTTAAGTTTACAGTATGCGTCAAACCCATCTTGCGCATCTTTCTTCAGTAGAGCTTACCAGCGATATTCCGCCGGCCTGATTTTTGGCCGGTTTTTTTGTTGTTTAAAAAATATTATCAAATTTAAATATAAAAGGAGAATTTATTATTTATTAACAGGCTCGGGAAAAGAATTCAAAAAACGCGGTTAAAAAGGTCGATCGCGCGAGAATTCAAAAATTACCCTGAGCCAAAAAAGAAAAAATCTATGAAGAAAATTTTAATGAGTTTATCTATTATTGCCGCCGCGGGCGCGATCGTCGCAACCGCGACAACCGCTTACTTTTCGGACACTGAAACTTCCACTGGCAACACTTTCACCGCCGGGACGATTGATATTTCGGTGGATGATCAAAATCCATGGAACGGACAGTTCGCCTTGGGCGATATGAAGCCCGGTTATGTAGATTATATCACCTTTAATGTGCAAAACACGGGAAGCGATCCGAATCCGGTTAATGTTTATAAAAATTTAGACGTTACCAGTGAGGCGACTGGCGCGGTTTCCGAGCCGGAATGCACAGATGAAGGAGGAGCTTGGGCTAGCAATAGTTGCTCTAACAATACAGAAAACAATGATCTTTCTTCTAATATAGTTTATGACCTGAAGGTTGATGTTTATGATGTTAATGCTCAGAAAGTCTGGTGGCAAACGATTTATGTTGATGGCGACGGTAAAACGATCGATGATGTCTATAAAGGCGCAAGTTTGTACGATAAGAAAGTTTATCTTGGCATGATTCCGGCCGGAGGACACATGATTGTTACTCAAAGCTATCACCTCGATAGTGACGTTACCAATTGGGCGCAGGGAGATATAATGACATTTAATATTAATCTTACTGCGGAACAGCTTACGGGCATCGCGACTCTGGAAAACAAAACCGACAAGCCCGATTATAAACTAGTGTTAGGCGACACCATAGAAGGTACTTTAAACTACAAGGTGAAGAATCCGACATTTGATTTTACCTTTAGCGGCAAAGCGCCTTTGGGCAGTACCGCTTATACTTTATTGGCGGCAACAGATCCGTGGCCGCAAACGGGCAGTACCGTTCTTGGCACAACTACATCCGCGGCCGATGGAACTGTCAGCTTTTCAGGAGATTTAAATACAGGAGATCTTAAGGACAAAAAAGTCTGGTTGATATTGTCAAGCGATTGGAACGGATCTAATATGACTGGTTGGCATCAAACAAGCTATCTCCTTGAAACCGGTTTGATTTGGTACGAAGACACGGATTAATATTAGCGCTGATTGAATTCTCTCTCCTCGCCTGAAATTTTCGGGCGGGGGACTGAGGATTGAAACGCATGGCTGCCTAAGTCTGGAAAATATCATTTTTTACCATAAACTAATGAAAATTCTTAAAACAATCTACTATCTTTTTATCGCCGCGATATTGATGATCGCTTTGCTCTTAGTCGTTTCCATTTTTCCCATCACCGGAAACTTTAAGGTAATGGTCGTGCAGTCGGGATCAATGGAGCCGGCGATTCACACCGGAAGCATCGTTGTGGCGAAACCGATCGCGGAATACAAAAAGGGCGATGTGATTACTTTTGGAAAAACCGGAGTCAAAGATACGGTAACGCACCGGATTGATGAAATAAAAGAAGTTAACGGCGTGAAAAGCTATGTTACCAAAGGAGACGCGAATAACGCGCCGGATTTAGGCGAAACCGCTCAAAGCGAAATAATCGGAAAAGTTTTATTTTCCGTCCCTTACCTGGGATACGCGGTTGATACGGCGAAAAAACCTTTCGGATTCATGCTTATTATTATCGTTCCGGCGGTGATTATTATTTATGACGAATTAAGAAAAATAAAAGACGAGGTGATAAAAATTCGCGACAGAAAGAAACTAAAATATGGCAACGCAAGCCAAAAAGAAAGCGGCGAAGAGACTGAAAAAGCCTGAGGCGGGATTTAGAATCGTTTTTCTGAAGCCTAAAGAAAAAAAGACGGATATAATTAAGAAGCGCGTCAGAAGGCAGGTGAAGAAAGCGAATAAGAAGCTGAAAGGCGCGGGAAAAATTTTGAAAAAAGCCGCTCAAAAAGAAAAATTAAAAACAGCCGTTCGCGCGGGCGGGGTTAAGCTGGTCGCGGCGTTTTTAGTTATCGGACTTAATTGGGCCGGTCTGGCGGCGGTCGGGGAAACTTTCGCGGCTTTTAACGACGTTGAAATTTCCGGCGGAGATTCTTTCGCGGCCGGCACCCTGGATTTTAATATAGCCGGCTCGGCGCCTTTTCCCGTTATTCTTCCGGATACGAATTCCGTAAGGACTATTGAGATTGAAAAAACCGGAACGCTTGATTTTCAGTACCGAGTCCGGGCGGCCGATATTTCCGGGGCGCTTTGTTCTTCTCTTAATATTAAAGACAATATTGGCGGAAATTATCAGCCATTATCAAGTTTTGTTTCCACTACCACGCTTTTTTCCCTTAACGATGCCATGACTTTTACCGCCCAGCTTACTTCTGGTGATGCCGGATTAATGAATCAAACCTGCGAATTCAATTTAATCTTCAGCGGCTGGCAGGAAAATCTTGCTTTCGGCGCCGGCGGTTTTACCAGCGAAAAAACTATCAGCAATACGATAAATTCCGGCAGTTGGGGAGATGATATTGCCAATCACCTGGTAATAAATGAAGTTTATTATGACGTGGATGCCGGACACGGCCAAGAAGGCTATAATGAATGGATTGAGCTGTATAATCCAACTAATAATGTAATTGATCTAACCGGCTGGCAGATATGGGATAACAACACCCATGATACAATTCCGGCCACAACCACTCCTTATACTATCCAGCCTAATGGATATGCGGTTATTACTGCCTCAAGCACAACTTGGAGTTTTTGGTCGGCTATACCCGGTAACGCTACTAAAATTGTTTTAAATAGCGATATCGGGAACGGCTTAGGCAATGATGGAGATGTGTTAAAATTAAGAAGTCCCGATCCCGGTGGAGTAGAAATTGACGCCATGAGCTATGGTAATAATATAAATGGATTCGATCCCTCCTGCGTTCCGGTTCACGACGGCCATTCCTTCGCCCGAACACCGGCCGGGAAAGATACCGGTTCGGCCGCGGACTGGGAAGATCTTGCCTCACCCAATCCCGGAACTAATCCGCATACGGTTTTATTGAATGAAATCCTGCCTAATCCGGCCGGAGAGGAATTCGGCGAGGACGCGGATCCTATGCCTAAAGGCGAATGGGTGGAAATATATAATTATGGGGAATACGAAATTGATTTAAGCGATTGGAAGATTAGGAATCAGATGGGAAGAGTTTTGGCCATTACCGCCGGGAACACTTCCAACGGAAGCGCCGTGATTCACCCGGGAGAATGGCTGGTCGTTTACCGCGATGGATCCGAAGATTTCGAAATGCTTGATGGCGGGGACACCATAACTTTGGCCGACGAAAAAGACCGGCCGGTTGATTCATATACTTTCGCCGGACCGGCGCCGGAGAATAAATCTTACGCCCGGATTCCGGATTTTTCCGGGGACTGGGTTGATCCGATTCCAACGCCGGGAAAAACAAATCAAGAGGAAGAAAAAATAAAGCTATTGGATTTCACTCCGGAAAATAACGTTTATAGCGCTTATGAAGTTATTCTTAATAAAACCGGCGAAGATGACAGGGGCGATGTTCCGGCCGATGCCGTTGATGATTCAACGGGTTTGCCGGGCGGCGAAGATGAAACGACGGACGGCGCCGGCATAAGCCTGCCGAGGGATGAGTCGCCGAATCAGGGATCGGATGTTATTGTTCAAGAGGAAGCAGGCGGATCGGAGGCCGCTGATCCGGAATTGGAGGTTATAGAATCTGAAGCGAATAATAATGAAATTCCCGCCGCAGTTAATGATTCCGAAGACTCAATAGAATCGGAAGAGCCGGCAATACCGGATGCCCGGGCTGACGAGATTATTAACAATACTGAAAATAACGAGGCAACGGTTAGCGATCTTCCGCCTCCGGCCGATCAGGCGGTTTCCGAGCCGGCGGTAGAACCCGCGCCAATAAATATTCCGTCTGAAAGCGCTTCGCCCGAGACGGGAGGAGATAATTAAAATGACCGTAAAAAATAAAAAAATCCAATTAATGTTCAGCGCGCTGATTTTAGCGGCTGGCTTCTTCGCGGCTTCTTCCGCCAGGGCCGGAACCAACCTGGTTGACGTCCAGTTTGAATACCCAAAGCTTTTTGACGAAGCCAATTTTTTGCCGGGCCAGAGCGTAAACCGCTGGGTAAAAGTAAAAAACGTATCAGCCGAAAGCCAGACTGTAATTACAAAAGTCAAAGATTTAAATGATCCGGGCGGCTTAGGCGCTTTGATAAATTTTGAGATAAAAAAAGGCGGCGCGGTTTTGCGAAGCGGAACTTTGGCTGATTTTTACCTCGCCGGAGAAATGGTTTTATCTTCAATCGCGCCGGAAGAAGAAGTTGAATACGTCTATCAAGCGACTTTTAATCCCGATTCCGGCAATGAGGATAAAGGGAAAACCCTTACTTTTAATATTGACATCGGGTCGCAGTCAACCGAATCCATCGGGGGCGAAGTCGGCGGCGGCGGTTCGGGAGGCGGCGGGGGAGGCGGATATGCCTTCCAGGATTTAATTATTTCCAATGAGGCCGTACAGGTGATTAGCGATACATCCGCGACTATTACCTGGCTGACCAATAAAAACGCCACATCCAGAGTTATTTATTGTTTAACCAGCCACCCTGATATAGCGAATGCCAGTCCGCCCAATTACAGCTACTCTTTTTCAAACTCGGAAGATTCGGTTAAGATAACCGGACATTCAATGACAATAACCGGACTTACGCCCGGAACTAGTTATTTTTTCCGCCCGATTTCCAGCGCTTCGCCGGAAAAATGGGGAAAAGAGCTCTCGTTCACGACTTTGGCCGCCGGAAGCGAGCCGCAAGAGATTGAATTGCCGGTTGGCGAACAGCCCGGAGGGGAGATTTTAGGCGAAAAGATTGCCAATGGAGAAGATCAAAACCAATCCGGCGTCCGGCCGTTACCGGCGGTTTTGAGCGAGAAACTCGTTGCCACCGGCTTTAAACCGGTTGAGTTCGTTATCCTTATTATCGCGTTCGCGTTTTGCCTTTTCGGAGCGTTTGTCATTAAGAAGAAAAATATTGCTCCAAAATGAAAATTTTTGAAAGAAAACCAGGAGGAATAACATCAAAAGCTCTGGTTTTAATACTGGAGCTTTTGGCTATCGGGCTGGCTTTGTACATAATTATATTGCCGGTTTATCCCGAGTTAAGCTATTGGTTTTTCCGCCCAAGCGGCGATGGCGGAGCGAATTTTGACAGTCGGGATTTAAAAGAAGTAAAAATCCGGACCGAAGAAATTTTAGGCCGCTTGCCAAAAAGTGAAGGGCGGGAGGCCGTGAGCCGGATTATAATCCCAAAGATCGGCGTGGACGCGCCGATTATTGAATCTCCTAGCGCTGAAGCCGGTCTCGCTAAAGGCGCCTGGCGGGAGCCGGAAAGCTCCACCCCGGACAAAGGCGGCAACACGGTAATAACCGGCCACCGTTTTAAATATCTTCCGCCCTCTAACCTGACTTTTTATCTTCTCCATAAACTGGAGCCGGGCGACATCATCGCGGTTACCTGGGAAAACAAAAATTATTTTTACAGCGTGGAAGAAATAAAAAAAGTTCAGCCGGACGATCTCTCAATCCTCGCTCCAAGCGGCTCGCCAATCCTCACCTTGTACACTTGCGACCCGATATATTCCCAGGAGAGGCGGCTTGTAATAAAGGCGGCGCTAAAGGAATAGCTGAAGAAATAAAAAAGAGTGTTTTGCCGCGTAATCCTGTTCGGCAGGAACCGTCTTATCTTAACCGAATATTAATGTCCGCCCGCTAATTTATAATAGCGGGAAACGCGCTTTATTCAGGTTTGCGCGAGAAGCCTTTAAGGCGAGTAATTCATGGCGCGATTATAAAATCATTGCATTTAAAACCGGATTAATAGCCGGTTTACACAATAACCATATGAACATGGAAAAGAACGTGGGAAAAACCGACCGGTGGATAAGGGGCATATTGGGTATTGCCCTTATTATCATCGGTTTCTCCATGACCGGAGGAACGTTGATGTATGTCCTCGGAGCCGTTGGAGCGATCTCTCTTTTAACGGCCATCTTTGGCTTCTGCCCGGCTTACAAGGTTTTGGGCATCAGTACGAATAAGCAAAAACCCGCTTCGCCCCAAGCGCGGATCTAATTAAAAAAATCCGGAAGCAAGGTAAATTGCTTTCAGGAGCGATTTAGCTGAATTTTTACGGAAAACGAAAAATCGGCTGTTTTTAGAGCTAAAAAAATAGCTGGTTTAAAGCTGAAACTTACAGGAAATATGCTTAACGCTGTCTCTTGCCCCGCCCTTCGCGAAGGGCGGGGTTTGGTTGATTTTTCAGGAAAAAGGGAATATAATGTTTAAATAACTTTTAACTAAGAAACTGTTTAAAAATAGTTTTTGAAATGACCCGGTAATTTTCAGGCGGGTTCATGATTTCGCAATATGGGAATACTTACTAAAATATTCGGCGATCCGAACGAAAAAACCATAAAATCGCTCCAGCCTATCGTTGATAAAATTAATTCCTTTGAAGCCCAATATGAAAAATTAAGCGATGAGGAATTAAAAGGCATGACCGCGGTTTTGCGCGGAAAGCTGGAAAATCTGAAAAAGAACATAGACGAAAAATCGGCTTTGGACGAAATACTGCCCGAGGCATTTGCCGCGGTTCGGGAAGCTTCAAAAAGAACTAATGGCCAGCGCCACTACGACGTCCAGCTCATAGGCGGAATAATCCTTTACCGCGGACAGATCGCGGAAATGAAAACCGGCGAAGGAAAAACATTAGTCGCGACTTTGCCTTTGTACTTAAACGCTTTGGCCGGCAAAGGCGCGCATCTCGTTACCGTTAACGATTACCTCGCCCGGGTGGGCGCCGGCTGGATGGCGCCGGTTTATCAGGCGCTCGGCATGACGACCGGAGTGATTGCCCATGAAGCCGGGTATGTTTATGATCCTTCTTATCGGGATGAATCAAAATTTGACGACCGGCTCATGCATTTAAAACCGGTTGACCGGCGTTCGGCTTACGCCACAGACATTATCTACGGGACTAATAACGAATACGGCTTTGACTATTTAAGGGACAACATGGTTTCGCGCGAAGAAGACATGGTTCAGCGCGAGCTTTTTTTCGCCATTGTTGACGAAGTGGATTCCATTTTAATTGACGAAGCCCGGACGCCTTTAATTATTTCGGCGCCGGCGGAAGAATCAACTGACAAATATTTCAAATTCGCCGGACTGGTCGGGAAATTAAACGAAGACGAAGACTACAACCTGGACGAAAAAATGCGGACCGCTACCCTGACGGAAAACGGCATAAAGCGCATGGAGCAATTTTTAGGCATAGAAAATATTTATACCGTCGGCGGAGTAAAAGAAGTCCATCATATTGAACAGGCCTTAAAAGCCCGGGTGCTTTTTAAACGCGACAAAGATTACGTCGTAAAAGACGGGGAAGTGATAATCGTTGACGAATTTACCGGACGGCTCATGCACGGCCGGCGCTATTCCGAAGGGCTTCATCAGGCGATTGAAGCTAAGGAAGGCGTTAAAGTCCAGCGCGAATCGCAGACCCTCGCGACCATAACTTTTCAGAATTATTTCCGCATGTACGAAAAATTATCGGGCATGACCGGAACGGCTTTAACCGAAGCTGAAGAATTTTACAAAATCTACGGGCTGGAAACAATCGTCATCCCGACGCATAGGCCGATGGTTCGGAAAGATTTAAACGACCTTATTTACAAAACCGAGGAGGCGAAATTTACCGCGGTCGCGAAAGAAGTAAAAGAGCGGCATGAAAAAGGCCAGCCGGTTTTAGTCGGCACGATTTCCATAGAAAAAAACGAGGTGCTGGCCGGTTTAATGGAGCGCGAAGGGTTAAGGCCGAACGTTTTAAACGCTAAAAATCATGAAAAAGAAGCCATGTTCATTGCCGAAGCCGGAAAACTCGGCGCCATAACCATTGCCACCAATATGGCCGGACGGGGCGTTGATATTATCCTCGGCGGCCCGGCGGCCGGAGGCGGAGCGGACAAAGCGGCGCAGAAAAAAGTATTGGAACTTGGCGGCTTGCACGTCATCGGCACCGAACGCCACGAAGCCCGGCGCATTGATAACCAGCTCCGCGGCCGGGCCGGACGGCAGGGCGATCCGGGTTCAAGCGTTTTTTACGTTTCGGTTGAAGACGATTTGATGCGGATTTTCGGCGGCGACCGGATGAAAAATATCATGACCACCCTAAGGGTTCCGGAAGACATGCCGATTGAAAACAAGCTAATCAATAAATCCATTGAACAGGCGCAGAAAAAAGTAGAAGCCAATAATTTTGATTTAAGAAAGCATCTGGTTGAATATGATGATGTTATTAATAAGCACAGAGAGTCTGTTTATCGCAGACGGAAAGAAATACTTAAATTGACAGAGAACAGGATTGAAACGGCGGAAAGCGACATTAGATTCCAAGCACCAAATTCCAAATTCCAAACAAATCCAAAATCAAAAATCCAAAATCAAAAATTTGACGCTGAAGCTTGCGATTTTGTCGGCCGCGAGCCAAAAGATGTCCGGTCGCTTAGTGATATAATTTTAGGCATGGCGGAAAACGAGATTGAGCAGGTGGTCTGCTTCCATACCGTAAGCGACCTGATTAAAGACTGGAATATTACGGAAATTTACCAGGTGGCCGGGACGATTTTTCCGGTTGAAGAAAAATTAAAATCCGAACTATTGAACATTGCCGGCGAAAACAGCAAATTAAACAAAGCGCGCGGCCGGACAGCCATAATTGAACATCTTACAGGCCTCGCTAAAGACCATTACGCGAAATTAACCGCGGCCGCCGGGGGCGCGGGAATAAAATGGCCGGAAGTGGAAAAGCAGGTTCTTATCCGCTCCATTGATTTAAACTGGGTAGAGCATCTTGAAGCCATGGATTACATGCGTCGGGGCATCGGGCTCCGGGGCTATGGCCAGCGCGATCCGCTCATGGAATATAAAAAAGAAGCTTACCGGATGTTTAACGAATTAAACTCTTTAATCCAGAAGCAGGTGGTTTATAATATTTTCAAAGTCGGGGATTTAGAGGCGATGGAAAGCCGGGCGGCTTCATTAACCGCTGATCAAAAAGGACTCGCCGATCGGCCGATAAGGTTAAGCGCCCCGGCCAAAGAAATGTCCAAAGGCGGAGGAATGGAAGTAAAGGCTGAATATGTCATAAGGCGCGAAAGAGATGATCAGGGCGAAAAAATCGGCCGCAACGACCCCTGCCCGTGCGGAAGCGGAAAGAAGTATAAGAAGTGCCATGGAGCGTAATAGGTTTCTAATCGCGTAATACTCTTTTGTCATTCCTAGCAAGCGACCCCGCATCAGCGGGGGAGAGCGACCAGGAATCCAGGGTTTAGAGGTAATTTTGCTATCTTACCCACAGAATTTTTCAAATAATTATTTTTTGGAAATAGGAGTTTTATATATCAGGAGGAACTGGTCTTTTCAACCTTAGCAGGGAAGGAGAAATTGGAATGTGTGACAGTTGCGCTAGTAATTTTTTTGAGGCAAAATGCGTTCGGTGCCGCCAGTTGGTGGCGCTGGACAAAAAAAATCCGGCCGAGCCGGTAACCATCATCACCCTCGGGATCGTTCCCGAGGCTCAAAGGTTTTACGGAGGAGACTTACCTCTTATTCATGAGGTGTGGCTCTTTTGCAAAACCTGCGGGCGGCGCATTTTTGATGCCTATTATTATTCCGCGGAATCTCGATTCGGGCGGGAAGAATTCCGCCTGTTGGCGACCGTTCCGGGTGGGTCGCCAGTAGATCCTGAGCGCGGTCACTTTCTCTCGGTGGCCGAGTATCTTCCTGGCCGGATCGGCCGGGCGTTTGAGGTCCAGGTGGGAGCCGTATTTTTCCGGCGCCTCTTGGAGAGATGGGAAACCGAAGTATCGTTCAGCGTATACTGGAAGATGGCTCACGGCGAGTGCAAGCCCATCGGGTTTGACCCGCCGCCTGCCCGGTGCGAACCGGTCGGCTGACGGCCAAGGAGACCGGCCAGTTAGGCCGGAACCAACGAAACCATCGCGGTCACATCCATCGTGGCCGCATCACCAGAGGGCGTTAAGTTTTTAATGTTTTCTGGCGAAGCGAGGATCTAAAATAAGTTTTGGCAATCGTCTAAAAATCGTCTATTATATGTCTATAAGGATTACCCAAATTGACACCCATGTTTAATCCAAAATATTCAATATTCCAGTTAACCCTGTAAACCAGGAATCCGAAACGGCTCGTTCGGGCTCGCGGGAAAACACGCAAAGCAATGCTACGGAGCTTAAAATAAAAACGCTAACTATAAAATATGGGCATTGAGAGCGGACTAGCATATGGAGACGCGATAGAGTAAAAAACCATCAGACCTATGGAAAAAGAAAAGCTTTTTTATATTCCCGCGGAACCGGCTCAGCATGAATCCGAGACAGCCCGCTCCCATGGTATCGGCGAGCCGCTGGCGGATCACGAAGGCGAACCTTTTTTAAGCGACAGGGAAAGAAAATTTAATCGTATCAGCCGAGACCATTGCCGTTCTTTAGAGGAACGGAATATAAGTTCCGGAATTATTTGGAGCTACCGCCACGGCAAATATGACATCCTTTACGGATCAAAATCTATTAAAGGCCAGCCGACTAATGGCTCTGATATCAAGCTTACTGAGGATTCCAACTACATTAATGGTTACAGGGCAGACGGGCTATTTGATAAAACATATGTCAATACGGTGATGGCGGCATCCAAGTTCATGAATGAGCATGGCCTTCCGACGGAATTTGTCAGGGAAGTGAGAAATTTGAAAGGAATAAAGATTGACGGGAAAATGGCGGATATGGAAAATATTAAGACAATCCTTATTAAAGAGTATGAGGAGGAACTGAAATTATCGGAACCGGACGAAAATGAGAGACAAAAAAAATTGGACGCATCAACCGCCTATTTAAAATCCGCTGATTTTTCCATAATTGAGAGGGATACGCAGGTTAATGAGCGCGTCCAAGATCTCTCTTTGGCTGATGAGGCGAATTTCAGAAAAATTGTCGCTAAAGTTTTTAAATGGGTGAACCAAAGAAACCGGCTGGAAGAGGAAAATAAAAAATTGCCGGCAAAAAAAAGAAAAAAATATTCAGCTATCGGCAATATCCCCGCGTTACAGCTTGATCCAAAAAAAATAGAGCATGTGGAATACTATTTTAAATATTATCTTCCTAACCAGATGGGGCAATATTTGGGCATCTTTCATCGGTTAAAGCTAATTCATAAATTTCCTACTTCCCATAACTGGTCTCTAACCGGCCAGTTATATGATTTAGACAGTGTCCGGGGTCCGAGTTTGTTAAACCCGTCAAAAGAGGATCAGTATGAAGATATTGAAACCTCAACCAATGTGCTTGCAAATTTGTTTTTAGGAGACCTTCTTGATGAGGAGCATAAAAACCGGGAAATTTCTTACGAAGACTTGACACCCCTTCAAAAAAGGATAATTGCTTTGAGTAAGATTGAGGATAATAAAGAGAACATAAATCGCGACTATATAATAGCGGCGCTTAAGAAAGCGGCGGTTTGCGCCCAAGCCGATTT
>JBAZUL010000007.1:0-77844 GCA_041661405.1 Patescibacteria group bacterium
CGGAATCGCTAGTAATCGCGGATCAGCCATGCCGCGGTGAATACGTTCTCGGGTCTTGTACTCACCGCCCGTCACGTCAAGAGAGTCGGTAACACCCGAAGGCCCCTCACGGGGACTAAGGTGGGACCGATGATAGGGACGAAGTCGTAACAAGGCATCCGTAGCGGAAGCTGTGGATGGATCACCTCCTTTCTAGGGAGAAAGGGATTTACAATTACCAATTGCCGATTTCCGATTTGGAAGCTGGCAAGCCGGCCATTGATAAATCCAAGGTCGACTCTTTAAGAAGCAATTCTTAAGGGGTAAATAACGTAATTGGCGCCTGTTAGCATTGAAATAGAGCGAAAAGCGGGTTCTTTAGCCCGTTTTTTGTTTTTCCGGATAAAATCCGGCCCTTTTCCCTTTTTTATTGATTTTAATTAGCTGTCATATTATAATCTACATGCTAACAGGACTCATTTCGGACGGGTTCTGAATAAAATTAATTAATGGTATGGGTAAAATCACCGGGCTTAAAAAAAATCTAGCAGTCTCAAAAAAATTTATTTCCTCTTTAGTCTTGGTTTTAGTTATTTCCGGGATATATCTCGCCAGTTTTTATAATTATCTTCTTTTCCATTCTTTAGCGGAACTTGTAAGCATAACAATCGCTCTGGCAATATTTATTATTGTCTGGAATTCAAGGGATTTTGGCGATAACAGTTATTTTTTAGTAATCGGGGTCGCCTTATTTTTTATCGCGATCATTGACTCTTTTCACCTTTTCGCCTTTAAAGGCATGAATGTAATCGGGCAGGGAGCGGATTTGGCGACTCAACTTTGGCTTTCAGCCAGATATCTGGCATCTGTAAGTTTTTTTATAGCGCCTTTTTTTATTAATAAAAAACCGAAAATTGAAGCAATATTCGGCGCCTATTTTATTGCTACCGCTTTTATTTTTCTTTCTATTTTTTATTGGAAAATATTTCCCGTCGCTTATGGCGCGGACGGCCTTACGCCTTTTAAAAAAATAAGCGAATATATTATCTCCGCTTTTTATTTCGGATCCATTATAACTCTTTACGCGAAACGCGCCAGTTTTGACGCGAGCGTGTTGGTTCTTATTTATGCTTCTTTAGTAATGCGGGTAGCCGCCGAGCTTTGCTTTACTCTTTATGTCGGAGTTTATGATATTTTTAATCTTCTCGGCCATCTTTTAAGGATTGTCGCTCTTTATCTTAATTATCTCGGAATAGTTGAGATAGCTCTCTCAAAGCCCTACCGCGTGCTTTTTAAGAACCTTAAGGATTCGGAAGTGGCGGCGAGGATTAATGAAGAACGCTACCGGTCTATTGTTGAGCTTTCGCCGGAAGCAATTTTTGTCCATCGGGAAGGGGAATTCCTTTATTTTAATCCGGCCTGCATGGAATTGTTCGGCGCGGACAGCGAACATGAGATTAAGAATAAAAAAACCTGGGAGCTTATCGCGCCTGATTCGCGGGACAAATTTTTAAGAATTCACCGGGAAAATTTATTTAAAGAGGACGCGGTTTCGGTCGGAGAATTAAAAGCGGTTGATTTGAATGGAAAAGAAAAAGAGGTTGAGGTCAGGGAAAAACGGATTTTTTACCAGGGCGTACCGGCCATCCAGACAATAATGATAGATATCAGCGAGCGCAAGGCTATAGAAGAAACCCTTGTAAACGAAAAAAATAAGCTTACCCGGGTGCTTGATTCAATGGAAGACGGAGCTTATATAATAAATGAATCTTTTGAATTTGAGTATGTAAATCCGGCTCTGAAAAAAATATTCGGCAGTCCTGAGGGGAAAAAGTGCCATAAGTATTTTTACGGACGCGAAGAAAAGTGTCCCTGGTGCAAAATGGATGAGATTATGGGCGGGAAAGTCGTCCGCTGGGAGCTTTTTAACGAAAGAGTCGGCCGGGATTTTGATTTTATTGACAACCCGGTGAAAAACGGCGATGGAAAAATTTCCAAACTTACGATTCTTCGGGATGTTACCGATAATAAGCGGATGGAAAAGCTTCTCCGGGAGTCCGAGCGCCGCTACCGGACTATTTTTGAGAATACCGGCTCGGCTACTCTGCTTATAAACGACGATGGTGTTATCGCTTTGGTTAATTCGCGGCTCGCAGGTCTTTCGGGGTACGATAAAGAGGAGATAGAAGGGAAGATGGAATGGAATAAGTTCGTTGATGCCGGAGATTTTGACCGGCTGGAAGAATACCGGCGGCTGAGGCTTTTAAATCCGGTAAGCGCCCCAAAAAACTATGAATTCAGGCTTAAAACAAAAGATAACAGAATCCGGTTTGTTTACGCGAACGTGGAAAGAATGCCGGAAATAAAAATGACTATCGTGGCTCTGATTGACGTTACGGAAAAAAAGGAGATTGAGGATGCCTTGAAAAAAGCGCACGACAATTTGGAGCGGTTGGTTAAGGAAAGGACCGCGGAACTCGTTGCCGCCAATGATAAATTAAAAATTGAAGTTTTCGCCCGCGAGGGAGCGGAAAAACAGCTTGCGATAAGAAACACCATACTCGGGTTCTTTTCCCAGGCGGAGAACCGGAAAGAATATCTTGATCTTATTACTGGTTATTTAAAAAAAATGCTCGGTTGCAGGTATCTGGGCATCCGGGTCATTGACGAGGAAAGAAAAATTCCGTACGAGTCTTATTCGGGTTTTTCAGAAGAATTCTTTAAAAGTGAGAACATGCTTTCACTGGATAAGGATGACTGCGTCTGCATCCGGATCGCGGCTGGAAAGCCGGAACCGGTTGACACCCCTTATCTTACCAGGCACGGTTCTTTTTATTCCGGCGATACACTAAAGCTTTCGGGAAGCTTAAACGAAGAAGAAAAAAAATGTTTCAGGGGAACCTGCATAAAAAGCGGCTTTTTAAGCGTTGCCGTCATCCCGATTATTGATGAAGGAAAAGTCGTCGGCGCCATCCATCTGGCCGACAAGGAAAAGGACAAGTTTTCCCGAGAGCAGATCGGGCTTCTTGAGCAATTAAACCTTTTAATCGGAGAAGGGATCGTGAAATTCAATCTGTCAGACGAAATCAGGAAAATGAACGAGGAACTGGAAAAGCGCGTCCAGGAGCGCACGAGCGACTTAAAAAAATTCCAGCAGGCGGTTCAGAACGCTTCGGATCTGATTGTTATTACCGATACGGAGGGAAAAATCCTTTTCGTTAATAACGCGGCCGAAGAACTTACCGGCTACGGACTGGAAGATATTATCGGACAAACGCCTTCGCTTTGGGGCGATGAATTGGCCGAAAAATTTTATTCCGAAGCCTTCAATAAAATCAGGGAAAGTAAAGCGCCGTTAAGCGGAGAAGTGATTAATTACCGCAAAGACGGGATGAAATTTATCGGCGAGCTCCGCATTTCGCCGGTCTTGAGCGAAGATAAAAATGTAATCTTCTTTGTCGGCATTATGCGCGACATAACCGAAGCCAAGGAAATTGACAAGGCGAAAAGCGAGTTTATTTCCATGGCTTCGCACCAGCTCCGCACTCCGCTTACGAGTATCGGGCTCTCCGTGGAGTTGCTAATCCGCGGAATTTATGACGGCCTTGACGACCGGTATCAGGGATATTTAAAAGAAATCCACGGTTCAACAAGAAGAATGACCGAACTGATAAGCGCCTTACTAAACGTATCAAGGATTGAGATGGGAACTTTCGCGATTAAGTTTGAGTTTTTGGAAATTACCGGCCTGGTTTCAAGGATCCTTGAAGAGCTTAATGAACAGTTCGCGAATAAAAATCTAGTTTTGGAAAAATCATACGCTCCGGAGCCGCTGGAAGCCAATTTTGATCCTAATATCTTCCGGATTATTTTTGAGAACATTGCGACTAACGCCATTCGCTACACCCCGGCCGGAGGGAAAATAACCGTTGGCGTGGGAAAAAAAAATAATAAAATCGTTATAAGCGTCAAAGATACCGGCTACGGAATACCGCCGGAGGATCAGGAGAAAATATTTTTGAAATCTTTCCGCTCGGAGGCGGCTAAGAAAATTTCATCCGACGGAACCGGGCTCGGACTTTATATCGCCCGTTCCGTAGCGGAAAGAGTTGGCGCCGGGATAAGCGTTGAATCGGCCGTCGGCCAAGGGTCAACGTTTTATTTTACCGTTCCGATCGGCTGATCTCAGAACCCGTTTTTCTAAATCTTTCAGGCGGCATTAATCCGGTAACCGACGCCCCGGACCGTTTCCAGGATTTTGCCGTTTTTGTCGCCGATTTTTTTCCTTAAGTTAGTAATATGCACGTCAACTACGTTGGAAAAAGAATCAAAGGCAAAATCCCAAAGGTTGGAAGTAATCTGTTCGCGGTTTAAGACCTGATTCGGGTGGCGCATCATGTACTCAAGCATGGAAAATTCTTTTAAAGTGAGCTTGATCTCCTTTCCGTTCCGATAAACTTTCTTTTCAGTGGCATTTAAAGAAAGGTTGTTCATTTTTAGTTCAACCGGAAGGACTGGCTTCGGCCTTCGGAGCAGGGCTTTAATCCGCGCGATGAGGATTTCAAAGGAAAAAGGTTTTATCAGGTAATCGTCCGCCCCGACGTTTAAACCGGAGACAATGTCATTAACGCCGTCCCGGGCGGTGAGCATGATGATTGGAGTGGCGATTTTTTTTTCGCGGACATGCTTGCAGACGTCCATGCCGTTAATTTTAGGAAGCATGACATCAAGCAGGATGAGGTCATAATCTTCATGGTTCATTTCAATCCGGTTTTGCCCGGCCTCGCCGTCTAAGACGTAATCAACCGTCCAGCCTTCGGCTTCAAGTCCGTCTTTTACCAGTCTGACTATGTTTTCCTGGTCCTCAACAATTAGTATTCTCATAGTTTTAATACTTGACCGGCCTGAAATTACCGGTTAAATGAATTATCCTCAATTTTAATACACTTTTGCGAAAAAAACCAGAGATAAATAATGGAATAAGCTTATTGTAATTAAAGTATATTAATTTTTTATTAAGGAAGAATTGGGACAAACTCTTGATTTTTTCGCGGACTTTTGTTATATTAAGGGGGAACTTGCGAGAGTTCTGTTTTATTATTACAAAAAGGATTATCCCCTGAAATATTGACGAATCAGGGCTTGCCCTGCGAAGTCTTGACGTAGTAGGGGCAACTAGCTCAGCTGGTTAGAGCGCGTCCCTGATAAGGACGAGGTCGGAGGTTCGACTCCTCCGTTGCCCACAGAGAATTGACGATTTACGATTGTCAATTGCCGATTGGAATTTCATTTGGCAATTGAAAATTGTCAATTGACAATTAATATAGCGGGGTAGAGCAGCTGGCAGCTCGCCAGGCCCATAACCTGGAGGCCGAGGGTTCGAATCCCTCCCCCGCAACACGGAAATTTCCAATTTACAATTGCCGATTGTCAATTGGTTTTTAAATTGGAAATTGACAATTGTCAGTCGGCAATTCCGATGCCTCGGTAGCTCAGTGGTAGAGCAAATGACTGAATTTTCGGTCCGTTCCGCAGTAATGCGGAAATGAAAATCGGGTGAATTCGAGGAAACCTAATTCCCAAATATTTTTTGGGAAATGGCAATCTCGAGCCAAGCCTTAACGGGTAATTAGTGTTAAGGAAGGTGTAGAGACTAACAGGTGAGTCCCAACAATAACCCTGTAAAAGCGCCCGATCCCGCCAAGCGGGAATGAAATAGTCCGATCCTTAGGGAAACCTAAGAAAATACCAAGGAAAATCATTGTGTCGTCAGTTCGATTCTGACCCGAGGCACATAAATTAGTCTTCAATTGTCAATTACAAATTACGAATTTTATCAGACAGAAACTGATTGATAATTGACAAACGGGCTGTCGTATACCGGTAGTACGCATGCTTTGGGAGCATGTTGACTGGGTTCAATTCCCAGCAGCCCGACATAGAATTTAAATTGCCAATTAGCCAATTAGCCGTTGAACCGATTTATGCAGTATGATATACTGGTATCATGAATCAAAGAAAAGAAAAAGCGATAATATTACGAAAAAAAGGTTACTCTTATAGCATGATTTCGGAAAAGTTGAGCATAGGTAAAAGCACATTGAGTTGTTGGTTTAAAGAGATGCCTTTTACTCCCAATGAGTTGGTTGTAGATAGAATCAAAAAAGGGCCTTTCAAGTCCGGACAAATTAGACATAATAAAAGAGTTAAGGATATTGCGAAAATCAAAAAGCTTGCGAAAGAAGAAATAGGTGCTATTACCAAAAGAGATTTGTGGATGATAGGAGTAGGATTGTACATCGGCGAGGGTTCTAAATCATTTGAAACAGCGCAGATATGCAATTCAGATCCCGGTATTGTAATATTAGCAATTAAATGGTTTAAGAATATTTGCGGATTGAACAATGATCATATTACGATTACAATGAATCTTTATCCAGATAATGATGAGAGGGAGTGCTTTAATTATTGGAACAAAATTACTGGTCTTCCGGCTAAGCAATTCAGGAAGACACAAATAGACAGAAGGACTAATAAATCAAGTTATAAAAGAAGAAAATTGCCTCATGGAACTGTCCGATTGTCAGTTATAAGTAATGGTAATTCAGATCTCGGTGTTAACCTGCATAGAAGGATAATGGGTTGGATAGAAAATAGCTTGGCTCAAATTGAAAAGGATAATAAGCGGGTATAGTATAGTGGCTTTTATGGGGCCCTTCCAAGGCCCAGAGGGGGGTTCGATTCCCCCTACCCGCTCCAGTATAAAAACAGCCCCAAACAGGCTGTTTTTGTTTATGGGGTGAAAATAATAGATGCCCAATCCCTGGTGGCAAAGTATTAATTCTAAAACCAATTCTTACTAACTCGGGTTTTTGGCAAAAAAAGCGCCGGTAGAAACCGGCGCTTGGTAGGTAGCGAGTTTTTTAGGAGTTAGGCCGTTTTTAATTGTCTGTTTGTTTTTATGGCCATATAAATCAATGTGGCGATAGGCAAGTAGAGTAAAGCTTTAAGAAAATTATTAAATAACCACCCAAAAGAAAAATTCCGCACGTCATTTAATAGAAATCGGAAAAAATTGATGTATAAATCTGTATTAAAATCTAAATAATCAATATAATGGAAAAAAATATTGAAAAATATTACATTGACTATTTGCAACAAACTCAAGCCTATAAACAACCAGCAAATGATTCTAAAAGCCAAATTTATTTTTTCTAAGCTTCTTCCACTTCTAATCCTAATAGCATACAAAAGGCCAAATGGCGCAAGAGATAATAATAGCAGATCATAATTGTCTAATTCCATCCAATAACCGATGATCCAGGATAGGACTACTGCTAAAAGCAAAAATAGGTATTGTTTTAAAACCACTTTGTTTTTCATACATTTTTTGTTTAGTTAATAAAATATATTTAAACAGATTTAAAATCTTATTGTGCCCCATTCTTATTGGAAACTCACCGATGTCTGGCTTGGGGCAGGGATTAGTTTTTTGTAGATTTCATAATCCAGTTCCTCATAACAAACAAAAATTATCTTTTCAAAAAATTTTGAATACTTTTTTGCTATCCCGATTGCGACCTTACTGGCCTCGTCTTTTGGATAAGCGAAACAGCCAGTTGAAAGACAGGGGAGGGCGATTGTTTTAAATTTCATGTCTTTAGCTAGTTTAAAGCAACTCTCATAACAGCTAGTTAGTATTTCCGCTTCCCGGCCGTTTTCGTAGCCATACATCGGGCCGACAGTATGGATAATATTCCGGGCGGGCAGATTATAGCCTTTAGTAAGCTTAGCTTCGCCTTTAAGGCAACCGCCGAGTAATTTGCATTCCTCTAATAGCTCTGGCCCTGCCGCGAAATGAATCATGCCATCGCAACCGCCACCGCCGAGCAAAGTATGATTAGCCGGGTTAACGATTGCGTCGGCATTTATTTTGGTTATGTCAGAATGGATAACTGAAATCATTATATTTTATTGATAATGGCCAAACCGGCAATATAGCTGAAAATCGGTTTCAGAAAAATAAGATAAATACCGCTATAGGATCTTGCTAATATTTCGTGTTCAGCATATTTAGCCGGAATTTCGCTGATAATATTCGCTATCCAAAAATAAATGGCAATGGTTAAGACAATGGTCAAAATCAGCTTTGGTTTTCTTAAAATATAGTATTTCCAAAAAGAGGAAAAATAATTTTTAAAGTTAGCCATATAAATCAACGGTTATTCCAGGTAGCCAACTCCCACTCGGCGACTGAACAAAAACCGCTTTCCTCCGCTACTTTTTTTGCGGCATCAATGTATTTTTTATATTCTTTAATATCCATAAGCCCTGTCCATGGTTTAAAAAGCTCTTTGCCGGTTTTCTTTTCTAAATAAGTTATTATTTTTTCATCAAACGGGCAATGCGGAGGCCCATTTTTCCCCGTCATCTCTCCCCACGTCCACAAATATTTAAGATACAAGTTTATTAATTTTTGAGTTCTGCCGATGTTCAATTGGCCATAAACCAGTAACTCTTTTCCAAATTTTTTAGTATTATTGGAAAAATTTTCAATGTTTTGAATATGTTTTTCTTCTCTAATTTTAGAATCAGAATTTATATATTCTTCTCCGATACGCGACAACTCTTTTCTTAGATATTTCTTAAAAGGTTCTCTGTGTTTACCCTCTTTACCAACATATGCCGGCTTTCCCTGACCCATAGCTCCAATAACAGACAAGGTTATAAATTCATTTTTTAAAAATTTTTTTATTTCTTTCTCTAATTCCATAATAATTGGCTAATTTTAGTTAAGATTTATGCATTATAGCACGATTTTCATTAAAAAGCTAGTGTTAATTATTCACCCTAATCCCTTTTTCTTTAAAATTATTTTATGTTAGCTAAATTATCCATATATTTCTTGTCAGTCGGGATATTTATTAACATATTGGACTTGGAGCTCAAAGATATTTTCGGTTTTTGATTGTCAATCCGGAATTAAAAGATAGGGTTTACGCCCTGTTTTTTGATTATAGCTTTTTGATTATAGCTATTAAATCTGTTAAACTGAAAATATTAGTAATAGCTAAATATTGTTCTAAGTTACGAAAAATATGCGTAAATCAGTCTGTTTAAAAATTAAGACGATCAGGTATAGCGGCGATTCAGTTGGACGCGATGTTCGCGTTGAGATTAAGGCCTTTAACAAATCCTTTCTCATCAATAAAAGGATTAGGGTTGGGGAGACTAAAGACATTAATCAGGAGATAGAAAGAATTGAAACAGACAAGAAATTGTTGGAATCGAATATTTCCATTACTGTTATTGAGAAAGATTTGTTATTTAACGATACCGGTAATACGAAGGGCAATATTAAAATAGATACCGCCTCAAAAAAATCGCAATCATTCATGTTTGAAGTTGAAGTAAAAGAAAGTCGTTCTTTCTTAAGCAGATTGTTTTGGGGAAAAAGATTGGCGGTTTTTGAGATTGGACTGGAGGCGGAAGCCGGCGAAATTGAGCGGTTTACGCCTGATATGGAAAACGGTGATGGCTGGATCGTAACCAAAAATAATAAAGGAGAAAGTATCTCATTACCTGCGTATATTAAGGTGACCCCTAAATATATCAAGAGCAAGCGCGAATATTTTATTCCGTTAGAGGGGGTCTATAGCGGCGAATTATTATCCATACCACTGCAGAGTAATGGTTCTTCTTATCTTGCGGACGGCATTCGGCATACACCCATGATTAGCGCAACATATTCTGTTTCTAAGAAATTGTTTACATTAAATGGAAAGCAATATAAAGCAACCGATGATCCGGATGCTCCGTGGAAAAAAGGGGTGTATAATATTGGAATACCGGATTTTCCTCACGGGCGCAATGATAGATATGCTGAAGCGATAAGGCAAAAAATTTGGTTTCCGATAGGCTTTGAAAGCGCGAGATATTTACATGTCGGCGCTCATTCTCTGGGTTGCATGACTATTATTGAAACCACTCGCTGGATGGAAATATATAATTCGTTAATTAAAGCGCGCAAAGGAGATTTAAAAAACGCGGGCGTTGTCGAAGTGATAGATTAATATGAAGTTAGTTTATAAGAATACTTATTTCCGATTAGCGCTTGCAATAGCTATTGCAGCGATTTTAATGATAACTTTTGCCTTTTCAATAGGTAGCGTGAGACGCTGGAGAAATGAACAGGTATTGTCGCGAGTTGATTATCGGATATTCGCCTGCGGCGAAGAAATATTTGTTAAACCTGATTCAGAATCACCGGTCGGAAAAGGAGAGGGTTTATTTGGGCGAAGCGAACAAGGTAGCATTGTTGCCAAGGGAAAGCCGCGCTCCGTTCCAGACGTTACATTGCCAGCCTATTTCAGCGCTGTTGGTGGAAAGCTTGAATTTCCTACAGAAAGTGAAAGTACTGAAATATTTAGCGTCCCGACCACGGTCGGCATGCGCGAATTTCGTTCAAGCGATCAGTGTAACGGGAAAAAAGCCAGCCTTCACGTGCTATATTACAGGGTGGATGCTGGAACTAAACCGTGGTCGGTTTTTAAGCGAATTCTTTGGAAATATCCTGACTACGTTTTACAAAACAATTACGGAAAAGTTCCGCCAGGCGATTGTCTTATATTTCTTTTTGATTCCGAGGACGCCTTGGAGCGTCCGTGGCCGAGTTGCGTTTCTTTAGATAAAGCGATAGCCGACGGGGGTTTGATTTTGAAAGAATAGGTTTTTACGCTCAAACGCACATACTATTATGCGCGCGCATCTGCGGAAGATAAAAAACAAACTGGAAAAAAACTGGCCTCGGCTGGCGGTTTTTTTGGCGCTTCTCGGCTGGTGCAAAGTTTTTTTGACTGTGCCGATTAACCTTATCAGCGCCGATCTAGGGCGGCATATAGCCAACGGCCGACTGTTCGCGGAAAATTATCTCATTCCCCATACCAATCTTTTTTCTTATACTTATCCAGATTACGCTTTTATCAGCCATCATTGGGGATCAGGAGTTATTTTTTATTTCATAGAAAAATACTTCGGCTTCATGGGACTGTCGGTTTTTTTTATTCTTTTGAGTTTAATCGCTTTCAGCCTGCTATTTTGGCTGGCGGAGAAAAAATCTTCTTTTTCCGTTGCCGTCGCGGTATCACTTCTCGCGATTCCGCTGATCGGCGAACGGCCGGAAGTCCGGCCGGAGGTATTCAGCTATTTTTTCGGAGCGGTTTTTCTGCTAATACTCTCTCGCGTTCAAGATTTTAAAATTTCCGCTAAGTGGTTTTTTCTGCTTCCGGTTTTGGCAATGCTTTGGGTTAACCTGCACATCTATTTTATATTCGGGATCGGCGTCATGGGCTTATTTTTAGGCGAAAATATCCTCTGGCTTTTTTACGGGGAAAAAAGAAAACAGGCAACAAGGCTGTTAAAAAATCTAATACCCGCCTTTATTCTCGCCTCGGCCGCGACGCTCGTTAATCCTTTCGGCTGGAGAGGGGCGATCTATCCGTTTAAGATATTTGGCAACTACGGCTATCGGGTGGTAGAAAACCAGTCAGTATTATTTTTGGAAAAGCTCGGATTTTACCAGAACTCCAACCTGGCGATTTATGAGTTCGCGGTTTTTATTTTATTATTAAGTCTTATTTTCGCTTTAATTTTAAAACGAAAAAATTTAAGCCCGGCTCTGGCGGGGCTCGGCATTACCGTAAGCGCGCTGGCATTTTTCGCCTTAAGGAATTTCGCTTTGTTCGGATATTTTATCCTGCCGGTCTTGTCGTATTTTCTTTACCGGGCAATAATCGGTCTGCGGGAAAAATACGCTTTTTTCCGCGAAAAAGAGAAAGCGGCTGTAATTGTTTTGGGAATTATTTTTTTCGTTTTCACTTTTTCCCTGCGCGAAGAAATGATTTTAATGAACGCTGGATCCGAATTAGGGCTCGCCCCCGGCGTTAATAAGTCCGCCGAATTTTTTAAAAGGGAAAAATTGGCCGGCCCGATTATGAATAATTACGACATCGGGGGGTATTTGATCTACCATCTTTATCCCGGCGAAAAAGTTTTTACCGATAACCGGCCTGAAGCTTATCCGGCGGATTTTTTTCTAAAAACATACATTCCGGCGCAGGAAGATAATGGCGCGTGGAAAGAGCTTGATGGACGCTACGGTTTTAACGTAATATATTATTACTTAAACGACGCTACGCCCTGGGGTCAGAAATTTTTAACCACCCGGATTAACGACCCGGAATGGATTCCGGTTTATGCCGACTCTTACGCGATAATTTTCGTCAGGAACGCTCTAAAAAATAAGTCCGTGATAGAGCGCTTCCGGATTCCGAGGAAATTTTTCAATATCACTGACTATTAACACATAGCTTAGCATTAAAACCCGCCGTTTTCGCCGCCTGCTTGCCGCTTGCTGAAAAATTATTTCACCGTATATCCAATACGGCTCAATAATTTTTCAACTCCGCGGCGGCGCATACGGCGAAAACAATCAAGTTTTTTTTACTAACCTATGTGTTAATAGTCAGTGGAGGCTGATTTTATGGCTGGAAAAAAAGTATCAATCATTATCCCGGTTTTTAACGAAGAAAAAACCCTCGCCGAATCTTTGGCTCGGATTTTTAAGGCTTCGGTTTTGGATTATGAAAAAGAAGTTATAATTATTGACGATGGCTCAAGTGATGGTTCGCTTTCAATCCTCAACAGTCTGCGTTCGAAGTATGATTTTCTTCTTTTGAAACATGCTAAAAATTCGGGCAAGGGCGCGGCGATTCGCGTTGGATTTAAAAAAGCTGGCGGAGATATTGTTTTAATCCAGGATGCCGACCTAGAATATGACCCAAACCAGTGGCAATTGCTTTTAAAAGAGTTTGACAATCCGGGTGTCTCGGCCGTCTTCGGTTCAAGAAACATCCATCCGAAAAGACGGGGCTATTGGCATTACGTTTTCGGGGTTAAGCTTTTAACCATGCTGACTAACCGGCTCTTCGGCTCAAATCTGACCGATGTCTATACCTGTTACAAGGCTTTTCGCAAAAGCGTTCTTGACGGGCTGGATTTGAAAGCCGACGGTTTTGAGATTGAAGCGGAAATTACCGTGAAACTTTTAAAAAAAGGCATTGCCATAAAGGAAACGCCGATTAATTATTTTCCCCGGAAATTTTCCGAGGGGAAAAAGATAAAATTTCAGGACGGCCTGAAAGGTTTTTGGATGATAGTGAAAAATAAAACATTCGCTCGATAGTCGCTAAATTTTTAATCCCTATTTCATCCGTGAATCAACGAACTCATAAACTTTGTCAAAAACTTCATCAGGCGAGAGACTGGTTGTATCAAGGACAAAGTCATAATGCGACGGGTTAAAAACGTCAATTTGGTAATATTTCTCATAGCGCAGGCGGTCGCTTTCCATCCGTTTTCTCTGGCTCGCTATCAGGTCATCTAGGCTATCAAGGCCGCGGTCTTCGTTCCGGTGGTCGGATTTTTTTAACTCATTGAAAATCCGCTCGGCGCCGGTTTTTTCATCCACGGTCAAAAAAATTTTTAATGAGTGCGGAATGAAATTCCAGGATTGCCGGCCGTCAATGACGAAGTTGTCCGAGGTTCTACCAAGTTTTTTTTGATATTCGTCAACTTCTGTGTCGGTGGATGGGTCGGTTTCGCCGAGCTTATTGTATTCGGCGAGGGTCATGCCCCTTTCTCCGGCCTTCTGCCTTCGGATGGCGCCGATATTATAAAGAGGCCAGCCTAATCTTTCCGCCAATTTTTTTGAAATTGTTGATTTGCCCGAGCCGGGCAGGCCGTTAAAGGAGATGATCATGATATTTGATTTATAAATGATGAATAATTAAGAAAATAAAATCATCATTCATGAATTAATTTATTTTACTATGGATAAAACCTTTTTAAGATTATCCGGTAGGGGAGCGCTGAAGGACAGTTTTTCCCCGGCCAGATTTTTAAATTCAAGTTTGACCGCGACTAAAAATATCCGTCCCAAATCAAGCATCCTGTTCTTTTCCCTGGTTTCCTTTGTGCTGTATAAGCCGTCGCCGGCAATCGGATTGCCGTAAGCGGCGAGATGGCAGCGGATCTGATGGGTGCGACCGGTTTTGGGACGCGCTTCAAGCAGGGTGTAGTTTATGAATCTTTTCATCACCGTGAAATCCGTTAAAGCGGGTTTGCCGGGCTGGTTAGCCGGCCGGGCGGCCATTTTTCCTTCCCGGGAACGCTCAATCGGGAAAGTGATTTTTCCCCGGTCTTTTTCCACCCGGCCGTAAACCAGGGCCAGGTAAGTTTTTTTTATTTCCCGCCGTTTAAACTGCGATTTAAGGTTTAGAAAAGACTTTTGGTTTTTGGCGATCACCATAACCCCGGAAACATCTTTGTCCAGGCGGTGGACGATTCCCGGCCGGGAGGGATCTTCGCCGACCAAAGATATTGCCGGATATTTTTTTACGACCAGGCTGATTAACGAAATTTGTTCGGGTTTTTCTTCGTCCGCCGGTGCGCCGGATCCGGACAGGTCAGTAGCGCCGTGCACCGCTATGCCGGCTGGCTTGTTTATCACCATGAATTCATCATTGTCTTCAATAATTATTTTCTTTAAATTCGGGATTACGGCTTTCGCGGCTTTACGGTTTTTAGCGGCGGTTTTTTCTTTTTCCCGCGGCGTCTGGATTTTTTCCGGAAAAAATATTCCATCCCCTTCTTTTAAGAAATAATGGGGCGGGACGGTTTTTCCGTTGGCCGTTATCTTTCCGGCGCGGATAATTTTCTGCAGCCGGCTCCTTGAAAAGCCGGGAAGTTTTTCCGCGAGGAACAGGTCCAGCCTCTTTCCGTTTGCTTGGCTTTCAATTTTGTATTCCATTATGGTCGGTTTAGCGTGTTTTAAAAATTATTAATTATTTTTCCAGGAGGATTTTTTCTAAATTTTCTACCATAATATCACTCGTAAAGTTCTTGTCAACGAGCCGGGAGGCGTTTTCCCCGAGTTGGACCCTTAGATTCCGGTTTTTTGAAAGGCGGATTATCTGGCGGGCGAGCATCTCACTTAAATCCATTTCCAGGAGACTACCGGTCTTATTCTGGATGATGATGTCTTCAAAACCGGCTCCGGCCGGGGCAATGACCGGAATTCGGGCGGCCATGGCTTTAAGAATATTGGAAAAATCGGAGAGTAGCGGCGCGTCCGCGACCGAAACGAATATTTCAAAGCTCTTCAGCCATTTTTTCGCGGCGCTCATACTGGTTCCCTCTTTGCCGGACTGCCCGGCGGAGAGCGGTGCCGGGGAATCGGAAATCATCCAGACGCGGGTGTCAATTTTTAGTTTTTTTGCCACCCAGCTCAAATTCTTTTTTTCTTTTCCGTCCCCGACGACTATGAGCTGGAGGTTAGGAATGGCTGAAACGCAGGTATTCACGGCCTGAAAAAGGATTTCCATTTTTTGCTTTTCATTCAGGTCGGCGATGGTGCCGATGGTAAAAAATTTTCGGTGAAAGTCGCCGTTGCCAGCCAATTCGCGAAAAAGGTCGGTCTGTTCTCGATCGGTTATTCTTATGCCAGGGTTAAGCGGGCGGATGTTTTCCCTTTCCACTCCTATCCTTAAAAGATTCTCCCGGTCCCGCGGAGAAAGGGAAATTATTTTTGCCCGCCGACAGGCTCTAAGATATGTCTTTTCCGCTAGGCCGCCTTTTTTAAATGATTTTTCTCCCGGCAGGACAAGGAAAAAAAGCCGGGCTTTAAACAGGCGCTGGAGCGGAGCGAGTATCAGCTTTTCCCTTTGACCGACGACGATTATTATCGGCGCCGGTCGTTTCCGGTTAAAAAGTAAGAAGCGGATCAGCGCGAAAATCCGTAAAAGCGGAAGTATTAAAAAAAAGAGAACCGCGCTTTTTCGGCTGTTTACTCCGGGCCCGCGAAAAAAATTTTTTCGGTCCGCGTTCAGTTTCCTAAGGATAGGATCGTTGATATCCTTGGCGGGAGCCCAGGCGTAAAAATTCCACTCTTTGTGGTAGAGTCCTTCCAGAGCGGCGTCCAGCAGGGGATCCAGCTGTCCGAATGACCCGGCTAACAAAATATTTTTCATGAATTAATGCTTAAGGAATTTAATTTAACTAAGTTTTAACAAGGACAAGTCTTCTTTGCCAATCCCCTTTAACAGATATAGCCCCAAAAAATAAATTACGGCCGCGGCCGGCATAAGAAGGAAAATATTGATATCCCTAAAAGGGAGGATCAAGGCGTACATTACGGCCGCGGCCAGGACTGACTTCAAAAGGACGGCGAGCGAAGGAAAAAACCGCGCGGTTTTCCAGACAATGTAGAACGAAAAAAAAGCGATAACGGTTTCCGAATAGACCGTTACCCAGGCGGCGCCAATGTAGGAATAGCGCGGGATGAAAATAAGATAGCCGATTATGGAACTCGCGGCCGTAAAGATATAGGCCGGGATGATGCTTTTTTGCTTGTCAGCGGCGATAACGGCGTGGGCGAAAATGTTTCCCAAAAATACGGCGGCTGAGGCAAGTATTAAAATGTTCAGCACCGGTCCGGCGGCCGTAAATTCCGGACCGGCCACCAGTCCCATCACCCGCTTTGAGGTCAAGAGAGTGCCAGCCGCCATGGGGCAGGCGAGAATAGCGAGGAGGTTAAACGATTTTTGGAGCACCCGGCCGAATTTTTCCTTATCGTTTTCCGACCAGGCCAGGGTAAGGATCGGCAGGATGATGCCGGAGAAAAGGAAAGGCAGGGTAATAAGCACGTCAATCACCTTGTAGGCCGCGCCGTAAATTCCGACTTCGTTGAGCGGCCGGACAAGAGAAAGGATGATGGTGTCGGTTTTCAGGTAAAGGAGGTTAAAAAAGATGGTCAGGGCGAGCGGCCAGGATTTTTTAATTATTTCCATCCAAAGCCCCCATTCAAAACCGAATCGGATTCGCGCGAGTCCCCGGGAGAAAATATAAAGGAAGAAGAAATTTACGGCCGCCGAAATTACGGCGGCCAGGAGAATGCCGTTTAAGCCGAAGCCGGCGCGCGCGGCGATAATTACTCCGGCTAAGAGGACGACCCTGCCCGCCATTTCGGCAAGGGAGACTTTCCCCATTTTTAAATATTTTTGGAACAAGCCGACGAAAATCTGGTTTAAGGCGGCGAAGAAAAAAGAAAGCGAAGCGATAATAACGCCAGCCTTAATAGCCGTCCCGTAAGGGAAGAGAAAAACGATTATCGGTCCGGCGGAAAGGAAAATGAGCGCCGAGAAAAAACGAAGTCCGAAAAGGTTGTTTAAGATTTTTTCTTCATCCGCTTCTTTCCGGCTGATAAGGCTGACGGTAACGAGCGTCAGCCCGAGATCGGCGATGATGGCGAAAAAGGAAAGGAAAGTGATAATTGTCGTGTATTCGCCGAACCCTTCGGGACCCAGATAATCGGCCATCACCCGGATAGAAAAAAGTCCGAGAATCGTTGATACGATTTTCCCGGCTATCTGGATCATTGTATTTTGGGCGACTCTGGCTTTAAGGCTCATGTCTAAATCTTACCTGTTTATTGTTAAAATTGCCAGTTTGGGGTATAATGGGGATATATGAAACACTCATTCTTAATTGAGAAGAAAAAAGCTCCCTTGAGGAAAAGGAATTTATTTTTTGGCCTTTTAATTTCCTTTTTAATTTTCGGAGCCATGTTCCAGAACAATATAAAAACCGTTTTGGCCGACTCAAATCTCTGGACCATGGTTAAGGGTGGCGACCAGGGCGGCCTTTTAGGCGAAGTGGGAGACAAAGTTTACGGCGGCGCGGACAATTCCAAAGACGTCCGGCAGATAACAGCCGAGGTGATCCAGGTATTCCTTTCTTTTCTCGCCCTGATTTTTATTATTCTTTTAATACTCGGCGGTTTTAAATGGATGATGGCGCGCGGGGATGAAACTAAAGTTACTGAAGCGCGGAATCAAATCCTCCAGGCGGTCATCGGGCTCATCATCATGCTGGCCGCTTACGCCCTTACCTATTTTGTCTTCAATACCTTAAGCAATAACGTAATGAGGAGTTTCCGGTAGCATTATGATTTGGTCAGTCAAAAAATCTTTTTTTCTAACAGTCTTGTTTATTCTTCTGCTAGGGTTTATTTTTTCTCTCGGACGCGATGTGCCTGAAAAAGATCTTCGCTACGGCCTTACTTTTTCAAAAAAGAAAGCCGCGGATCTCGGCTTTGACTGGAAAAAAGTTTATGCGGCCGTCCTTGACGAATTGGGAGCCAGAAGAATCCGCCTTCCGGCCTATTGGGACGAGGTTGAGGTGAATCAGGGCCAATGGAATTGGAGCGACCTGGACTGGCAGGTAAAAGAAGCCGAAAAAAGAAACGCGGAAATTATTCTCGCCATCGGCGGTCGTCTGCCACGCTGGCCCGAATGCCACTTTCCGGCTTGGACCGGAGGTTTGGAAAAAAATCAAAAGGAAACCGCTCTGTTGAAATATATCGCGGAAACTGTTAAAAGATACAAAGATAATGGAAGCGTAAAATACTGGCAGGTGGAAAATGAGCCCTTTTTAAACCATTTCGGCGACTGCCCGAAGCCGGACAAAAATTTTTTGGATGATGAAATCGCCCTGGTGAGGTCGCTTGATTCCCGGCCGATAATCATAACCGACTCAGGCGAGCTATCGGTCTGGATTCCGGCTGCCCGGCGCGCTGATGTTTTCGGCACGACCATGTACCGCGACACCTATTCATCCCACCTCGGCATGTATATCCATTACCCGATTACTCCCGGTTTTTTTCATTTTAAAAAGAATCTGGCCAGACTGTTCGCCAGCCCGCGAAAATGGATCGTCATAGAACTCCAGGCCGAGCCCTGGTGCCCGGTGCCTTTTGAAGAAGCGACCCAAGCCGAACGCAACCGAACCATGAGCCTTTCAAAATTTAAAGAAATGATTGATTTTTCCTCTAAAACCGGATTCGGGGAGTTCTATCTTTGGGGCGCTGAGTGGTGGTATTGGGAACGGGAAGTTAATAATAATCCGGAAATCTGGGAATACGCGAAGGAGCTGTTTAATAGAAAATTTTAATGTAAAATTTAAATATCAAAAAGTAAAATGACAAAGATAAAATGTAAAATTATTACAGAATAACGAATTCTAAATTATTTTTAACTTTTTGCATTGTCATTTTTCATTTTGATTTTTACATTTTGATTTGAAAATTATGAATAAGGCGGACATCCAAAAAAAATATACCATCGGCGTTGACATCGGCGGAACCAACATGCGGGCCGTCCTGTTTGACGGCGAAAAAGTTATTGCCGATTATGAATTAGCTACGCCTAAAGATAATCTTGAGCATTTTTTAATCATGCTTAAAGCCTTGGTTGAGCCTTTGATAGAGCGAGCCGAAGCTGACCAGGCGAAAATCAAAGGCATCGGTCTGGGCGTGGCCGGAGTGATAAACCAAAAAGACCGGCGGGTGGTTAAGTCGCCGAACCTGCCAATTATTGACGACTCTAAGCTGGCTTTTCTTCTTGAATCAAAAATTAAAATTCCGGCCATGATTGACAACGACGCCAACTGCTTTGTTCGGGCCGAGGGAACGCTCGGGGCGGGAAAAAAAGCGAAAAACGTATACGGCGCGGTAATCGGCACCGGCATCGGCGGCGGCTGGTGGCATGAAGGAAAAGTTTACGCCGGCTGGCACGGCGGAGCCGGCGAGCCCGGACACATGATAATTGACTATAAAGAGGGCATAACCCTGGAAGAAGCTTACCATAAGCTCACTCAGGGCAACCCGGCGCAACTGGCTGAAGAAGCTTACCGAGGCGATACGCTCGCGGAAAAAGTTTTTTCCGAAATCGGCCATGATTTGGGCGTGGCGTTCGCCAACATCGTCAACATCCTTGATCCCGAAATCATCGTCATCGGCGGGGGAGTAGTAGAATC
This sequence comes from Patescibacteria group bacterium, assembly GCA_041661405.1. Taxonomy (GTDB): domain Bacteria; phylum Patescibacteriota; class Patescibacteriia; order Patescibacteriales; family JBAZCA01; genus JBAZCA01. The sequence continues at coordinate 19,912 of JBAZUL010000007.1, forward strand.
AAGCGACCTTTTTTTAAAGCAAGCGAAAAAGACCATGGCCAAATACGTTTTTTCGCCGGAAGCGAAAAAGATAAAAATCGTAAAATCCGAACTGGGAAATCTGTCTGGCGCCATCGGCGCGGCGCTGTTAGTCGCGTAATCCGCGTATCGCGTCTCAGGAAATAAAAAACGGCCCTAAAAGCCGTTTTTTGTTCTTCATAAATTTCCCTTTCCTTTCGGCTTCAGCTAAAACATACCGTCAGCTCTTTATTTAGAGCCGAGGCGATTTTCTGCAGAGTGTCTATGGTTAAGTTTTGCTCTCCAGCTTCAATCCTTCCGACGGCGCTTTGTTTTACGCCGATTCTCTTCGCCAGTTCAGCCTGGCTGATTTTTTTCTTTCTTCTTAAATCGGAGATAGCGAGCGAAACCTCCAGCTTCTTTTTTTCCAGTTCAACCATTCTGGCAAATTTTGGATTTTTCATCTTATCTTCTATAATCCGGCTAAAGTTTATTAGCGTAACCCCATGCACTTTTTCAAGATATTTTCGGAATACCTTGGCAGGGCAGGATTTACGGTTATTTTCTTTTTTAACTCTATTTCCCATACGTTTTATAGCTAGCAGGCGCATTTTTCTTTTTCGTGAATCGTTACGCAAAGTTTTCCGCCGAGAGCCGAAGCGATTTTATTTAAAAACGCCACGGTAAAATTTTCCCGTCCCGCTTCCAGCCGGGCGATATTGCTCTGCGTTGTCCCGATTTTTTTTGCCAGTTCCGATTGGCTCATGTTTCGAGCCTTTCTTAATTTAAGTATGGCGTAAGAGATTTCAAGCTGTTTGCCGTATTCGTCAAAATATTTTTTAAATTCCTTATCCTTAAGCCGTTCATTTAAATATTCCCGGAAGTCAGTCGCTTTGTATTTGCTTTTGATTTTTTTATTCATATATTTCAAGATTATTTATGGCGTCAAAATAATTGTTTTCAGCTCTTTTTATTTCTTCCGGCGGCGTTTTTTGAGTTTTCTTAAGAAAAGCATGCAGTAAAATGATTTTTTTATTGATTAACGCGAAATAAAAAATCCTGTGTTTGTTGTTTGAAAAATCCACTCTAAGCTCTCTTATTTTTCCTTTAATATGCTTTGAGTAGGGTTCATCGAGGTATCCTTCATTTTCCAGAAGCAGGTCGATAAATTTAAATATTTTTGCCTGATTTTTATTATTCTGCCTTTCAATGTATTCCAGCGCAGGTTGTTTCCCGTTTCCGCTGTTAACGTAAAATCTAAGTTCGTAATTATTGTATATCATATAAGATATATGACTGTCAAGGGTTAAACCCGGCCTTTTCCGCCCGAGGCGGAAAGGCTAGCTTTATCCGCGTTGCCCTCCTAACCAGAGGCGGGCAGGGTCGGCAGATATGAACTTATCTATACCAATCTCCCGAGCTTGTCTTTAAAAATTTTCTCGGAAGTTTTAAAAAGACCTTTTACAAAATGCAGATATTCATCCGCCTGCTTTTCCGAAACGAGAGCCGCTCCGCCGTCGTAAAGCTCGGTATTACGGGTTTTTCTCATGCTGTTGCCGAAAATAAGAATATTTTTATCATCCAATATTTCCGAAGCTTTCTCAATAATTTTTACATGATGACCCGTCCGGCTTGATACTTTATATCCGGACAGCGCTATTAGGCTGATTCCCAGTTTAATGAGAGCGTTATAGGAAAACTGGAATTTTACTTCAACAATCGCTGAACCGGAGGCAATTTTCAAATCTCTGTAAGCGGCCGCTAAAAATTTTTCCGTCTGGGGCTTATAATAATCAGCGCGTTTAAAATATTTGGGATCAAATTTAATCATATCAGGCGGATATGCTTATTAATAAGGATGTTTTTCAGCAGTTCGGCTTTTTTCTTTTTGCCGAATTCTTTTTCCGTCATATCTATAATATTAATCTCGCGGCCGAATTTTTTTTGCAGTTCCGCTATTTCCGCTTGCGCGTCCAGCGATTTGTGAGAACCGACCAATAGTAAATCTATATCGCTTTCCGCGCTTAACCGGTCATTAGCGTAAGAGCCAAAAATAACGGCCATGTTAAGGCCTTTGATTTTCTTAAGTTTTTCTTTTAAGAGGTTTTCCAGCCCATAGCTTTTTTGGAATATTTTTTTAAGTTCGGCTAAAAAGGGGTAGCCCCGGTTGATTTTATAGAGGCTCAGGTTGCCTTTTTTATTTTTTACGATTATTCCTTCCTTTTCCAGTTCCGCCAGTTTTCTCGCCAAGTTTCCCCGATCCAGGCCGAATTTTCTTGACATCTCGTTAAGATACAGTTCTTCGCGCGGATTTAAGAGGAGGTAGCCTAAAACTTCTTTTGTTATTTTTGATTTAAAATTGAGCATAATTATTAGTGTATATTATTACACTAATTAGTGTATATTATTACACTAACCTTGTCAAGCGCTCGCATTAACCCCATATTGTCATAACAATTACGTTATGCGTTGCGCGTTATAGGAGTCAATCACTTCGCCCCCAAAACATTCGTCAAAACGAACGTTATAAGCGCGTAGGCGGTAAAAATAATAACCAGCCCGAGAGCGGCCCAGATCATAGTGTCCCGCCCTTTCTTCACCTTATCCGCGTTGCCCATGGCGGTCATCCACATAAATCCGCCGAAGATAAACATGGCGAGGGCGAGAGAACCGACGAGCCCGAGAGCGGCCGAGATAACTTTGCCGATCAAAACCTGCGGCGTCCCCGCGTCCGGCAGGGGGTTGTCCAGGGTGACGGGGGCGCCGGAGGTGCCTTGATAAGGTTGTCCTTGACTAGCGCCACAATATGAATAACCTGTGTAAGGACTTGGACAGGGTTGACTACACGTGCCGTTTGGATCTGTTCCTACCCAGGTCGGCGTTTTTCCATCGCTGGCCATACAATAGCATTCACAACCTGCCGCGAAAGCGAAGTTTGAAAATAGTGCTAGAAAAAAAATAATAATTAGAAAAGATGCAATTTTTCTCATAAAATAGATATTAATTATAAGTTCTCTGCAGTCATTTTAGCACAACCAAAGCAAAGAAAAAAGGGCGCTGCACGTTCGTGAGAACTGCGTTGCGCCCTTTCTAGTTAACCTTCTCCGGGGGTTAACTTTTGTAAACCTCTATGACAATTTCCAGGTCCATATGCAGGGCCTCAATCTGGAATTCGCCTAGAGGCTTGATGTCCTTCATTCCCTTGTGGGTTACCACAAAAGGCTTCCGGCCATCTTTGGGAAAGAACTTCATATCCAACATGTCCACCCGGACAATGGAACCGTCCGGGGTTTTCGCGTAGACATTGAATCGGCAGTCTCCGCGAATTGAACGAACCGGGGTTTTTTCACCTTCCCGTGTGATATACGGGTGTATCCCCGGTCCGAGTGTTGTTGAGGTGGGGCCACCGCCTCCGCTTTTATTCCCCCAGCCGGAAAAGGGAAAGGATAACCATTTTTTCGTCTGGTCATCCATCCTTTCCTCGCCTAAAGATTTTATTCTTTCGGCTTGGGGGATCGATCGGTCGGACTGAACCCCGTCTTTCAAGGCGGTGACTTTCGCCCGTTGAGCTTTGATCCAGACGTACGGGCGGGCGGAGTCGCCTTCGGCTACGGTCGCCCAGTAGGCTTTGTCAGCGGCCTTTTGGGCAATGACCCAGGTTTTGGGATCGGTCGGATCTCCGGCCGCGACCTTTGTCCAGTAAATCTGATCCTTGGCTTCTTGGGCCAAGATCCAGATTTCTCCGGACGGGTTGGCGGGCGACCAGCGATCAATCTCATCCCAGTAAACCCGGTCAGCCTCGGAGACAGTGTCCTTGGCGTTGGCCTCGCGCTCCATCCTCTCCAGTACTCGGGCTTCGGACGTAGCTTCCCGGGTCAGCTCAAATGTGTAAATCGTGAGTTGGCCGGTGCCTTGAAGCCAAAGGGTTTGGATTAGGAAGTACCAGATGAAAATTGAGATAGGTACCTGAATCCAAGCCCCCCATTTATGCCAGAATGGAGTTTTGGGGTCGCTGAGACCAAAAGCATACCAGACTGCCAGCCCGTGAGCTACCAGGAATACGCACGCCGTGTAGGCCGTGCCTCTAATGTCCTGGTAATAATCCCACCCACGGGATAATGCTATATATAAACCGGCGACATGGTTAATCAAGAGCCAGACGGGAACGCCGGTGATATTTTTCCCATCTTTGTACCACCAGTCCGGGGCTTTTTTCAGAACGACCGTCGTACCGATTAAGGTACAGAGAACGATTGTCCAGCCCCAAATGTCCGAGCTTGAGGAAGTGATGCCGATGGCGTCAATTGTCAGAAATATGCCGCAGAAAATAGCGGCACAGATGACAACATTCTCCATCAGCTTGCTTTTAGCTCGGTCGGCTATCCAATATAGAGCGACGGATAAAATCGTAATAATAATCCAGTTGCAGATTATTGATACGATTGCGCCGCCCAATGGGTGCCAACTCATTGCGACAAACTTCACCCGGATAACCCAGTAAGACAGGTAAGGTCCGGCATAAAGCGTCGCAACTACAGTTAGGCTGATAGTTACGATTCCTAACAGCAGAATACCTAATCCTCTCCAGAAACCATTTTCTTTTATGGTATTCTTGGTCAAGCCGGAAAGGAACCAGGCAACTCCTGCGCATATACAGACTGCCGTCAGCATTGCTTGCATATCATTCCTCCTCGTAAAACGTCAGGGTTTTTTGTTTTTGCCGAGCGGATCCTTGCGGAACCACTCCTTCTCTTCCTGCTTAAGGAAGTTCCAGAGCGTTCCCGCCGCTTCTTTCCCGCCGTCCTTGATTGTTTCCATTGCCTGATGGGCACCGACAGGAACGGAGATTTCGGTGATTATCACCTCGATCTTACCGTCCTGCGCTAACTTAAGACGGTGCTGGCCTCTCATAACCGGGGTGTAGAATATCGTCCCCGGTTTGATTTGGCCGTCTTCCGGATAGTTAGTCATCCCGACGATCGGGATGCTAAGGTCTCCGGTAAACGGAGCCATCGCCTTGGTCACCTTGAGGGTGGCTTTGGCAAAGGGCATTACCCCTGTCCACGGAACAGGTAAGGGGCTTGGGGGCTCTTGGAGCAAATAGATAAATGTCCAATCCCCGTCAATCTTGCGATCGACGGTGATGGCCTGAGCTTCCCAATAGCCGCGGTTCCAGTCCTCAAGATATTTTTCCGCCGCGCTGTACTGCGACGGATCCCAGAGATCCCAGTTGAACAAATTTTGCCATGAAGGGATGGGAGCTGGACTCCCACCTGATCCAGGAGTGCCGGGCGTAGGTGTAGTTCCGCCACTTCCAGGTGTGGATCCTCCGGGAGCTGAAGGAGTCGTTCCGCCTGGGGTTGTTCCACTTCCAGGCGTTCCTGCGGCCGGGTTGCCTCCGAGCCAAGGCGGCATATTGTCACCCCACCAGCCTTTAATTGTAAAAGGCACGGGTGCCGGATTTCCGCCAAGGGCAACTGGCATATTTTCCTGCCACCAGCTCTTGACCGTCCCGGTTCTCGAGGTTGGTGATAAAGAAGAAGTGAGTACCAGCGCAACTACCAAAAAAACAATTGCGCATGCGCCGATGAATCTTCTTCTATCTGCCATCAACCAGGCTATCCCGGTTGGAATTCTGCGGACGAGAGCCGTGGCGCCTGTGAATAGCCCGCGAATGGCGCCCATAATTAGCGCGCCTCCGAACCACCAAACTGCCACACCGATTAGGGCGAGACAGGCAAGGGTTAATAATGGATGTGACCAAAGTGACGAAAAAAATCCCCAGCCGATATTAAATAAACCGCTAATGACACTCCACATGTCTCTCTCCCTTTTCACTTCGTTGGGGTGATTTTGCGTTTTCCAGCCTCAAAGAGGTGATCTATCGTCTCAATAATCGCCTCATAGAGGAAATATCTGCCGGTTGTGAGGCCAGTGGTTCCTTTGGTCTTGGCCTCTTCTCGGATCTTCTTTATCTTTCCGGCCAGCTCGCCGGGACCGGCAACAATCAGAATCAAAATGATTGTCATGAACCACTTTATAATATCCAGTAAGTGATTACCGGTGGCGAGCGCCCGTTCTGCCTCGGCCAGCCCATGTTTTATTAGACCGTTGTCTACGAGTCCGGCTACAGCCCTAACCATTGCAGCATGGTCAACACCGGCCAGATACAGGACAACGAGTCCCACGTTTATTAGGATCATGTAAAAACATATGTCCAACATAATCCATGGGTAGGTGTCTTTTTTCTTCACTTCCTCATAAACGTAGGTCGGCGGGCCAAGAGAAAAAAACAAATTAGCCGCTATAAACAGCGGGGCTCGGGCCAAACTCTCCGATACGAGAGAGAAAATAAAGGCGACAAAGCCTACCATTAGGCCTTTTCGCTTATCTATCTTCCCGCTCCAGGTGGAGAAGAAGCCCACGATCGCCCCGTAAATCAGCGACACCCCCACATCCCCGAGGACGTGGGTTAGGAAAAGGACGACGAGGGACAAAAAATACATCAGAAAAAGGAGACCTCCTTTTTCCTTCAGTATGTCCCTTACGCCCTTTACCCGGTCATAGAGCTGATTTCCTTTTACGTCTTTAGCCAGCATCTGCTGGCCAGATTTCAGCTCTTTGACCCGCTCTTTTTTCTCTCCTCTCCAGAGGGTTATTGCCTTTGTCCGGTACCCGGGCTTGGGCGGGGCGACTGTGTTGTCGTCGTTCCAGCCGTGGTAAAGAGCCCATAGCCCCCACATAGCCAGACCGAAAACCGGGCCAACGACCACAATGACGAACAAAAAAATGCTTAACATGATAAATCCTTTCTGTCCCTTATGGGACTGAAGAAAACCTAAACTATATTCTAAATTTTACCCGCCAAAGAGACGATCCCTTCAGCGACTTAACTAATTTAACTGTCTGAACCACTGATTAATACTGAATCCACTTGATTTCACTGAAAAAAATCAGTGCAATCTGCCTGCCGGCAGGCAGGTCGGGATAATCAGTGAAAATCAGTGGCTCAGACGATGTTTATTCAATTGTCAAAGAACCTCGTTTGTAGTGTTGGACTAAAAAAACCAAAACCGTCTTCTTGACCGGCTACTGGAGCCGGCATCCCGATTGCTCGGGATAAAGATGATTTTTTGCTAATTTCAGCCCTTAAATCAAAGAACTACCCCGCGCCTACAGGCACGGGATGATTTGCTCACACGCAAATCATTTGACGGCCTGCGCTCTTTATGGTGCATTTTCAGCCGACTGATAACTATAGCATAAATTCAAAAACTCGTCAATATGATGACGAGTTTTTTTGGCTTAGATTGAATGTTTTTTTATTTTAAAAACTAATTCATCAATTTGTCGTATCGGCGTCAAGGCGGTTTTATTTGCTTTAATATTGGTTTTTTATTACCATTAATCCATGAAATACTTTTTTATCTTAGGCAATCATCCGGCCTTGTCATTGGCTGAACTTTCGGCGGTTTTGGGGAGCGGGAACCTGGCGGCTAATAGCGAAGAGGCGGCGGTTTTTGGGTTGGAGGAAACGCGCGCAGGTTTGGATGTTGTCAGGCTGATGGCGCGTTTGGGCGGAACGATTAAGATGGGAATTGTATCCCACAACTCGAAACTCATAACCCATAACTTAAATCGTGAAAGTGGGGTTGGAAATATGGAGGATGTTTTGAAAGAGATTGAGAAGCTTTTACCTATGGAAAAAAAATCCGAGGGTAAGTTTAAGTTTGGGATTTCGGTTTATGGAAAAATTAAGCTGAACGAAAAACAGCTGGGCATGGAAGTGAAAAAAAATCTAAAAGAGCGGGGAATAAGCGCGAGATGGGTGATAAGCCGGGAAAAACAGCTATCAAGCGTAGTGGTTGGGACTAACAACCTTACGCCGCGCGACGGTGAAACGGCGGCCAGAGGCATGGAAATAGTGATTATGAAAATTGGCGAAGAAATTTTTATCGGTAAAACATTGGCGGTTCAGCCGTTTCGGGAACTTTCCTTTCGGGATTACGGTCGGCCAGGTCGGGATGACCAATCCGGTATGCTGCCGCCGAAACTGGCGCAAATTATGATTAATCTGGCAGGGATAAAGACTGATGAATCGGATGATGGCAATTCCATTCTTCTTGATCCTTTTTGCGGATCAGGGACGGTTTTAACCGAAGCGATTTTGATGGGCTTTCAGAATGTGATTGGCAGTGATATATCGGAAAAGGCAGTCGCGGATACAAAGAGAAATATGGAGTGGACAAAGAAGAATTTTCAATCCCGAGTACTCGGGACAATTTTCAATTTTCAATTATTTAATAGAAGCGCGACCGAACTTTCAAAGTTTGTTAAACAGGAATCTGTAGACGCCATTATTACCGAACCTTACTTAGGGCCGCAAAGAGGAAACGTTGATATTAGGAAAATAAAAAAAGAGCTGGAAAGTCTATATGGCCAGGCTCTTAGAGAATTTAAAAAAGTGTTAAAGCCGGACGGAAAGGTAGTAATGATTTGGCCAGTATTTAAATTTAGCGGCGAATGGGCGCAAGTCGCTCCGGACTTAAACGGCTTTAAAATAATCAATCCTCTTAAATCTCCGGGCGAACCGGGTGGGTTTAAAAAAGGAATAACCAACAGGGGAACGCTAATATACGGCCGGGAGGGGCAGAAGGTTTGGCGGGAAATCGTTGTCCTGAAAAAAGATATTTAGGATAAAAAAAGCCTCGCTAAAATCGCGGGGCATTTTTTTGTGAGTCTGATTTATCTGTTAAAAAGAAAATGGCAGATATCTCCGTCCTGCATAATATACTCTTTGCCTTCGGTTCGGATCCAGCCTTTTTCGCGGGCGGCCGCTTCGCTTCCGGCTTCAAGAAATTTTTCATAACTCATCACTTCGGCGCGGATAAAGCCTTTTTCAAAATCAGTATGGATTACGCCGGCCGCTTCAGGCGCTTTGGCTCCGACCCGGACAGTCCAGGCTTTGGTTTCATCCGGTCCGGTGGTAAAAAAAGTCTGCAGTCCGAGAAGCCTGTAAGAGGCTTTGATAAGCCGATCCAGCCCGCGGTCTTTTATTCCGAGTTCATCCATAAATTCTTTTTGTTCGTCTTCCGAAAGCGCCGCGATTTCCTCTTCAATTTTCGCGTTAATGGTTATGACTTCGCCGTTCCACAGGGATTGCCGATTGCCGATTGCGGATTGCCGATTTTTTTCCGATTCATCATCGGCGTTCAGTAAGTAAATAATTGGTTTGGCAGTAAGGAATCCAAAACTTTTCAAATATTTTTTTTCTTCCTCGTCCAGGCTAACTTCGCGAACCGCTTTTCCCGCGTCCAGGGCGTTTTTAATTTTTTCCAGAATTTCTTTCTGTCTGATAAGCTCTTTGTCGCCGCTTTTTATTTCCCGTCCGAGGCGGTCTAAAGTTTTTTCCGCGGTTTTTAAGTCGGCGAATATCAGTTCCAGATTTATGGTTTCCCGGTCGCGTTCCGGATTGACGCTTCCTTCAACGTGGATGATATTTTCGTTTTTAAAATCTCGGACCACTTCGCAGATGGCGTCGCATTCGCGGATATGCGAAAGAAACTGGTTACCTAAGCCTTCGCCCTTATGCGCTCCTTTAACTAATCCGGCGATGTCAACGAATTCAATCGCCGCCGGAATTATTTTTTTCGGCTTTGAAAGGCGCGCGATTTTATCCAATCGCTCATCAGGCACGCTGACTATGCCGACGTTCGGGTCAATGGTGCAAAAAGGATAGTTGGACGCCTCTACGCCTTTTTTTGTAAGGACGTTAAACAAAGTTGATTTTCCTACGTTCGGCAGGCCGACGATTGCGATGGATAACATAAAATAATTATTTTTTCTTTAAACAAGACACCCCAAAAAGAGAGGCTAAGCGTATGAAACTCAGGCTAACTTACCAAAATTTTCCGGAAATTACAAATTAACCGGTTAAGCTCGTTAAAAATATGGTACTTACTCAATTTTTAAAATTTCATATTCCGTTTCCCTGTCTTTGAGCTTAAGTATCACCCGATCTCCCGCCCGTCGGCCCATCAGGATGGAACCGATCGGCGAATTGCGCGAGATAACGCCCTGGCCGGGGTTGGTTTCGGCTGAACCGAGAATAAGGAAGGTTTTTATTTTGCCGTTTACTTTAACGGTTACCCGGCTGCCAAGAACGACGCGGTTGCTTTGTCCGGGCACGATAATCACCGCGTTTTTTAGATGGTCTTCGGTTTCAATAATCCGCTGGTTTAGTCCGCGGAGCCGGCCTTTAGCGATCTGGTAAGCGGCGTTTTCGGAAAAATCGCCGTTTAAGGCGTGGAATTTAACTTCTTCAATCAAAGGCGGCCGGGATTTTTTCATCCGCTCCAGTTTATTTTTCAGTTCCTGAAATTTTTCCGCCGTAATATGCGGATCAGGTTTTAAATGGGTATATTTGCCGGGTTTTCTAATTGGTACTTGCATGGGTAAATGTTAGCATATTTCCATTTTTTTTGGTATTTTGCTATATTGCGTGCTATATTCCATACATAGTATGCAGGAAAAAAATTTCTTAATTGCTTTTGGCTTGTCTTTGTTCGCCGGACTTTCAACCGTCCTCGGGGCGATAATTGTCTATGGATTAAAAAGCCGGACCCCGAAAATTTTGTCTTTAGGGCTCGGGTTTTCGGCCGGGGTGATGCTTTACCTTTCTTTTTTTGAGCTTATTCCCGAAGCAAAGCGGGCGCTTTTTTCACAAGGAAACAACGGCTGGGACAGTCTGGCATTATATCTTGTTTCAGGTTTGGCAATCGCGGCCATTATAGATTTTTTCACTCATAAGTTTGTCCATGAAAAAACCGACTGTCCGGTTCCGGGCGAAAAGCGCCGGAAAAAAGGCCACTCGCTCCACAGGCTCGGAGTCTTTACCGCCCTAGCCATTGCCATCCATAATTTTCCCGAGGGCGTCGCGACGTTCGCTTCGGCCGCTACCAATCTTTCTTTGGGCATCCCCCTCGCCCTGGCGGTCGCGATCCATAATATTCCCGAAGGCATGTGCGTCGCCTTGCCGGTTTACTGCGCGACCGGCAGTAAAAGCAAAGGCATCCTCTATACTTTGTGGGCGGGTCTTGCCGAACCGCTCGGCGCCATGCTCGCCTACTTTTTTCTTTTTCCGTTTTTCACCGCTTACATAGAAGGCGCGCTTCTCGCGGTTGTCGCCGGAATCATGATTTACGTCGCCTTGGACGAACTTTTGCCCGCCGCCCGGGAAAACGGGGAGCTTAACCGCGCCCTCGCCGGACTGGCTCTAGGCGCGGTTTCCATGTATTTACTATTGCCGCTATTAAAATAAAAGCCGACCGAACGCGGGCAGCTTTAATTTACAGGATAAGTTTCTTTTAGAAGAAAATAAATGTAGGTTAATTAACCTTTAACTTTTTATAACTCTTCACCAGCCATACGCCGTCATCCGATTCCCAATACCTGTTAAGGCGGATTTGGACTTTATACCTCTCGTTTTCCAGTAAGACCACGGCATTGGTTATCCCGCCCGAGTCGCTCTTATCGGTTGATTCAAGGGTAAGGCTGTTTAATCCGTGATTCAGCGACTTTAAATCGCCTTTTTCCAGTTCGTTTTTAACGACCGCCACCGGGTCTTTTCTCCAGACTTGGATACCCTCGTCGGCCAAGGTTTGGTAAAGCTTTAAAAATTCCTTATTGATGCTTTTGTTCACATAAACCGTGCCGTCACTGCTGTGGAACTGCGCGATTTCCTTTCTTCTTTCGTCTTCAATTTTGTAACCTAATTGCGTCGCCCGAATCGGAAGCAAAACCAGCATGAAAAATGATAAAAGACATAAGGCAGTATTTTTAAAACCGATTTTTCCCGCCGCTTTGTCATGACGATAATAAATCCAGACAAATACCGATAAAACGAGAAACGCGCCGAGGAAGGGCAGGAAGGGAAAAAGAAAAAAAGTGAGATAATCGTTTTTAAGGAAATTCATCATCATCCCCCCGGAATTATCAGTAAAAATATTCCCGGACGCGCTTCTTCCAACCCAAAAGATAGACGGCACCGCGAGCATGACGTAAATCAAGAAAGAAGAAAGAACGAGGAGCGGGGACAAAAAGCTGGAAAAGTATTGGCTGATTAGGAGTAGAGAATTTTTCATAGTGTGTTTTTATTATCGCTTTGTTTAATTAATAAAAGGAGCGCGTAAAAAATAATTCCCAAGCCAAAGACTATGAGATACGGAGCGGTAGCGATATAGCGAAAATATAACGGGCTAACATCCTGAAAGATGACTTGGATGCTCATAGCCCAGCTCAAAAATATTAAAGACAAAACGGCATTGTATGTCCACATCAGATAATTAAGCCGGGGATTTTTCAAAAGCTTTTTGCTGGTAAAAATAAAGAGTATAAGATAAACGGCGATAAAAGCGCTAGTCGCCGGAAGCTCAAATTTCCATCTCCCGTCCGGCGGAACATGGTTCATGACATAATGATAATTCGCGCTTAGAACAATAAGGGAACTGAGAATCACGGATTTTAAAAATGAAATGTTTAAATTCAGCCGGGTATTATGTTTTGGAAAAAATATCAGATTTACTCCTCGGATAAAAATACCAACCAGCCCTCCGGCCAGATACGCAGTTGCCAAACCAAGATGGCCGTATAATTCATCCTTGTCTTTGAAAGGGTTAAAATAATTGGCCGGATTAACATGCTCGGGTTCAAGGATAAAAGAAAAAAGTTTCGCGAAGAATATGGTTAAGAAACTGAAGAAAAGCGCGCCAATGATTATTTTGGGAAGATATTGGTAGCTCCGGTCGCCGTCCTGGATTAAGGCGGATATTATTCCCGCCATGATTGGCAATGCGAAAAGGATTACACCCCAATTCCAGGACAAGGACAAAAGATAGTCAATCCTTGAAAGTAGCAAGGCGGCGATGAAAACGGCTAATGAGTTTAAAATAAGTTGTTTTTTCATTTTGCTTATTTGTTTATCTCATCTTTATATTAACAGTTTTCGCGGTGGAATTAAAGAAATGGACAAATACGCATCGCGGGATATTGGTTTTGTCTAATCCCTAAATCTTATAAATAACGCCGCCATAACGGAAAAGCAGACTCATTTGAATCTGCTTTTTCGTACTGTAATCGGGAAAAGGAATCGGATATTAGGGCCGGTTTATGAAAAACCGAAGCCTTCGGGTCTATCCGATACTTTGTTTTAGATGCGGGGGGCTTAGGGACGATTTTAGAACTATGGATTGGGGCGGGATAATAGGAGAATTAAATTATAATAAAAAGTTTTTGAACTACTTAAAAGTGTTAAGTTGATTGTCCTTAGTGGCCAAGCTTATACTTCAAGCTTAACCACTAAGGACGATTTGTTTCTACCCTCTCGGCCTCATTTGTTCCCCACATTCGGAGCAGATATAGAGGTCGGCTTCACCTCTAATAGTGAGGACTCTTTTGGGGCTGTTTGGGTATTTGCCGCATTCACAGCACTCGCCGTCCGTATCATATATCTGGGGCAAGTCGAAGTAGTCGCGGACAAATGGCAGTTCCGGCACTCTCAATCCTGTCCTGAACTGTTGAGGTCCGGCGGTTTGAGAGGGACGCCTCGTTTCTATGCGTCTTGTTTCTGCCGGGGCGAGGGGCTTTGCCTGTTTTCCAATTTTTGGAATTACCGGAGTCCCGGGGACTTGGCGGTTGAGCAGATGACAGTCCCCCTGAAAGCACAAGAAACCACCTTCCCAGCTTACTTGCTGGCCCGGGAATTGTTTTTGCGCTTTCTTCTTCCAGCCTTTTCTTTCCGCCATAACAGCGGATACTGCTGAATTAGGCATTTTTGCCTCCTTCTAATAGAAAGACCAATAAGATAAAAACACTTAGCCGTTGAGTTTTCTATATCAGATATTAAGAGTATTGTAAATTGATTAAATAAAAAATGGTTAATAATAGCCATTTAATAGATGCGGAGCGGACGGGGCTCGAAAGGCATTTAGGCCTTTTTGGTACCATATAGGTACGTAGTGATTATTTCGGTATTCGTTTGACACATTAAAAAGAGTGCCCGGGAAAAATCCCGGGCACTACTTAATTTTACTTTTGAGCCAGTTTTTCCTGTAAAGAGTGGATCACTACCGTGTTAGCGATATTTTGCCAGAGAACCCGACTTTTCCCGGTTTTATTCGGGTTACTGCCGTATTCCCGCTGGTGCGCTTCAAGGACTTGGCCTACGAATGTTGCCCCGTGCTTTTTTAAGAATACTTTTGGATCTACCGCCCAATCATATTGGCCGTTCTTCTCCTCAAGCAAGAACCGGAGAGCTGCAAAGACCGGCATTGAAAAACCCTTGGATAATTTGTACCTCGCCAATTGGGAGGTAAAGGGCAATCTAATATTTACCGCTTTCCTTTTTTTCCCTTTGCCGCGGTGAGTCTCAATACCGTTCCAGTTGCCAGCTCTCTTTACTATCTTTGATTGTACGGCGAAATCTTCAAAATTAAGGTATAAATATTCGTATAATTCAACTATAGAAGGGAGAATGGAATATAGCTTTTCGTAAGTAGGCCGGTTAGCGTCGTTCATCCATTTATTAAAGCAACTCGTTACTCCCGTATATGCAATGGTTGGCTGGTGGTTATTGTCATACAAATCCTTGTTAAGGGCTGTCATTAGGGCGGTGATCTCTTCGATTGGAAAAGTCGCGGCATCATCTCCTTTATTTTCATTTTCGAAATAGATTATCTTATCGCTATATTTTCCTAGTGCCTTCTTTATCCCTTCAAACTTTCTTTCAAGGTTTGCTATTGATTTTTCGGCCACCTGTACGCTGGTATTTCGCGCCCTTGCTAGTTTGGTAGCAAATTGGTCCGCTCCTTCTATAATCGTGACGAATATAGGAAGGTCGGACAGCGCCTCATCGTCCATTTTGTTTTTAAGCACTGCATAGCTGTGCCCCCCGTCTACGAGCCCGCCTTTGGGGTTTCCGTCCTCGTCGGCTCCGAAGTCAATAATAACTTTCCTTTCCCCCTTGTCGGAATTAGGAAAAATGACTTTTTCCGCAGATAGGAATAGGCCACGATTGCAGTCGGTGAAATATTCAGGTTCTATTTCCAGCGTTTCTCTCATTTGCTTGCATGGTTTGGCATCTGGATCTGGTTGCCGGGGGTTGGGAGTGGTTGGGATATTGGCTGGCAAATTCTTAAGCAAAATAAAAAGGAAATGCGTCTTAATGACTTCGTTTCCTTCTGGGTCGTAGTAGCGTAGCTTCCTACTGATTGTTCTGGCTTGAGAATACTCAAATTCCAAAACCTGTTTTGGTTGTGTCATAGATTTGTTCTAAAAATTAGTTAATTTTTCTGCCACCCAATGCAAGGTTGCTTTGATTGGCTAAGTCCGCGGCAAGGTTGCCTGCGAACTCTTCTTTCATATTACCATAAACATTTGTCTCGTCAAGGCAGTTTTTCACGTTCTACTGCCTTCGCCAGATCCTTGTCAATCTCATGCTCCCAAATCCTAAGGGCTTTCCACCCCGCACTTTTTAAGAGCTTAAAAGTTTTTTTGTCCCGGACGATATTCTTTTCAATTTTGTTTTTTCAGAATTTTCTGTTTGTGGCTGGCTTTATAAAATGTTTTTTTATAACTATGCCAGAAGCAGAAATCAGTTAACAGATTGTATTTTTTTCAATACAACGTCAATTTGCCGAAATATTTTGGAAAATTTTTCTATGTCTAAGCTTTATTGATAACTCCACCCATAATCTATAATCCTCGTATTCATTAAATTCAGCATCTTTGTCTTCATCCCAATACAAACCAGTATAACAATCCCAATCATCGCCATACCCCTTGCATACTAATACGGCATTCTCGTCCTTAAAGAATTTAGTCAGCCAGAGCAACGGCTTGATTACGCGTTTGGATACGGGAATATCAATCTTCATGTTAGTTTAGTTTATATTTACCTTTTTGGACGAAACTCAGATAACCTTTATCGCGAAGAAATTGCATTTGTTGCCGGATTTTGTCTTTTATATGTTGGTTGTTTGGGTGCTTCTTCCTTAATACCTCCGCAAAGGCGTATATCTCGTCTAGCTTGAATTCTTTTTTACCCAATCTGTCAACACAATTCATTACGTCTAAAATCCAGCCTTTAGCCGATTGCTCCTTTTCTTCCCTTAAGAATAAAGTTTTTTGCCAATTATCCAAAACTCTCTGCCTTGATTGATGCTCTTGGTTTTTTATATAGAATATTTTTCCGCTTTCAGGAATTTGTTTTAAATCAATACTGCACATAATGTAGTTCGGCCTGTCTTTTAACCCCTGGTTCCTTTTTACTATAATATCTGGAATAAAAAAATGCTTTGGAATAACCGCAAAATTAATCACTTCATATTTTATTAGCCCATAGTTTAAAAAGAAAAAATTTGGGTTATTCTCGCCTTTTAGCCTTTTAAGCATGGTATTGTAAGCCCCATCAGCGATTCTATTACCTGTTTTCTCTTTCTGGCTTTTTAATTCATATTCTTCTTTACAGCCGGGACAGTAAAAATCGGCCACTTTTCGGTTATTCTCGTATTGGTTAATATTACTACCGCAAGCCGGACAGAATGATTCTTCTCCAACCCAAGTTTCTGTCATTACTCTGATTTTTTGAGAAGTACTTTTATATAGCGCGACTTTTTTTATATCCAAAGTTACCTGCATAGATGTAGAAATAAGTCTTTTTACTGTTCATGAAGCAATTTTATCATCTAGCTATAACAAAATCAACATCAGAATTCTCTAAAGACAAAATAAAACAGGACTCTTAATCCTGTTTACTTAAAATTCCCAGAGCGGAGCGGACGGGGCTCGAACCCGCGACCTCTGCCGTGACAGGGCAGCGCTCTAACCAACTGAGCTACCGCTCCGCCCCGGGAATTTATGATGTTTATTTGTGAATTTTACAAGGCAGGTGACCAACTGAGACCCGGCGGCTTTGCGCCTCCGGGACGCCTTGCTCACTCGCTCGGCGCTACCGCTCCAATGCTCCTTAACTCCAGCTTAATGGTTTTAAGCTAAAATTATTTTCCCTTCCAAAAACAAAAATGTCCCCTTTCGGGTTAAAAATATATTAACAAAGAAAGGGGCAGGAGTCAACCGGTTGTTCTCTGTCTAAGGGCTTCGTAGGCGATGACGGCGGCGGAAACTGAGACGTTTAAAGAGTCAATTTTTCCTTTCATCGGGACGCGCGCCTTTTCATCGGCCGCGGCGAGCCAGAATTCGGAAAGCCCCTGGTCTTCTGATCCCATTAAAATGGCTGACGGTTTTTTATAATCAATTTCAGTGTAAACTTTGTCGGCCGCGGGCGTCGTAGCTATGAGGGAGATGTTCTTGTTTTTCAGGAAATCGCGAATTTCTTCTTGCGAACCAATGGCGGTTGGAACGGTAAAGATCGTTCCCTGGCTCGCGCGGATCGCGTTAGGGCTGTAAATGTCGGTTTTATCGCCGCTTACTAAAACCGCGTCCGCCCTGCAGGCATCGGCAGTCCGGAGAATAGCGCCGAGGTTGCCGGGTTTTTCTACTGATTCAAGGACAATGATTAGCGGGTTTTTTGAGAGTTTAATTTCTTTAAGTGAAGTTTCGGTTAAGCGGAGAAGGGCGAAAAGGCCGTCCGGGTTTTCCCGGAAAGAAATTTTTTTGAAGATAGCCGGCGCGATTTCGTATATATCATTGCCGCCGATATCAGGCAGGCCGCGGTTCTTTAAAAATTCAGGGCAGTAGAAAAGGGAAGCGATTTTAACGCCAGCCTGGCGGGCAAGGGTAATTTCCCGCAGACCCTCAACAACGATTAAGCCTTGGGTCTGGCGTTTCTTTTTGCTTGATTTTAGCCTGATAATTTCTTTAATCTTTGGGTTTTCTTGGCTAGTAATAGCGATATTGGACATATTTTTTTTAAGATGGGCTTGACAAGGATTTATCACTGTGCTATGATAATCAGTCAACTGAAATGACAAATTTTCGGATAAGAGAGATTAGCTGACCGGAAGGTTCGGATATAAGTTCTTATTAAAAATATAAATAAAAATAAAATTTGTTAGTTTAGTTAAGGCCGACTTAAGCGGGCCAGGCACGACAAGCATGGGGATTTTCACATTACGTTTTCATGGTCTCTGACTGGGAAAATAGTAATGGAAATTTCTTGCCTGCCCGCTCAAGTCGGCCTTTTTGTTGGCTTTGATTATCAGCTTGTTGGCTCAGAGCCTTGCGTTAAAAAGTTCATTGAATTTTTTGCCCGGATATTTTTCCGGGTTTTTTGTATTACATTGGATGGACGCCGTAATTCGGCGAGCGCGTTTACGGACTGCCGGTCGGAGTGGTTGTGCCTGAGCTGGCGTCAGCCGGTAGACTGGCAGGAGGATTAGCCGCGCCGTCGGCGTTCGGGTCCGGAACTGTCGCGTTGTCAGCCGGAATTGTTTCGCTTGCGCCGTCAGCCGGTTCAGCGGGCTTTTCAACGCCTAAAAGACAAACCGCCTGCCAGGGCCGGTAATGGGAAGAAAATCTTTTTTCTTTTACTTCGCCCGAAGCATAGGTAACCTTGTAATCAAAATAGGCATCCGCCCCGTTATGGGCGCTTTCGGTGCATTTTTTTTCGCCCGGTTTTAAGTCGGTTGTTTCAATGATTTTCGTCGGGCCGGGTTTTACGATATTGTAAATCGTCGGGTAGGTGGAAGTAGCGGCGCGGCCGTCATTCGTCCCCCAGTAATCAAAATAGATTATGTCGCCTTCTATCCGGGACTGGATCAGGACATGATGCCCGGTATCGTTTAAAAATTTAAAATCCGGCGCCGGGTCATAAATCGTCGCGTCAGTCCCGGCCGGCTCGTAATAGGAAACCCGGTAGGAATGGTTAGTCCTCGCCGTAATCGGCAGTCCGGAGGCGATAGCTCCGCGGAAAACCGTTGTGCCGATCTGGCAAAGGCCGCCGCCGTATTCGGGAATGGTTTTGTCGCCTTTGATGACGAGCTCGGGCAGATAGCCGGTTGACTTGTCAATCGCTCCGAGGGTTTTTATGAGGGAAAATTCTTCGCCCGGTTTGATCAGGGTGCCGTTGACGTAGCTGGCGCCGGTTTTAATGTTATGGCGCCGATTTTTCGGCGAGCCGGCAAAGTTTGATTTTCCGATGCCGATTATTTCATTAATTCCTAAATCATTAACATTGCTTTCTTCTATTTCGCTTTTAACCGCTTGCGTTATTAGCTCCGAGCGGCTGTTTTCTTTTAGCGCGAGGCCATATTCAATTTTGGCCAGGCTTTCGGCTACGTTAACCGAGAGACCGTCCCGGCCGGCCTGGAAGACCGTAACTTTGCCGTTTTCCATATTGAATTTCGCGGTCTGAGCCGGTATTTCAATTTCCGGCAGAATGTTTTTTAAAAAATATTCCCGGGTTTTTTCTTCGCTTAAACCGGTTTTAATGGCCGGGAGGTCGTTAGGGCATTCTTCCGGATGGGCGAGGCAATAAGGATAGTCTGTTTTTAAATCCAGCCATCGCGCGAGTTCGTCTTTTTCAATCACCCATTCTTTTTTTTCATAAACGATGGCGAGCGGCGCGAGGCTCAGTATTTTTTTTGCCTGAGATATTACGCTACTTTGTTCGGCCGCGGCAAGGTTTATTTCCGGACGCGCGTCTTCATTTATTTTTAATTCCACCGAAGAAAAATTAAGGCGCCTCAAATTGTTTTTAAAAGCTGACAGGGCTTTTCCGTAATCAATGGTTTTTCCCGGCGCTTCCCCGGTAAGTTGAAATTCGCTGTTTTCATAAGCGAGTCCGGCGTTTTTAGGCGGGGTTTCCGAGGCCGCGAACCGGGTTTTCAGGAGTTCCAGGATTTTTTCATCATTCACTTCAGCCGCGAGAAAAATCCTTTCCCCGTGAATCGCCGCTGAAACTATATCCGAAGAATCGGCAAAAAATCCCTTGCCCCGGCCGTAGGAAAAAATGTTTTTTAAAGTCCGGTCTTCGTCAAAGTTAATGAGCGGAATGGCAAAATCGGCGCTCGCCCCGGGCATGGCCGGGAAGATGGTTTCCTTTTCTTTTCCTAAGTAAAAATCCACCCCTTTATTTTCCAGCTCGTTGATTTTTTTTCTCAGGACTTCCGAGGCTTCTTCCATTGTAAGGCCGCTTAATTTTTCGGCGCCAAGATAAACTCCGGGGAAGATTTTTCCCTGATAGGTTTTTTGGAAAGCGAAGACGGCAATCGCGAGGGCGAGGAAGAGAAGGAGCAAGGCGATAAAAAAAACGACTGCCAAATTGAGCAATCTGTTTTGTTTTAATTGTTCCAGTTTCATAAATAGGCTCTGCATGTGTTTTTGTCCGGATATTGTTTAGCCGTTGCCCTCAATATTTAAGATCTCGTTTAAAATGTCTTTGGCCTTTTTTCTTTTTGCCTCTTCGGCTTCCGGCAGTGATTGAATGTTAAAATTGAGCGCCATCCCTTCATGGGCGTCGGCCGGCAGGAAATTTTTCGGAAAAATAAAGGTTTTCCGGCCGTCATCAGTAATTAGTACTGCCTTATCTTCCTCAAAGCGGTCTATTGTGAAATTTGTTTCCATGTCTTAGAATTTTTCTTTGACTTTGACTGAAATTTGCTTGGCGGTTTTGGCTTTAGGGAGAACCAAGGTGAGGATGCCGTTTTCCAGGGTCGCTTCAATCTTGTCGGCTTGGATTTCAACCGGCAGGATTACGGAGCGCGAAAAATTGCCCCAATAGCATTCGCGGAAAAGGTAATTTTCCTCGGCTACTATTTCTTCCATCTCCCTTTTTCCGCGGATGGTGAGCATATCATTGTTAATGGAAATGTCAATGTCATCGGGCTTTACTCCGGCAATGGTGGATTTGACGATTATGTCATTCGGTGTCTGGTAAACGTCAATTGAGAGCTGGCCTTCTTCAAAATCTTCTTCCAGCCACTCCTCCGGCTGGCTACTACCAATGTTGGTGTTTTCGCCGTTGTCCGCGCCCCAAGGATCTCCGGCATTGTCCTTGTCGGCGATATTAATGACTTCAATGGAATTATTGAGGCCGGCCAGCCTTTTAAAAATATTTGACATATGGCTTAGGAAGTCCGCGGCGGTTTTCCGCGAAAAAATTATTTTTTAGAGTAATTACTTTACTTATTATATGATGTTTTAGAAATTGAGGCAAGAGGGGCGGGCGGAAAAAAGATTCCTCGCCTTGCGGTTGCTGGGTCCCGCATGCCTTCGGCTGCGGGATAATTCGCTCGCACGCGAATTAATTGACAAACAGCCTTAAATTTATTAAATTATACAGGAAGAAGCGCGCGCGTATTGCTGGGCGAAAAGCCCTTTTATTTTTTACGCGCCCATAGTTCAATGGATAGAACACCAGCCTTCTAAGCTGGATATGTTGGTCCGATTCCAACTGGGCGTACAAGGTTGTGGAATGCGTCTAAGTCTATTTAGTATTCAAATGGGTTATGAAAATTTCATTCATCCAGACAGGAGGAACAATTGATAAAGATTATAAGGCCTGCGAAAAACACCACGGATATAATTTTGAGATTTCAGAACCCGCGGTTAAGCAGGTATTGAAGAAAATGGAGCCGGGGTTTACTTATGAAATATTATCCGTATGCAAGAAAGACAGTCTTGATCTAACCGATAGAGACCGGGAAAATATTTATCAGAAATGCGAAGAACTGGATAATGATAAGATAATCATTACGCACGGGACTGATACGTTAAAAGAGACGGCAAAAAGGTTGAGTTCAATAAAAAATAAAACTATTATTTTGACCGGCGCCATGAAGCCTGAAAAGTTTCAAAATTCCGACGCGGAATTCAATATAGGAGTGGCGGTAGGCGCTGCTGGTTTTTTAAAGAATGGGGTTTATATAGCAATAAATGGATTAGTTAAAAGATGGAATGATTATAGTTGAATAATTACGCATGGTGGCCATCGTTCAACGGCAGGACAGCGGTTTGTGGTACCGCTAACGAGGGTTCAACTCCCTCTGGCCACCCAAAGTATTAACTAAAAAATGAGGCTTAATAGCCTCGTTTTTTGTTGTTAGAAACATTAAAGAAATTCTGTCTATTTTGTGATATAATTAAATTATACAAGGAATTTCCTTTACTGATGGAGTTGATTTAACCGGACTTTAATTTTAGCTAATTAAATAATTTTATGCGTATAAATAATTTTTTCAAATTGGTCATAGCGGTTGGGGTATCGCAAATGGCCGGCGTTATCGGCGCGTTATTTACGACTCCGTCCATTGACGGCTGGTACGCGGGGATCGTGAAGCCTGCTTTTAATCCTCCGGCCTGGATTTTCGGGCCGGTCTGGACAACACTTTTTGCGCTTATGGGCATCGCCGCGCTCCTGGTCTGGAAGAAGGGATTGGAGCGCAGAGACGTAAAAATCGCGCTTGGCGTATTTATCGGTCAGTTGGCTTTAAACACGCTTTGGTCAATTATCTTTTTCGGATTGCATAGTCCCGGCGGAGCGTTAATTGAGATTATTTTTCTCTGGCTGGCCATTTTGGCCACCATCATCGCATTTGCAAAAATATCTCGTCCGGCTATGTGGCTCCTTTTGCCATACATCCTTTGGGTAAGTTTTGCCGGGTATCTTAATTACGCCATTTGGGCATTAAATTATATAAAATAAAAGTGCGCGAGTGTCTTTCACATATTTAATATGATTTTTGAATATCAATCAAAAAACAAAAAGATTTTACTTATTGCCTCGCTTGCAGTTTTGGCGATTGGTTTTTTAGCATTTATGTATTCGCCGGTCTTGTTTCAGGAAGGCAATCCTTGGCCGGAAATTAAAGGAATAGTCCAATTAAAATTTAATGGTAAAGACATAGTACAGTTGTCTGGTTCGGATAATAAATTTATGACCGAAAGCAAAAATGGGACTACGATACATGATTTTATGAAAGATAGAGGTTATGAATTTACTGGACAAATGGGCTCAGGTTATTTTTTTGAGTCTGCAACAGGACAAAGTGCCATTGCTACTCATAAATACTATAGTCGCTATTATTCGCTTTGGATTATTACTGAAAACGACAATAATTTATGGACGACAACTACTGATGCTCGGGGCGTAACATTTCAATATCCCAAAGAATTGCTGGCAAAATATGTGAGCGTTGTGGAATGGCCACCGGTTATAAAAATTGAGACTGGAACATATTCTTGCCAAGCCACACCACAGGAAATAAGCAGTATGTCGGATATCACTTCGGAGAGGTTGGTTGATAATAGAACTTATTGCGTTAATGTAAAAAATGAAGGTGCGGCCGGCAGTGTCTATTCATCCTATATTTACACCACCGCCAAGAACGGCAAGCTTGTTAATGTCAGTTTTACTCTACAATATCCTAATTGCAATAACTACGACGAGGGACAAAGCCAAGCTTGTACCAGCGAAAGAGAAGCTTTTGACATAGATAGCACCGTTGATCGTATCGTTCAAAGCGTAGTTGCTAAACAAGAACAAAAAACTCTTGCTGAAGAATTAAGAGACTGTCTGCCTAAAAGTGATACTGCCAGTCACGAAAAATGCAACGAATTATTAAAACAGATAACAGATTACGATTCTTGTATTAATGCCGGCTTTGCTATAATGAAATCAAACCCTCCCCAATGCGCCACGCCGGATGGTCGGACTTTTATAGAAAATTAAAAATAATCAAAAAATATGAAAGCAATCAAATGGACAGCTAGAATATTGGCATTATGCATTTTAATTTTCGCTCTGCCATTTTATTTTGGCTACGGCAATCCGTTGCCATTTGCCAAGCCCGATTACTCTTTATGGGAAAATGTCGCGCTGGCTATGATGCCACTGGTTTTTATCGGTTTAGCTTTGGGTTGGAAATATCCCAAGGTCGCCGGTTGGTTGATAATCATATCAATCGCAATCGGATTAATTGTCGGACTTTTAACTGAAGCAAATCTTAGTATTAACTTAGCCGTTCCTCTTATTCCGGGAATCTTGTATTTGATAGATGGATATAAAAGACAAGTCAAAAGCAATTAAATTATTTCTTCAAATTGGCCATAGCGGTCGGGGTATCTCAAATGGCTGGCTATTCTCGCAACCATTGTCATGTTTTCTAAAATTTCAAAACCGGCCGCCTGGTTGCTTTTACCATATATTCTCTGGGTGAGTTTTGCCGGTTTTTTAAACTATTCAATTTGGCGGCTAAACTAAGATTGGATAAAATCCGGGTATACATACTGGACTTTTTCTTCCGACATGTTATGCTAAGGCCGGAGGCGTGATTCGCGCCTTTTATTTTTTATTATCTATGGCCGAAGAAGTAATTTTGCGTTTTGACGAAGTAAATTTTGAATACCAGGAAAGAAAGCCGGTTTTAGACGGGGCCAGTTTTAGCGCGCGCCGGAACGCGAAAATCACGTTAATGGGCCAAAACGGCGCGGGTAAAAGTTCAATTTTCGCCTTAATTACTGGCGAGCTAAAACCGAAATCCGGCCGGGTCTCCATTACGAACGGCGCGACCATCGCGACAGCCAGGCAGGTTATGGCTCGGGAAGATTTGGATCTAACCGTAGAAAAATATTTTGCCAAAGCTTTTGAAATAGTGCCGCCGAACCTCGCGAGCCGGATCGCCAAAGTCCTCGGGACAGTAAACCTTGACGCGCCGGCTGACCGGCGGGTAGGCGATCTTTCCGGCGGCCAGCAGGCAAGGCTTTTACTGGCTTTCGCCCTGATCCAAAATCCGGACATCCTATTACTGGACGAGCCGACCAACAACCTGGATCAGGCCGGCATTGACCATCTGGTTGAATTTCTGATCATGTACGACAAAACCGCGATTGTAATCTCGCATGACGCCGATTTTTTAAATTGTTTTACTGAAGGGGTTATTTATCTTGATGTCTTTACCCATAAAACCGAAACTTACGTCGGCGATTATTATTCGGTGGTGGAAGAGATTAGCAAAAGGGTGGAGCGCGAGCAGAGAAGGAACGCCCAGCTCAAAAAGCAGATTGTTGACCGCAAAGAAAAAGTGAACTTTTTCGCCAACAAAGGCGGCAAGATGCGCAAACTGGCGAAGAAATTAAAAGACGAAACCGCCGAACTGGAAGAAGATATGGTTGACGTTCGGCAGGAAGACAAAACCATCCGGCCATTCACTATTCCGGCGCAGGATATTATCGGCGAGATCGTGAAAGTGAGCGCCGTAAAAGTCATCCATAACCACGAGCCGGTCGTAAAAAAGATTGATAAGGTTCTCCGCAAAAAAACGCATTTGCTCGTTATTGGCCCTAACGGCGTTGGGAAAAGCACATTCCTCCGTTCGCTCGTTTCCGGCAAAGACAAAGAAGCCGTGATTTTGGATAATGTTACAGTCGGCTATTATAGCCAGGATTTTTCCAACCTGGATTTTAGCGCGACGGTTTTTGATTCGCTCCAAAGCGTTTTGGCCGACGGCCTGGACGCGCAAACCATGCGCTCAGTCGCGGCCGGTTTTTTAATCGGCGGAGAACTGATGGGCCGCAAAGTCGGCGAATTATCCGAAGGGCAGAAAGGCCTCTTAGCTTTCGCGCGCCTTACGCTCATGCGGCCGGGTGTCCTTATTTTAGACGAGCCGACTAATCATATTAATTTCCGCCACTTGCCGATAATCGCCAAGGCGATTAACGAATACGAAGGCGCCATGATCATGGTCAGCCACATGAGCGATTTTGTCAAAGAAATAAAGTTTGACGAGGTTTTGGATTTGGGGAAGTTGTAAGCCATTAGCTCAATAATAATATAATTGAATAAATAGCCTCTCTGGCCTATACTTGGGTTAGGGAGTTTTTTTGATGAAAAACCGTATGAAAAACGCGATAATACTGCATGGTACCGGGGATTCGCCGGAATTATACTGGTTCCCCTGGCTAAAAAAAGAATTGGAAGCGAGAGGGTACGAAGTGTGGGTGCCGGCGCTTCCCAACGCCGAATGCCCAAACTTAAAAGACTGGCTGCCTTTTATTTTGGAAAACGGAAAATTTTCTGATGAGACATTAATCGTCGGCCACTCGGCCGGAGCGCAAATTATCCTGAGCGTGCTGGAAAAACTGGAAGTTAAAATTAAAAAAGCCATTCTCGTTTCCGGTTATGCCAAAGCTTTAAGAAAAGATCCGGAGCATCAAAAAGATTCCGGAGAATATGGCTGGGACAAAATTAAAGGCAAGGCTGGAGAGTTTATTTTTATCAATTCCGATAACGACCCTTGGACCTGCGATGACAAGCAGGGAAAAATTATGCGGGAACACTTGGGCGGCCAGTTGATTGTCCGGCATGACGGCCACATGGGGTCAACCACCTATAACCAGCCATATAAGGAATTTCCATTGCTTTTGGAGCTGATTTAATTTTCATGATTCATGCCGCAATGGCCGCAATCGGAGAAGCTGATTTTCGGTATGGCGTTGAGTAAAAGTTTTTTTACGTTGCCGGCGTTTTGTTCCATGACTTTAAGAATCATATCCCAGGTAACGGACTCTTCCGCTTCCCGCCAGCAGTCATAATCGGTGGACATGGCGACTGACGCGTAGCAGATTCCAGCTTCGCGGGCGAGGATTACTTCGGGCACGGTGGACATGTTAATTACGTCGGCGCCGAGCGTTTTAAACATCCGGCTTTCGGCCCGGGTGGAAAAGCGCGGACCTTCAATCGTCAGCATTGTCCCCTGAGCGTGGTAATCCAGATTTAATTCCGCGGCAGATCCTATGAGCGCTTTTCTTAAACCGGGGCAGAAAGGATCAGCCATGGGCGTATGGATTACTTTATCATCATGGAAAGTAAGGTTGCGGTGTTTTGTAAAATCAATAAACTGGTCTAAAAATATCAGGTGGCCTGGTTTTATTTCTTCGCGCATGGATCCGCAGGCGGTGGTGGCGATAATATGGGTGCAACCGGCATCTTTTAACGCCAGGATATTGGCGCGGAAAGGCACTTTAGTCGGGGGTATGGCATGGTCTTTGCCGTGCCGGGCGAGAACTACGACTGAAACGCCGCCTATTTCGCCGGTGATAAGCGGGCTGGCCGGCGGGCCATAAGGCGTTTTTGGATTGGATTCAACCGGATTTTTAAGGATTTGCGGATCATCAATTCCGCTTCCTCCGATGATGGCGATTTTTAGGTTTGGCATAACACGTAACATGGAACAAAATTGTTATGCGTTCCATGTAAAAAATTTACTCTGAATCGTAATTAATTAACGACCGGACAATATAGCCCCGGTCTTTTAGTTTTTTTGAGCCCTCTAAAAAAGGCAGGTCAATTAAAAAACTGACGCCGACTATTTTTCCCCCGAGCTCCTCTATTAAATCGCAAGCCGCCAAAGCCGTTCCGCCGGTAGCGCAGAGGTCGTCAATAAGGACGACTTTTTCCCCGGATCGGACAGCGTCTTCGTGCATTTCAATCGTGTTGCTCGCGTATTCCAGCGTGTATTCGCGGCTTATGGTTTTGGCCGGTAGTTTGCCTTTTTTTCGGACAATGGCCAGGCCGGTTTTGAGGCTGTAAGCAATAGGCGCGGCCAGCAAAAACCCTCTCGCGTCAATGCCGAGAATTTTATCAATTCCCTGGCCTTCAAATGGCTTCGCGAGAGAATCAATTGCTTCGCGAAAAGCGGCCTGGTCTAAGAGCAGGGTTGTAATGTCTTTGAAGTTTATACCGTCTTTAGGCCAGTCGGGAATTTCCCGAATTTTTAATTTTAAATTCATAATTTTTATGTTATAGTGGACAATGTTGTCATTATATTAATAAAACCAATTAAATACAATGGAATCCAATAAAGATCTTTTAACCAAGCCGATTCCCGGCTTAATCCGCCATATCGCCGTGCCGGGAAGCATCGGCTTTATTTTCAACACCCTCTATAATATCGTAGACACATTTTTCGGCGGCCGGATTTCAACCGACGCTCTGGCGGCCATGTCTTTGTCGTTTCCGGTTTTTTTTATTATCATTGCCATGGGATCAGGAATAGCGACCGGGGCGACCGCCCTGATGGCGAACGCTTTAGGCGCCGGAGACGCGAAAAAAGCGCGAATTTATTCGGCTCAGGCCGTGAGTTTTACTCTCATCCTGTCGTTAATTTTAACCTGGATCGGACTCGCCTTCTCGCCTTATCTTTTTCGCCTGCTTGGCGCGGAAGGCGAATATCTTAATCTCGCCCTTGCCTATATTAACGTAATTTTTTATGGCGCGGTTTTTTTTCTCCTGAGTTTTACCCTGAATTCGGTTCTGGTCGCCCAAGGAAACACGAAGACTTATCGCAACCTTTTAATCGTCGGTTTTTTTCTTAATATCATCCTTGACCCCTGGTTTATTTATGGCGGCTTCGGAGTCCCGGCCATGGGCATTGCCGGAGTGGCCTGGGCTACGGTTTTAGTCCAGGTAATCAGCTCGGGATATTTGTTCATAAAAATTATCCGGGCGCATTTAATTCATGACGGTTTTCGCGAGTCCCTCCGACCCCGGTTTTCTTTTTATTACGAACTGGCCAAACAGGGTTTTCCGGCCAGCCTGAACATGATGACCGTGGCGATCGGCGTTTTTGTAATTACTTTTTACATTAGCCGTTTTGGCCGGGAAGCGGTCGCGGCTTACGGCATCGCGACCCGTTTTGACCAGCTGGCGCTCCTGCCGATCATGGGAATTAACATGGCTTCCTTGGCGTTAGTCGGCCAGAATAACGGAGCCCGGCTTTTCGCGCGGGTAAGGGAGGTCATCAGGCTTTCCTTAAAATATGGCATCACTCTCGCGATTATGAG
Source organism: Patescibacteria group bacterium (assembly GCA_041661405.1). Classification (GTDB taxonomy): domain Bacteria; phylum Patescibacteriota; class Patescibacteriia; order Patescibacteriales; family JBAZCA01; genus JBAZCA01. Next base: position 48,706 of record JBAZUL010000007.1, read on the forward strand.
CGCTCTGGCGGTATTTTTATTTTCCCGGCTGTTAATCAACATCTTTTCTTCCGACCCGGCGGTTATCGCGATTGGAGAAGGGTATTTAAAAATTTCGGTTTTTGTTTACGCGGCCTATACCGTATTATTTATCACCGTATCAATCCTTCAGGGGTTGAAAAAACCTTTTTACGCCGTCATCATCGGATCCTACCGGCAGATCGCGGCGCCGCTTATTGTATTCTGGTTTTTAGCCTCTTTCCTCGGTTTCGGCCTTTTTGGGATTTGGTGGGGGATTTTTATTATTAACTGGTCGGCCGCTCTGTTCACGCTTTTTTATTTAAAGAAGAGAACCGAACAGCTGGGAATTATCGTCCGCGAGGAGCCAGAGCGTTCTTAATGCGTTATTAATTTGCCAGCTCTATAATTATACAGAGCTGATTTAATTGGACTTTATTATAAATAACATGAAACTAAAAAAATATAATCGCAAATCAGTTTATTTGTCCATGTTGGGCGCGGCAGTTTTAGTAATTTTAAGCGGTTGTTCTCTTTGGCCCGGGAATAGCCAGAAAAGCGGAAATCAAACCCGAAATAATAACCAGCCGGCGCAAAACAACGAAACTAATACGAACACGAACGTGAACAAGAGCGGCAATACCGATAATCAGCCAGCAGGGAATACCGGCGAAGAAACCGTAAAAGAATCCGGCGCGACCATAGACCTTTCCGGAAAAGGGCTTACCGAGTTTCCGAGGGAAATTCTTTCGCAAAGGGGCGTAAAAAAATTAATCCTTTCCAATAACCGGATAAAAAGCCTACCAGCGGAAATCGGCGAGTTGGCTGATCTTGAAGAGCTGTACCTTGATGCTAACAAGCTTACTGGCGCGCTTCCGGCGGAGATAAGGAAAATGCCAAAGCTCAGAATTCTTGACGCCCATGACAATGGGTTAACCGGCATCCCGGCCGAAATCGGCCAGCTGAAAAATCTGCGGATTGTTAATTTCAGCGGCAATAAAATTGATACCATGCCGAATGAGATTGGAAATATTAAAGGAAATCTGGAGGTTCTAAACATCTCTGGCAACGGATATTCTTCCGATGCTATACGAAGGATTGAGGACATGCTGCCCAATACGCAGGTAATATTTTAATTAAATCCGCAATTTACAATCTGCAATTTCTCAATTAAAAATTATTGAAGATTTAAAATTGTAAGATTGAAGATTGAATAACTCTATGCCTAAAAATTTTTATTCTCTTCCGGAATTGCCTTACGGCTACGCTGACCTGGCTCCGGCCATGTCCGAGGAGCTCTTAACAATTCATCACGCCAAGCATCACGCCGCCTACGTTGCCGGCGCTAACGCCATCTTGGAAAAAATGGACAAGGCTCATGACGGCGGCGGAGAGCTTGATGTCAAGGCTGAATTAAAAGCCTTGTCATTTAATATCGGCGGCCATGTTCTTCATTCGTTATTTTGGGAAAACCTGGCGCCTGCCGGAAAAGGCGGAGGCGGCGAACCAGACGGGGAGCTTGGCGAAAAAATAAAGGAATCGTTCGGCAATTTTGAGCGTCTGAAAGCCGGGTTTACTAAGATCGCCATGACGGTTGAAGGATCGGGCTGGGCGGCTTTGACTTATTGCATGAAAACCGGACGGCTTATTCCCATGCAGATTGAAAAGCACAACACCAACCTTTATCCGAATTTTAAAATTATAATGGTTATAGACGCTTTTGAGCACGCTTATTATCTTGATTATAAGAATGAAAAGGCAAAGTTTTTTGAAGCGATTTGGAATATTATCAACTGGAAAAAAGTTGATGAGCGGTATAGGCAAGTTGCAATGTAAATATTCGGTTTAAAACGAATTGTTCTTTTGAAAAAAATACCTCCCGCCTATAGGGAGGTATTTTGCGTTTGACAGCCGGGAATGATTTTGTTATTATAGTAATAAGCTAGTTTAAATTCTTTAAACTAGCCTTTTTTATTTTAATACCAACACTATGTCAGAAATTTCAAACGCCATCAAACAGATTTGCTCGGAAAAAGGTTTAAGTTATGACGCGGTTTTAGCGACTATTGAAGCCGCTCTGGCCGCCGCTTACCGGAAGGACTTTGGCAACCGACTGCAGAACATCAAAGTTGAGTTTGACCCGGAAACCGCCCATATTAAAGCTTTTGACGTAAAGACCGTTGTTCCTGATTTGCCTGAAGAAGAGCTTAAAGCGCTGGAAGAAGAAAGGGAAAGGGAAAAGCTTGATCCCAAAGCAAGGGCTCTACGGGCGGAGAAAGAGAAGAAAGCGAGAAAGGAAGCAAAAGTTGAAAAGGCAGAGGCCAAGGTTGAGGAAGAAACCGTCCCAGCCGGAGTTGAAGGCGAGCCCTCCTTTGCCAAGGCTTCGGAGGGTGAAGAAGATGTAAAAAGGTTTAATCCGAAAACCGAAATTCAGCTGAGCGACGCGGCGATGTTAAAAAAAGACGCCAGCCTGGACGAAGAAATTCGGATGGAGCTTCCGGTGCCGGGGGAATTCGGCCGGATGGCCGCCCAGACTGCCAAGCAGGTAATTATCCAAAAACTCCGCGAAGCCGAGCGGGATATGGTTTTTGAGGAATTTAAAGATAAGGAAAAAGAAGTGGTATCAGGCGTAGTCCAGCGCCGGGAAGGCCGGATCGTCCTCATTGATCTTGGTAAAGCCGTCGGCATATTGCCGCCGGAAGAGCAGATCCACGGGGAAAACTATCGGCCCGGAGCGAGGCTGAAAGTTTATGTTCGGGAAGTCCGGATGGGTCACCGCGGGCCGGAAATTGTCCTTTCCCGGACTTCGGAAGAAATTTTAAGGAAAATTTTTTATCTGGAAATCCCGGAAATCGCCAATGGCCTGATTGAAATAAAGGCCGTAGCCCGGGAAGCCGGCGCTCGGTCAAAAGTGGCGGTGGCGACCGAAGCCGAAAACGTTGATCCTATCGGTTCCTGCGTGGGCCAGCGCGGCTCAAGGATCCAGACCATAATAGCGGAACTGGGCGGGGAAAAAGTTGATATTATTGAATTTGACGCTGAGCAGGAAAAATTCATCGCCAACGCCTTGTCGCCCGCAAAAATTATCAGCATCAAACTCAATAACGAAGAAAGACGGGCTTCGGTAACCGTTAACGCCGACCAATTCTCGCTGGCGATCGGAAAAAGCGGCCAGAACGTCCGGCTGGCGGCGCATCTAACCGGCTGGAAAATTGACATTGAAGAAAATAAAAAAGAAAAAAAGAAGGAAGAAGGAGCGTCAGAAGATGAAAGTGAAACTGAAGAAAACGGTAAGGCTCTGCCCGGCGCGGAATCGCCCGAAAGCGAAACCCCGGCTGGCAATGAAAAAGCAGAGGAAAGCGCCGGAGCCGAAGAAACTCCGGAAAACGCCGTCGCCGGAAAAGACGAAAAGAAGGTAAAGAAAGAAAAAAAAGCTAAAGCTAAAAAATCGGAAAAAAATGAAGAAAAAGCTGAAGAATAATTATTAATAGAATATTTTATGCCGGAGAAAATTTATGTTATTGGTCATAAGTCGCCGGACTTGGATTCTGTGGCGGCGGCTATCTGCTACGCCTATTATAAGAATAAGACCGAAGAAACTGAAGCGTACCTGCCCCGCGCGGCCGGCGGGTTAAACCGGGAAACCGAATATGTTCTTGAAAAGTTCGGTTTTAAAGCGCCGGAAATCATGCAATCGGCAGAAGGGGAAAGCATAATCCTCGTTGACCATAATGAAATGTCTCAGGCGGCCGACGGCATGGACAAAGCGGTTATCAGGGAAGTCTTGGATCACCACAAAATTGATTTTAAGTACTCCGAGCCAATCAGGTTTGAAACTTATCCCTGGGGCTCAACTTGCACTATCGTCGCCAACAAGATGTTCATGGCCGGGCTGGAGATCCCTAAAAATTTCGCCGCCCTGATGCTCTCGGCGATATTGGTTGACACGGTTATTACAAAATCCCCGACCACGACCGATATGGATCGCGACATTATAGAAAAGCTCGCCGAACTCTCCGGCATCGCGGACTGGAAGGGATTCGGCCTGGAGATTTTTAAAGTCCGTTCCAGCGCCAATGAATTAAGCGCTGAAGAGATAATCAAATACGATTTTAAGGATTTTAATTTCAAGGCAGGCAAAATAGGCATTGGCCAGGTGGAAACCGTTGACTTAAATGATTTTAGCGGCCGGGAAGATGAGCTAATCGCCAAGCTGAAAGAGTTGATGGAAAGCGGCGGCTACCATTCGGTAGTATTATTTATCACCGATATCATGAAAGAAGGGTCGCTCTTTTTAGCGGCTACTTCGGATCGGGAAAAAGTTGAGGCGGCTTTGGGCGGGAAACTTGAAAATGACCGGATATATCTTCCCGGCGTAATTTCCCGGAAAAAGCAAGTAGCGCCGAAGTTCATGGAGGTTTTTGATAAGTAAGAAGTTTTAATATGAATATAAATAAAAACGACTTAGGAAAATCGCAGATTGAATTAACAGTGGAACTCTCGGTGGAAGAATTCGCGCCTTATGTTTCCAAGGCGGCGGAAAAGATCGCCCGCGACATAAAAATTGACGGCTTTCGGCCGGGACACGCGCCGATTGAAATGGTAAAAAAGAAAGTCGGGGAAATTACCATAATGGAAGAAGCCGCCAACTTAGCCATTAACAAAACGATCGGCGAAATTTTTGAAAAGCATCTCGGCGAAGACCAGCCCATCGGCCGGCCGGACATTAGGATTACGAAACTGGCGCCCGGCAACCCGCTGGAGTATAAAATTATCGCCGCGGTTTTGCCGGAAGTGGAGCTCGGTGAGTATAAGAATTTCGGTCTGAAAAAAGACGAGATAAAAATAACCGATGAAGACGTTGATAAAGTTATCAGCCAGCTCGTTGAGATGAAAGCGAAAGAAGTCATTGTTGATCGCGGAGCAAAAGATGGCGATAAAGTAATCGCTGATATTGAAATGTTTCTGGACAAAGTTCCGGTTGAAGGCGGAAAAGGCAAAAACGCTTTCGTGGTTATTGGTAAACAAAACATTATCCCCGGTTTGGATAAAAAATTACTGGGCGCGAAAAAAGGCGAAACCAAAGAATTTGAGCTACCCTACCCAGATGATTTTCATCAAAAAAATCTGGCCGGTAAATTAGTTGAATTTCGGGTTAAGGTGATTGACGTTTATGAGCGGCAGCTGCCGGAAGCGGATAATGAATTAGCCAAAAGTTTCGGCGCCAAGACTCCGGAAGAGATGAAAGAGAATATAAGAAAGAGCTTAAGGGAGGAAAAATCCGGCCAGGCCGGAGCTAAGCTGGACGGCGAAATCATGGAGCGGATAGTGAAGAACTCTAAATACGGCGACATTCCCGAGGCGCTCATAAACGAAGAAGCCCATAACCTCGCGCACGAAATTGAACACCAGCTTGAAGACCAGGGCGGAAAGTTTGAGGATTATCTCGCGAGCCTGAAAAAAACCAAAGGAGAATTCATGCTGGAACTTTCTCCCGAAGCGGTTCGCCGGATTAAAATCGGCCTGGCTTTAAGGGAAATCATAAAAAAAGAAAAAATTGAGGTGAGTCCGGCTGAAGTGGATAAACGCCAGGAAGAGCTCTTAAAACAGTATAAAGGCTACGCTAAAGTTGAGGAAAAAATCAGCGGCGCGGATTATAAAGCGCAGATCCATTCCATGATTCTTAATAAAAAAATAAACGAAAAACTCCGGGAATGGAATTCAGAGGGCAAAGTAACAAAATAATCTTTCCTGCGCTCCGTCAGCTGGCGGATTGCCGTTTTCTCTCTCAATCTGATTATGAAAGCACTGGCCGAGAACAAAAAAGCATTTTTTGATTACGACCTTTTGGAAAAATTTGAGGCCGGGCTGGTTCTATACGGCCATGAAGTAAAATCCATAAAGACCGGGCATGTTAGTCTTAAAGGGTCTTACGTAACTTTTAAGTCGCCCGCCAAGCCGGGTAAACTGCCCGAAGCGTTTCTCATCAATGCCCATATCCCGCTCTACAAATTCGCCAATAAGAACCTGCCGCACGACCCTTTAAGGTCAAGAAAACTGCTCGTAAAGAAGAGCGAAATCAGGCGATTGATGGGCAAAAAGCAGGAGCAAGGCTTGACACTCGTGCCCTTGAAAATATATACTAAGCATGGCCTAATTAAGCTGGAATTCGCTCTTGGCCGGGGGCGGAAAAAGCATGATAAGCGGGAAGTGATTAAGAAAAGGGAAGCTGACCGGACGATTCGGAGAACTTTGAAAAATAAATAATACAAATTACAACGGGGATGATCGGCTTCGATAATAAAACTCTCTTGATTATACGCGAGGCGCGGGCATGGGTTACCGCGTTATCAATGCCCATAAACCATAAGTGCAAATTCTTTTGCCAGCAAAGTGCGTAATGGCGTTTTCGCCGTTCCGGCTTTCGCTCCTGTTGTAGCTTAAAGCTCACAACCATTCGCCCCGGGATTCCTGATACCGGTCAGCGGGTGTAATATCATCAGGATGCATTCGTTCGCCGCCTTTGCGAACGGATAAAGACTTAAGAGGCTGGTCGCTATTTATTTCGCCCGGTTTAATAGAATAGCGGCGAGATTTTTAAGTCGGGATATTCTCGTAAACGCATATCAGGAGATTTATTAGACGCGGGTTCGATTCCCGCCATCTCCACCTGGAGAACTGCCGTGGTGGTGGAATTGGTATACACGAGAGACTTAAAATCTCTTGAGGGCAACTTCATGTGGGTTCGAGTCCCACCCACGGCACAGGCTTAAAGGCTGATTTTTTCGGCCAATCAGTAAAAGCAAGCGCGGGTATCGTATAGCGGCTATTATGCTACCTTGCCAAGGTAGAGATGGGGGTCCGACTCCCCCTACCCGCTCAAAGAAATTTTTGGTTTACGATTAAAAAACAGGGCTTATAACGCTCTGTTTTTTGTTATCAGATTTGAGTATATTTACAAAAAACTTATTAAGCTATAAACTAAAAATGGATGTTTATATCAGCATCGTATGTTTTTAAAACCCGCTTAGTATGGCTAAAATAGTTGTTACCAAAAATTTACAGCTTCTGCCCGATCAAATTAAAAGAATAAAATCGCTTGGCGAAGCGGTGATATATAATGACAATGTTTTTTCAAAAGAAGAGTGGCTGAAGAGATGCGATGAAGGGGAAATAATATGTTCTTCCAGCGGTTTTAGAGATGAGATATATGAACTTAAAGATAAATTTTTTTCATTGCCTTTTGTTAACGTAAAATGGCTGGACAAAAAAAGATTAAAAGAGAGAAATATCACGGTTTCTTACGCTCCCGGCAGCAATAAGGAGGCTGTGGCGGAATGGGTGATCAGCATGTTATTAACGCTTTTTAGAAATTTTTCTTCGCTAACTAATATTGAAAATGCTCCGGTTGACGAAGTTCTTAAAGAGACACAGGGTCTGACCGGTAAAAGCGCGGCGATTTTAGGGAAAGGAAATATCGGAAAGGAAGTGGGAAAAATTTGCAAAGCCTTTCGGATGAAAGTTAAATATTTTGAAAGGGGAAAAAATCTGTATCAAGTTGTTAAAAACGCGGATGCGATAATAAACTGCTTAAGCACTAATAACGAGACTATCGGATTGCTTGACGGAAAATTTTTTAACTCTTTAAAAAAAGGTTCGCGTTTCATCACCTTTACTGATCAGAGAATTTGCGATGATAAAGAATTGTTGAGAGCCCTGGAAGAGGGGATATTGGCCGGAGCCGCGCATGATGCGGGAAGTTCGTTCGTAGGACGGACGGATCATCCGCTTTATAAGAATCTTTTAGGGCATTCCAAACTTATTATCACTCCTCACATTGCTTATAATACTGATTATTCAAACAGAAAGGTTAATGATATGATGATTGATAATATTGAAGCATGGATAAAAGGGAAACCGATCAATCTGCTTGATTAATTTCAGTTTATAATTATTTATGCCTTCCCGCATCTACATCCAAAGCGCCATACCTGACGCGAGATCCGGTGTTAAAAAAGACTACTTTAACAGCCTGGGGCTTCGCATCAGGGTAAAATCCGTCAGTCTGGCGGATTGTTATGTTATTGATAAGGAATTAAACGGGGAGCAGCTGAAAAAGGCCGGACAATTGCTCGCTAATCCCCTTACCGAAACAGCGGCTGAAAAATTATGCGCTCCGGAAAATTTTCATCTGGCCGTTGAGATCGGTTTTCTTCCGGGGGTGACTGATAATGTTGGCGGAACGGCCAGGGAAACTTTGGATGACGGCTTAAAAATAAAATTCGCGCCCGCGGAAAACGTCTATTCGTCGCGGGTGTTTTTTATTGCTTTTGAAAAAAAGCCCGGAGCCGAAGACATGGAAAAAATTAAAATGAGCCTTTTTAATCCGCTTATTGAGCGGGCGGCGGTTAAGTTATCAGTTGATTTTAAAAAGGACGGCGGCATGGATTTAGTAATTCCTAAAGTGAAACTGGAAGCAAAGGCTGAAGTGGTCGAAGTCAACCTTGAGTTAAGCGACCGCGAGCTGGAAGCGCTCGGTAAGCTCGGCATAGAAAATAAAGACGGGACAAGGCGCGGACCATTGTCGCTTAGCCTTGATTACCTTAAAGCGATTAAAAAATATTTTGATGAACAGGGCCGGAAGCCGACGGACGTTGAGCTGGAAACGCTCGCCCAGACCTGGTCAGAGCATTGCAAACATACGATTTTTGCCGACCCGATGGATGAGCTGGAACGAGGCATATATAAAACCTACATCAAAGGCGCGACCGAAGCGATCCGAAAAAAGAAAGGCAAAAAAGACTTCTGCGTTTCGGTTTTTACCGACAATTCGGGAGCCATCGCTTTTGACGAAAATTATCTTATTACTCATAAGGTGGAAACCCATAATACTCCCTCGGCGCTTGATCCTTTCGGCGGAAGCGTTACCGGCATAGTCGGCGTTAACCGCGACTGCCTTGGTTTTGGGCTCGGAGCTAAGCCGGTGATAAATGTTTACGGATTTTGCCTGGCCGACCCGGAGGACGGAACCGAATTATTCCGCGACAAGGAAAAGAAACAGAAGATGCTATCCGCCCGGCGCATCATGGAAGGGGTGGTAGCCGGGATTAACGCCGGAGGAAACCAGTCCGGCATTCCGACTAATCTCGGATTTATTTATTTTGATCCGCGTTTCCGCGGCAAGCCTTTGGTTTTTGCCGGCACAGTCGGGATTATTCCGCGGCAGATAAAAGGCCGGTCGTCGCATATTAAAAAATCAAAACCCGGCGACCTGATAGTAACCGCCGGCGGACGGATCGGGGCGGACGGCATCCATGGCGCTACCTTTTCTTCGGAGAGCCTTGATACCCATAGTCCGGCCACGGCCGTCCAGATCGGCGATCCGATTACCCAGAAAAAAATGTCCGACGCGCTCGTAAAAGAAGCCCGGGATCTCGGGCTGTATTCAAGCATAACTGATTGCGGCGCGGGCGGGCTTTCTTCGGCTGTCGGTGAAATGGCCGAGGCGACGGGCGGCTGTATCGTCAACCTGGAAAAAGCGCCGCTTAAATATCCCGGGCTCGCGCCCTGGCAGATATGGATTTCCGAATCGCAGGAGCGGATGGTGCTTTCGGTTCCGGAAAAAAATTGGCCCGCCTTGCGCTCCCTTTTGGAAAACCGGGGAGTGGAAGCGGCTGTAATCGGGAAGTTTACCGACTCGGGAAAAGCCTCTGTTGAATTCGGGGAAGAGACTGTCCTTGATTTGGAAATGGATTTTCTCCATAACGGCCGGCCAATTAAATCGCAGACAACTAAGAAGCCTGATGATCTGGTTACGCAAAACCTGGCTTTAACTCAGTGGAAGAAGATTGAGGGCGCGCGAACGCAACCTCTTCTGAAAAAAGATTATTCCAAAGACATCCTTAATCTGATCTCAAAACTAAATATCTGCGGTTTTGAATTTATTACCCGCCAATATGACCACGAAGTCCAGGCCGGCTCGGTTTTAAAACCTTTGGCCGGTCGCGGGCGGATTAACGCGCAAGCGACAGTTACTCGTCCGGTTTTATCCTCTAAAAAAGGCGTGGTTTTATCAAGCGATCTTTATCCGGCTCTAAGCGAATTAGACCCGTATAAAATGGCCGCGACTTCAATTGACGGCGCGATCCGGGCGGCAGTCGCAACCGGAGCTGATATTGATAATCTCGCGCTACTGGATAATTTCTGCTGGTCCAGCTCGGACGACCCGGAAAGGCTCTGGCAGTTAAAAGAAGCGGCTCGAGCCTGCTATGATTTTGCCACTGCCTATGGCGCGCCGTTTATTTCGGGCAAAGACAGCATGTTTAATGATTTTAAAGGCTTTTCCGCGGACGGAAAACCGATAAAAATTTCCATTCCGCCGACGCTTCTTATTTCCGCCATAGGCGTTATTCCGGACGCGTACAGGGCTATATCGCTTGATGCCAAAGCCGCGGGTGATTATATATATGTATTAGGCGATACGGATGGCGGGATGGGCGGAAGCGAGTATCTTGCTATGCTTGGACTCGGCCTGGATCCTGGGCTGGCCGAGAAAATCGGAAAAGTTCCCGGCGTGGATCCGAATAAAAATTATCAGCTTTACAAGCTGTTTTACCAGGCAGTCCAAAAAAATTTAATCGCTTCGGCTATAAGCATAAGCCGCGGCGGACTGGCCTCAGCCTTAGTTAAAACTTTGGCCGGCGGAGGTTTTGGAGGTGATGTCAGCTTAAAAGAACTGCCGGGGAACTGGAAGGAAAATTATCAGGCGCTTTTTTCGGAGAGCAATGGAAGAATATTGGCTACGGTTGATAAAAAAAAGGCGGCTGAATTTGAAAAAGCAATGGTCAACACAACATGTTTTAGGATTGGGCGGGTTGGCAAAAATAGCGATATAAAAATATCGGATAAAAAAAATAAAATAATCTCCAGAATTACAGCGGTCGGGGCGTTGAAAGCTTATAAAAATCCGCTGAAAGATTTTTAGAATCGTTCTAATGTTTGCTTGATTTTATCCGTTTGTTTAGATATACTTAAATTATTACAGCATGACAAAACCTAAGGTAATCATATTTTCCGGCTACGGGCTAAACTGCGAAGAAGAAACCGCCTACGCCTTTAATTTGGCCAGCGGCAAGGCGGAAATTGTCCATATTAATGATCTTGTTGCCGGGAGGAAAAAATTGAAAAACTATGAGATACTGGCGGTTCCGGGCGGTTTTTCCTACGGCGACGATACGGGTTCGGGCAAGGCTTACGCCAATAAACTGAAGAATCATTTAAAAGAAGAACTGAATGGATTTGTTTTAAAAGACAAACTCATAATCGGCATCTGCAACGGTTTTCAAATATTAACCCAGACCGGCCTTCTGCCCGGGGCGCTCGCGGCTAACAAGAACGCCCGTTATCTTGACCGCTGGGTGGATTTAAAAATTACCGGAGAATCGCCCTGGCTAAAAGGCATAAAAAGTTTGTCTTTGCCTATCGCCCATGGCGAAGGAAAATATTTTGCCGATAAAAATATTTTGGCCGGATTGAAAAAAGAAAACAGCATTGCCTTAAAATACGTTAAAGGCGAGATTTGCGATTATCAGGATTTGGAAGCTAACCCTAACGGCGCCATGGAGGATATTGCCGGTATAACCGGTTATGGCGGCCGGGTATTCGGCCTTATGCCGCATCCGGAACGGGGGATGTTTTTCCACCATTCGCCCGATTGGCCCGTAGAAAAAGAAAAATTGATCAGAGCCGGAAAACAGTTGCCAGAATCCGGGCCGGGCATGCAGGTTTTTAAAAACGCTATTGAATATTTTTCATAATTTAAGTTTGATGATTGACTGTCGGAAGACTCTTGCGCCGGCAGCTTGTTTTATTTTTTAACTCAACCACGCTATGGCCAAAATCGGTGAAAAATGCGCTGTGTTCGGAATTTACGGCAAAGGCTTAGACGTTTCCCGGCTGACTTTTTACGGACTTTTCGCCTTACAGCACCGGGGCCAGGAATCTTCGGGCATTGCCGTTTCTGATGGCATAGAAATTGACTGCTACAAAAATACCGGCTTGGTTACCAATGTCTATAACGAAAGAATAATTAAAAGTTTAAGAGGCCATATCGCGGTCGGCCATAACCGCTATTCAACTTCAGCCGGATCCGGCCTTGAACATGCTCATCCGGTTGTGATTGATGATAAGCTGGCTTTGGTCCATAACGGCAACCTGCCATCAGTCGCGGCTTTAGTCGCGTTTTTAAAATCTAAAGGCCATCGCACCCGCGGCTATTCGGATTCGGAATTGATGGCTTACGCCATAAACTGGCACATGGAAGACGGAAAAAATCTGGAAGAAGCGGTAGCCGCCGCTTTTCCTTTGTTTACCGGAGCTTTTTCCGCCTTGGCTATGACTCGGGATAAGCTTGTGGCTTTCCGCGATCACTGCGGCATCCGGCCGTTCGCTCTCGGAAAATTAAACGGCGGTTATGTCTTTGCTTCGGAAACCTGCGCTTTTAAATTGATCGGCGCTGAATTTTTACGCGAAGTTAATCCGGGCGAGATGATTATGGTTAATGACCAAGGTTTGAAATCAGTGCAGGTCGTTCCGGCTAATCCAAAAATTGATATCTTTGAGTTCGTCTATTTTTCCCGGCCGGACTCGGAAATCTCCGGACAGTTGGTTTACGATGTCCGCCGGAATTTCGGCCTCACGCTCGCCAAAGAAAATCCTCTGGACGTTGATGTTATCGTGCCGGTGCCGGAAACGGCCATCCCAGTCGCTATCGGCTACAGCAAGGGAATCGGCGTTCCTTTTGAAATGGGACTCATAAAAAACCGCTATGTCCATCGGACTTTTATTGAGCCGGACCAGCATACCCGCGATCTCGGAGTTTTAATGAAATTCATCCCGCTTTCCAATGTCCTTCGCGGCAAGCGGGTGGCTCTGATTGACGATTCCATTGTCCGCGGCACTACTTCCCAAAAACTGGTCAAAGCCATATTTGACGCCGGAGCCAAAGAAGTTCATATGATAATCAGTTCCCCGCCTTTGGTTTATCCGGATTTTTACGGCATTGATACGCCGGAACAGGGAAGATTAATCGCGGCCCATAAAACCGTGCCGGAAATTTGCGAATTTTTAGGCGCTACTTCGCTATATTATTTATCATTAGAAGGCATGATAAAATCCACCGGCCTGCCGGCGGACAGGTTTTCCACTTCCTGTTTTACAGGCGTTTATCCGGTTGACTTAGTTGAACGGGTGAAGGACTATAAGAAACCGGAATACGGACAAAAAAGCTTATGAGGATCGCAATGTTAATTTCCGGCGGAGGTACGACCATGGCCGCCATTTTAACCGCTATAAAAGATGGGCGATTAAAAAACGTGGAGCCGGTTTTGGTGATTGCTTCTAAACCTGAAGCCGGAGGAATTGAAAAAGCCTTAGCGCTCGGAATAGCCAAGGAAGATGTAATTGTTGTCAGGACGAAAGATTTTAGTTCAAGAGAAGAATTCGGAAAAAAAATTATTGAAGAATGTAAAAAGCGCGGCGTGGAATTCATCGGCCAGTACGGATGGTTATGTTTGACTCCGGAAAATGTAATAAAAGAATTTGAGGGGATGATAGTTAATCAGCACCCGGGGCCATTAGATCCGGGTCGGCCGGATTTCGGCGGGAAAGGCATGTTTGGCCGGGCGGTACACGCGGCCAGACTGGAATTTGTAAAAAGAACTAATCGGGATTACTGGACTGAAGCTGTGTCACATCGTGTTACGGCCGAATATGATCAAGGCGCTGTGCTGAATGCCGTTAAAGTTCCGATTGAGCGAGATGATAGCGTTGAAAAATTACAGGACAGGGTGTTGCGATTTGAGTATGATGTTCAAATAAAAACTTTGCAGGATTTTGCCGACGGGAATGTGAAAGAAATAACGCGCGATGAACCTTTGGTCAGGCCGGAGGAATATGGAATTTTGGAAGAGTGTAAGAGAGAAGCAATTGAAAAATACCCTAAGGGGTAAATAATAATAGAAAAAATTTATGGCTAAAATTCTAATCATCGGCGGCGGCGGGCGGGAGCACGCTTTAGCCTGGAAGCTAAAACAGTCGCCCAAGGTGGAAAAAATTTATATTGCGCCGGGTAACGGCGGGATGTCAAATGTTGGAGAAATCGTGGATATTAAAACGAGCGAGTTTGATAAACTTACGGCTTTTGCCAAGGAAAAAAGCATTGATTTTACCGTGATCGGGCCGGATGATCCTTTAGGCGCGGGGATTGTGGATGCTTTTAAGAAAGAAGGATTAAGGGTCTGGGGTCCGGTTAAAGCGGCGGCCAGGATTGAAGCCTCTAAAGCCTTTGCCAAGGATATTATGGCTAAAGAGAATATTCCGACCGCTGAATTTCGCAGTTTTGATAATTATGAAGAAGCTTTGAAATATTTGCGGGAAAAAGGCGCGCCGATTGTCATTAAAGCCTCAGGTCTGGCTCAAGGAAAAGGTGTAACTGTTTGTCAAACTTTGGAAGAAGCGGAAGTTGCTTTAAAAGACGCGATGGTCAATAAAATTTTCGGCGAAGCCGGCAATACGGTGGTCATTGAAGAATGCATATACGGACCCGAATATTCAATTCATGCTTTTACCGATGGAAAAACTTTTAAAATGTTTCCCTCTTCCCAGGATCACAAGCCGGTGTTTGACGGCGGCAAGGGCCCTAATACCGGCGGCATGGGAACGATCGCTCCCGTGCCATGGGTAACGTCAGAAGTTATGGATGAAGTGTCCAAAAAAGTAGTCGGACCGGTTTTGAAAGGTTTGGAGAAAGCCGGAGCGCTTTTTGTCGGACTAATTTACCCCGGCATGATGGAAACGCAAAATGGTTCGAAAGTAATTGAATTCAACTGCCGGTTCGGTGATCCGGAGACTCAAAGCTATATTCGGTTGTTAAAGAGTGATCTTTATGAGATTTTGGACGCTTCGGTGGACGGCCGGCTTGATGAAGTGGAAATTGAATGGCATCCGGGCTTTGCCTGTTGCGTGGCTTTAGCCTCGGGCGGCTATCCTGGATCTTACGAAAAAGGCAAAGAAATTACCGGGATTGAAG
Source organism: Patescibacteria group bacterium (assembly GCA_041661405.1). Classification (GTDB taxonomy): domain Bacteria; phylum Patescibacteriota; class Patescibacteriia; order Patescibacteriales; family JBAZCA01; genus JBAZCA01. The sequence goes on from JBAZUL010000007.1 coordinate 63,791, forward strand.
AAGCGGAGAAAATGGACGACATAATAGTTTTTCACGCCGGAACAAAACTGGAAAACGGAAAAATAGTGACGAACGGCGGCCGGGTTTTAGGAGTGACGGCCAAGGCTGATACTTTGCGCGGCGCATTGGATAAAGCCTACGCCGCCATAAAGCTAATCAATTTTGACGGCATGCATTATAGGACGGATATTGGCTTGGAGTCCCTAAACATGAAGGTATAATTTATGATTAAACTCGTCGCTTTTGACTGGAATGGAACACTGTTTGCCGATACCCAGGCTATCCTTAAGGCGATGAACATCATCGCGAAAGCCTACGGCCTTAGGAAAATGAGTTTGCTTCAATACCAGAAGACTTTTGAAATTCCCATTTCAAAATTTTGGACGGCAAACGGATTTACAAAAAAGTTGTTTGAAAAAGAAGGTGAGAATGTCCAGAAAATATTTATTGAAAGTTATGAGCCGCTGGCCGACAAATGCCGAACCCGGGGCGGAGCTAAGCAAGTTTTGGGGGATTTAAAAAAACGAAAAATTAAAGCTGTCATTTACAGCAATCACACGCGGCCGGATATTCATCGGCAGGCAAGCCGCTTAAAAATTGACGGCCATTTATCGCGGATTCTCGCGCGCGAACATGGCGACCATTCCCATTTGCACGGAAGAAGCAAGGAAGAAAAGTTAGTGCAATATATTAAAGAGCATAAGATTAAACCAAAAGAAGTAATGACTGTCGGCGATACTCCGGAAGAGATTGAAATCGGGAAAAATCACGGATTTATAACAGTCGCTATAACCGGCGGTTACAGCACGGTTGGCAGAATAAAAAAACACAATCCTGATTATTTAATTCATAATCTCAAAGAGCTGGCGGGGATAATTAAAAAATTGAACAAAAAATAATTTATGAAACCATTAGTTGGCATTTTAATGGGATCGGATAGCGATTTGCCGGTCATGGAAGCGACCGGAAAAATTTTAAAAGAATTTGGAGTGGAATATGAAATAACGGTTTGTTCGGCGCATCGCACGCCGGATCGGGCTCGCGAATATGCTGTTAATGCCCGGGAACGCGGTTTGAAAGTTATTATCGCCGGGGCTGGCGGAGCGGCGCACTTGGCCGGAGTCCTTGCCGCTTCCACAATATTGCCCGTCATCGGCGTGCCGATTCATTCTAAATTGGACGGCCTGGATTCGCTCCTTTCCACCTTGCAAATGCCCTCCGGTATTCCGGTGGCGACAGTAGCGATTGACGGCGCGAAAAACGCCGGGATTCTGGCGGTAGAGATTTTAGCGACATCGGATGATGGGCTAGCGGAAAAATTAGCGGATTATAAAAAGAAGATGGCCGAGGAGGTTAATGAGAAGGCGAGGAAGGTTGAGAAAAATAACTAAAACTATGCAAAAATCCGAATACGCGAAATCGGGAGTGGACTATACGGTTATGGAGCCGTTTAAGATGGCAATGATCAGCGCTGGAAAAAAGACCTTGCATTTTCCGGAAAAGCGGAATGTGTTCATCGTGAAAGACGCTATTCACGCCCATGGCGCGGTTTTTGAATACCGAGGCAAGGATCAGCCGATCTGGTGCAAGACCCAGGAAGACTTGGGCAATAAAAATTGGATTGCCGAATGGATGTATCAAAATACCGGAAAAACTTTTTATGACTCAATTGCCATTGACACCGCGCTTATCGTGGTAAACGACGTGATCGCCCAAGGCGCTATGCCTGTTGTGTTTAATGATCAGTTGGAAGCGTCGTCCAGCGAATGGTATGGGGACGAAAAACGGGCTAAAGATTTTGCCGATGGCCTCATGCGAATCTGCGAAGAAGTGGGGATGGCTCTGCCGGCCGGCGAATCAGCCAGCTGTAAATATTTAATCAATCCAAAACCGCCAGTCAAAGAAATTGCCGCTCTTTCCGGTTCAGTAACAGGAATTATCGCCCCGCGGGTAAATCTTATTACCGGACGCGATTTGCAGGCCGGAGATCATATTATTGCCGTTGCTTCGTCCGGTCTCCATGCCAACGGAATTTCATTGGTTATCAGGAAAGCCTTGGAATTGCCGGAACAATTTTTAACTAAACTGCCGAACGGGAAAACTTTAGGCGAAGAAGCTTTAATCCCGACTCGGTCTTATGTGAAATTAATTGAAATAATTTTGGAACATAAAATTAAAATCCACGCCCTGCTTCCCGGCACCGGCGACGGAGTAGGAAAAATCGCTTTTGACAAGCGCCGCTTTACCTACCGGCTTCATTCCTGGCTTCCCATCCCGCCGCTTATGCGCTATTTTCGCGAGAGCCTGGATGTCCCGATTAAAGACTGCTTAAAAACTTTTAACTGGGGCGCGGGTTATTATATTTACGCCGCCGCTGACCAGGTGGATGATATTCTGACAATCGGCAAACAGGCCGGATACGCGCTGGCTGACGTGGGCATCGTGGAAGAAGGGAAAAGACAAGTAATTTTTGAACCCGAAAAAATCACTCTGGCGCCGCCGGGGGAGTAGGAAATTGGTTTTGAATATAATTTTATTAAACTCCAGTATGAATAATCAGACTATTAAACAAAACTTAACCCGCGTTATTGAAAAAACCAATTTCTCTGATCTTGGCGAGCGGCGGCAGGGTAAAGTCAGGGATATTTATACTCAGCCCGATAAAATTATTTTAGTTTCCACCGACCGCTATTCGGCTTTTGACCGGAACTTGGCTTTAGTTCCGTTTAAGGGGCAGATACTGACGCAGACGAGTAAGTGGTGGTTTTCCCATACTAAGGACATTATTCAAAATCATATTATTGCTTCGCCTGACGCGAACGCGGTAGTGGTAAAAAAATGCAAGGTTATTCCGATTGAGGTTGTTGTCCGCGGCTATATTACCGGCGTGACCGGGACTTCTCTCTGGACATTATATCAGGCCGGCCAAAGGGATTTTGGCGATTTTACTCTGCCGGACGGCATGAAAAAGAATGAGAAATTGCCGGAGCCGGTCTTAACTCCGACCACTAAGTCCGACGAACATGACCGGCCGATTTCTTCCAAACAGATCGTAGAAGAAAAAATTCTGCCCGAAGAACTGTGGGACAAAATCGCGGCTACGGCGCTAAAGCTGTTCACGCGCGGACAAGAGCTGGCTTTGGCCAATGGATTGATATTAGTTGACACTAAATATGAATTCGGTCTGGATGAGAATAACGAATTAACGCTAATTGACGAGATTCATACGCCCGATTCTTCGCGCTATTGGCAGGCGGATTCATATCAGGCAAGAATTGATCAGGGTATGGAGCCGGAAAATTTTGACAAAGAATTTTTGCGGCTTTGGTTCAAAGCCAATTCTAATCCTTACGAAGATGAAGTTTTGCCTCCGGCCCCGGCTGACATGATCGCCGAACTTTCCTCGCGCTACATTCGGATTTATGAGCAGATTACGGGAGAAAAATTAGCGGCGGATTTAGAAACGCCGGTACTGGAAAGGATTGAGAAAAATCTGGCCATGTACAAGATCTGACGTGAAAAATTTTAAGCACTAATGATAATTTTGAAATAATTTTTATGAATCCATTGCAAAATATTTCTCCCATAGACGGCCGCTATAGGAAATACACTGAGCCGCTAGTCCCGTTCTTTAGCGAAGCCGCCGGAATGAAATACAAAATTCTGATGGAGTGCGAGTATTTAATCGCGCTTTCGGAAACGGACGGCGTTAAAGCGCCAAAGCTTAACGAGGCGAAAAAAACGGCGATCAGGAAGATTTATGAAAATTTTTCCGAAGCTGACGCAAAGCTGATAAGCGATATAGAATTGAAAGGGCGCGGAAAAATCAAGGCCACTAACCATGATTTTAAGGCCATGGAATATTTTATTAAGGAAAAACTCGCGAAAAACGGTTTGGCTTCCTGCGCCGAATGGGTTCATTTTGGCCTTACTTCCGAAGACGCGGGCAACATCGCCTATGGCCTTATGGTTTCCGAAAGCCTGAGGAATGTAATAATTCCGGCCATGGAAAAAATTATTTCTCAAATTAAAAGTCTGGCCCGGGCAGGGAAGGACGCCCCGATGCTCGCCCGGACGCACGGCCAGCCGGCCTCGCCAACGACCTTTGGCAAAGAATTTAAAATTTACGAAGCGCGGCTTGAGCGTCTGGTGAAAAAAATAAAAAGCCACAAGATCCAGGCCAAGCTAAACGGCGCGACCGGAAATTATAACGCCTTGGTTGCCGCCTTTCCTAAGGTTGACTGGATTAAATTTTCCGGAAATTTTATCCGGCAGATAAACAAGCAAAGGAAAACCGGACTGGAAGTTAACCTGTTAACCACCCAAATTGAACCGCATGACAGCTATGCGGAGCTGTTTGATATTTTAAGGCGCGTTAATACGGTTTTAACCGGACTGGATCAGGATTTATGGCGCTACATATCAGACGGCTGGATCAGCCAAAAACCGGTCGCGGGCGAAGTCGGTTCTTCTACCATGCCACATAAAATCAATCCTTGGTTTTTAGAAAACAGCGAAGGCAATCTTGGCATGGCTAACGCGATGCTGGGGTTCTTTTCGGCTAAACTGCCAATCTCCCGCTTGCAAAGGGATTTGTCCGATTCAACGGTTTTAAGAAATATCGGCGTTGCTTTCGGACACAGCCTGATTGGATATAAATATTTGGGGAGGCAGATTGAACGGATCGCGATAAACAAAGAGAAAGCTCTGGCTGATTTAAAAAGCCATCCCGAAGTAGTTGCCGAAGCGATTCAGACCGTATTGCGAAGGGAAGGGGCGCCAATGCCCTACGAACAGCTAAAAAACCTGACCCGGGGACGCAAGCTAGGGATTGAGGATTTTCATGAATTTATTGACGGCCTGGAAGTATCTGAAGCAGTAAAAAAAGAGCTGAAAAAAATCCGGCCGGAAAATTACCTTGGCCTTGCCGCGAAGCTCGCCAGTCTTTGATATTGGACATTTCAGGAGTAGTTTGCTAAGATAAGGGAAGTTTTGAGCTTATCAGATTATCATGTTTAAAATTAAATAATTTTTAAAATATGCGTAAAATCTGGAGACGAGCCAAACCGAAACTGGAGAAAAGATTCAGGGTTAACGAGTATATCCGCATACCCCAGGTTTTTTTAATTGACGAAAGCAATGAGCGCGTTGGAGTAGTTTCCATAGAGGAAGCGAGAAAAAGGGCTGAGGAAGCCGGACTGGATTTGGTGGAAGTGGATCCGACGCCAAACCCGTCGGTTGTCCGCATCATGGATTTTGGCCAGTTCAAATATACCCAGGAAAAGAAATCCAAAGCCAACCAAAAAAACAAAGCGGCTGAGCAAAAAATCATCCGCCTTACCGTCCGCATCGGCAAGCATGACTTTGACGTCCGGGTGGACCAGGCCGTAAAATTCCTTAAAAAAGGCCATCCGCTCCTCGTCATGTTGCAGTTAAAGGGTCGGGAAAAGGCTTATCCGCAAAAAGGCGAGGAAACTATGAAAGAATTTATCGCCGCCCTGGAGCTTGTTCCGGACATGAACCTGGTCCGCATTGAAGACTTGACAAGGAAGGGCGGAAGATTTACAATAGAGCTATCCAATAAAAAGTAGTTCTTCCGTTGACAATCAGGTGAATACCTGTTTTTTTATTAGCTCAATAAATAAATATGGGAAAGATAAAAACCCACAAAGCTACGGCTAAAAGATTTAAAATAACCAAAAATAAAAAAGTCCTGAAGCGGAAAGCCGGTCAGGGCCATTTTAACGCCCGCGAATCAGGAACCGTAAAACGCCGCAAAAGGCGGGATATTTTGCTCTCAAAGAGCGACGTGAAAAATATCAGGCTGATGATGCCGTATAATTAAATTTTATGCCAAGAGTAAAACGAGCGAAAATCCATGTAAAAAAGCGGAGAAAGCTTTTTGCTAAAACCAAAGGTTATAAATGGCGGCGGAAAAATACCGTCAAACAGGCCAAAGAGGCGGTTGTTAAAGCCGGCGTTCATGCTTACGTTGACCGGAGAAAAAAGAAAAGGACCGCCCGCGGTCTATGGCAGATCCGGATCGGCGCCATGGTCAAAAATTACGGCCTCTCTTACTCAAAGTTCATGGGCGCCCTGAAAAAGAATAACATTGCTCTGGATCGGAAAGTTCTTTCCGACCTGGCGGTTAATGATAAAAAGGTTTTTGAAAAAATCATTGAAAAGGTTAAGGCTTAATTGCCGCTCATTTCGCGCCTAATATGAAGTATCTTCAAATAGCCCAGCCGATTATCGCCATTCTCCTCGTAGTTTCCATTCTGATGCAGAACCGGGAATCCGGGTTGTCAGGCGTTTTTGGCGGCGGCGGCACGGTCTTTCGGACCAAGCGGGGACTGGAAAAAATACTGTTCACCGCTACTATTATTTTAGCCGCAATTTTTATCGGAATTTCTCTCGCAAGCCTGGTTTTCGGTTCCCAAGGCGCGTAAGGCAGGATGCGGCGGGCAACTCCCGCGGAAAAATTTTCCGGGACTTGAATTTTTGCCCGGATATGTTATTATAAATATAACATCGGGCTTCTAATTTTAAGATTATTGTGGACTCTAAAAAAAATAAAATTTTTTCTATTTTCAGCGCGCTAAAAGCCTCGTTTTCCTTTAACGGGATTAAGGGTTTGTTTTACCGTTTGCCGGGGATGAAAAAAGACGCCGCCCGAGCCCAGGATGAAATAGACAAAAAACTGGTTTATTCCATGTCCCGTTCAAGAGTTCCGAGCCTTAGACAGGTTAAATACATTAAAATGTATCTTAGCCCGAAGGAGGGTATCGTAATGAAAGTCTGTTTGGCGATAATATTTTTCAATCTTTTATTTTTGGGAGGAAGATTTTACAAAAACCATCTGAAAGTCGTCCCAAAGATCGGCGGCGAATACCGCGAAGGCCTGGTCGGCAGTCCGAAATATATCAACCCGCTCTTCGCTTCAACCAACGACGTTGACAGCGATATTAGCCAGCTCGTATTTTCCTCGCTTTTTAAAAGGGATAATGAAGGAAAAATCACGGGCGATCTGGCGGAAAATTACAAAGTAAGCCCGGACGGAAAAAAGTACAGCTTAAAGATTCGATCCGGCGCCAAATGGCATAATGGAAACGATTTGACGGTTGACGATATTGTCTTCACTTTTGGCGCCATAAAAGACAGCGAATTCAAGTCAACCCTCCACTCAAGCTTCGGCGGGGTGGAAATTGAGAAAATCGACGAAGAGAATATCAGTTTTAATCTGTCCGAACCTTACGCCCCGTTCATTGAGCTTTTAACTTTCGGGATATTGCCCCGGGATATCTGGGAGCAGATTCCTCCGGCCTCGGCGCGGCTGGCTGAACTGAATTTAAAACCGATCGGTTCCGGACCCTACAGATTCAAGTCGCTCTTAAAAGACAAGAATGGCAACATCAAGGCCGTGAACCTGTCATTAAATGAAGATTATTACGGCAAAAAGCCATATATCAAAGAGCTGACTTTTTCCTTCTTCCCTAATTACGAAGAAATGGTGGCAGGGATAAACGGCAACCAGATTGACGGCATGAACTACCTTCCCCCGAGCCTCATGAAAGATATTGCCGCCCGGGATTCTTACAACCTGAAAAAAATCAACCTGCCCCAACTCACGGCTTTGTTTTTCAATCCGGCCAATAACGCATTTCTGGCGGATAAGCGGGTAAGGAAAGCTCTCGCCCTGGCTATGCCAAAGGAAGAAATCATGAAAGGGATTTTCAACCAGGACGATTATAAGCTTATATATTCGCCGATTTCGTCCGACACCCCATATTATTTTGACGGAGTAAATAAATACGGATTTAATTTTGAGGCGGCGGCAAAGGGTTTTATTGAGGCCGGATGGAAGATTGAGGAAATAAATGAAGAAGCAATCCGGAAAGCCGGGGAGGAAAAAGAGTCCGAAGACGCGGCCGTTAGAGCCAAGGCCGAGGCGGTCTTGGAGCAGGGAGCGGGAAAATGGCTAAAAAACGAAGGCGGAAAATATTTTAACTTGAAGATCACTACCGTTGAATCGGAGGATAACTCCCGGTTGGCCGAAGCCATCCGGACAAATTGGGAAAAAGCCGGTATCAAAGTTATTGTGGAACTTATTCCGGCCGGGCAGATCCAGAGCCAGGTCCGCGCTAAAAGTTATGAATCTTTATTATACGGGATTACTCTAGGCCCTGATCCGGATTGTTACGCCTATTGGCATTCCACCCAGGCCGAGAAAGGGTTGAACCTCGCCAATTATAGCAATAAAACCGTTGACGCGCTCCTGGAAGACGGCCGGGTGGCGCTGGATGCGGAAATACGCAAAGGGAAGTATAAGCAGTTCCAGGAAATAATTTCCGATGAGGAGCCGGCCATATTCATTTATTCGCCTTTTTACAATTATATTCAGGATAAGAAAATAAAGAATTCCAATACCGTAAAAATTTACAATCCTTCGGATCGGTTTTCAGGGATTAGCGAATGGTACATAAAGACCGAAAAGAAAATTGTCTGGTAGAATAAAATGGGCGAGTGGTGAAACTGGCAGACACGCAGCGTTCAGGGCGCTGTGAGAGCGATCTCGTGGAGGTTCAAATCCTCTCTCGCCCACTATAAAAAGTTTGGCTCGCAAACTGGAATCCCGCATGCCTTGCGGCTGCGGGATGATTTGCTCGCACGCAAATCAAATTTAACTCTCTTAAATAACTAACTGGTCACTGATTTCTGATAAGACATCACTCATCACTGATCATCATTAACAGCAAGTATGATTACAAAGTACAAAGGGACCTCCCGGCCCGGAAATTTACCGCGCCAGGCAAGGCCCAAAAGAACCGGCTTCGCGAAACCGCCGGTAATGAAAAAACCGCCTTTTGAAGCGAAAGAAGCGGTCGAAGAAAAATTCGGAATGGAAGCGGGCGGAAATTATTTCCGGCGCGGCGGAGCAGTAATTACTCCTCGGCCCGCGCCAGAAGCCGGAAAACAGTCTGACGCGGGAAAATTAAAAATCATGGTTTTGGGCGGACTGGAAGAGGTCGGCCGTAACATGACGCTTTTGGAGTTTGACAAGGAGATCATAATTATTGACATGGGTCTTCAGTTTCCGGAAGAAGACATGCCCGGCATTGACTATATTATCCCCAACACATCTTATCTTGAAAATAAGCTGGATTGGATCAAAGGCGTCGTCATCACCCACGGACACATGGACCATATCGGCGGCATTCCCCATATCATGGGAAAAATCGGCAATCCGCCCATGTTTATGGGCAAGTTAACCGCCGGACTGGTTCGAAAGCGGTCGCAGGAATATCGCGACTGCCCCCAGCTCAACATTCAGGAGATTGACGAAAATTCAGTCCTGCGGCTCGGGAAAAACTTCCGGCTGGAATTTTTAAGGGTTAACCATTCAATCCCGGACGCGTTCGCGGTAATCGCGAATACGCCTCTCGGCCGGGTGGTTCACACCGGAGATTTTAAAATTGATTATTCGCCGGTCAACGACAAGCCGGCTGATTTAAACCGGATCGCGCAAATCGGCGGGGAAGGCATCCTTTTAATGATGTCTGACTCAACCGATTCAACCCATCCGGGATACCAGATTTCCGAATCTTCCATCGGCGACGAGCTTGGAAAAATTTTTGAGCGCTCCGAGGGCCGGATTATCATCGGCACTTTCGCTTCGCAGATAAGCCGCGTGCAGAAAATTTTTGAAATCGCCGAAAAATACGGCCGGAGGATTTTTTTGCAGGGCCGGAGTATGAACAACAACGTTGAGGTGGCTCACCAGATCGGCTACCTTAAATTCAATCCGCGGATTCTCATAAACAACGAGAATGAACTAAGAAAAGTTCCGGATAATAAGGTGGTCATCATCGGCACCGGCGCTCAGGGCGAATCAAACGCGTTTTTAATGCGGGTGGTTAACAAAGAGCACAGGACCATAAGCCTCCAACCCGGCGACACTGTAATTTTTTCTTCTTCGGTCATTCCGGGAAACGAGCGCACCATCCAGTCTTTAAAAGACATGCTCGTCCGGCAGGGCGCCAAAGTCATCCATTACGAAATGATGGATGTTCACGCCGGCGGGCACGCCAAGCAGGAAGACTTGAAGCTGATGATGCGGCTTTTTCGGCCGGAATTTTTTATGCCCATTGAAGGCAACCATTACATGCTCCGGGCTCATGCCGAATTAGCCGAGCAGGTAGGCATCGCCAAGGAAAAAATCTTCGTGGCCGACAACGGCCAGATAGTGGAATTTATCAAGTCGCCGGTAAAAGGGATTTCGGGGCGGCTTACAAGCGAAAAAGTCAATACCGACCATGTCATGGTTGACGGGCTCGGTGTCGGCGACGTATCCAATATCGTCCTTCGCGACCGTCGGGTCATGGCCGAAGACGGCATGATCGTTATTATCGCGACTATTGATTCTTCCACCGGCGATATCATCGGCAACCCGGATATAATTTCCCGCGGGTTCGTTTACATGAAAGAAAATAAGGAGCTCATAGAAAAAACCCGGATGAAAGTTAAAAAAATGGTTAAGACTCTGGACACTTCCACCCCGGCTGACGACGATTACATAAAAAATAAGATGCGGAACGAAATCGGCGCTTTCCTTTTCGGCCAGACCAAAAGGCGCCCCATGGTTTTGCCGGTCGTTATCAGGGTGTAAAGAGCGCGCGAACAATAGGATAGCAATTCAGAGAATAAAAACGGCTCGTAAAAGGGTCGTTTTTATTGATTGATTAGCCTGTTTTGAGGACTAGATATCCTTGAAATTTGACAATTTTGAGGATTATTGATATTATGGAGACATGAAAATACCTAGATTTTACAATTTAAAAGACTATTTGGAACCAAACAAAGTCCTGGTTATTTATGGTTCCCGCCAAGCCGGAAAAACAACTTTGCTTAAAGATTTTTTAGAAGGTGTCGCGCTGAAATATAAGCTTGATTCAGGGGATAATATTAGAATTCAGCAGGTATTAAGCTCGGAGGATTTTTCTCGGATCATTGAATATGCCTCCGGCTATGATCTGATTGCCGTTGATGAAGCCCAAAGGATTCCGAAAGTGGGATGGGGACTCAAAATTTTGGTTGACGAGGTTAAAAACATCCGAATCATCGCGACCGGCTCTTCTTCTTTTGAATTGTCCGGCCAGGTCGGGGAACCGCTCACCGGCAGAAAAAAAACTCTTACCCTGTATCCGATTTCCCAGCTGGAACTGAAAAAAATCTATAATCCTTACGAGTTAAAAGAGCGCTTGGGAGAATGGCTGGTTTTTGGCGGCTATCCGGCGGTAATTACAGCCGAAGGAAAAGAGAAAAAAATCAGCGTACTGGAAGAAATCGTTGATTCGTACTTGCTGAAAGACATCCTGGAGCTGGAAAGGATTAAAAATTCAAGGATTCTTACGGATCTTTTGCGCTTGCTGGCTTTTCAGGTGGGTAGTGAAGTATCACTCTCCGAGCTTGGCGGAAAGCTGGGGATTGATTACAAGACAGTAGCCCGCTATTTGGATCTTTTGGAAAAATCTTTTATCATTTTCACGCTAGGCGGATTTTCCCGAAACCTGCGAAAAGAAATCAGCAAGAAGAACAAATATTATTTTTTTGACAACGGCATCCGCAACGCGGTCGTTTCCAATTTTAACGGGCTGGAGTTAAGGGACGATGCCGGCAAGCTCTGGGAAAACTTTATGGTCGCGGAAAGGCTGAAAAAACAGGCTTACGGAAATATCTCCGCCAATAACTATTTTTGGCGCACTTGGGGCGGCAAGGAAATTGATTGGATAGAAGAGCGGGAGGGGAAGCTATACGGTTTTGAGTTTAAGTGGAATAAAGGTAACGTAAAAGCGCCCAAAGATTGGATTAAAACTTATCCGGAGGCGGAGTTTCAGGTGATAACCAAGGATAATTATCTGGAATTTGTCGGGTAACCCTTGCCCCACTCCCGCCAATCGGCTATAATATACTCAAAACCCAAGCGAGCCAGAAAGTTTTGAGATACATAAACCAACTCCCGCGTCCATGGCTGGGAGATGAGACAAGAAAGGAACGGGAAAAATAAAACCAAAGACATGAGCCAACGGATGTTTCCAAACAAAAAAGAAAATACAAAAACTGAAATAGCTTGCCTGCCGATGAGGCAGACTCAGGGGGGGGGGGTTTAAAAAAAATCAAAATTTAGGGATACTTCGTTTTTTGGCCGTCTTCTCAATTATGTTGGGAAGTTTTTTTGTTTTAGGGGCAGGGAGGGCGAGTGCGGTTTACCCCGTTGCCGGCCGACGTAAGTTTCTTCTGACTGGACTGTTATGTAGCTTTTTTATTTTTCTCGGCGGATTGACTTTTGCCTCGCCGGCATATGGGGCGACGTATTATGTGGACTCCTCTGTTACAGATACCAATGTAGCATCTGCCACGCCGGATTTCACCACCTATAACCACACTACTTTCGCCACCGACACCGGTACAGATTCTGTTTTCAAAACCATTGCCGACATCAACGCTTTCTCTGCCCTTCAGCCGGGAGACAATGTCTATTTTAGAAAAGGCCAAATCTGGCGGGAGCAATTGACTGTCCCGGCTTCGGGAACGGATGGGCATGTGATTATTTTCGGAGCGTTTGGGAGTGGGGATGATCCGATTTTACTTGGTTCTCAAAACGTATTAGGCATACCTGGAGACTGGACAGATGTCGGATCAAGCGTGTGGACTAGATCGCTCACTCCCGAGCCTCTCTTTGTGATGTTTAACGGTACAATTGGTTCTCTTGACTGGACACTCGGAACGAACGACACAACCCCTGATGCACAATATGAATGGTCATGGTCAGGAAATGTGCTTTCAGTCTACTCTGAAGAAAATCCAACGTCATATTATTCGGCAATTGAAGCGCCAAAAATGGAAAATATTTTGTATGGGAATAATACTGATTATATAACCGTGCAAGACATAAATTTTTACTTTCCAAATTATGATGCCGTCTATTTTACATTGGCAACAGGAATAAGGGCTAATCGTATAGAAGCTTATTATTTTTATGGCGGCTCAACAGCTAATGGAATTACAAACCACAACAATGGCTCATCTCTCGATGTTTATGATTCAATTTTCTTATATGGTGCTGGTCCGGCGATTGGCATTGGTGGAACAAGCAATGTGACATCAAGTGTATTCAATTCTGAAATGGGCTATGCTAGTCAGGGCTTTGGCGTAGGTACCACTGGTGGAACATATAATATAGCTGATTGTTTTATTCATGATACGAGTGGTATTGCAATCAATGGTGGAACTGGATCAATTACCATTAATGATTCGATTATAAAAAACACTGATAATTACAGCTTCTACCTAACAACTGGCTCGGCGGAACTATATAATAATATTTTTTACAACGGAATGTATTTATATGTAAACGGTGCTGGAAATTTGACTACCAAAAATAATATAACTTATGATCCTAATGGAAGATCTTTAAGATTGAGCGACACAGCAACTTATGCAGGTGACTATAATCTTTTTTGGAGAGATGATAACAATACTTTGTTTACCGTTGGAAGCACTAGTTACAACAGGAATGATTTTTCTTCTTTTAAGTCAGCAGTTAGCCAAGACACTAATTCATTTGTTTCCAATCCCTCCTTCACCAACGCCTCCGGCTCCTATTCCGCTGTCACCGACTTCCAGTTGGCATATAACAGTCCAAATATCGACTCCGGCACCGACGTCTCTCTGACTGCCGACTATGCTGGCAACCCGATCTACGGTACCCCTGACATCGGCGCCTACGAATACCAACCCCCATACACGGTCGGCACTACTCCAGTCCCGACAACCGGCTCAATGCGCATCTATTCTAACGGCAAATACCGGGCATTAACCGCCTCTACCACCGCTGAAACTATTGCCACGTCCAATTTCTCGGTAGTACCCGCCGGAGGCGGGTACTATACGGCCTCAACCTCGGCCTACATGGACATCTCCATTACCGAATGGTCAACCACCGGAGCCAAAAATAAGTCCTGGATTGCGACCTCCTCGGCTACGGCCGTTGGCCA
>JBAZUL010000008.1:0-73860 GCA_041661405.1 Patescibacteria group bacterium
GCGGCCGTCTCGGAGAAGTTTACAACATCGGCACCCGCCAAAGATCTAAAAACATTAACACAATAAAAATAATTTTAAAACTCTTAGGCAAAGACGAGTCCCAAATAGAATACGTCAAAGACCGCCCCGGCCATGATTTCGGCTACGCGGTCAATCCCGATAAGCTTATGACCGAACTCGGCTGGTCAGCGCGCGTCAATTTTGAAGACGGCCTTCGGCAAACCGTTGACTGGTATTGCCAGAATCAGGAGTGGTGGAAAAAAATAAAGTCCGGGGAGTATCTTGAGTATTATAAGAAGCAGTATTAAAGACAGATAGTGAAGTTTTTCAGAAAAAAAAGGAGCCTGCGGAGGATAGAAATGCAGGCTCATATAGGGGAGGTTGGGGAGCTGGGATTCGAACCCGGGACTCGCGGATCCAAAGTCCGCTGCTCTACCGGGCTGAGCTATTCCCCAACAAGATTGCTAAAAAAATTAAAAAGAGCGTTTGGCTCCCGGGGCCGGATTTGAACCGGCGTGCAACGGGTTAACAGCCCGTGCCTTAGCCACTCAGGCACCCAGGAGCAATAATGTGAATATATTAGCAGAATATATTGTTGTGTCAATGGTTGGGATATGCTTCATAAAATTGTCTACTAGAGCGACCGTGGCCTTAAACTTTTTTAAAAAAAACAACCTTATGCTTTGGCAGGACATCGTAATAACAACCGCCAGTATCGTATTCTCGGCCGCGCTTGTTCCGCAAATTTACCGGTGCTTTAAAGAGAAAAAATGCCAGATTACCCGCGCCACGTCAGGTCCGACTTTCATCGGCTTATTCGCCGTGAGCTATACCTATTATACTCTTAATTTATTCCTGTCCACGGTCGTATGTTTTATTACTGCGATATTATGGCTTACGCTATTTATCCAAAGGATCGCCTATAAAACCAAGAAAGATTAATCTATGGCCAAAAAATTGATAATCGGCATCCAGGGCGACCGGGGCAGTACTAATGAGCGAGCGGCCCGGCTTTTTTCGGAAAAACATGGCTGGCCGGATTATGAAATTAAGTATTTAATCTCAACTGAAAACGTGCTTCGGGCTTTGAATACCGGAGAAATTGATTACGGAACTTTTGCCCGGGAATCGCGGTCCGGTTTGGTAGCTGAGACTGAGGCGGCGATAAAAAAATATGCTTACGAAAAAATTGACGAGGAAAAATTGCAGCTAGATCACGCTTTGCTCGCGAGCGGCGGGATTGATAAAAGTAAAACCGTGGAAGTCCATTCCCACCCGCAGGCTTTACTGGAACATGGAGAATTTTTAAAAAAAGAATTTTCTGAACTAAAACTTATTAAAGAAGCCGATACCGGAGGCGCGGCTAAGGATTTAAGCGAAGGGAAGTATCCCAAAAACAGCCTGGTCATCGCGTCAATCGTCTGCGCCGAGATGTATGGCCTAAACGTTTATCAAAAAGACCTGCCGGGGAATATTGGGTATTGGGTAAAAATTTATCTGGCCGGAAAAAAAGATTCATGTTTTTGACAATCTCGCGCGACTAATACTATACTTAGCTTATTATGAACTTAAAAGAAAAAATAATTGAACTCATAAGAAAAACCGCGGACGAACTTCCGGCGGACGTAATCGCGGGAATGGAAAAAGCCGAAAGGGAAGAGGATAATCCTGTTGCAAAAGAAATCCTTGGCAAACTGCTTCTAAACGTAAAAGAAGCCAAAGGCGAAAAAAAACCCATGTGCCAGGACACTGGTACGCCGTTTTTTTACGTCCGCTACCCGCGCGAGTATGCCCAAAAAGAACTTACAGCGATAATTAACCAGGCGATTGACGAAGCGACGGAAAAAATCCCTTTGCGGCCGAACGCTGTTGACTGCCTTTCCGGAAAAAATATCGGCAATAAGGCGGTTATTCATTTTGAGGAAACCGATAGCGCGGACGCTAAATTGGAAATTGACCTCCTCCTAAAAGGCGGCGGATCGGAAAATGTTTCAATAATTTATTCTTTGCCAAATACCGAACTAAAAGCCGGCCGCGACCTGGAAGGCGTTCGGAAATGCATTTTGGATGCTGTTTTTAAAGCCCAGGGAAAAGCCTGCCCGCCTTACATAATCGGAGTAGCGCTTGGAGGCAATTACGAAAGCGTGGCCGGTGCGTCAAAAAAACAGCTTTTGCGAAAACTTGATGATAAAAATCCAGTGACAGAGTTAGACGAACTGGAAAGAAAAGTCCTGAAAGAAATCAATGAACTGGGGATCGGGCCGATGGGACTCGGCGGAAAAACTACTGCTTTGGGAGTAAAAATTTTCGCCGGCACGCGCCACCCGGCTTCTTACTTTGTCGGGATTTCCATTTCCTGCTGGGGACTTAGGAGACAGAGTCTGACAATTAAAAATTAGGAATTACGAATCATATTTCAATCTTAATTTTTAATTAACAATTTTTATTTATGATCGCTTTAACCACTCCCCTAAAAACAAAAGACATATTAAGCCTCAACGCCGGGGATAACGTTATGCTCTCCGGCACGATTTTTACCGCCCGTGATAAAGCCCATCTTTTTTTACTCGCGGAAGATTTTCCGGCCGTCCAAAACGGGATAATTTATCATGCCGGACCGATAATAAAAAACCGGGAAGTAATCTCGGCCGGCCCGACAACGAGCGCGCGCTTAAATCCTTACACCCCAAAACTCATAGAAAAATACGGAATCAAAGCCATCATCGGCAAAGGCGGCATGAATCAGTCCGTAGTTGACGCTTTGCGCGGCAAGGCGGTTTATTTTTCCGCTGTCGGCGGCTTAGGAGTTATTTACGCCAAGGCCATGAAATTTAAAAACGTTTATAAAGAAGAATTCGGCATGCCCGAAGCGATCTGGGAATTTGAAGTAAAAGATTTTCCGGTCATTGTCGCCATTGATTCAAAAGGCAAAAGCCTTTACGATGAAACCCTGGAAAAATCCAAAAAAGAATTTTTGCGGCTGGTATAAGCCGATGGTTGCATTTTTGCCAGGCATTGGTAAAAGCCAAACAGATGAATGAATTCTTATCGCCGCCTGAAAAGGCGGTTTTTTATTAACGGGATCTTAATGGCAGTTTTCTAAAATAATATTGCGCTAACATGCATAAAACGTAAGAAAAACCGGTAAAACTAGTCATATTATTGTTGAACCAGCAGGTTGTTTACAAATCAGGCGCGATGCTATAAATTTAATTAATAAACAATGATGGATGCCGTTCATGGATTTAATAGAAGCAGTATATCCGGCGCGAATCATGGACAAAAATATGAAAAAACGATATTTAATTATAATCCCGGTCTTATTCCTGGGAGCCGCGCTTTTCGGATACGCGAAAATTTCCGAAGAAAAAAGAAAAAATACTGAACAGACCGGAGTCCAGACCGAAAGCCCGAAAAATAACAGCCCTGAAGTTAGCGACGGGCAGATTGACCTCCAGGATTGCGCTCCGGAAATGCCGAATGTCGCACCCGGAGGCAGTGATAATTCAGGGAGCTTAAAACCGGTTGAAGCGCTAAGCCCGGCAGCCGGTTCTTCGGACCCGGGCGCGGAGACAAACGAAAATGGAACTAAAAATCCTGACACCCAAACGACCGATATTCCCGCCCCGCGAATAACCAAAACAATCCTCCTGGATGTTCCGTTCGCGTCCCAGGCTCCGTTCGGCGACTGGAAAGACGAACGCCAGCAGGACGGCTGTGAAGAAGCTTCGGCAATCATGGCCATGCTTTGGGTTAATGACCAGACCGCGATAACTAAGGATTATGCTTTAAGCAAAATCCTTGATATTTCCGCTTTTGAAGAAAAAAATTACGATACTTTCCATGACACCGGCGCCAAAGAAACCCTTGAGCGGATCATTAATGATTATTTTAAATACGATAAAGCCGAGGTAAAATACGATATTACCTTAAACGGCCTTAAATCCGAACTGGCTAAAGGCAACCTGATAATCGTTCCGGCCAACGGCCGGGAATTAAAAAACCCGAATTACACGGCTCCGGGTCCGGAACGGCACATGCTTGTCATTAAAGGCTATGACCCGAAAACGCGCGAATTCATTACGAACGATCCCGGCACCCGAAAAGGCGAAAATTACCGCTACAATGAAGAGCTGTTTTTTAACGCTATCCGGGATTACCTTTGCGGCTATCATGTGCCGATTACCGAAACGCACAAAAACGTCATTGTGGTAAAAAAATAGCAACGCAAACAGCGCCCTGAACGTTTTAATTTAAAATTTCAGGGCGTTTTGTTTTATTCAGAAGCCAAAAATCGTGAGCCGGATTCGCGCCTTTAATGCCTGTGGCCCATCATCCTGTCTCCGTGGCGATAATGTTTTTTCAGCCAGGCGATTTTCGCGAAAATGGTAAATATGGCCAACAAACCGCCGACCAAAGCTCCAATTTTGATTTTTGTTTTTGTCTCTTCGTCCGCGCTCTCGTAGCGCTTTTTTAATTCTTCGCAACGGCTGTGGATTTTCTCGCGCGCCATCCCGACCCACTTTTCAGGACTAAAATGCATTTTTTTGCCGCATTCGGGGCAATACTGTTCTTTGCACATAAAATTAAACTTAAGCTATTTTTAAGACTCATGTTTATTTAGACGGTAATGATTATATTTAATTACATAATACCGCTTCTTGCCCCGGCTTTGCTTAAGAGCGGTTTTAGTTTTTGACAATCACGCTGATTTTAGCTAATATTATGTAAAGGCTGTTCGCTAGTAAATTAAATTTTTTAAGCTAACATTAATTAAATTTATAATCATCATGAAAAAAATTATCAGCGTGGCAAAGAAAATTGGCATACCGGAAAATTCGCTTGAATCGCAAGGGGACTACATTGCCAAAATAAAAATGCCTTTAAAGAAAAAAGTTGGAAAAAGAAAAGTCGGCAAGCTGATTTTATTCACCGCCATTACCCCGACCCGTTTTGGCGAAGGAAAAACTACCATGTCCATTGGCATGGCCGACGCGCTTAACCGGCTCGGAAAAAAAGTTATCCTTGCCTTGCGCGAGCCGTCGCTTGGGCCGGTCTTTTCCCAAAAAGGCGGCGCGATCGGCGGAGGCAAGGCTAAAGTCGTTCCGTCCGAAGAAATAAATCTGCATTTTACCGGCGACTTTCACGCCGTAACCGCCGTCCACAACCTGATTGCCGCGGAAATTGATAATTCCGTCCATTGGAGCAACCCTTTGGATGTCAAGGAAATTTATTGGAAGCGCTCCATGGATTTATGCGACCGCTCGCTCCGCAAGGAATTTAATATCACCGCCGCTTCGGAAATTATGGCCATTTTATGCCTGGCAAACGATCTAAAAGATTTATCCCGGCGGTTGGAGTCTATTGTCATTGGCGTGAACGGACAAGGCCGGCCGATAAAAGTCAAGGATTTGAAAATTATTGATAACCTTATCGCCCTCATGAAAAGGGCGATCCTGCCTAACCTGGCGCAAACCAACGAAGGCGCTCCGGCCATTATTCATGGCGGCCCGTTCGCCAATATCGCTCATGGCGCCAACAGCCTGATCGCGACCCGAACCGCGCTTTCTTTAGCCGATTATGTCGTTACCGAAGCCGGGTTTGGTTCGGATTTGGGCGGACTTAAATTTTTTGATATTGTAAGCCGCTTAGGAAAACTTAAGCCCGCGGCCGTTGTTTTGGTCGCCACTAACCGAGCCTTAAAAGAGTGCGGCATGGATAACCTGGGACGGCATATTGAAATTATCCGGCGATTAGGCGTTGAACCGATCGTAGTAATTAATAAATTTAACGATGATACGGAAAAAGACGTAAATGAAATTAAAAAATATTGTGAAAGCCAAAACGCTTCATGCGAAGTGAGTTTAGCTTTCGCGCAGGGCGGAAAGGGAAGCCTGAAACTGGCGAAAATGGTCCTGAAAAAAATTGACTCTTTTGGCGCAAAATCCCCGGCCCTGCGTCCGCTCTACAGTCTCAGCGAAGGGATTAAAGAAAAGGTGGAAATAATCAATTCTGAAATTTTCGGCGGAGCATGCGTTCTATTCTCGCCGCTCGCCAAAGCTAAAATTGAGCAATACGTAAAGTGGGGCTACGGGCAACTGCCGGTCTGCGTCGCTAAAACCCAGTATTCGTTATCCGACGACAAAGCCCAGCCGCGGATTACCGGCGGGTTTACTTTAAAAGTTACCGATGCCCGCCTTTCGGCCGGAGCCGGTTTTATTGTTATCCAGTGCGGCGGCATATTAACCATGCCCGGCATGCCGGATAAAAAAATATGAAAGGCATTATTCTCGCTGGAGGGACGGCCACGAGGCTTTTTCCCTTAACAGCCACGACATCAAAACAACTGCTTCCGGTTTACGACCGGCAGATGATTTTTTATCCTTTGAATGTCCTTGTTAAAGCCGGTATTAAGGAAATCATGATTATCGTCGCCCCGGATCATTCCGGCCAGTTCCTTAACTTGCTGGGCGCGATTTTTGACAAGTATGACATTAAGCTGGAATTTAAAGTGCAGAAAACTCCCCGTGGTTTAGCCGACGCTTTTTTAGTGGCGGAAAATTTCATTGACGGCGATAATGTCGCCATGATTTTAGGCGATAATATTTTTGAAGACGATTTTTCAGCGATAATAAAAAAATTCAAATCCGGCGGGCATATCTTCGCGCGCGCCGTGCCGGATCCGGAAAGATACGGGGTGGTTAAGTTTGATGAAAATAATAATGCCACGATGATAGAGGAAAAGCCGAAAAAATGGCTCTCAGATTACGCCATTCCCGGACTCTATATTTACGACAGCCGGTGCGTTGCCGCCGCCAAAGCGGCTAAGCTTTCCGAACGCGGGGAAATAGAAATTACCGAAATCCATAATTATTACTTGAAAAAGAAGGAATTGAAAGTAACAACTTTTAAGGGCGCCTGGCTGGACGCCGGAACTTTTGACACCCTTTTGCAGGCCGGACAAATCGTCAAAGAAAAGAAAATCAGCGAAAAATTTGACCAGA
Source organism: Patescibacteria group bacterium (assembly GCA_041661405.1). Taxonomy (GTDB): domain Bacteria; phylum Patescibacteriota; class Patescibacteriia; order Patescibacteriales; family JBAZCA01; genus JBAZCA01. The sequence continues at coordinate 7,005 of JBAZUL010000008.1, forward strand.
AAATAAACTCAGCCATCAAGGAATTCAACGAGGAATTAAAATGCCTGGCTAAGAAAAAACTAACTTAGATTAAGTCAAAAGTATAAAGTTTTAAAGTTGAAAGTTTTTTAAAACCGGCGGGTATAACTTTTAACTTTATGCTTAATAACTCTTATCAAAGATGACAGACAATAAACCGAAGACATGTATCGGCTTTATCACTTACGGGCAGGGGACGGCCAAATACCTTCCGTTTTTTCTGGCTTCGCTAAAAGAACAAACATGCTTTTCGGATCTTAAAATTTTGGCTATTGACAACAGTGAAAGGGAAGAAAACGAAAACTCGACATACCTGAAAAATCATTTTCCGGAAATTGAATTAAAATGGGTCGGCCAGAATCTCGGGTTTGCCAAAGCTTATAATATCATGATCAGCCAGGCCATAGCTGAGGGCGCGAAGTATTTCATCGCCGTTAATCCGGACATGGTTTTAGAACCTAAATTTACCGAAGAACTTATTAAAACCATAGAGCAGAATGACAAGACCGGCGCTATCCAGCCGAAAATATTAAAATGGGATTTTGAAAATAATAAAAAAACGGATCAGACTGACAGCTACGGGATATTCATTACCAAAGAGCACCGCTTCTCCGATTTAAAGCAGGGTGAAAAAGACAATCCGCCGGTTAAAGAAGTTTACGAAATTTTCGGGTTTACCGGCGCGGCCGTAATTTTTCGGCTGGAAGCGTTAGCTGATACAGCTTATTTCAACGGGCAATACAACGAATATTTTGATGAACTGATGTTCATGTATAAGGAAGACTGCGACCTTTCTTACCGGCTGAGGCTCGCGGGCTGGAAAATATTTTTTGAACCCAAAGCTGTCGCTTTTCACGACCGAAGCGTCAGTCCGGTCGGCGAGTCGGCCATAAAAATCGCCCTGAACCGAAAAAATAAAAGCCAACAGGTAAAGAAATGGTCGTTTTTAAACCAATGGATTTTACTTTTAAAAATCAAGGATTTGCCGTTTTCTTTTCGGGTTAAACTGGCAACGGACTGGTATCAGCTTAAAAGCCTCATTTACGCCATAATATTTGAGCCGTATCTTTTATCGGAATTTTTAAGGCTTATAAAAATTAGAAAAGAAATCGGCCGGCGGCGAGAAACCCTGAAAATGAGGATTGATATAAAAGAGATTGAAAAATTCATGAATGGCCGCTAGAATCACGGCCAACCGGGCGGGCTAAAATCCGGAGCGTCAATGATAATTATGAAAAATAATATTTCCGCCTGCCTCATAATCCGCAATGAGGCCGGATTATTGGGAAGATGCCTTAAAAGCTTAGCCGGCGCGGTTGATGAAATAATTTTAATTCATGACGGAAAATGCGTTGACCAAAGCCTTGAAATCGCCAGCCAGTATAAGGCGAAAATTTTTGAACGGCCGGAACGGGGATACATGGAGGCTCATCTGCCTTTTGCCCTGCGCGAAGCCGGAGGCGAATGGATTTTAAGGATTGACGCCGATGAATATCTATCGCAAGAGCTCGCCGCGAATTTAAGAAAGCTTACCGCGGCCGAAGTTTGTGCTTACAGTTTTTTCTGGCCGCTTTGGGACGGAACAAGGGAAGTAAGCTCTTGCTGGCCGGTTAAAACCTGTTTCTTTAAAAAAAACGCCGTTTCTTTTATCGCCTTGCCGCACGCCTTAATCCGGGTCGCCGGTAAAACCGCCCTGTCCGGCTTTACCCTTTATCACCGTCCGGATTATGACAACCTGAGTATCGCTGTTTTCAAAAGCAAATGGCTTAAATGGGCGCGGACGCAGGCGCGAATTTATTTTAAAGATTTTTCAGCCGTTGAAAAATTTAATTGCGATGAAAAAAGCTGGCCGCTTAAAATCAGGCTAAGAAAAAAATTACCTTTAGCTCTTCTGCCATTGGAATTTTTCTGGACTTTCGCGGATAATCTCGCGAGCGGGGCGCTAAAAGCCGGGCAGGCCGGCCTAAAAACGGCTTTTTTCCGGGGACTTTACCGGGCAACGGTAAACTACCGCGTTTACGCCGAAAAAAGACTTTTAAAAAAATATCTTTTAAATAAAACTTCTTGTTAATGCGTTACTAAAATGGACTTATCAATAATTATCGTTTCCTGGAACGTGGCGGAAAAATTAAGAGAGAACCTGAAAGCGCTATATTTTAGCCAAGGCGTTTTTAGTTACGAAATTTTTGTCGTTGACAATAATTCGTCCGACGGCTCGGCGGAAATGGTAAAAAAAGAATTCCCGCGGGCAAACCTGATCATTAACGCCCATAACGCCGGCTTTGCCAAAGCCAATAATCAGGCAATGCGGGAAGCTAAAGGCGATTACATCCTCCTTTTAAATCCGGACATGAAAGTTTTTTCCGATACGCTCGCTAAGACGGTAAAATGGATGAAAGCGAACCCTAAGGCCGTTGTCGCCGGTTGCCGGCTGGTTGACGAAAAAAATAACACGATAAGACACGTCCGCCGCTTTCCGGAATTGAGCGATCAGCTGGCTATAATTTTAAAACTGCCGCATTTTTTTCCCGGCATTTTAAAGAGCTATTTACGGGAGGATTTTGATTATGACCGGGCGGCTAAAGTTGATTCAATCCGCGGCGGTTTTTTTATGATTAACCGGCGGGAAGCGGAAAAGATTGGCCGAAAAAATAGCGGTGACAGCAAAGACGGAAACAAAAAATCAACCCTGCCGTACTTGGACGAACGCTATTTTATTTGGTTTGAAGAAGTGGATTATTGTCGGCAAATTAAAGAGGCGGGCGGCGAAGTTTGGTTCGCGCCGGCGGCTGAATGCGTTGACTTTGTCGGCCAAAGTTTTAAGCAGGTAAAGAGGGGAGTCGCGCAAAATTATTTTAGCGATTCCATGCTGAAATATTTTAAAAAATGGCGCCCGGCCTGGCAGTACTACCTGCTTAAAATCGCCTGGCCGATCGGGAGCTTTATGGCTAAGGCCGGAGAAATGCTGAATTTTAAAACCCGCGCAAAGACCTAAAAATATAAAATAAGATATGGATAAAAAAAAAGTTGGCATTATAATCGTCAACTACAAAGATTACGCGGAAAAATATCTCGCCGAGTGCCGGGATAGTTTGCGCGCGCAAAGTTATCCGCGGGAATTAACCCAAATCTATATAGTTGATAACGCCTCCACTGATAAAACCCGGCGCTTTTTAACGGAGCATTACCCTGAAGCCGCGGTCATCCCAAGGCCGGACGGGAATTACGCCGCCGCCAACAATTCCGGGATTAAAAAAGCCCTTGAAGACGGCTGTGAATTAGCGGCAATCGCCAATATGGACGTAAAATTCGCTCCAGACTGGCTTAAGGAATTAGTAAGCGCCGCTGACAGTGATCCTGTTATCGGTATTGCCCAGTCGCGGATTTTGTTATATCCTAAAAAAATCGGCGCAACGCCGATAATTAACACTCTGGGAAACATCTGCCATTTCCTCGGTTTCGGTTTTACCTCGGGCTATGGCGAGCCGGATCGCCTGATTGAAGGCCTGCCGGAAATCAGCGGCTACGCGAGCGGCTGTTCGTTCATAATAAAAAAAGAGGCGCTGGAAAAAATCAACGGCTATAACGAAGAATTTTACATGTACCATGACGACATGGAAATAAGCCTGAAAGCCAGGCTAGCCGGCTATAAAATCGTCCTGGCGCCGAAATCCGTTGTTTACCATAAATACGAATTTTCCCGGAGCGTCAAAATGCTTTATTTCATGGAAAGGAACCGGTACTTAGTGATGCTAATTTTTTACCGGTTGCCGACCATATTGCTCATTCTCCCGGCGCTTATTTTTATGGACTTTGGCATGGTGATATATTCTATTCCCGGCGGCTGGCTTAAAACCAAAATTTCAGTTTACGGGTATTTCATGAAATCAAAACACTGGCGCGCGATTTTCCGGGAAAGAAAAAAAATCAAGGCTCTGAAAAAACTGCCGGATAAAAAACTGCTGAAAAATTTCCAGGGTCAAATCCTTTTTCAGGAAATTAATAATCCGGTTCTAAAATATATCGCCAATCCTTTATTTAACGCCTACTGGAAGCTTGTAAAAAAAATATTAATCTGGTAATGGCTTCTTTTAACTGATAAAAACAAATAAATTTCCAATAATCAATTTATCAACTGCTAATTAAAAATTTATTGATAATTGATCATTGAAAATTGATTAAATGGATTTAAGCATTATCATAGTCAATTACAAAAGCCTGGAAAAAACCCGCCAATGCCTGCGGGCGGTTCGCGCTTCGGATTTTGACGGCTTTAGCCATGAAATTATTGTCGTGGATAACGCGTCCGGCGATAATGTTGACGATTTAAAAAAAGACTTTCCGCATATTAAGACAGTCAAAGCTCCGGAAAACCGCGGCATGGGGGAGGGGAATAATCTCGGAATAAAGAATGCTTACGGCGATTTTTTCCTTATCCTGAATCCCGACACCTACGTGGAAAAAAACGCCATCAAAGCCTTATGCCAATACATGGAAGACAACCCCCGGACAGGTATTGTCGGCCCAAAGCTCTTAAACTCCGACTTAAGCCTCCAATATTCCTGTTTGCGTTTTCCTAAAATATATCTGCCGGTGATGCGGCGCACGTTTCTCGGAAAATTTTTTAAGTCCGAGCAAGAGCGGTTTATTATGGCTGATTTTAATCACGAAGAAATAAGAGAAGTTGATTGGATGCTCGGTTCAGCCCTGATGATTAGGCGAAGTATGCTAAAAAAAATCGGACCCGCTTTTGACGGGAGGTTCTTTATGTTTTTTGAAGATACTGACCTTTGCCGGAGAGCTAAAGCCGCCGGGTTCGGCGTTTTTTACCTTCCTTCGGCTCTCGCGGTCCATGATCACGCCCGGTTAAGCGCCAAAGGACGCTGGTATATAGCGCCGTTTACCAATAAGCTCGCGCGCGCCCATATCGCGTCCTGGATTAAATATTTTTGGAAATGGAAAAACTTATGAAAAAAATCAAAAAAGCCATCGTGGCGGTCGCCGGGTCGGGAACGCGTTTCCTGCCGGCCACCAAAGCCATGCCGAAAGAAATGCTTCCCATTGTGGACAAGCCTATTATCCAGCTCGTTGTTGAAGAGCTCGTTGAAGCCGGAATTGAAGACATAATCCTTGTTACAAAATGGGACAAAAAGCCGCTGGAAGACCATTTTGACAAAGCCTGGGCGCTGGAAAATGAATTAAAAAAATCCGGCAAGGAAAAAATGTGGCGGGAAATAAAAAACATCTCGGAAATGGCCAATTTTATTTATGTCCGGCAAAAAGGCCCTTACGGCAATGGGACGCCGATTCTGTCGGCCGCCAGTTTGGTTGACGACGAACCTTTTGTCCATGTCTGGGGGGATGACCTGGTTAAATCAAAAGTGTCATTTACGAAACAGATGGTCGATGATTATAATAAGCACGGCTGTCCCATGATCGGCGTGCAGGAAGTGCCGGACAAAGAAACCAGCCGCTACGGCATTGTCAAACTTAAAGAAGGCACCATGGAACTTGAAGATATTATTGAAAAACCCGAGCCCGGGAAATCGCCTTCCAATCTGGCCGATTTCGGCCGGATGATTTTAAACCAGGAGATAATTGATATCCTTAGGAAAATCCCGCTCGGCAAAGACGGCGAGCTCTGGACCGTTGACGCTATCCGCGAATACGTCCGGCGCGGCAATAAATTCATGGCGAAAAAAATTACGGATGGCGAATGGCTTACGACCGGCGATCCGCTGAATTATCTTAAAGCCGTCGTTAAATACGCGGTTGACCGGGAAGACATCGGCCCGGATTTCAGGGAATTTGCCAGAGGGATAATTAAATAGTTCAACAATTTCATCTAAGGACAACTTTACCTGATTCTTAATTTATATATCCCTTTCACGCCTTTATCTGATCCGAAAAAATAAATTGATTCGCCGCGGCCGTCTAAAACCGGAGAAGCGACGAAATCCATATTGGCGAGCGTTGTTACCTTTCTTTCATTGCCGGATATCTCCAGCATGTTTATTGATTCACGAGTGGAAAAAATAATAAACTTTCCGTCCGGATGCCAGATTAGATCTTTTACCTCCCGGCTCAGGCGGGTAAGGAGTTCGCGGTCGGCGCCGCCGGATCCGGCTTTCCAGATTTCAAAATCATTGGCAAAAAGAAAATTGTCATCATCAATCCGGTAAACCTTTCCCGCCCCGTTTATTATTTCTTTTATCGGCGCGAAGGCGGCCGGGTCAATTATATAAAGGATTTTACGCGTCTTGTCCAGCAGGCGAATAATCCCGTTTCCGCCGGCAATAAATTCGTAATCCGCGGAAAAAGGCAATTCTACGCTCCGTTCGGTTTTCGCGTCCTTCAAATTCCAAATATTCAAAAAAACTTTGCTGGAAATACGGCTGGCGTAGGCGAGCCGGTCTCCGGAAACCATATAATCTTCCGCTTCGCCATTGATTTTAATCGGGTTTTCGGCGCTTTTTAGGTCAGCGGAAACCCGGTAAATATCGTTTGACTTTAAAAAATAAATTTTTTCGCTGTTTGTGTCGTCAAATCTAACCGGCCCGTAATCTTTTTTCAGCGCGGACGAAAGATCGGCGCCCGTCCAGCCGGAAGACTCTTTATATAACTTTTCCCCGATTAGAACGGCTCTTCCGTCCGTTGACCATACAGCTTTTTCAGCTTCCGCCGCCCCGTCCAGTCCGGATGAAGTTTCGCGGTCCGTAAAAAATATTTCTCCCCCTTTTTCCGACAAATAGGTAAATTTTTTTTTATCCGGCGACAAAGACGCTCCTTCGCCGGAAGATGAAGCGATGAGAAGAGGCATATCCTTCCTGATAAGGACAATGCCATCAAAACTCGCCGCCTCGCCGGAGTTAATTTTAATTTTCCTTTCCCAGTCCCAATAGCCGTCAAGCTCAAGTTTTACCGCGTATTCGCCGGGAAGAAGATTTTTTATTTTCGCCGGAGTTGTTATGGGGGCGTTCTCTCCAAAAAATCCTGAGAGACTGGCAGCCTTCCGCGGACTGCCGTTAAGATAAACCGCCGCGCCTTTGGGGAGCGTTTCAATATTTAGCACTCCGGTTTTTTCAACCCGCCCGGAACCAAGGTTTAATTTATAACCGGCCGCGTAAAGCATGACCAGAGGAGTGATGGTAATAAAAGAAATTATAAATAAAAGGAATAGTATTTTACGTAATTTGTTTGACATATAAGCTTCCATAATTCCCAATTCCTAATTTCCAATGCCTAATAAAATTCTAAATTTAGAATGTCAAAAAAATTTGAAAATTAGAAATTTTATTGGGATTTGGGATTTGGAAATTATTCTATCCTCCTGATATCGGCTCCGAGCTTATTGAGCCGGCCGACAATATCTTCGTAGCCCCGTTCAATGGAATAGGAATTTCTTAGTACCGACCGTCCGCGGGCGGCGAGCATGGCGATAAGTAAATTTATGGACGGCCGGAGCGCCGGAGGACTGATAATTTCCGCCGGTTTGAGTTCAGTCGGGCCGGTGACGGAAACGCGATGCGGATCGTAGAGCGCCACGTCGGCGCCGAGCTTATTTAATTCAGTGTAATAGATCGCCCGGTTTTCATAAATCCAGTCATGCACCAGAGTCTTTCCTTCCGCCTGCGTCAGAATCGGGACGAATAACGGCAGGTTATCAATATTCAAACCCGGGTAAGGCAAAGGATGGATTTTATCCGGAAGCGCTTTCAGCCGGGAAGGGAGGACTTCAATATCAACGAGGTCAAAATAACCGTTTTCCGATTTGTAAGGTTTTGAAATTTTTAATTTTTGGCCCATGACCCTGAGTTTTTCAATTTCCAGCCGCAAAAAATCAATCGGACAGCGCGTTATTTTAATCCGGGATTTTGTCGTGATGGCAATGGAAATAAAAGCCATGGATTCAACCGGGTCGGGCATGACGGGGTAGTTATCCACCGGGGATAATTTTTCCACTCCGGAAATGACGAGCTTATTGGTGCCGATGCCGGAAATTTTCGCCCCGGCCGCGGAAAGGAAGCGGCACAAATCCTGCACCATGTAATTGGATGAAGCGAAATAAATTTCCGTCTTTTTAACCCCCAGTACGGCGGCGAAAATCGTATTTTCGGTGGCCGTATCGCCGGTTTCGTGCATAGTTACCGAACTGTCGCGCGGTTTGACTTTCGTTATCTCATATTGGCAATCAGTATCTTTTACCGAAAAACCCATTTGTTCCATAGCCAGCTTATAGGGGTTAACCGTCCTTTTTCCGAGCTTACAGCCCGAACCTTTCGGCAGGCTAAAGCGGTTAAATATCGGCGAAAGCGACCCCATAAAAAGCAGGGCGGCGCGGGTTTTCGCGAATGATTCATGGTTTAAATTTTTCAGGCTGATTTTCATGTCATTAACTATTTCCAGCTCATGTTTCCCGATCCATTTTATTTTCAGGCCGATGGATTCAAGGATTTCAATAATCCTTTTTACCTCTTCAATAATCGGGACATTAGCCAATGTGGTGCGTCCGGGAATCATGGGCATGGCCGCGAGAATCGCCACGGCCGAGTTCTTCGCCGAATTGGTCGCGACCGTACCTTTTAATTTTTTTCCTCCGTTTATCAAGTAGTTTGACATATATTGACACATTACCGGAAATATGGAATTTTTTCAAGTGATTGTATCGCTCACACGCCGGATCCCGCATGCCTTCGGCTGCGGGATGATTTGCTCACACGCAAATCATTTTGACTTTCATAATAAAAATGGTAATCTTAATCAATAGTTTAACCCCGGATAGTATGAAAAATTCTAAATACGCGGTCATGTGTTTTATAATCCTCGCCTGCCTTATCGCCGGCCGGGCGAAGGCTAATGGTTTGCCGGATGAGGACAAAGACATGGTTCCGGATCAGGATGAAATCAGCCTATATCGAACCGACCCGAAAAATCCGGATACGGATGGCGACAGTTATGGCGACTGGCTGGAACTGACGAGCGGTTTTTCGCCTCACACAGCCAAAAAAATAAAACTGGAAGAAAATGACCTTGACGCTGACGGCCTTAACGACAGCCTGGAATTAAAATTCCATACCATCCTTGATAATCCGGATACTGATGCTGACGGTTTTTCGGACGGCGAAGAAATAAAAACCGGCTCTAATCCCCTTGATCCAACCGCTGGCGCCAGACTAGAAAAAAGGATTGAAATTGATTCCGGCTGGGCGCAGACTTTAAGCTATTTTTTAGGAGGAGTCCGGCTCGGAGAATTCCGGGTTTCCACCGGTAAGCCGTTGATGCCTACGCCTAAAGGCGAATTTACGATCAGCTCAAAGATTGAAAAAGCCTGGTCAAAAACTTACGGGCTCTGGATGCCTTATTGGCTTGGCATGGGAAAATTCGGCATCCATGAACTGCCGGTCTGGCCCGGCGGTTACCGCGAAGGCGAGGACCATCTTGGCAAACCGGTTTCACACGGCTGTATCCGCTTAGGCATCGGCCCGGCAAAAACCCTTTACAACTGGACTGAATTAGGAACAAAGGTTAATATTCATTAAATTATTTATTTAGTAACATGGCGCGACAGCCAACAAGCCGCGTTTCGCGCCAAAGATAATAATATGAAAGAAAAAATTGAAAAAGCCCTGGATCAGATCCGGCCGATGCTGCAAGCCGACGGCGGAGATGTCCGCTTCGTGAGCTTTGACGAAAAAAACGGCAAGCTGAAAATTGAACTCATGGGCGCCTGCTCGCATTGCCCGATGTCGCATATCACCCTAACGCAGGGAATTGAAGAGACAATCAAAAAAGAAGTCCCGGAAGTGAAGGAAATAGAGGCGGTGTAAATTATGCGTAAATATTACATCATCTTCAAAAATTCCATCCAGGCCAACCTGGCTTATCGTTTTAATACGTTTGCTTTTCTTTTTGCCGAGGCGTTTTCTTTTGTCATAATGTTTTATCTTTTTTTCTCCATTTACGCCCAGGGACAAAAGATGGGGAACTACAGCCTGACGAACCTTGTTGCATATTTCGCGCTTACTAAACTTATTACAGTCACCCTTTTATACGACAATTTCGGATTTACTGTCAGGGACGAAATAATGGAAGGCCGGATTGTTGAGTATCTCGTTAAGCCAATCGGCTACATGGCAAAATCTTTCGCCCTTAAAATGGGCAACATAATCTTCCGGTTGCTGCCATTCATTATCATCATCGCGCCCCTATACTTTTTTTTCAGCTTATCCGTTAACCTGGCCGAAATTTTTTATTTTTCCGCGTTTTTTCTGATCGGTTCTCTGATCAGTTTTTTTGTTTTTTATATCGTCGGCATAGCTTCTTTTTTTATCGGAGAAATAGTCGGATTCAACTTCCTGTTTTTAAATATCATATACTTTTTTTCCGGCGGCGCGATACCGATTGACCTTTTTCCCGAAAACATCCGGGCAATAATTAATTTTTTTCCTTTTAAATTAATTGGCTTTGTTCCAGTATCCATAATTACCGGCAATTACGACCTTTCATCGGCTCCGCGTGATATTCTTTCAGGGATAGTCTGGATTTTAATTTTTTACGGATTGGCGAAAATTTTGTTCGCGTCAGGCATCAGGCGGCTTGAAGCCTATGGCAGCTGAAATTTATGCTGAGATATTTAAAAATCTGGAAAATTCATGTCCGGGCGGCTTTTATGCAGAGGATGGCCTACCGCCTTAACTTCTTTATGATCGCGGTGGCCGTAATAATTCACGCCTCCATAACCGTCATTTTTTTTAAAGTTCTGTTCGGATACGTTAATAATATCGCAGGCTGGAACTTTAATGAATCCATGCTTATTGTCGGCTCATTCCTTCTCGTTGACGGCCTGATTTGGACCACCTGCGCCCAGCTTACCGGAATCCCTAAGCACATAAAGCTCGGCACTTTGGACGGCCTCATCGTAAAACCCATAAGCACCCAATTTTTAGTTAGCGTCTTTCGGGCCGACCCTGAAGACTGGGGCCGGGTAGCGACCGCGCTTTTTCTCCTAACCAGTAGCGCTATAGCGCTTAACTATAGTCTAGCGGATATATTTTCGCGCCTGCCTTATTATATCATTGCCATTGCCTGCGCCTGCGTCATAACTTACAGCGTTGTCGCTTTCGCGAGATGCCTTTCTTTCTGGTTTACCGAAGCGGGCGGAACCTGGTATATTTGCGAAAATATTATCCGCTCGGCTGGCTATCCGACTGATATTTATAGCCACGTTCTCGTCCGCCTCCTTTTTTCCACCGTTATCCCCCTCGCTTTCATGGCGACTGTACCGGCGAAAATTTTTATTCATGGCTTTGATTTTTGGCTAATTTTATCGTCAATCGCTTTGGCCGTTATATTTTTCTTTGCCTCCCGAAAGTTCTGGAAATTCGCGCTTAAGCATTACTCAAGCGCGTCAAGCTAATATGAAAAAATACCTTACCATCGCCAAAAATAAAACCCAGGCTGAATTTTCGCACCGGGCGAACGTCTTCGCCTACATCGGCGGCAACATGCTGGATTTGTTCGTGCAGGTCGTAATCTGGACGGCGATTTTCAGCTCGGTTGATATTGTCGGCGGCTATTCTAAGCCCGAAATGATCACCTACGTCGTTGTCGGCTGGATTTTTATGTATCTTTCAACCAACTACGGCTATGAAGAATACATAAAAAAAGACATCCACGAAGGCAAACTTTCAAACTATCTTATCAAACCGGTCAATTATTTAAGCTATATTTCTTTCCATTCAATCGGCCGCCTCCTGTTCGCTTTCTCAATAATCCTTCTGCAGGCTTTGTTTTTTATCTTATTTTTCCGCGGGACGCTTATTTTCAGCTTAAACCCGGCCGGCGTCCTGATTTTTATCCTGATGTTCATTTTTTCCTATGCCATAAAATTTTCCATCTCGGTTATCATCGGTTTTATGTCATTCTGGGCTTCTGACGTATCGGGACTTTATTTCGCCTTAAATATTCTAAACCGTTTTTTGTCCGGCGCTTTTTTTCCGATTGCTTTTCTCCCGGCCACGGTTGCAAAGCTAAGTTATTTTTTTCCCTTTATTTATACATATTTTCTTCCGATCCAGTTTTATCTCGGAAAAATTTCTCTCTCCGGCGGAATCTTGATACTGGCCGGCCAGGCGTTATGGATCGCTGTTTTATATCTTGTAATTAAATTCATTTGGAAAAGGGGGCTATTGAAGTTTGAAGGGACTGGAATATAATCCGCCTGCTGGCGGAAAATTCCAAATTCCAAAAACCAAATCCCAAAAATATGAATTTTAATAAATATCTCGCCATTACCAAAATTGAGATGTCGCGCCAGCTCCAGCACCGATTTCAAGTCGCGAGCTACCGCGTCGGAAATTTAATTGAGGTCATAATACCGCTTATAATCTGGACTGTTGCTTTCCGCTCCGCCGGGGTAATCAAAGGCTATACTTATGACGAGATGATAACTTATGTCGTTGTCGGCTGGCTTATTCTTTACCTTACCGCCAGTTACGGTTTTGAGCGGGTGCTCGCGCTTTTAATTTACGACGGCGCTCTTTCGCAATTTATAACCAAGCCGATCAGTTTTCTCCGCTACGCTTTTACCCTCGGATTCAGCCGTTCGCTTTTAGCCATTTTCCTCTCGCTCATTATCCAGGCCGGGGTGATATTTATCGCCCGGGAGCATATCGTCTTCCGAGCCGGACTCCTTGACGGGCTGATTCTTATTTTAATGGTCGCCCTGGCCGTTGTCATCCGGCTCTTTTATTCCATTTTAATCAGCCTCGCCGCTTTCTGGACTGATGAGATTTCCGGCGTTGACTTCACGGCCTCGTCCATTATAAAATTCTTTTCCGGCGCATTTTTTCCGGTTAACATTTTACCGGCTTTTTTTATGAACCTCTCGCTGGCGACGCCGTTTATCTATACTTATTATTTTCCGGTTCAGATCGTTCTCGGGAAAGTAAGTACGGTTTCGGCCGTTAAAGGATTGGCAGTTGAGCTATTATGGATTTTTATCATGTATGCTATTATAAAAATAGTCTGGCGAGCCGGGCTCCGAAAGTATGAAAGCGTGGGAATATAAATCAATTGAACATTATGCCGATCATAAAAGTAAAAAAATTATCAAAAACCTACGAGTATTATAAAAAGAGCCCCGGACTCTGGGCTTCGGTCAAGGGACTCTTTCGCCGGGAGAAATTATTTACCGAAGCGGTCAAGGACATCAATTTTACGATTGATGAAGGCGAGCTGGTCGGGTTTTTAGGGCCGAACGGGGCGGGGAAGACTACGACCCTGAAAATGCTTTCGGGAATATTGTATCCGACTTCGGGCGAGGCGAGTGTTATGGGTTATACGCCCTGGCAGCGCGAAAAAGAATACCAAAAGCAATTCGCTCTGGTCATGGGCCAGAAAAACCAGCTTTGGTGGGATTTGCCGGCCATGGAAAGTTTTATTTTAAACAAGGAAATTTATGAAGTCCCGGACAAAGATTTTAAATACAACCTGGATGAACTGGTTGAACTTTTAGGCATAAAAGACATTCTGGACATCCAGGTCAGGAAGCTTAGCTTAGGCCAGCGGATGAAATGCGAGCTGGTCGCCGCGCTTCTGCACAAACCGCGCGTTTTATACCTTGACGAGCCGACCATCGGGCTTGACGTCATCGCCCAGAAAAACATCCGCGACTTCATAAAAAAATACAACCGGGAAAATAAGACTACGATCATGCTCACTTCCCATTATATGGAAGACATAAAAGAACTCTGCGACCGGGTAATCATCATTGACCGGGGAATAATAATTTACGACGGCGGCCTTGATTCTTTGATCGCCAAATACGCGCCTTACAAAGAATTAAACCTCACTTTTAACGGCGATGGCGTCCGAAGAGAAGAAATAAAAAAATTCGGCCAGGTGGCGAAGTACGAGCCTTTCGCCGTTACCCTGAAAGTGGATCGGGAAATGGTAAAAGACGCGGCGCGAAAGATTCTCGCTTCCGGCCTGCCGGTTGACGATATTATGATTGACGAAGTTGACGTTGACGACGTGATCAGACGGATGTTCAATGATTCCCGTAACTCATAACACGTAACATGAAACGAATGACAAGATTAAAATCAATTTTTAACCCTGAGAAAATTTCCGCGATTATTATTTTAATCATTTTTGCCGAACTGTTTTCATTGTTCGGTTATTTTATTCCGACTTTAGCGCCGGTTTTTTTCGGCGCGCTCGTCATTTTAACGCTCGCGCTTTCCGTAAAAGATTTAAGCTTAGGAATTTTTATCCTTCTCGCCGAACTTTTTATCGGCTCCAAAGGCTATCTTTTTTTTCTTGATTTTAACGGTAAAACCGTTTCCATCCGCGTGGCCATCTTCGGCGTTGTTATGGGAGTCTGGGTAATGAAAAAAATCATCGGCCTCGCGAAAGAAAAAAAACTGACAATTAACTATCAAACCTTTAAGGAAAATATTGATTTAATCGTTTTTTTCGCGCTCATTTCCATGGGTCTTTTAAACGGCCTTTATAACCGAAACGGAGCCGGGAACATTTTTTACGACTTTAACGGCTGGATTTATTTCTTGATCGCCCTGCCGCTTTTTGACACATTAAAAAAGGCTGATATAAAGTCCATCCAAAATATCTTTATCGAGTCCGCCATCTTTATTTCCGCGAAAACTCTCATCTTCCTTTACGTCTTTTCACATTTCTCCGCCTGGGACATTTATCCTTATTACCGCTGGATCCGCGATACCGGCGTCGGCGAGATAACTTTAATGCCGAACGGTTTTTACCGGATCTTTTTTCAGTCGCAGATTTTCGCCTTAGCCGGAATATTTATTTTGCTGGCTTTCATGCTCCCGAAACTAAATTCAGCGGCTGATAAAACAAAAACGTTTTTTCACGGGTTGCGGCAATTTGTAAGTGAAAACTATCTTTTGTTGTCCGTCGCCTGCCTGTTATTGTCTTCGGTTTTAATTTCATTTTCGCGAAGCTATTTTGCCGGCCTGGCAGGAGGCATGGTTTTAATAATTTTACTCGCCGTATTTTCTTTTGGCTGGAAAATATTTTTAAAAATCTTTCCTGTTATCGCGGCAATCGGAGTCGGGAGCCTCTTAATTATTTTCGTTGTCACGAAATTTCCGTTTCCGAAAGCTATTGCCGATTTTAACGCTTTATCATTAGCCGACCGCGCTACCGAGCTTTCCGGGGAAGCCGGCGCCAGTTCGCGCTGGGCATTACTTCCGCCGCTTTGGGAAAAAATAAAATCCGCGCCGATTTTCGGCCGCGGCTTCGGCGCCACGGTTACTTATAAGTCTAGCGATCCTCGGGTTTTAGAAACTTCGCCGGACGGGACTTTTACTACTTACGCCTTTGAATGGGGCTGGCTGGATATCTGGCTGAAAATCGGGCTTTTCGGCCTGCTGGCTTACCTGATCCTCATCCTAAGAGTTACCCTTCAGATTTTACGTTCGCTAAAAAGCCAGTCAGCGGAGTATGAAAAACATAAATTTATAAACCCTGGAATAGCAATCGGCCTTTTATCAATCTGCGGAGTAAGCGTTTTTTCGCCCTACATGAACCATCCGCTCGGCATCGGCTATTTAATCCTCGCGCTAACTTTCATGAGCCTGAGCCAGGAAGATAATCTTGTAGTGGATATTGAAAAAAGCTGAGTAGTTGCGTTTTTGGGAATTTTATTGTATATTACATTAAACTTATATATTCGCGTAACGTGGAACGCCTAGCGCGTAACGAACTTTTCAGAATAATTTAAATTCGTTACACGTTCTAAGTTACGCGTTATTCGTCAAATTATGTCCGATCAAATTATCACTACCGAGGGGTTTCAAAAGCTCCAGCAGGAACTTAATAATCTCATTAGCGTCCGGCGGCGGGAAATTGCCGAGCGGATTGAGAAAGCCAAAGAATTAGGCGACCTTTCAGAAAACGCCGAATACGCCGACGCGAAAGAAGCCCAGGCTTTTAACGAAGGTCGGATCCTGGAAATCCAGTCCATATTAAAAAATTACACGGTCGTAAAAAACGGCGGCCAAAAAGGAATCGTGAGCATGGGTTCGCGGGTAACTGTGAAATTTGACGGCAAGAATAAAACTTATTCCATAGTTTCATTCAACGAAGTTGATCCGACCGAAGGAAAAATTTCCAACGAGTCGCCCCTGGGCCGCGCGTTTTTAGGCCATAAAAAAGGCGACCGGGTAAAAGTTGAAACTCCGAGAGGGGAGACGGAATATGAGATAACGAAAATTGAATAATGTAATTTGCAGGGAGCAAAATTTTTTGTTCCCTATTTCTAATACGTCCTTTTAAAATACACCAAAAGTTCTTTGGACAGTTTTGATGGTAAATATAAACTTGCCCGCAAAATTGTCCGAGGAACTTTTTTTAACATTCGCCGGAAAGGGGGTGAGAAGCTTGTTTGATAACTTTAATAAAACAGACCTGATATATGCTGGTCTGCTGTTCGCTATCACATTTGGAATTCTTATAATGTGGTGGCGCAGTCGGCGGAGATCGGCCCCGTCGGAGCTGGAAGCCTTCAGGGCTAAGAGGGGTAAAACCCTCGAGGCCATAGAGGAAGCGCGGGCTCTCCAAGAGACCCGCGGCCAAATCGCCTTTGAAGAGCTTGAGAAGGAGATCAAGCTCAAAAAAGGCGAGACGGCACCCGGCGGAGTCGCCGGGGCAGGGGGCTGACGCCACCGCTCCGCGCGCAGTTGAGCGCGCCACAACCCGGCCCCCTGTTTTTTAAAAGGGAAGGCCGGTTTTTTTTGACTTTTAGGGTAAAATGGGGTAAATTTAGAGTAGCGAGACATTCACCTTTTATCGTCTTTTTACAATTTTCTACTATTTTTTTATGAGCGAAAAAATAAGCGAACGAAGCGACCGGATTAAAAAACTGGAGGAACTGAGAAAAATCGGAGTCAATCCTTACCCTTCAAAAGTTCGGCGCGATCATGATATAAAAGAAGTTTTTGGCAAATTTAAGGAACTGGAAAAAAATAAAACCCCGGTCGCGATTGCTGGCCGGCTTAGAGCCATACGCTCGCACGGCAACCTTACTTTCGCACATCTTGAAGACGGGAGCGGGAAAATCCAGATCGCTTTTTCAAAAAATGAGATTGGGCCGGAAAGTTACAAGAATTTCATCAAACTCATTGATATCGGCGATTTTATTTCCATAATTGGAACGGCTTTTATTACCCATAAAGGCGAAGAGTCGCTCATGGCTTCTGAATGGAATTTAATTTCAAAGGCGCTCCGGCCATTGCCTGACAAATGGGCCGGGTTTAAGGACGAAGAAGAACGGTTCCGCAAAAGGTACATGGACATTCTCTTTAACCCTGAAACGCGGGGGATCGTTGAAAAACGGTCAAAATTCTGGCAATCAACGCGTAATTTCTTTCTGGAAAAAGGATTTTTAGAGGTTGAGACTCCGGTCTTGGAAACTACGACCGGCGGCGCCGATGCCCGGCCGTTTATAACGCATCATAACGCTCTGGACTTAGACGTTTATTTAAGAATTTCCATGGGCGAGCTCTGGCAAAAGCGGCTTTTAGTCGCCGGCTTTGAAAAAACTTTTGAAATCGGCCGGCAATTCCGGAACGAAGGCATGGACGCCGAGCATTTGCAGGATTACACCCAGATGGAATTTTATGAGGCTTACGCTGATTACGAGGCCGGTATGAAAATCGTTGAAGAGCTTTTTAGATTCACAGCCAAAGAAACTTTCGGGACGCTGAATTTCAAGATCAACGGCTTTGAAATTGACCTTGGAAAAAAATGGGAGCGCTATGACTATCGCGAGACCATACTGAAATTCACCGGCGTTGACGTCCTTTCGGCCGACCTGGAAATGATTGAAAAAAAGTTAAAAGAGCTTAAAGTAAAATACGATAAAAAAGGCTTTAATATAACGAGGGCCATAGATAATCTCTGGAAATACTGCCGGAAAAAATTGGGCGGTCCCGGATTTCTCATTAACCTGCCGATAACCGTCAGCCCTTTAGCTAAAAAATCGGAAAATGACCCCCGGACTGTTGAGCGGTTCCAGGTTTTAATCGCCGGCTCCGAACTCGGCAACGGCTATTCGGAATTAAACGACCCGCTGGATCAGTCGCGAAGATTTTGTGAGCAGGCAAAACTCCGGGCCGCCGGCGATGAAGAAGCGCAGATGTATGACGAGGATTTTGTTGAAGCCCTTGAATACGGCATGCCCCCGGCTTGCGGGTTCGGTATGTCTGAGCGGGTGTTCGCTTTTTTAATGAATAAGTCCATGCGCGAAACCCAAATTTTTCCCTTGATGAAGCCGAAAATAATCCCGCCGGCGGAAAAGTAGATAACTACGAATTACAAATCCTTTCACAAATATATAAATATAACGCTAATACGTGAACGGATTAGAATAATTAAGTATGGATATTTTAGAATTAGGCATTGATTACAACCAAGCTCAAAAACTAGTTGACCAATACATTACCGATAAAATTACCCGCCTGCATTTAATTGAATCCGAGGCGATCATGCGCGCCTTGGCTCGGCATTTTAAGGAAGACGAGGAAAAGTGGGGGATTGTCGGCCTGCTCCATGATATTGACTGGGATCTGACCAAAAATAATACCAAAGAACACTGCGTCCGGTGCGTCCGGATTTTAAAAGAGGCCGGAGCGACGGATTTTTTAGTAAACACGATTGTTTCGCACGGCTATGGCATTGAATCCTGCGGCGCCGGAATGGATAAGTCGCGTTCCGCAAAACTGGAGCATTGCTTAGTGGCCGCCGAAACTTTAACTGGATTAATAATCGCGACGACTTTAATGCAACCGGATAAAAAACTAGCGAGCGTCAGACCTGAATCTTTAAAGAAAAAATATAAAACCAAAGGCTTTGCCGCTAAGTGCAACCGCGAGCTGATCGCCGAGTGCGAAAAATGCGGCATCCCCTTGGATGAATTTCTAAACCTAGGATTAAAGGCTTTGCAGGGGATAAGCGGGGAGCTGGGAATGTAATAATGAAGAGATAGGGCAAGCATAATACAACTATGTCCAAACAAAAAAAACTGGTAATTTTTTTATTGACATTTATTTTGCTTCTCGCCTGGTCGGCTTATAAGCCGCATGATTATTTGACTTGGGCTCTTGAAGTTTTTCCGGCCGTAATCGGCGTGGCGATTTTAGCGCTGACTTACAAAAAATTCCAATTCACGGCTTTTATTTATTTTTTAATCCTTTTACATACGATTATCCTCATTGTCGGCGGACATTACACTTACGCCCTAAATCCGCTCTTTGAATATATCAAGGAAATTTTTAATTTAAGCCGGAACCACTACGACCGGCTCGGGCATTTTGCCCAAGGTTTTCTCCCGGCTCTCGTAGCGAGGGAAATACTAATCCGAAAATCGCCGCTTAAAGGCGGGGGCTGGCTGGCGTTTACGATTATTTCTTTTTGCCTGGCCGTAAGCGCGGTTTATGAACTTACAGAATGGGCCGGGGCAGTGATATTCGGGAGCGGCGCCGACGCTTTTTTAGGCACTCAGGGAGATATTTTTGACACCCAAAAAGACATGCTTATGGCTCTGATCGGTGCGATTTCAGCCTTATTGTTTTTTAGCCGATTACATGATAGAAAGCTTAAAGAAGAAGGAATGATTGAGCTATGAAAATAAAACGCCCGATATCAAAATCAATCGCCCCAAAAAACGCCAAGCGGGTTTTTAAAGGGGAAATTTTTGACGTTTACCAGTGGCAACAGAAAATGTACGACGGGAGCTTCGCGACTTTTGAAAAATTAAAGCGCTCTGATACAGTTCAGGTTATTCCGGTTACTGAAGACGGAAAAATAATCCTTTTAAAGCAATCCCAGCCCGGGTTCAGAAAACCCTGCTTAAGCGTGGCCGGCGGCCGGATTGATCCGGGTGAAACGCCCTTGCGAGCCGCCCATCGCGAGCTCTTAGAAGAGACCGGCTACAAGGCGAAAAAAATGGAATTGTGGTATAGCGTCCAGCCGAACGCGAAAATTGATTACGCGGTTTACGGTTTTATCGCCAAAGGATGCAGGAAAGTTGCCGCCCAGAACCTTGACGCGGGAGAGAAAATTAAAATAAAAATCGTTAGCCTGCAAGAATTTTTACGGGTGGTTTTTGAAAAAGGATTTTACGATCCAGAAATCGCTTTAAGAATTTTAAAGGAGAGCGGAAATTGGAAAAATCTTTTTAAAGACATGAAAGCCGTTAAGAAAAGATTTTTAGATTAAATTTTTTTATCTTATTACTTATGAAAATCAAAGATTTAAAAGCCATGGAAATTTTAGACAGCCGGGGCAATCCGACTGTTTTAGCGACGGTAATTTTGGATAACGGCATTGAAGGAAACGCGGCCGTTCCTTCGGGCGCGTCAACCGGAACCTACGAAGCCTGCGAACTAAGGGATAACGACAAAGCCCGGTTCGGCGGAAAAGGCGTTTTAACCGCTGTTCACAATATTGAGACAGTAATAAAAGACGCTCTTTTCGGAATGGATGCCGCGGATCAAACCGCCATTGATAAAAAAATGATTGAGCTGGACAGGACGCCGAATAAAGCCCGGCTCGGAGCGAACGCGATTTTAGCCGTGTCATTGGCAACAGCGCGCGCGGCGGCTGGGAGCGAAAAAAAACCATTGTATGAATATTTAACAAAATTCAATCCGGACTTTAAAGGAATTTACGAAATGCCTGTACCGATGATGAATATTATGAACGGCGGAAAACACGCTGACTGGGCGACTGATATTCAGGAATTTATGATCATGCCAATCGGCGCGAAAACTATGAGCGACGCGGTTCGGATGGGCGCCGAAGTTTATGGAAACCTGAAAAAAGTATTAAAAGCAAAAAAAATGAACATTAACGTCGGCGACGAAGGCGGTTTCGCGCCGGCGGTCAATTCAAATGAAGAGCCGTTCCAGCTTATTTCCGAAGCAATCGCGCAAGCCGGATATGAGCTCGGGCAAGACATTATTTTTGCCATTGATCCGGCTTCGTCCGAATTTTATAAAGACGGGGCTTATCAGTTAAACAAAGAAGGGAAAACTTTAAACAGCGCGGAACTGGCTGAGTTTTACTTAAACCTCGCGAAAAAATACCCGATTAAATCCATGGAAGACCATTTTTCGGAAGACGACTGGGAAGGCTTTAAGTCGTTTACGGAAAAAACCGAAAATAAAATCCAGACCGTCGGCGACGATCTTTATGTTACGAACATCTCCCGGCTAAAACGGGGAATAGAAGAAAAAACCACTAATTCCATTTTAATTAAAGTTAATCAGATCGGCACTTTATCCGAAGCGATCGGAGCTATTCTTATGGCTCGGGAGGCCAAAATGACCGCGGTTATTTCGCACCGCTCAGCTGAGACTGAAGATGCTTTTATCGCCGACTTAGTCGTCGCAATGGGCACCGGGCAGATTAAAACCGGCGCCCCGGCCCGAAGCGAGCGGACGGCAAAATATAACCGGCTCATGGTTATTGAAAAAGAACTCGGCGAAAAGGCCATTTACGCGAAATTTCCGTTTTAAAAAATTATCATGCATAAAAAAGTATTACTCATCATCTGCGACGGCATGGGTTATAGGGAAGAAAAAGAGCATAACGCCATTGCCGAGGCCAGCACGCCCAATCTGGACAGTTACTATAAAAACTACCCTTGGGCGCTTTTAGGCGCGTCCGGCGAAGATGTAGGATTGCCAGAAGGGCAGATGGGAACGTCGGAAGCGAACCATTTAGTTATGGGTTCCGGCCGAATAATTTATCAGAACCTGGTAAAAATTAATAAACATATTGAGACAGGCGAGCTTAAAAATAACCCGGCCATCCGGGAAGCCCTTGATCATGTAAAAAAATATAAAAGCACGCTCCATATAAAAGGCATGGCCTCGCCCGGTGGAGTCCACGGCCACGTTGACCATCTTAAGGCTCTCATAAAAATCGCCAAAGACGAGGGCGTGGAAAAAGTTCAAATCCATCTTTTTACCGATGGTCGGGATACGCCGCCAAAAAGCGCCTTGGATTATGTTAAAGAGCTGGAAGACTATATAGCCGCCGAAGGCCTCGGCCGGATCGCGACGATCGGCGGACGCTACTGGGGAATGGATCGGGATAATAACACGGAACGTATTGAAAAACATTTTTTCCTCCTTACTAAAGCAAACGGCCCGAAATTTAAAACCGCCCGATCCGCGATTGAAGCGTCTTACGAAAATAAGATGGGGGATGAATTTATTGAGCCGTCCCTGATCGCGGCTGACGCTGATGAGGCGACTTTGATTGCCCCGAATGATGCCGTAATTTTCGCTAATTTCCGTTCAGACCGGGCGCGCCAGCTCGCGAGAAAATTCATTGACGCGAAAATTGAAAATTTAAAATACGTAACCATGACCCGCTATGACGACGATTACGATTCGCTTGATGTCCGGGTGGCTTTTCCGCCAGAAACGATTCTAAATTGCCTTTCGGAAACCCTGAGCCAAACCGAATTAAAACAGCTGAAAATTACCGAAACCGAAAAATATCCTCATCTTACTTTCTTTTTTAACGCCCAAAAATACGAAGCCTTTGCCGGCGAAGACCGGATTCTTATTGACTCTAATAAAGACGTAGCTTATCACGATGAAAAGCCGGAAATGAAAGTTTTTGACATCGCTGAAAAACTTGTTAAGGAACTAAGAAGCGATAAATACGATTTTATCGCGACCAACTTTGTCAATTGCGATATGGTTGGCCATACCGGCAATATGCCGGCCATTATCCGGGGAATTGAATCTATGGATAAGGCAATCGGCATAACAGTAGAAGCCGCGGAAAAATCCGGCTGGGATGTCATAATAACCGCCGATCACGGCAACGCGGAAGAAACTTTTGACCCGGCGATTAACCAACCGATTACTTCGCACACCTTAAACCCGGTGCCGTTTATTCTTATCTCAGACGAATATAAAAAGCTAAAGAAAAAACGCGCGCTTTTATCCGACGTAGCGCCGACGATACTAAAAATTATGGATATTAAGAAGCCCGAAGAAATGACCGGGGAGAGTCTTGTATGACGAATTTATCAAAAATTTTTGACTTCCTGCATTTGATAAGGGATTTAAAAACAACCTACCGCTACGGCGCGCAGGAAAGGGAAGGCGGCGTACATCGCGATTCATCGGCCGACCATTCCTGGCGCGTCGCGATCATGGTTTTTCTTTTCGCCGAAGAGCTGAAGCTGGAAATTGATATTTATAAAGCCGTAAAAATCGCTTTGACACATGATCTCGTTGAAGCGATCGCCGGTGACGTTGATTACCGGCTGATCTGGCTTAAAAAAGTTTCGCCCGAGGACAAGTTTAAAAATGAATACGCGGCCATGGAAAAAATCAGGGGAACTTTGCCCTCTCCGGCCGGGCAGGAAATCTTTGATCTTTGGCTAGAGTTTGAAAAGGGAACGACCCCGGAAGGGAAGTTCGTAAACGCTTTAGATAAGATGGAGGGGATGACGCATTTAATTGAAGAAGGACATATGACTTATGACGTCCCGGAATCAATACCGCGCTACGCCGACCAGGCGGTTGCCGATTTTCCCGCCCTGAAAAACGCTTATAAGATCATGAAAGAAAAGTTGAAAAAAGAATTTGAAAAAGGCGGAATTGAATGGAAAAATGAATATGAAAAGTGAAATTCCAAGTTCCAAAAAGGTTATGGTTTTCGGCACTTTTGACATTTTCCACCCGGGGCACGCGCATTTTTTAAAACAGGCGAGAAAATTGGGGCGGCATCTTACGGTTATTATAGCCCGGGACAGAAATGTAAAAACCATAAAAGGGAAATTGCCAAGAAACAAAGAAAATGTTAGGCTGAAAAGAGTAAGGATGAGCGGACTGGCTCAAGAGGTTATTTTAGGGAATCTAAGCGATAAATACGCGGTGATAAGGAAGTTTAAACCGGACGTAATCGCGCTGGGGTATGACCAGCTAAACTATACGGAAGGCTTGGCGAAAAAATTTAAAAACATAAAAATAATCCGTTTAAAAGCTTTTAAGCCCCATATATATAAATCATCTTTAATTAATTGATAATTGAAAATTGCTAATTGATAATTGATAATTGGATATAATATGCTGGACATAAAATACATCCGCGACAACGCGGCAAAAGTTAAAAAAGCGGCTAAGGATAAAAATATCAGCCTTGACGTTGACCGGCTTTTGGAATTGGACGAACAAAGGAGAAAAATCATGGCCGCTATTGATGATTTGAGGGCGAAACGGAACGAACTGGCTCAGGCCGGCAAATCCGGAAAGCCGTCGGGTGAACAAATTGAAAAAGGTAAAAAATTAAAAGAGGAAATCGCGGGAAAAGAAGATGAACTAAAAAGCACTGAAGGGGAGTATGAGGCTTTAATGGTTAAAACGCCGACCATTCCGTCAGCCGATACGCCAATCGGAAAAGATGAATCCGGCAATATGGAAGTGTTTAATTCCGGAGAGCTTCCGAAATTTAGTTTCCAGCCGAAAAACCATATTGAGCTGGCGGAAAATCTTGACATCATAGATTTTGAGCGCGGCGCCAAAGTCGCCGGCTACCGGGGCTATTACCTTAAAAACGAAGGCGCGTCGCTCGTCATGGCTTTAATGATGTTCGCCTATAATAAAATGATCTCTAAAGGATTCGCGCCGTTTATTCCGCCGACCATGATAAGAGAATTCGCGCTTTTCGGCTCCGGATATTTTGACGGCCGCGAGTATAATCCGGAAACCGACAATATTTATCAGGTAGCCACCCGCGACAAGGAATTAAGCGGCGAGGTTTCCAGAGAAAAAAAATTCCTTATCGGCACGGCCGAACCATCTTTGCTGGCTTATTTTTCTGATCAGGTTTTAAAGGAAGAAGATTTGCCAGTAAGAGTCTGCGGTTTTTCGCCCTGCTACCGCAGTGAAATCGGCAGTTATGGCAAAGATACTAAAGGGCTTTACCGCGTGCATGAATTTTTTAAAATTGAGCAGGTAGTCGTTAGCGCGGCCGATTACGATGTTTCAACGGCCTTGCAGGAAGAGATGGTCGCGATTTCAGAGGAACTGCACCGCGACCTCGGCCTGCCTTACCGGAAATTGCAGATTTGCACGGGCGATATGTCAGCCGGAAAATATCGGGCTTTTGATCTTGAAGCCTGGCTGCCGGGAACCGGAAGATGGGCCGAAACCGGATCGGCATCCAACTTTGCCGACTGGCAGGCAAGGAGGCTGAATATAAAATATCAGGCCAAAAACGGCGAAAGAAAATTTGCTTTTTTACTGAATAATACAGCCCTGCCTTCGGTCCGGCCGCTTATCGCTATCCTTGAAAACTACCAGCAAGCCGACGGTTCGGTCGTTATCCCGGAAGTATTAAAGAAATATATGCCGGAGGGGATGGAAGTTATTAAAAAGAAATAATTTTTTCACCGGCAAAATTCGGTAAATTCGGTCATTTTCCAATAAAGCTCATTTTAAAATATTTAATTAATAAATATTTTTATGGGAATTGAAAAGCAGGAAAAACCCATAACAGGGACGTCTGAATTCAAAATTTCGCACCCCGATCTTCTCCCCGAGGATAAAGCCGAAGTTGACATGATTTTTGGCCACGGCAGTAAGCTTACCGCGGATTCATTTAATGCCTGGAGCGGGCTTACTTTTAGGACTGAAAATAACCTCCATGAGGTTGATCCGGTTTCTCATTATGATGAATATCTCACCCGGCTTTTTGAAGAAGAAATAAAAAACCTTCTAAAATACAGCGAAGCGGAAGATAAGAAAACCGAGGCGAAAATTTTAAGAAAAAGATTCGCCGCTAAGCAGAGGTATATGATGGAATTAAGCGACCCTGAACAAATTGCAAAGTTTGACGAACTGGCCGACGACTTCAACAAACTCAGGGAGAGAATACTGGAAGAAAAGAATATAGATGACAATAACTATTTTTTACATTGGGCAAATGTAATTTGTCACGAAAAAAAGAAGGTAAAAAAAACTTTATAAAACATGCCGTTATCATTAAAAAAACGCATCCTTTTTTCCGGAGGAGGAACAGCGGGCTCGGTAAGCCCGCTTTTGGCAATTTACGATGAATTGACATCGCCTCCGGCCCCTCTGATCGGAGGAGGGGAAACAGGGGAGGGGTATGAATTCCTTTGGATAGGCACAAAACATGGCGTTGAGCGGGCGATGGTGGAAAAAGAAGGCATCCCCTTTAAAGCCATCTATTCAGGGAAACTCCGCCGATATTTCAGCCTGAAAAATGTTTCGGACATCTTTTTTTTAAAGCTTGGATTTTTCCAGTCGCTTTTTATCATGCTTAAATGGCGGCCGAATCTCGTTATGTCCGCCGGCGGGTTCGTTAGCGTCCCGGTCGTTTTCGCGGCTTGGTGCTTGCGCGTTCCCGTTATAATCCATCAGCAGGATGTCCGGCCGGGTCTGGCTAATAAGCTCATGGCTCCTTTTGCCAAAATCATCACAGTAACGTTTGAAAAATCTCTCGTTGACTACGGAAAAAAGGCCGTCTGGACAGGGAATCCGGTAAGGCAAAGCCTTGCAGAAAACAGACGACAGAAAACAGACGACAGAAATTTTGAATCGTCCAGCAACTTGCCTGTGTTGCTAGTTGTCGGCGGCGGAACCGGTGCCATGTTCATAAATAATCTGGTTGCCGAATCATTGAGTGAGTTAACCAAATTCTGCCAAATAATCCACGTTACAGGAAAAAACAAATCACCAATCCCTAATCACCAATCCCTAATCACCAATTACCATTCATACGAATTCCTTCCGGCCGATAAAATGGCCTCAGCCATAAAAAAAGCCGACCTGGTCGTCACCCGAGCCGGCATGAGTTTTTTAACCGAGCTTTCAATTTCCGGCAAACCGTCAATTATTATTCCAATCCCGGATTCGCATCAGTCTGATAACGCCGGGTATTTTGCCGAAAGGTCTGCGGCGATAGTCTTAGAGCAGGCTGGACTCAGTCCGGAAAAATTTGTTTCGCGGATAAAACAACTTCTGGCCGACGTTAAGGCTCTAGAAAAACTTAGGGCGAATATAAGCCGGGTCATGAAGCCGGGGGCAAGCGTCGAAATAACAAAAATTATTAATCAATTATTGCTCACCCGCCCATAGCAATACGCGTAGCGTTTCGGGCGGACTGCTTACTAATTACTGTTTCCCGCATTCTTCCGCGAACTTCTTAATCTTTTCATCCGAGAGAACTTTAGCTACTTCAGTAGTTTTTAGTCCCAAGGTCGCCACCGGTTTAACTCCGAGAATTTCAGCTATTTCCGCGAACGCTTTCTCATCGCCCGAGCCGCCCATGGTCGCGAAAAACGCGGCTTTTTTTATTTTGCCTTTGTTTTTCCCGACATACGAACGGACTAAACTGCACATGTTCCAGCCCCAGATCGGCGTTCCGATTATTACCAGGTCGTACGCGACCGGGTCTTTCGCGAATTTAATTTCCGGCAAAACTTTTTGCATAGCTTCTTTGCCGCAGAGAAGATAGCCGACAACGCCTTTGCGATTTTTGTCGTCGGTTATTTCGTCCAGTTCGGCATTCAATTCGCCGGCCAGTTTTTCCGCGACTTTTTTCGTCATTCCCGTGCGGGAATAATAGGTGATGAGGGTTTTCATGTTTTTTCTTTTATAGTTGTTATTAATTTTATTGTAATTTTTCTGAACGCGCGCGACTGTTAGCAGGCAAGGAACGAGCGATTTTGCTGAATGGCAGAAATATCTAAAGTTCTTTTCGACCGAAGGAAGAAAAGAACTTGCGCAAGGGAATTTCAAATTTCATTAATGTTATGGAGCGCAGAGCTAAAATTAGGCATCCTAAATATTCTTCGTATATTGAACATATGCAGTTTGACGGTAACCTTGGTTTTTCCAAAACTTGGGTGCTTCAGCTTTAGAATTTACCAAGAGGTCTATTGCAGGTATTCCTTTTTTCTTGGCGAGAGCTTCCAATTTACTTAGAAGAGAAGCCGCGACCTTTTTTCTTCGAAAGTTCTTATCAACAACAAGGTCTTCAATAATGATGTGGTTGCCGTCCGGCCAGGTTAGTTGCTGACAAAAAATCAGCCCGACCACTTTTCCATCTTTCTCTGCGTAGAGGCAAAGCCCTTTAGCTTCATTATACAACATCTTTAATCGTTTTAGGGCTGATTTTTTGTCCCATTTTTCATTGTAAGGCTTCTCAGAAAAAACTCTAGTAAAGAGCGGCGCCAGTTTTAATATTTCTTTCTCTGATTTTATTGCAAGCACTTTAAAATCCATAAATATTTAGGAGGCCTAATTTTAATTTCGCCTAACGAGGGACACCCGCGCGCGTTAGACAAAATATTACGCGAGCGGAGCGAGTGTATTTTGTCTAACGTTAGGTGTATCTGAAGTTTAACGCCGACTTTATTGGTTAAAGTGTATCATTATTGCTAACTTATTTCAATGCACTAATCGTGGAATATTAGCTAAGCTAAGGTGTTAAATTTGGGCGTAGCCAGATATGCCGTGTTGTCGGAAATATTTTTTTAAATAATTTTTATTACATTATCTAAATCAAAAACTTCATCAACTGTTATCAAAATTGCATTTCGGGCAGGATTATTTTTGTCAGCATTTACGCAAATATTAAAATACTTTCCTGAGTTAAAAATTTCAACAGTACCTTTAATTCGATAATATAGACCATCACTTTTGGCAACAACACATATCTTTCTATTTTCAGACAAATTTTTAATGGTGGTCGTCATTTGAGCGTCTGCGACCAACAATTTATCATCATGGAATCCTAGCGAAATCACAATATTTGCATGAGGTTCATGTTGGGCTGTGCAAGTCGACAAAATTAATTCCTGCCCTTTTTTGAAAACGTTTTGCCAAGACATAGTGGAGAAAAAAATTATTTAAAAAAATATTTCAGCTAACTCCTTAATAGCAAACTAATTTGACTTAATGCCTAAAATTAAATAAAATAGGGGAGTAGCGGGTAGCTAAAACTTATCTTTATTATACAGCAAATTTGCTAAAATCCGCAAATATCAGAATATGGACCTCTCTAAAATTAAAAAAATCTACATGATCGGGATTAAGGGGGTCGGGATGACCATGCTCGGCCAGTTTCTCGCGGAAAAAGGATTCGCGATAAGCGGTTCGGATACGGCGGAAAAATTCATGACCGAAAAAGCGCTTAAAAAAGCCGGCATTCATGTTATTGAAAATTTCAATGAAAAAAATCTTCCTTCTGACGCTGATCTTATTATCCATTCACTCGCCTACAATCCGGAAAATAACGCCGAAGTAGCAAAGGCGCGCGCCGGAAAAACTAAAGTCTTAAATTACGGGGAAGCGGCCGGAGAGTTTTTTAACGAATATTACGGCATTGCCGTTTCCGGCTCGCACGGAAAAACAACGACTACAGCCTGGCTCGGGTATGTCCTCTGGAAAGCGGGCTTAAATCCGAATGTCATGGCCGGCTCGCACGTCCCCCAATTCGGCGGTACGAGCCTTAGCGGTGCTTCTGATTATCTTGTCGCCGAGGTGGATGAATACGGCAACAAATTCCAGCATTACCGGCCGCGGGCAATTCTCTTAAATAACATTGATTACGATCATCCGGATTTTTTTCCGACTGTTGAAGCCTATGAAAAAGTATTTATTGAATTCATAAAAAAAATTCCAAAAAAAGGTTTTCTTGCCGCTAACTTTGACGACCCGGTTGTCCGGAAAATCGCCCGGGTAAATTGTTTAGGCAAAGTTATAAGCTACGGACTGAATGATCCTGAGGCTGATTATATCGCCTCGGAAATAACCCAAAAAGGCGATCGCCAGTTTTTCCGCGTCAAAATGCAGGGCGATGATCTTGGAGCTTTTTCCATCCGGCTTTCCGGCCGGCATAACGTCCTAAACGCTCTGGCCGTAATCGCCGCCTCGGTTGAACTGGAAGCGCCGCTCGCGGAAGCGAGAGTTGCGCTTGCCGAGTTTACGGGAACCGATCGGCGGATGGAATTTTTAGGCGAGTATAACGGCGCGAGAATTTACGACGACTACGCGCACCATCCGACTGAAATAAAAACTACCCTGGAAGGAGCGCGCGTTGCCTATCCGGACAAAAGGTTAATCGTGGTTTTTCATCCGCACACCTTTACCCGGACCATAGCTCTTTTGGAAGATTTTGCCAAAAGCTTTGCCCCGGCCGACGAGCTCATTATTTTAGACATCTACGGCTCGGCGCGGGAAAAGCAAGGCGGCATCCATTCCCGGGATCTAGTGGAAAAAATAAACGAGACTAACCGCCGGTCGGGAAGAGAGCAGGATGTCCGCCATATCGCCACGCTCGCCGAATGCGAAGAATATCTGCGCGACCGTCTTACGCGCGGCGATTTATGCCTTCTCATGGGCGCCGGGGATGTTTTCCGAATCGGAGAAAACCTGATTAAAAACACATAAACAACAAATGAAATAAGGATGTGAGCATTGAAAAATTTCGGAATATGGCGCAAATCTTAAATCTCAAAATCAAAAAAAACATACCCCTCGCTCCGCTTACCACCTTTAAAATCGGCGGTCCGGCAAAATTTTTTATTGAAGTAAAAACTAAAGGGGAGCTAAAAGACGCTGTTATTTTTGCCGAAAAAAATAAAGAAAAGATTTACATAATCGGCGGCGGAAGCAACCTGCTTGTGAATGATGCCGGAGTGAACGGGCTGGTAATAAAATTCGCCGACAAAAGCGTAAAAATCGCAAAAAGCTCGCTATCCGCTGGTGCCGGAGCAAAGCTCGCCGACGCGCTTAAAGCCGCGGCCGAAAAAGAGTTGACCGGCTTGGAATGGACAGCCGGAATTCCGCGGGCGACAATCGGCGGGGCGATCCGGGGCAATGCCGGAGCTTTTGGAACGTCTATGGGAAAATATGTAAGCGAGGCGGAAGTTTATGATTTAAAAAAAAATAAATTTATAAAACTCTCGCGCGCCGAATGCCGCTTTAAATACCGGGAAAGTATTTTTAAAGAAAAGGATAATTATCTTATTTGGGAAGCATCACTCGCGCTGAAAAAAGATGATCCGGAAAAAATTAAAAACCAAATCATGGAAAATATAAAATTAAGAAAAAACACGCCGGCAATGCCTAGCGCCGGAAGCGTATTTAAAAACCTAACTCTTGTCGAAATAAAAAAAGCCAATCCAAAACTGGCGGAAAAGCTTATTCAAACAGAAGTGGTAAAGCGCGGTATAGTCGGCGCCGGGCTGATAATTGACAAAATCCTTGACCTTAAAGGAAAAACAATCGGCAACGCGAAAATATCTGAGGAACACGGTAATTTTATTGTTAATGCCGGAGACGCGACCGCCGAAGATGTTATTACGCTTATAAGTTTTATTAAACAGCAATGCCGCGGCAAACTCGGCTTGGAACTCCGGGAAGAAATCCAGTATCTCGGATTTTAAATATTTAGATACTATGAAAATTGATCACGGTTTCCAGCAACTCGGCGATTTCCTTACCGGCGCGAAAAACCCGAGGAAAAAACCGCCGGCTTATGAATGGCAGGATCTTGCTCTTAGCATAATAAAAGACCTCGGCGTGCCGGGCTTTAAAAGGAGTTCAGTTTTTAAGATTGCCAAAGAAATGCCGAAAAATGCCATCTTGAACGCCTTGAATGATACGAAAGAACTCTGCCAGACGGGAGAGAAATGGAAATATTTTTTTAAGATAATAGATAACTATAACGGCGGAACAAAAAAAGACGCCGATCCGACGCCAAAAACTTAACTTCACATAAATACGCATATAAGACTTACTCACGCAAATCTGCAACTAAAAATGTTCAGAGTTTAAATTCCATGACCATATAGCCGATGCCGAAAGGGGATTCGTACGAAAGCAATTCAGGCCGCGCTTTAATTCCGTCAAGGATGCCGAGCAACATGGCAATGGATTTAAGTCCGCATTCGCAGGCTTCATGGACGAATTCAGAATCAATTTTTAACAGCTCCCCGGTATTAAGATCGCCCAAAAACTCAATCACTTTTTTATCAAATTTTTTTCCTTTTGATGAATAACCGGCCGGCGATTCTTTTGAAAGCCGGTGTGAAAGATCGCCGGACGCGACTACGGCGATCCGCTCTTTTGAAACAAGAATCTCCCTTTTTAAAAGCTGACCGAATTCAAAATTAGCCAAAAGACTTAACCCGGAATAATAAACCGGGATGATTTTTACTTTAGGCAGGTGCGAAGTAAGAAGCAGAAGCGGCACAGAAGACCCGTAATCCAGTTTGGATTCGGTAACCATCTGAACCGGGGCGCGGGTTTCCAGCCTTTCCCGGATTTTATGGGTAAGCATTATATTTCCAGGGAGCGTTGATTTAACCGAAAAATCGCCGAAGCTTTCCATATTAGCGGTAAACTCCGGGCTCTGATTCAGGCAGAAAGAATTTTCGTAAACACAGCCGTGCGGGGAAATGATAATAATAGTGTCCGGCTGGCTCGCGTAAAGATCGTCTTCCAACTTCTTATAAGCCGCGGCGGTTTTTTTCAGCTTAGCGGCATTTTTTTTCCCGACCGAAGGAATGATTAAAGGAGGGTGAGGAACGATGGCGGAGAAAATTAGAGACATATATTCAATTTACAATTGTCAATTTACAATTAAATTTAAGCTTTTAAATTTTCAGTGACGTTTAATTCTTTGAAAGATTGATAATTAAATCTGATTACTAACTCCTGTAATTATTTCTCCTTGCGGGTATGAATCCATAATTTTTTGCGGAATGGTTATCACGTTCGGCCATCTATAGCCCATCTTTTCAAAAACTTCTCCGGAAATAAACGCCCTCTTCGTTCCGTTGACGATTAAATATACGCCCGGCGTAAGAGGGGATTTTAAAAGCTCTCCGTCGCCGAATCTTATTGGTTCAGCGGTAACAAATTTATCCAGTTCTTCAGGCGCGGCCGGAATGGACTTTTTATTTTTAAACATAGTCGTCAGGAACACCCGATCCGGGATCGCCCGCTTTACGCCGTCCATGACAAAATAAATTCCGCCGGTTTTATTGTTTTGCAATAGGGCGCCGGACGGGTAGGTGGAGGTCGCGGTAATCGGGGCGGCTTCGGCGAAAAAGTTCAGATCTTCAAAGCTCACGTCTTCTATTTCTTCCGGGTTTATCCCGACTTTTCTTAACGCCTCCTGGGAAACAAAGCCGCGTTTTGTCTCGTCTAAAAGAAGATAAACCGTCCCTTTTGGCGAGCGGACAAAAGAATATTGGGCGAATTTAATCGGATCCCCGAGCGGGTATTTATCAATGTCCGACCGGTTAACCATTATTATCCTGCTAACGTCATAACGGGAAGTCAAAGCGCCGCGGCTGGTAAAAGCTCTTCTTTTGCCGTTCTGAATCAGCCAAACCCCGGCCTCGCCTTCGGCCTGTAAAAGCGAACCGTCAGGGTAGTTGATTACAAAATATCTTTGCCAGAGCTTATAAAAATTATAATTGCCGTTATAGACATGCGGAGTATAATTGTAAAGCGCGGCGGTCGCCTGATTGGCCGGAGTAACACTCATCGGCTCGTTGGAAATCGTGCCGTAAGGGTTAGTAAAAGTATAAGTTTCACCGGCCCGGTATTTATAGAGTCCGGGGCTTACGATATAATCTTTAAACTGAAGCGCCGCTGAATTTATCTGCTTGCCAAATCCCCGCCAATATTCTAAGCATTTTGATCCGTCCGGACAGCCGTAGCCAGTCGCCCAGTCAAGTTGGCTTTGGGTCGGCGCGGTTTCGTCAATAAGGCTCATTTCTTTTTGCAGAAGGACGAGGAGAAATTTCGGATTTACGGTTTTTACCGGGACGCATTTAGAGCTGATTTCCGCTGGTGTCGGCGCGTCAGAAAGCTTTGACGAGCAGTCATAACTGTTATTGGCGGCATCGTAAATAATTTGCGCCGCGGTTTTTACTTCGCCTATCCAGTTTTTGCAGGAATAGCGGGCGAGGAAACTGCCTTTAGTTTCAAGAAATTCCTGAATCTCAGCGAGGCTCATGGCGCTGGTATTCAGGATTTCCGAATCGCTAATAATGTAGTTTGGGTTAAAGTTCGGGTCAATCGCGGTCTGCGCCGCGGCAAACAGAGGACTAAAAAAAGAACCAAACAAAAAAGCCGTAAACAAAAAAAGTAATCCTGCTTTTGATTTTAATATTTTTAGCATAGGGTTATTATAATATACGGGTGCGGTTATGGCAAATTACAGAGCGTGTGAGCGAGGTATCCCGCAGCCGAAGGCGTGCGGGATCTGGCAGGATTGAATATCCCGCCCCGCAATACTGCGGGACGGGATGATTTGCTCGCACGCAAATCATTGACTTTTTGCTAAAAATACGTTATTCTGGCATTAGGTTAGATTAGCTGAATTTTAACGATTTGGCTTTATTTTATTAGTATTTTCTAAGTTCTTTAAATTCCATTAATTTCAGGGCAAACGGATAGCTACTGCGCCTCATGCGCAGAGGAAAGTCCGGACTCCTGTCCCGCCATGCTTGCATAGCGGGATGTAGCGGCAGTGGGTAACACCCACCCGCCGACGTTTCGCTCCGCATTTTGCGGGGCGGGAATAAGACGAGGGAAAGTGTCAAGTCCCGACCGCAAAGCGGCGGGACGAGATCCCGCCTTCCTTAATTCAAATTAAGAGAGGCGGGGCCACAGAGACAATACTATCCCGAGCAATCGGGAGAAAGGTGAAAAGTTGTCCCATGTTTATGGTTATAATTGGATATCCATATAACTGTAAACCAGGGACTTTTCCGGCTGGCGACAGCCGTGAACGGTAAACCCTGCCTGGAGCAAGAGCAAACTCCTTTTTTCGCGCAAGCGGAGCAAGGAAGACAAGTGGCTCGCTTGATCCCGCGGAGTAATTCGCGGGACAGATAAATGGCTATCTATCCTTCGCGAGAAGGTGGACAGAATCCGGCTTACAGTTTGCCCTGAAATTAATGGAATTTACCAGGACGATAATTAGTGATTAGTTAACTGGTCGTGCAGTTTTTGCTAATCACTAATTAACCAATCAACTAATTAACCAGTCCATGAAGCGTTCTGAATTATTTTTTTCATTCCTCTTAGTGCCGCTTGATTTCTTAATGATCATCGCCGCCGGCCTTTCGGCTTACTCCATCCGGTACGCCGAATTTTTTACCGAAATCAGGCCGGTTATTTTTAATCTGCCTTTTGAAAAATATTTGCGGGTTATAACCCCAATCGCCCTGGCCTGGATAATTATTTTCGCCCTGGCCGGGCTTTACCGGATTAAAGGCAAAAGGGGATTTGGGAAGGAATTTTACCGGATAATCCTTGCCTGCTCAACCGGCTTCATGCTGATCGTGGTTCTCATATTTTTCCGCCGCGAGCTTTTTGATTCCCGCTTCATCGTTTTAGCCGGCTGGCTTTTTTCCATTGTTTATATCACGCTCGCCCGGAAAATCGTCCGGCTGTCGCAAAACTTTCTCTACCGCTTTGGAATCGGCGCTCACAATCTCGTCATAATCGGCGCCGCGAAAACAACGGATATTCTTGCCAATGAATTTTCGTCCGATAAAAAATCAGGCTACGCAGTAGTTGGCCGCTACCGGAGTTTCAGCGAGAAAGAAGCCGCGGAACTCGCCGAATTCCTTAAAAAAAACCAGGTTGACGAAATAATCCAGGGCGATCCGAACCTCTCCAAAGAAGAAGTAATCCGGGCCTACGATTTCGCCGGCGAACGCCATATTACTTTTAAATACGCGGCTGATCTGCTCGGAGCCAAAGTTTTAAAAACCGAGGTAACAGATATTTCCGGAATTCCGTTGGTTGAAGTCGTAAAAACCCCGCTGGAGGGCTGGGGTCGGATCGTAAAAAGAACCTTTGACCTATTTTTATCTTTTCTTTTGCTCGTCGCACTAAGCCCGGTTTTTATTCTTATCGCCATAATCATAAAACTTGATTCAAAAGGACCGGTATTCTATCTTGATTACCGTTCCGGCCAGTACGGAAAAAAATTCCTTTTTTATAAATTCCGTTCCATGCAAGCCGATCTCTGCGACGGCGAAGGGCCGACCGCCACCTGCGAAGGCAATGAATATTTAAATAAGCTCATAAACGATCCGGCGCGTAATACCCGGCAGGAAGGCCCGCTTCATAAAATAAAAGATGACCCCCGCGTTACCCTGGCGGGAAAATTCTTAAGGCGCTGGAGCCTTGACGAGTTGCCCCAATTTTATAATGTCCTTCGCGGCGATATCAGCTTGGTGGGGCCTCGCTGTCACATGACTTTAGAAACCGCTAAATACGAATCGCGGCATAAATATATTTTAGCTATCAAACCCGGAATCACCGGGCTGGCGCAGATTTCCGGCCGGAGCGATCTTACTTTTGAAGACGAGGTTAAACTGGACGCTTATTATATTGAAAACTGGTCGCTCGGGCTGGATATTTCCATCCTTTTCCGGACGCCCTGGGCCGTTTTAAGGCCGAGAAAAGCGGAATAGTCAAATTATGCGAGTAGCTCTAATCCACGACCATCTCGCCCAGGACGGCGGGGCGGAAAAAGTCTTAAAAAGCCTTGCGGAAATTTATCCGGACGCGCCGATTTATACTTTGCTTTACGATAAAAAAAACATTGATAAATATTACCCGGGACGCCGGATTGAAGCTTCCATAATCCAGAAAATGCCGGGCGGAGTAAAGCATTACCAGTGGTACATGCCGTTCATGCCCATGGCCATAGAATTTTTTGATTTGCGCGGCTTTGACGTTGTCTTGTCCGATACCGCCTCTTTTGCCAAAGGCGTGATTACTGGCCCGGACACCCTGCACATCTGCTATTGCCATACGCCGACCCGCTATTTATGGAGCGACACGCACCAGTATATCAATGAACTGCGCTACAATAAATTTTTCAAAAAAATCATTTCCATGGTTTTAAACTACGTCCGGATTTGGGACCGGATGGCGGCCGACCGGGTTGACGTTTTTATCGCCAATTCTGATGTGGTTGCAAAAAGAATTAAAAAATATTATCGGCGCGATGCTAAGGTCATCTTTCCTCCGACTGAAATAGAAAAATTCCATGTCGCGGGAAGCGAAGTTTCGCCGGCTGACAAAACCGAAAACATTATAAGCCAAAAAGGAAATTATTTTCTTTGCGGCTGCCGGCTCGTTCCCTACAAAAGGATTGATATTGTCATAGAAGCGTTTAAAAAATTGAACGGCCATGGCCAACCTGCTGGCTCCTTTAATGAGACTGCTCCGCAAATTGAGAGCTCACAAAAACCGTATAATCTAAAAATTTTCGGCGACGGGATTGACTTGCCGCGCTTAAAAAAAATCGCCGGTGACGCGCCGAACATAGAATTCCTTGGCCGGGTTTCGGACGAAGAGCGAGCCAGACTTTACGCCGAGTGCCAGGCGTTCATCAACCCGCAGGTTGAGGATTTCGGCATAACCATCATGGAAGCCATGGCTTCGGGCCGGCCGGTAATCGCCCTAAAACAGGGAGGCGCCCGCGAGTCGGTTATTGAAGGGAAAACCGGAGAGTTTTTTCTTTCTGAAACGCCGGAAAATGTTATTGAAGCGGTTAAAAAATTTGACGCGAAAAAATATGTTCCGGCCGAAATCCGCGCCCATGCCGAAAAATTTTCCGAAGAGCGGTTTAAGAAGGAAATAAAGGAGTTCGTGGAAATGGAATACGAAAAATTTAAAAATGATCGCTAAAATTCAAAAAACCTTAATTTAATTTAGAGATACTCTCAGATTTAAAATTCATTGCTATGCCAGATAAAAATAACATCCGATTGCGTTTCGCGCCTTCGCCAACCGGATTTCTGCACATCGGCAGTTTAAGAACCGCGCTTTTTGATTATATAATCGCTAAAAAACTCGGCGGTAAATTAATCCTCCGGATTGAAGATACTGATCAAAAAAGGGAAGTAGCGGGCGCCGTAGAGAGTCTTGTAAAAATTCTTGACTGGATCGGAATTGGTTTTGACGAAGGTCCGCACGCGGGCGGCGATTACGGCCCATACACGCAGACGGAAAGGCTTGATATCTATAAAAAACATGCGGATGAACTAATAAATAAAGGCAGGGCTTATTATTGTTTTTGCTCTGCCGAAAGGCTGGAAGAAGTCCGAAATAAACAGCAGACGGAAAAACAAGCTCCGAGATACGACCGCCATTGCCGCGATTTAAGCGAAGATGAAATTAAGAAAAAAATCGCCTGTAGCGAAAAATATGTTATCCGGCAGAAAATGCCTTTGGAGGGGAAAATTATTGTCCATGACGAGCTTCGGGGCGATATAGAATTTAACGCGACTGAACTGGAAGACCATGTTCTGATAAAATCCAACGGTATCCCGACTTACCAGTTCGCAAGCGTCGTGGACGATCATCTAATGGAAATTTCCCACGTTGTCCGCGGCGAAGAATGGCTGCCGTCATTTCCGAAAAATATTTTGCTTTATCAGGCGTTCGGCTGGGAGCCGCCGAAGTTCGTCCACCTCGCCCTGACCTTAAATAAAGGCGGCGGCAAGCTATCAAAGCGCCAGGGCGACGTCGCGGTTGAGGATTACCGCGCCAAAGGTTATCTTCCCGAAGCGCTCATCAATTTTTGCGTTCTGCAGGGCTGGCATCCCAAGGACGACAATGAAATTTTAACTTTGGATGAAATAATTAAAAAGTTCGAAATTAAAGACATGGGAACGAGTCCGGCGATTTTTGATATTGAAAAACTGGATTTTTTTAACGGCTATTATATTCGCCATAAGAGTTTGGATGAGCTGGCTGAGATGTGCAGGCCGCATCTTGAGGAAAATTTAAAGAAGACGACAGACGACAGACGACAGACGACAGATTTTATCAAAGACGTGGTAAAACTGGAACAGGAGCGTCTGAAAAAATTATCAGAAATTTCCGAGCTGACTGAATTCTTTTTCGTTGATAAACTGGAATACGACCCAACGCTTTTAATCTGGAAAAAAATGTCCGCCGAAGAAGTAAAAGAAAAATTAAAAGAAGTCGCGGATGTTTTGGAAAGGATTCCGGAAGAATTCTGGACCAATGATTCAATTGAAGAAGCGATTAAAACCCATATTGCGGCGAAAAACGGCCAAATGGGCGAATACCTCTGGCCCATGCGCGTTGCCCTGACCGGCCGCAAAGCCTCGCCATCGCCTTTTGACGTTGCTGAGGTTTTAGGGAAGGAAGATAGTTTAAAGAGGGTGAAGGAGGGGATGGAAAGGATTTAAGAGATATTTATTTTAATATTAGTAGTTTTTTTTGGGGTTCGGATATCCCAAGCGCATTAGCTGAAATATTCCTTTTCTTTTTGGGCTATCCGAACAATTGTTTTAAAAAATTTTCAAATTTCTTTTTCTTTGATTATAAAGGGGAAATAAGGTGTTTTCTCTGCTCCGCTGCGAAAACGATTTATTTATAAAGGAAAAACGAATACAATATAATTACTAAACTTAAATGTAAAAATATGGAAGCAGGAAAACGAAACATACCCGACATATTCAACAGAGCAAATAAATTGAAAATACCCCACTTTCAAAGATCTTATGTTTGGCGCGAAGAACAATGGGAACGATTTTTAGATGACATGCAATACGCATCTCACGCTAATCGCCCCTATTTTATGGGCTCAGTCATACTAAAACAACAAGAAACCCAAGTTAATCAAGATAATATAAGAACTATTATTGACGGCCAGCAAAGGCTCACAACAGTAATTCTGTTTTTCAAGGCATTATTTATTAATAATGATACACCAGAAAAATTTCCTCATATTTTTACAACATTTAATAATGGTGTGATTTTGGAACATAATTATTCTGATAAACCGATATTTGACAAAATTTTACTTGACCAAGACCTAGAATCAAAAGAAAAGAAGAGTCAAATAGCCAAATGTTATAAATATTTTTTAGAAAAAATTAAACCCAGCGAGATTGATCCAAATAAACTACTATCCAATATTTTATTTGTCGGAATTGATTTGTTATACAACGAAGATGAGCAGCAAATATTTGATACAATTAATTCTTTGGGGGTCAGACTGACTACGGCTGAGTTGCTAAAGAATTATTTATTTCGAGATGACGTTAATTTTTACAATACAAATTGGCGGGATGTATTTGAAAAAAACGATGAAATAAAAGAATATTGGGATCAAGAGGTTACTTCTGGACGAAATATCAGAAATAACATAGATCTGTTTTTGCAGGCCTACCTGTTTATTAAAATTCAAGAAAATGGGATCAACGTTAGTTCTGATGACAAAGAAAGATTTTTCAAAATTGACTCTGTTTTTAATTCCTACAAGGAATTTATTACTGATTATCAAATGGATAAAAATGCCATAATAAATGAATTAAAGGAATACGCCAGTGTTTATAAAAGCACAATTAATCCAAAAATTGTTGAGCAAGACATTGATAAAAATGACTACGCCCAAAGATTAAATTTAGTAATGTTTGGATTGGATACGGCGACTATAATTCCATATGTTTTGTATGTATCAAAAAAGGTTAGTAGCCAAGAGGAAAAAAACAAAATATTCAGATATTTAGAGGCCTACCTAATAAGAAGGCTTATTTGTAGAGAGACAACAAAAAATTATAACCAACTATTTAGGAGTTTAATAAACAACGAGATTAATTCCTTTGAAAAATTGAAGGAAATAATCGAAATGAAGGGCGAAAAAATTAATAAAATGCCCTCAGATAGCACAGTAGAGGATGGATTTAATAATTCAAAGCTTGCAAATAAATATGCAAAGGGTGTTCTATATTTAATTGAAAGAACAACTAGAAATGATTTAAATGCTACTGAACTAAAATATTTCAATGAATATAGCCTAGAACATGTGATGCCGAAAAAATGGCGAAACAACTGGAATATTCAAAATTTAACGAACGAACAGGCAGAACAACGCGATGACTTAATATTAACACTTGGTAATCTAACATTAATCACAAAACAATTAAATTCTTCTATAAGAGACTCCGACTGGCCAACGAAAAAAAATGGTAATGGAAGAAATCTCGGCCTTATAGAGTATGCTCAAGGAATAGAAATATTTTCACAATATCTACAAAGAGATAATTGGGACGAGAGCACAATAAAGGAAAGGGCTGTGCAACTGCTCAAATCAGCAGTAGAAAGAGTTTGGAATCTTGACTTCTAAAAAGAATAAGGAGTTTTGGATTTTGGGCATTCACCCCTGACCCCTCTG
This sequence comes from Patescibacteria group bacterium, assembly GCA_041661405.1. Lineage (GTDB taxonomy): Bacteria > Patescibacteriota > Patescibacteriia > Patescibacteriales > JBAZCA01 > JBAZCA01. The sequence continues at coordinate 48,324 of JBAZUL010000008.1, forward strand.
CCCAAAACTAAACTAAATAAAAACATATGACTCACGAACAACAGCCGGATAATCAGCTGGAAAACCCCGAGAAAATCGATTTAACGAAACTTAATTTTCAAGAACTGGAGGCAATATTTAATAAAGCATCCGAACTGGCTGAGAACACTTTTACGGAAAAAGAGAATGGATTCGTCAATATCCAACGTGATGGTATAATTATTATGGAAGCGGAAGGCAAATGGCGTATAACGAGACAAAGGCCCTGGCCTAAATTCTTTGAAACATACATTATGCAAAACGCGACTCCTGTTTTTACTGAAGGTTCTAAAAATAAACAAGAACTAATGTCGGCAATAAGGGAAGCGATAGAGCAAAGCGGAAACAGGATAATAGAATAAATATCTATTCAGATATCAACTTAATTTGTATAAGCTAAACCATGGCATCGGACAAAGATTTTGTTGAATTTATTGCCGAACAAATGAAAGAAGCCGGGCTTATCAGCTACCGAAAGATGTTCGGGGAATACGCGGTTTACTGCGGCGGAAAGGTCGTCGCCCTAGTCTGCGACAACCGGCTTTTCGTAAAGCCGACCAAAGGCGGAAGAGAATATATCGGCAAGGTTGTAGAAGCTCCGGCTTATCCCGGCGCGAAACCGAGTTTTCTAATTGAAGATAAATTTGAAGACCGGCAGTGGATTAGCGAGCTGATACGGATTACAGCCGAAGAGCTACCGGCGCCGAAGCCGAAAAAAGCGCGGAAAAACCCGAAAAAATTAATGAGAAGAGCTCTTAAATAAAATGAAAAATAAGAAAAAAATTCTTTTGGTAAACGACGACGGCTATCAATCGGCCGGATTCTATCCTCTCTATAAGGCTTTGGCCGGGGAATACGAGGTGACGGCCGTGGCTCCGGACGGGGAAAGAAGCTGGATCGGAAAATCTATTTCCGCCCATGGGCCTTTGGAAGTGAAAAAAAGTAAACTGGGCGAATTCACGGTTTACGCCTGCTCGGGCACACCGGCTGATTGCGCCCAAATTGGGCTTCATGACATTCTCCGAAAACCGCCAGATTTGCTTGTATCGGGAATAAATGTCGGCCAGAATACCGGCCACGCCCGGATATTAAGCTCCGGCACCATCGGCGCGGCCATGGAAGCGGCTTTTGAAGGTGTTCGGTCGCTTTGCGCCTCTCTTTACGTTACCAGTGAGCACCGGCGAATCCACAATTTCTCCCGTAAAGACAGCCGAAAATATTTTGAAAACGCCGCGCAAATTACCCTGAAAATCGCGAAAATAATCATGAACCAAAAGTTCGGCAATGACCTGGACATAATTTCAGTCAATATTCCTTTTGAAGCGACAGTCCACAGCGAATTTGAAGTTACCCGGCCGCACCGGGAACCGTACGGCAAGCTGTTCCATAAAAAAGGCAATAAGTATATCTATAAAAGTCCGCTTACGGTTTTAAAATACGCCGAAAAAAACTCCGACTACAAAGCCCTGTCCGAAGGCCGGATTTCCATCACTCCGCTGAGTCTTGAACTTTCCTCGCGCGAATCTTTTCATGAGCTCGGGAGGATTATGGGGAAGAAGTGGTAAAGCGGCAGAAATGGCCGGTTAATATAAGTTTAACTATTAACTAAACTAAACTACGCTTATGCTCTATCCCGCCATCATCGTCCTTTCAATAATCGGTTTTTTTATTTCCCGGCATATTTACCGCGCGAAAAAAACCGGCGTAAAGCTGGTCTGCCATTTCGGGGCGGGGAAGCAGAGTTGCAATGAAGTAGTTGAAAGCGAATACGGAAAAACGTTCGGCATCCCGAACGAGGTTGTCGGCATGGTTTATTATTTGGCAGTCATGATTGTTGCCGCTCTTTTTTTGATTTTTCCGGTATTGGCATACGAAGTCGCGAAAACAGGATTTTTCGCCGTTTCCGCCCTCGCTTTCGCGCTTTCAGCCTATTTAACTGGCATCCAGGCTTTTGTCTTAAAAAAATTCTGCGAATGGTGCCTCGCCACCGCGCTTGTTAACACCCTTATATTCGCCCTGACGGCTTTCGCGTTCTATTTTTAACGCCATTCCTGAACCGTTGATTTCTCCAATATTTTAAGCTAAAATATACACATACCAAGCGACGAATCAAGTTGGCTATCCGGCCTCATTTTTATTACCGCGAACTCGCAGCGCAAAAGTATGGACGGAGAAAAATTCCATAAAGAACTTTTAGACCACATAGAACTTTTAGAAAAACATTTCCCAGGCATTGGAATTTGCTGTTTTGGCATGTCTCTGGATGACGCTATTGGAATTTTTAATACGACGTCCATTCCGATGCAGTTTAAGCCCAAGTCAATCGCCGACATGCGCAAAATTTTCTCCGGCGTGAAAAACAACAGCGATCGGGCGAGCATCCATCTCCCGAATCTGCGCTTTGACGAAAGAGGCGATCTTTTACGGAAAGATGAACTGCTTTTGATGCTTTGCGAAAAAACTCCGCCCGGCCTGGAAATTATTACAATCCATCTCGGCTGGAAGGATGTTGACGCGGTTTTAGACGCTGATTGGAATTGGAAAAATACCGAACTGGCCGTTAAAGTAAAAAACGAACTGTCGGATGTCGTCGCGGCCGGCTTTCAATCGGGCAAAACCATGACTTTGGAAAATTTAAGGTATAAGCCTTGGAAGCATCAGTTCCGCGAACTTTTCAGCTCCCGGAGCGAACATCTTATCGCCGCCCGAAAAACGCTTTGCGAATCCGTTGCCGAAAAAATTGGCCGGCCAGCTAAGGATATTATCAAAAAAACCGGCTTTACCCTGGACGCCGGACACGCGTCAGGCAACGCCCACCTTAACGAAAAATATACTTTGGAGTTCTGGCTAAAGACCCTTGGCCGCGATATAAAAGTCATCCATCTCCATGATATGCGGCCGGAAGAGGATGATGGCGCTAAAATTGAGCAGACCCATACGCCGATTGGCGAAGGAATTGTTGATTGGAAAAAATTTTTTAAAGCTAAAAACCAATATTGCCCGGACGCGCCGATGGTTATTGAGCTCCCGGAAGACGATACGATTAAGTCCATTGAGTATTTGCTTAACCTAAAATAACTTCGTGTCGGCTAAAAATACTGTAAAAACAAAACTTTATGAAAATTGACTTAACCGGAAAAAACATTTTAGTTACCGGCGCGAGCCGGGGGATAGGGAGGGCGATCGCGGAAACGCTCGCGGAATCCGGCGCGCGAGTAGCCGCGCATTATCATACCGGCGAAGCGGAAGCTAAAGCATTAGCCGAAAAAATCGGCAATGGCGCGAAAATTTTTAAAGCCGACTTGGCTTTAGCCGAGGAATGCGAAAACCTATTTTCGGAAGTCATAAAAGATTTCGGCTCCATTGACGTTCTGGTGAACAACGCCGGCACCATGGCCATGGCTGGCATGGAAGAAGATGACTGGACAAAAAAATGGGACAAAACCATGGCCATAAATTTACGCTCAGCCGGTATTCTTTCCCGGCGCGTGGTTTTGCATTTTAAAAAACAAGGCGGCGGCCGGATAATCAATATCGCTTCGCGGGCGGCTTTCCGCGGCGATACGCCCGAATTTTTAGCTTATGCCGCTTCCAAAGGCGGCATGGTATCGCTCTCTCGCTCAATCGCCCGCGATTTTGGCAAAGACGGCGTTAAATCTTTTATCATCGCTCCGGGCTGGGTGCGGACCGAAGCGACCAATGAATCCATTAAAGAATACGGCGAGGAGAATATAGTCGGCGATATCGCCCTGAATCGCCTTACCGAGCCCCGCGATATCGCGCCTTTAGTTGCGTTTCTCGCGAGCGGTTTAGCTGATCACGCGACAGGCGGAACCTTTGACGTTAACGCGGGAAGCTATGTGCATTAATATTAACAAGGCTAATTATTAACATACAAATTTATGTCAAGCGAAAATTCAATTGACCAAAATGCAAGTTCTTCGGTAACGAATCCGGAAAACGAATCGGAAATACCGGAAATTAATGAATATGACAGGGAAAATCCAAAGGCAAAATATACTACCGAAGAGTGGAATGATTTTATTAAAGTTATGGATGATTATAAAAAGATAATTTTAAAGATAATGCAGAAAAAAGATATAAGCGGACAACCGGGGTGGCTTTGGTTTCAGGAACAGTTTATCGCTTTTTCCCAGAGAGCAAAGGAAAATGTGCCCGGTTGCGAAAGTTACGCGGGCTATCATATATTCGGCAGTTCACCAAGGCGTAGCGAATCTGTTTATCTTGATCTTCCCGGCGAATATTCGGCCATAACTTTTTTTGAAAATTTAGACAAAGAACTGGATGCGCTTGAAAAAGAAAAAACTGACTAAATGCCGTACTCTAAGTTTCAAATCCAATCCCACCTCATTGCCTGCCGACGGCTGGATAAAATCATAAAAGAAGTTTTTTTCTATCTTAAAAAGCATAAATCCTGCTCTGAATACGAAGTCCAGCAGTTCATATTGCAAAGGTTTGAGCATTACAGTTTAGAGACTGACAAAGACCGGACGCCGATTGTCGCTTTTGGAAAAAATACGTCTAACGTCCATTACTATCCACCGGTAAAAAATTCAAAAAAACTAAAACCCGGTTCTCTGATCATGGTTGATATTTGGGCGAGGCTCAATAAAAAAGGCGCAGTTTTCGCCGATATAACCTGGATGGCGTTTTACGGAAAAAAGGTTCCGGCTGAAATCATGAAAATTTTTAACCTGATACTGGAAGCGCGTGAAAGCGCACTAAAATACATCCGGGCAAGTCTGAAAAACAATAAACTGCCGGAAGGGCGTTTGACTGACCTCGCGGCCAGGAATATTATCGCTCGCGACGGGCATGCCAAACGGTTTTTACATACCACCGGCCACAGCCTTGGTTTAAACCATCCGCACGGGAATTACAAGGGTATAAGAACCGATAACCGCCGCCCGCTAAAAGCGAATGTGCCTTACACGATTGAACCCGGTGTGTACCTGAAAAATAAATTCGGCGTCCGAAGCGAAATGAATTTTTATATCACCCGGAGTCTAAAGCTGATTATTACAACTAAAAGGCAGGAAAATATGGTTTTACTCGGATAATATTTTATGATATAATTATAAATAATCGCCAATTAATTCAAATCCGCATTTGGATTATTTTTTAAAATTATGGGAAACGCGAAAAAAACCAAAATCAATGTCGCTATTAACGGCTTTGGCCGCATCGGCCGGGCGGCTTTTAAAGCCATGATTGAGCGGCACCCGGAGATCAATATCGCCGCCATTAATAACCTTACCGACCCGAAAACAACAGCGCACCTTTTTAAATATGACAGCTGTTATGGAACCTACCCGGAAGAAGTGAGTTTCACGGACAAAAGCCTCATTGTCGGAGGAAAGGAATTTTTGCTTTTAGCCGAGAAAGATCCAGCTAAACTTCCCTGGAAAGAATTGGAAATTGATATTGTCATTGAATCAACCGGTATCTTCCGCGATCTCGCCGGAGCGGGCGGGCATATTAAAGCCGGAGCGAAAAAAGTCATAATTTCCGCGCCAGCCAAAGATGAAGCGATAAAAAATATCGTTTTAGGCGTTAACCAGAAAGAACTGAAAAAAGAAGATGAAATAATTTCCATGGCTTCCTGCACTACTAATTGCCTTGCCCCGGTTACGGACGTGATAAAAAACAATTTTGGCATAAAAAAGGCCATCATGACGACCATCCACGCCTATACGGCCGACCAGAATCTCGTAGACAATCCGCATAAGGATTTAAGGCGGGCGCGGGCGGCGGCTTTAAACATGATCCCGACAACGACCGGCGCGGCTCGGGCAGTCGCCGCGGCCATCCCCGAGGTTAAAGGCAAATTTGACGGCATGGCGATCCGCGTTCCTACCCCGGTAGTTTCCATTTGCGACGTGGTCTTTTTGATCGGAAAAGAAGCGACGGCCGAGGAAATAAACAGCGCCCTGAAAAAAGCCGCCAAAGAGCCGAAATACAAAGGTATTCTCGGAGTTACCGATGAACCGGTCGTCTCAACCGATTTGGCGCGCAATCCCCACAGCTCCATCGTTGACCTGTCTTTGACTAAAGTCGTTGACAACGACCTCGTAAAAATAATTGCTTGGTATGATAATGAATGGGGTTATTCCTGCCGGCTCTCCGACCTTTGCGAGTACATTGCCGCGAATAACTTGATTTAATCTATTAGCGCATGTGGCGCGTTTGAGCAATCTTTGTGATTTTGTCCCGAGCGATCGGGATTTGCCGAGTATGGCTGACAACAATATTCTCTATAAAATAAAAAAAGCCGGCCTGATCGGCCGGGGAGGCGCCTGTTTTCCGGTTTGGAAGAAATGGACAGCGGTTAAAAACGCGATTGATGAAAGGCCGGAAAATGACCGCAAAAGTTGCGTAATTTGCAACGCGTCCGAAGGCGAACCGGACGTAAAAAAAGATTTTTACATCCTTAAAAACCATCCGGAAAAAGTAATCGCCGGCATGCTTCTTGCTCTCGCTTATCTCGGCGCGAAGAGAGGTTATCTCTATATCAATGCCAATTACTACCGGATTCTTAGGGCAAAGTTGGAAAAAGCCGCTGACGGCACGCCGGTGGAAATCCTCGTAAAACCGTCCGGCGCCGGCTATATTGGCGGCGAGGAAACTTCAATATTGAACGCTATTGAAGGCAAAAGAATAGAGCCGCGCCTTAAACCGCCTTTTCCTTTTAAAGCGGGTCTTTTCGGACTGCCGACGCTTTTAAATAACGTTGAAACATTCTATAACGTCGCTTTGGTAGAGGAAGGTTCTTACCGGCCCGACCGCTTTGTTACGATTATTGAGCAATCGCCCAAACCAACCTTTAAAGCCTTTGCCCGGCTGAGAAAAATAACCAAAAGGGAGGTTTTTTTATTTCCCGAAGACTGGACAATGGAAAAAATCCTGAAAAAATCCGGCCGCTTACCCTCGTACAAATTTTTTGTACAGCTGGGCGGGGGAGCGAGCGGAATGGTTTTAAATTCCAGCCAGCTTAAAAACCCGCTCGCCGGCTCCGGCTCAATCACTATTTACAACCTTGAAAACCACGATCCGATGGAACTGATAAGACAATGGATCGGTTTTTTTTACGGCGAATCCTGCGGAAAATGCGTGCCTTGCCGGGAAGGGACTTTCCGCGTCAAAGAACAGCTGGAAAAAAACGATGTTAACTGGCCGCTCGTTAAAGAGCTGCTGAATAACCTGGCTGAAACGTCTTTTTGCGGCCTCGGCTGTTCAGCGCCAATCGCCATAACCAGTTATTTTAAAAATGTCTTCCCCTTAATTTCCGATAAAAATAACGTACTGGCTTCAAGCCAATCAAAAACGGTTTGCGAATGTTTTTCGTAGAATTGTCTCTCGGTATGCTTAAAAAAATCACCATAACCATAAACGGAAAAAAAATACAATGCTCTCCGGATGAGACTATTTTTAAGGTGGCTAAAAACAATGACATAGAAATTCCCGGATTGTGCGGCCATCCGGACTTTCCGCCCAAAGCCAACTGCCGGGTCTGCGTCGTGGAAATCAAAGGATACAATAAGCTCGTTACCTCATGTTCGGAAAAAGCAACCGACGGAATGGTTATCAGTACAATAAGCGAACGCGTTAAGAAGGCAAGGAACCTTAACCTTGAGCTCATATTTGCTGAACATATTGAAAAATGCCCGACCTGCGCCATAAATTTTAGTTGCCGCCTGCTTTATTACGCCGAAAAATATAAAATTGAAGTCCGGCGCTTCGGGGAGCGCAAGACAGAACGAAAAACCTATAAATTCGCCAATGCCGTGGAAATTGACGGATCCCAGTGCATTGACTGCCGTAATTGCGTTGACGCCTGCTCCATGCTCCAAAAAATAAATTACCTTGAAATCAAAGGAAAAGGAATAAACCAGGAAATAACACCGTCAAAAGATCTGGAAGTGGATTGCATCTATTGCGGGCAATGCGCCCTCCATTGTCCGGTAAACTCAGCCGCTGAACAGAGCGAATGGCAGGAGGTGGAAAAATTACTGCAAAATCCGGGCGACAAAAAGCTCGTCGCCATGTTCGCGCCTTCAATCCGGGTATCAATCGGCGAGGAATTCGGCTTGCCTTACGGCAAAGTTGTTACCGGCCAGCTCGCGGCCGCCTTAAGGAAACTCGGGTTTAATTATGTTTTTGACGTTATTTTCGGCGCCGATATTACAACCGTGGTGGAGGCCAGCGAGTTGGTAACCAAATTAAAGGCCGCAAAACAAATAACCGGCGATCAATCGGCAATCGGCAATCGGCAATCGGCAATTTCCCATCTGCCTATGATTACTTCCTGCTGTCCGGGCTGGGTAAAATACGCGGAATTCTATCATCCTGAACTCCTGCCTAACCTCACTTCCGCCCGATCGCCGCACGTCCACCTGGCCGGAGCGATAAAAACTTACTGGGCGGAAAAATCAGGCATTGACCCTAAAAATATAATTACTGTTTCTATCATGCCTTGCACGGCAAAAAAGTTTGAGGCCATACGGAAAGAATTGGCGGTCAACGGAGCGCGGCCGGTTGACCATGTCCTTACGACGCGGGAATTCGCCTTTCTTTTAAAAAGGAATAAAATAAGCTTGGGAAAACTAAAACCGGAAAACTCGGACAACCCCGCGCGCGCCGGAAAAAGCGATCCCAATTCCGGCGCAATCCAACCGAACGGCGCCGGTTCCATCTACGGGGCTTCGGGCGGAGTGATGGAGTCGGCTCTGCGAACCGCCGCCGCGCTTATATGCAAAGGCGATAAAATTTGCGATAATAGAATTGACTTTAAGGAGGCCCGGGGCATGGAAGGCGTTAAAGAGGCTGACGTAACAATTGGCGGCCATAAGCTAAGAATTGCCGTGGTTAACGGCATTGGCCATATTAGCCCAATCATAAAAAAACTCGCTGATTATGATTATATTGAAGTCATGGCCTGCCCGGGCGGCTGTATCGGCGGCGGTGGCCAACCCATCCCGACCACCCCGGAAATCCGCCGATTGCGGGCCGAAGCCCTTTATAAAATTGACAAAAACGCCCCGCTAAGAAAGGCTCATGAAAATAAAGGAGTGATGGAAATTTTAAAATGGCTAAAGACCAAGGGCAAGCTGGAATCGCAGGTTTTGCACACTAAATATATTAAACGCGGTTGATAGTTTTGCGCAACAAGCAAATTACCATACCAAATTCATCTAAATATTCTTAACATATACTCTATGCCAAAAGAATACCTCGCCACCCTGAACATCCTCGTCAGCGACAGGGAAGTGAACGCTCCGGAAATAAACGACGTCATAACGAAATTCGGGCATTTAATCCGTGCTCGGCTCGGCATTCACCTCGGCCGTAAATGCGTTAAAAACTGTTCCGGACTCATTACTTTGATAGTGGAAGGAGAAAAAAAAGAACTCTATAAATTCGCCCAAGGTTTTTCAAAATACAAATTCGCCGTGGTTAAGCTTGGTTTTATTTCAGAGGTTAAATAGACGCGTGAACCGTCCGAATGAACCAGTAAACAAAATTTTTCACAATAATTTTTAATAATTAACTTATGAACTACTTAAAAGAAACAGTTGCCGCCAAAGTTGACACCAAGGCTGCCGCGCAATTTATCGTTTTAGGCTCAATCGCGACGTTCCTGCCGTTTTTTATCCATGCCCAATTTTTAACCGGACCCGTAGTTAACGCTATTTTGATTCTCACCCTATTTCTGGTCGGCGTTCGAAGCGCGATAACGCTCGCGTTAATTCCGAGCCTCATGGCTTTGTCCGGTGGCTTGCTTCCGGCGGTTCTCGCTCCGGCCGTACCGTTTATTATGATCAGCAATTGTCTCTTGATTTTTACCATGGAATACCTGTACAAAAAATTTGAACAGGGTAAAAACGGATTTTGGATCGGCCTTGCCGCCGGCGCCGGACTGAAATGGATTTTTCTTCTTTCAACGACCGGCCTTATTTCAAAACTTTTATTAAAACAGGAACTGGCCGTTAAAGTCGCGCAGATGATGAGCTGGCCGCAGTTTGCAACGGCCCTAATCGGCGGAATAATCGCCTACGGGATTTTAAAACCGCTAAAAGCGGTAAAATAACCATAAATAAATTCAAAACACCAAATTTTGCTTAAATTCGGTGTTTTTTTGACTTAAACCTGTAAGTTCTATATAATTAACTCATGAAAATTCCTGAATACATCAAAAATATTTTAGCGAATCTGGAAAAGGCCGGATATGAGGCTTTTATTGTGGGCGGTTGCGCGCGGGATTTGCTTATGGGAAGAATTCCGAAAGACTGGGATATAACGACTAACGCTAAGCCGGAGGAAACTTTAAAAGTTTTTTCCGAGGGAAAATATGAAAACGTATTTGGAACCGTACTGCTCCCGGTGAGAAACAGGGAAGAGGTGATTGACGTGGTAGAAATAACCACCTACCGGAGCGAACAGGGCTACTCTGACCGCCGTCATCCGGATGAGATCAGGTTTGAAGAAAAGCTGGACAAAGACCTGGAACGCCGCGATTTTACCATTAACGCGATGGCATTTAAAGTTAAAAGTGATGAGCATGAGATTATTGACCTCTTCGGCGGACAAAAAGATTTAAAGAAAAAAATTATCCGGGCGGTAGGGGAGCCGGTTGATCGCTTTAAGGAGGACGCTTTAAGGATGATGCGCGCCATCAGGTTTTCGTCTGAACTCAGATTTGAGATTGAGCCGAAAACCGAACGGGCGATCGCTAAGCTCGCCGGGTCTATAAAATTCGTTTCTAAAGAAAGGATCCGCGACGAGCTGATCCGCGTATTGAGTTCGGATCGGGCTTATGACGGCGTCATGAAGCTCCATGAATTAAAACTTCTGCAATATATAATTCCCGAACTGGAAAAGGGGATTGGAGTGGCTCAGGATCGGCATCACATCCATACCGTGTTCAAACATTCAGTGCTGGCTCTTAAGTTCTGCCCTTCCAAAGACTGGCGCGTCCGGCTCGCTTCGCTTCTGCACGATATTGCCAAACCGGACACGAAAAGGATGGATAAAGGCCATGCCACCTTTTACAACCACGACATCCTTGGCGCTAAATACGCGAAAAAAATCGCCCAGAGGCTGAAATTTTCCGTCACTGATACGGAAAAAGTCGTTATCTTGGTAAAAAATCACATGTTTTACTATAATGTCGACGAAGTAACGGCCGCTTCGGTTCGGCGACTCATAAAAAAAGTCGGGGAAGAGAACCTGAAAGACTTGATTGACGTAAGGATAGCCGATCGGCTCGGGTCCGGCGTACCCAAAGCCAAACCCTATAAGCTCCGGCATCTGGAATACATGATGGAAAAGGTGAGGAAAGACCCGCTTTCTGTAAAAATGCTAAAAATTGACGGAAATGATATAATGCAAATGATGGGTACCCCGCCGGGCCCGAAAATCGGCGCGATTCTTGATGTCCTCTTGGCTGAAGTAATTGAAGATCCGGAATTGAACGCGAAGGACAAACTGGAAAAAAAAGCGAAAGAGCTTGACGGCTATAACCTGGAGGAGCTAAGGGAAAAAGCCAAAGAAAAAATTGACGAAAAAAAAGAGGAAGAAGACCAGGAATTGAAAAAAGAATTTTGGGTAAAATGATTTACAAATTAATTAATAATTATGAAAACGCTAATCGTAATTATCGCGGCGCTGATCCTTACCGGTTGCAGCGCGAAAAAAAATATGATTATTGATGAAAAAAACGCGCCCGGAAACTCATACGCTAGCGGCAACGGGGATGATATCGGACGGATAAACGCGATAAAAAACGGGCTTACCCCCAAGGTCAAACCGACCGGAAAAAAAACTGATACTGCCGGCGGCGGGGAAGAGACGGGCGGCCAAAACGACGGCAAACAACAGACTCAGATGGAAGACCTTGTTTCACAATACGGCAAAGCGACGATTAAAACTAATTTCGGGGACATTAAAGTTGAATTTTATAAAACCGACTCGCCGATAACAGTCAACGTTTTTATGAACCTAGCGAAAACAGGCTTTTACGAAGGCATAAAATTTCACCGGGTAATAAAAGATTTCATGATCCAGGGCGGCGATCCGTTAAGTAAAGACGATGACCCGTCAAACGATGGGCAGGGAGGTCCGGGCTTTAAGTTTCAGGACGAATTTAACAACCACAAGCTCGTTAAAGGCAGCTTGGCTATGGCTAACTCCGGCCCCAACACCAACGGCTCTCAATTCTTTCTGGTAACCGCCGACGAGACGCCTTGGCTGGACGGCAAGCATACTAATTTCGGTCAAGTTATTGAAGGCATGGAAGTGATGGAAAAAATAGGGAAGCTCGCGACTGACGCGACTGACCATCCGCTGGAAGAAGTGATAATAAATAAGGTAGAGTTGGAATAAAGGCGGCCAACCTCCCGCGATTTACGCGCGCCTTAAGCGCGCGGAGCCGCCCGGATGAGGTGATCCCGCGAAACATATGAGAACCATTTTAAAATTCGCTCTGCGTTTTTATTTAAAAACCATGGCCCGGTTGGCGCTTTTTATCCATCGTCCGAAAATTATCATTGTCGCCGGATCGGCCAACAAAATATTTATTAAAGAACGGATCGCGCTGGAGCTGACTTTAGCCGGAAAAACCGTTAAAGCGGCAGAACGTGGCTTTAATACTGAAATCGGACTGCCGGTCGCCATCCTTTCTCTGCCTTCGGGTTACGGTTCGTACCAAGCCTGGTTGCCGATAATCCTCCGGGCTCCGCTGGCGGCGGTAAAAAATCCGCTTCCTGAATTTTTAGTACTTGAGTTCGGCATCTCAAAACCCGGAGACATGAAATTTCTCCTGTCCATCGTTAAGCCCGACGTTGCCGTTATTTCCGATATCACCCAGCGCTATATGGATAATTTCTCCTCGGTGGAAAAACTGCTTGACGAATACCGCCTGCTCTTAGGAAGCGTAAAAAAAGGCGGAAAAGCGGTGCTTAATTCTGATAATGAAAAATTAAGGAACATTGCCTCCGAAGGGCTTAGGACGGAAATGGTATTTTTTGGCTTTGGCGAGGAAGCCGACTGGAGAATTATTGAGTCCGAAAACCGCCTGGAAAAGCAGACAGCGAGAATTTCAGCCCGGGGAGAAAAAATGACTCTGGAGACGAACCGGCCCGGCAAGCATCAGCTCTACGCTCTTTTGGCCGGAAAAATTATCGGAAAAATGTATGGCGCCTAAATGGGGAAGATTAAAAAAAAATAATTTATATCCCGAGGAACGCGCGAAACGCCGGGGTAATCCGTTTTTTAACCGGCCAAAGACGAGGAGCTGGCTCTCAGCCAAATTTAAATTCATATTACTGGGCGCCGCGTCGGTAATCGCCGCGATTGCCTGGCTCTTATTTTTTTCCCGCTTCTTTCTTATTACTGGCGTGGAAATGTCCGGAGCAAGCGATGAAGTAAAGCGGGAAGCGGAAAAAAAGTTTACCGGACAATCAGCTAAAAACCGTTGGATTTTCTTCCCCCAAAGCAACCTTTTTATTTTTAATGAGCAAGAATATGTATCCGCTTTAAACGAAAATTTTGTTTTTCAAAAGCTGGATGTTAAAAAAAGATTGTTTCATCGCCTAATAATTGAATTTGAAGAAAAAGAAAATTCGTTCGTCTGGAAAGAAGGGGACAAGTTTTATTACATTGACGACGCCGGACGGATTATAAAAGAGGCTGACCCGCTAAGCATAAACACAAACCAGCTGGCAGTAATAGAGAACCAACGCGCTCCGCTTGCTGAAGAAAAAAAGCTTGACCAAGAAGCCGAAAGAATCGGATACGTCCGCTCCTTGAGCGATGCCATAAAAAACACCCATGGCGCGCCAATAGTGGCGGAGCGGTTTATCCTGGACAAAGATATTTATACCGTAAGACTCCAGACGGCTTCTTCCGGCCCGGAAATATTGTTTAATATTAAAAATCCCGCTCAAACTCAGATTGACCGCCTTTCTGTACTCATTAAGGACAAACTCGGGGAAGAGTACCTAAAGAAAAAATACATCGATCTCCGGTTCGGCGAATTAATTTATTATCAATAATCCCGATGGCTCGGGATAAAATTTATGGAAAAACTTTTTAAATTTTTATTTTATCTGGCAATTTTAATTTTTATTTTACTGATTATCGGGGTTTTTCTTTTAATCATTAAAATTCTTTTTTTATTTTTCCCCGAAATAAGCTTCTTTGGAATTAACTTTACCGCTCCTTAAAATCAGACTGTTTTTTTCGGAGGGCGGGGAGTCAGGAGCTCCGCGGACGCGATATAACAAGGTAGAAACAATGGCTTTTTTCAATCTGACCTAGTGTCTCATAATATATGTTAATGGACATTATATTCAGCTTATATTATGGTTAATGTAAAGCACGCTGTAAAAACCAATAAAAACTCCCTGACCGGCCATATAACCGGTTTCCTTGAGTATTGCGAAGTGGAAAAAGGACTCTCCCCTAATACGGTGGAAAATTATTCCCGGTTTTTAAAAAAATTTAGCGTCTGGCTTAATGATAATCACCTTAAAAATATAAAGCCCGGGGAACTGAATGACAAAATTGTCTGGGACTACCGGCTCTACCTCTCCCGCGCCAAGGGTTCCCGGACCGGCCAGAACCTTAAAAAAACCACCCAAAACTATTACCTTATCGCTCTGAGGGCGCTTATGGAGTATTTCTCCATTAAAGACATAAAATCCCTAGCGCCGAATAAAATCCGGCTTCCGAAGCTCACCGACAAAGACAAGGCGATAAAATTTTTAAGCCTCAGCCAGGTAGAAGATCTCCTGTCCCAGCCGGATACGAATACCGAAGCCGGACTAAGAGACCGGGCGATGCTGGAAATTCTCTTCTCAACCGGTTTCCGGGTTTCTGAGCTAGTGTCTCTTAATGTAACCCAGTTTAGTGTTCCGGTAATTGAAAAATTCCTAAAAGACGGCAAAAGTTTTGAGTTAAGCATATCCGGAAAAGGCGGAAGAATCCGGGTAGTCTATTTTTCGCCGCGGGCGCTTCATTGGCTCGCCAAATATTACAATAAAAGAAAAGATAACGAAAAGCCGCTTTTTATCAACTACCGCTCCCCTGCCCCGCGTTCGCGGGAGGCAAGGCTTTCCGTCCGTTCGGTTGACCGGATAATCGCCAAATACGTAAAAATGGCCGGCCTGCCGATTTCCGCCACCCCGCATTCTCTCCGGCATTCTTTCGCGACTGACCTTTTAAACCAGGGCGCGGGATTGCGCGATGTCCAGGAACTCTTGGGCCATAAAAATATTTCTACGACCCAAATCTATACTCACGTAACCAATAAAAAACTCCGTGAAGTTCACGAAAAATTTCACGGAGCCAGAGAAATTAGCAACTAAGCTTGTAATGACCTGTCCAAATCCTGAACTATTGACCCTGTCCTAATAGGATATTATAAGAATCGGAAGATCCTTCAGCCGCTATTTCGGTTCCTGACCATGGGGTTGAGCAAATTTGGGCGGCATTTCCGGCCGTTTTTTCCATCACGCTCGCGAAAATTAGAGCCGCGCTGGTGAATTCTCCGCCGTTGCAAGGCTGGCTGACGTCATAATAGTAATAATGGACTGAATTAGCCGGTGAATCGGATGCTCCCGAAGGATCAACAGGCATTTTAGGGAGATAAGGTTTTAAGAGCGTATCCAGGCTGCCGCCGATACCGATTTTTCCGTTATACGTAGCTGACGGGTAGCCGCGGTAATCATTATAATACATTTCCATGGCGTTTTTTATCTGTCTTAAATCAGCCAAACGGGCGGTATCGCGGGCTTTTTCTCTGGCATTTTTCAAACTAACCACAGCCAAAGTGGATAAAAACCCTATTATTGATATTACAACCAGAAGTTCAATTAAAGTGAACCCCTTGCTCGTGTTTATTTTTTTTTGGAACCTCATACAATTTTTTTAAAACCGCGCCTCGCCCCGGAAAAACTATTAGATTAAAAATGAGCGAATTGCGCTATAAGCAGTATAGCAATTTATCAAGCTAAGGCAAATAATCCAGCGGGTTTACCGGGATGCCGTTTAAGCGCGTTTCAAAATGCAGGTGTGGTCCGGTAGTTAGGTTGCCAGCGCCGGGAGTTCCGGGCATTCCGCCGACAGCTCCGATCACCTGGCCCTGAGTTACGTATTCGTCTTCCTCAACAAAAATTTTTGAAACATGGCCATAAACCGTTGACAGCCCATCGCCGTGGATTAACATGATATAGCTGTAGCCCATGCCGCTATTCTTCGCCCGGGCGACATAACCGGAGGCAGCCGCTTTTATCGGAGTTCCCTGTCCGGCACGGATATCAACTGCCGGATGCTCAAAAATATATCTGAAAGGATAATCAGGATCATGAAAATAGGCGGTGATAGTATTTTTCGGCACCGGCCAAGCCATCGCCGAATCAGTAACCTCCAGCTTTCCGGCATCAAGTTTTGAAAGCTTTTCGCGGGCGCTCCGTTCAAGACCGACGATATCGGCCGCGGCCGAAGCCTGCTCTTTTTTCGCTAAAGCGAGCAATCTCTGATATTCAGCCTCCGAAGAGCGGGTCTGCTCCAAGAGGATATTCTTATTGTCATACTCGGCGGCGAGCGAAAGTTTCTTATTTTCCAATTCTTTTTTACTGTCTTCCAATTCTTTGTTTTTATCATTCAAAGCTGTTTTTTCTTTCTCCAGCGACTCCTTGTCGGATTTCAGATATTCAATCGCGTCTTTTATGTCTGAGTTAACGTCCTCCAAATATTTAACTTCGTTTAAAAATTCGGAAAAAGAATCGTTTAGGAGAAGAATTTCCAGGAAGCTGGTATCATCCTTCTTATAAACCATCCTGAGAATTTTTGAAATATGATCTTTTTTTACGTCAATCGCTTCCTCTTTTTCTTTTATTTCCAATCCGGTTTTCTCTATTTCCAGAAGAACGCGGTCAATCTCAATCTGGGTCCCCGTTATATCCAATTCGGCTTTTTTCGTCCGATTGTCAATAATGGCCAGCTGATTATTAAGGCCGGCTCGCTCGCTTTGTTTATTCTTTATGGCATCGCTGTACGCGGACTGGGCCTTTTCTATTTCCTTTAATCTATTCTTCTTGTCTTCAATCTGACGGTTGATCTCCTTCACTTCTTCATTAATTTCATCGGAAGCGGATTGGTTTACTACAGCCCCCCTGATTTCCCTTCCAAAAGAAACAAAGGACGCGGAAAGGGCGAATAAAAAAATTCCGAGAATCAGTCTAAGTTTTTTAGGCATGGGCATACTTTTTTATTATACCAAAAAACTTAAAAGCAGGCAAAGCCATACCAAAATACAATATCTTTTACCCGTTCATCTTAACCATTTATCTAATTTTAGAGCATTTTTTCTGTAATTCTCTTTTCAATTTTTTCCTTCACTTCCCCGATTAACTCTTCTTTAGCCATTAATTTCAGGTCTTTTATTCCCCGGACGCGGACAGCCAATTTTTCCCCGCCCATTTCCTTGTCGCCGATTACAACGGCATAAGGAACTTTTTCGCCGCTGGCTTTGCGGATTTTGTTGCCCACAGTTTCATCTCCCGCGTCGCATTCGGCGCGAATCCCCTCTTTTTCCAGCTCTTTCGCCAGTTTCAAGCTGAAGTCCGCGTGCTTTTCGCCGACGGAAATAATTTTAACCTGAACCGGAGAAAGCCAGACCGGCCAAGCGCCGGCAAAATGTTCAACTAAAATACCGAAAAATCTCTCCACTGATCCGTAAATAACCCGATGAATCATGACCGGCCGTTTTTCCGTTCCGTCCGAATCAATATAATGTAAATCAAACCTTTCGGGCATGTTCATGTCCAGTTGGATCGTTCCACATTGCCAAGTGCGGCCAATCGCGTCTTTAATATGAATATCAATTTTTGGACCGTAAAAAGCTCCGTCCCCTTCATTGATTTTATATTCCCTGCCGGCGGAATCCAGCGCTTCCTTTAAACCAGCGGTCGCGGTTTCCCAAGCTTCATCCGTGCCAATGGATTTCTCCGGCCGGGTGGAGAGTTCAAGGTGATAAGTAAGGCCGAAAACCGAATATATTTTTTCCACCAAACCCAGTACGCCTAAGATTTCTTCTTTAATCTGATCCGGCCGCATATAAATATGAGCGTCATCCTGATGGAATTGGCGCACCCGAAATAAACCCGACAAAACGCCGGACAGTTCATGGCGATGAACCAGCCCGATCTCTCCGGCGCGAATCGGCAAATCGCGGTAAGAATGGATGTCTTCTTTATATATCAGCATGCCGCCTGGGCAATTCATGGGTTTAATCGCGAATTCCATGTCGTCAATCTTGCTCTCATACATATTCTCCCGATAATTTATCCAGTGCCCGGAAATTTCCCAGAGTTTTCTTGACAGCATTATCGGGGTTTTTACTTCGTCATAACCGGCCTGAGCGTGAATTTGGCGCCAAAAATCCAATAATTCATTCCAGATTATCATGCCTTTGGGTTTAAAAAAAGGAAAGCCCGGGCCAACATCATGAAAAGAAAATAAATTTTGTTCCTTGCCCAGCTTTCGGTGATCCCTTTTTTCCGCTTCTTCCTGCATTTTTAAATATTCATCCAGTTCTTTTTTGCTCGCGAAAGCCACGCCGTAAATCCGCTGGAGCATTTTATTTTTTTCGTCGCCCCGCCAGTAAGCGCCGGCGATTTTTGTCAGTTTAAAGCCTTCGGGGTCGATTTCACTGGTTGATGCGACATGCGGCCCGGCGCAAAGGTTGTCAAACCAGCCGGATTTATAAAAGCTGACTTTTTTTTCTCCGGCGGCCTTTAAATCATCAATAAACTCGGTCTTATAAGGATCATGTTTATAAAATTCATAGGCTTCTTTAAAATCCATGTCATGCTGTTCAAACTTAATTTTCTCTTTTATAAGATCCTTCATCCTTTTTTCCAGCCGGGGAAAAATTTCCGGGCTTATCGCTTCCGGCAAATCATAATCCTGATAAAAACCGTTTTCAATCGCCGGTCCGACGCCTAAGCCAACCCGCGGATACAACTCCTGGACTGCCATACTCATTATGTGCGACAGAGAATGCCTTGCGGCTTCCAAATTTTTTTCTTCATTTTTCATTTTTTTTGAACAGCGGGGTTGGAAAAAGTTTGTCCCTGGCCGGCTGTAATATTTAAGTTTTTACAAAAAAAACCTCGTCCTAGCGCGACCAAAAAATTTGATCGCACTGGGACGAGGTTTTAACCCGCGGCTCCGGCTTTAGCCGAAGTCCCGATTGCTCGGGATTCCACCCAGTTTCCCCGCGTGGCGGGGCGTCTTAATTCGCTAGGTTTAGTTCCACTATCGTAGAATGCCCCGCGTTACGCGGGACAGCCGGTTTGGTGAGCCGGCCAATGGCCTCTTGTATTTACAATCTTAATAAAATGTCGCCAATAAGTCAACGGTTGTTTTAACACGGTTGTTTTAACAAGGCTATTTCAATACCTCAATCTCTATCCGGTCCAGAAGGTTCGGCACCCGGCGGACAAAAGACGGGTAAAACCTGATTTCGTAATCAGCGATTTCCTCCTTGGCTTTAAGGTATTCTTCAAGCTGGACGCGGGTAAGCCCGGCCAAATCCCCGGGATTAAGAATCTCCGCGCTTTCGCTTAAGGCGAGCTTGCCGGAAAAATCAGCTCTTATTTTGGCCGTCCCGTTTTCAAACCCTTCCTCCGCCAGCGTATATTTTATCCCATCGCCGTCAAAACTGATCAGCTGTTTTTCCCGAGGGACCGTAAGGGAAAATTTTTCCTGGATCAGATCAAGGGCGCCGCTTCCGGAAAAAGCCGCCACGCTCACTTCGGCCGAAATTTTTATTTTAAAACTTTCCTTTTCATCATCGGCTTTGGAATCAATTTCTTTTTTTACCGAGTTTTCATTTATACCGTAAACCACCTGGTCGTATTGGGGGTATTTGGCGCTTATTTCGGCTTTCGCGTTCGCGAGCAGAGCTTCCCTGGCTTTAGCCGTCCCATTCTCAATATCGGCAGGGGTGATGAATTTTTTTACTTCTTTTTTTACTTCCATCGGATCCGCGCTTTCAGCGTAAATTTTATCCTGCAGTCCGGCCCAAAGCCCGGGGATGGTAAAACGGCCGGGAGGAACGCTGGTGATCCCATCCGGATTATCGGCGTAAATCCGGACTTTTACCTCGCCGCCGGCCGGAACGTTTACGGTTTCTTTCAGGCGAAAAAGCTTGCCGTCCGGAGCCAAAAGCCTGGTTGAAGCGACCAAGGGCTGATTTTTTATGTATTTGTTGTAAACAATGGCTTCTCCCCCGGCTTCTTCGCTCAATACCTTTTCGCCGGTCGCTGGATATTCTTCTTCATGCTCTAAAACCAATTTTTCCGCCTCCCCGGCCAATACCGCGCCGCCGGTATTTTCCGCCGCCGAGACTTCAAAAGTCAGGCTGTCGGATATTTTTTCGTGGTTTGGAACAATTATTATTTTTATCTTTACGAAAGAAAAATAAAATACAACGCTCAAAAGAGCCAATACCAGGAAAATGAAAGTGAAAGCTATTTTACGGTAAAGCCCCGGCTTTAGCGGCATCGCGGCGACTTGTGGCCGGGATTCGCGCGCGGGATCAGCCTCTTCTTTTTTTTCAGGCGCTTCCCTGAATCCGGACACAGATTCTTTTTTTCCGCTTCCGGCGAAAAAACGCGGCCAGCCGATGTTCTTTTCGGCCGGAAGAAACGGAGAATCGCCTGGCTCCAAACCGTTTTTTTCTTTTTTTCGCGCCGAATTTTTTTTGGCCGGCGTTTTTACTCCGGCTATCGAGACTCTGACGGTTTTTTTCGCCTGCCGCCTTGCTCGCGGCTTCCTTTTTTTTTCGGGCAATGGCTCTAAAATTTTATCTTGCCCGACAGCGGGGTTTGTTATAGCCGGCATATTGTTAATATCTTTTAATAATGAAGTTTAATATGATGAATTATAACATGTTGGTTAAATACTGTCTACAACTTCCATTTCAGCCCTTATTACCTCTTTTATTTTTTCCAACGAGTTAAACTGGCTGTTTATTTTATAATCGGTTTCCATAATTTTCGGCCGGCTCCCGCCGTCTTCAATCTTAAAATAAACTTTTGCTTCCCCGGAACTGGAAAGAAGCGCTTTTTTCAAATTTCCCAAAGCCTCAAAATCAATATCCGGCTGGATGGTTATTATTACTTTTTTGGCTTTTCCGGCTGGCGGTTTCGGCGCGTTGGCACTTTGTACTCCGCGGGCGGCGCCATAACCGGAGAAAGAGCCGTATCCCCTGCCCCGTCCGTTGCCGTTAGCTGAAGCAAGGCTTTTTTTAATGGATTCAATATTCCCGTCAATTTTATCCGCCTGGATCGCGAGCGCTTTATCGCAAAGAATTTTAATTTCGCCGTCTTTATCCGACAGCTTTCCGCTCACGGCAACCGCGGCTCCCGCCTGCCAGAGATCGGGAGCTTCTTTATACAGCCGGGGAAAAATAAGCGCTTCAATATTGTCGCTTTCATCTTCAATTTTTACGAAAGCCATGGATTCGCCGCTCTTGGTTATTATTTTTTTTACGCTGGCGACGATGCCGGCTAAAAACAAACTTTCGTTCCTGGATGACTTTTTAACATCCCGGATCGGGGCGATAAATTTTTCCAGGTGCTTCCGGAAATCAGTAAACGGGTGCTCGGAAATATAAAGGCCTAAAAATTCTTTTTCCCAGGAGAGCCTGTCCTGGCGGCTGGCTGGGGCCGAATCTTTAAGTTTCATCACTTCCATCCGGGCCTCCGCCGGCGAATCAAAAAAAAGGCTCACCTGCGCGCTCAGTTTCGCTTTGGCAATGTCTTTATTAAAGCTGAGCATATTTTCAATATTAGCGATCAGGCTTCCCCTTTCCCCGAACTGGTCAAACGAACCGCTTTTAATAAGGCTTTCCAGGGATTTTTTATTAAGGTCTTTATCAACAATCCTTTTTAAAAAATCGCTTAAATCCTTAAAGCGGCCGTTTTCCTTGCGTTCATTAATCATGGCCTCGGCAATATGGTCGCCGAAATTTTTAATCGCTTTTAGTCCGAAGCGGATGGTATTTACCTTTTCGTCATCCCTGGCGGTCTGATTGGTTTCGGTGCCGGAAGTGACGACGGTAAAATAGTCAAAAGACTGGTTGATGTCCGGAGGCAGGACGTCAATGCCCATTTTCCGACACTCTTCAATTTCAATGGCTGTCCGGTCAATATCACCCTGGTCGGAAATAAGAAGCGCGGCCATGAACTCGGCCGGCCAATGGGCTTTTAAGTAAGCGGTCTGGTAGCCGATCATGGCATAGCAGGCGGCATGGCTCCGGTTAAAACCATAACCAGCGAACGGCTCAATAAAAGAGAAAACCTCTTCTCCCAATTCTTTTGACACTCCGTTTTTAACGCAGCCGTCAATGAATTTTTCCTTTTCGCCGGCTAACAATTCGGCAATTTTTTTACCCACCGCTTTTCTAAGCACGTCGGCCTGTCCCATGGTAAAGCCGGCCAGCTGCTGGGCGATTTGCATTATCTGTTCCTGATAAATCGCCACCCCGTAAGTTTTTGAAAGTATCGGCTCCAGCTTGACATGCAAATATTCAACCTTTTTCCGGCCGTGTTTTCTTAAAATATAATCCGGTATCCATTCCATCGGTCCGGGCCGGTAAAGAGCGACCATGGCGATGATGTCTTCAAAACTGGTCGGCTTCAGTTCCTTTAAATAGCGTTTCATGCCGGCGCTTTCAAACTGGAAGACGCCGGTGGTTTCCGCGTTTTGGAAAAGTTCATACGCCTTCGCGTCATCCAGGGGAATTTCGTCAATGTTTATTTTCAGACCCCGCGTATTT
The DNA here is from genome assembly GCA_041661405.1 of Patescibacteria group bacterium. Taxonomy (GTDB): domain Bacteria; phylum Patescibacteriota; class Patescibacteriia; order Patescibacteriales; family JBAZCA01; genus JBAZCA01. The sequence continues at coordinate 71,212 of JBAZUL010000008.1, forward strand.
TTTATGATCCGGATGGCCGACTCAATAATGGTAAGGTTTTTTAATCCGAGAAAATCCATTTTAAGGAGTCCGAGATCTTCAACAGGATGGAGCGAGTATTGGGAAACAATGCTCCTGTCCGACGATGAGGCGTACTGGAGCGGGACATGGTCGGTAAGGGGATTTTTGGTGATAAGCACCCCGCAGGCGTGGGTGGAAGCGTGCCGGGCGACGCCTTCCAACCGCATGGCATATTTTAAGATTTTTTGCGCCATCTCGTCTTTTTCATAGATTTCCTTCAGCTCCGGAACCGAGCTTACGGCTTTTTTCAGTTTGGTAAACCCGGGGATCATTTTCGCGAGCCGGTCGCAGTATTCATAAGGGCAGTCTAAGACACGCCCGACATCCCGAACTGAAGCCCGGGCGGCCATGGTTCCGAAAGTGATAATCTGCGCCACCCGCTCTTTGCCGTATTTTTCTTCAACATAGCGGATAACCTCATCCCGCCGCAAATCAGCGAAATCCATGTCAATATCGGGCATGGAAATCCGGTCAGGATTTAAAAACCGCTCAAAGAGCAAATCATATTTCAGGGGATCAAGGTTGGTAATTCCGGTAAGGTAGCAGACTAGCGAACCGGCGGCCGAACCTCTGCCCGGACCGACGACTATTCCGCGTTCTTTGGCCCAATTAATAAAGTCCGCGACAATAAGGAAATAAGACGGCCAGCCCATTTTTTCTATTACCGAGAGTTCAAAGTCCATTCTTTGGCGTATTTCTTCCGGCGCTCCGGCGTAATTTTTTCCATAGCGTTTTATCAGGCCGTCTTCGCAGAGCTTCCTTAAATAACCGTTGCGGCTCTGACCGGCCGGAAGTTCAAAATACGGAAGCTGGACATTGCCAAGCTCAATTTCCACGTTGCATTCTTCGGCGATTTTTAAAGTGTTGGCGACGGCTCCGGGTAAACCGGCAAAATCCTTTTCCATCAGTTCGGCGGATTTGTAATAATAGTCATTGCCTGCCATCTTCATCCGATCAATATCTTCTTTTTTCTTTTTGGTCTGAAGACATAAAAGCACGTCCTGGACCTCGGCGTCTTCAGGTTTTATGTAATGCAAATCGTTCGTGGCTAAAAGCGGAATATTGAGCTCGCGGGAAAATTCCAGAAGCGCCTCATTAACGGGTTTCTGCTCGGGGAGATCCGGATGATTCTGCACTTCAAGATAAAAGTTGCCTTTTCCAAACAGTTCGGCGTATTCTAAAATCCTTTGGCGCGCCCGATCCTTTTTTCCGGCGATGATGAGGCGCGGTATTTCCCCGCCAACGCAGGCGGATGAAGCGATAATCCCGTCTTTATGCTTTTTTAAAATTTCCCAGTCAATCCGCGGCTTATAATAAAACCCTTCAAGATGGGCGACGGAAGTAAGCTTTAAAAGGTTGCAATAGCCTTCGTTATTTTTCGCGAGCAGAAGAAGATGGTAATTTTTTTCATCGTCTTTTGAAACTTTGTCGGCGCGGGAGCCGGGAGCGAGATAGGCTTCCACCCCGACTATCGGTTTTATCCCGGCCTTTTTGCATTTTTGAAAAAATTCAATCACCCCATACATAACGCCGTGGTCGGTAATGGCGACGGCCGGAGCGCCGTCATTTTTCGCTGCCAAAATAAGCTCGTCAATTTTGGCGAGCCCGTCTAAAAGCGAATAATGGGTATGGTTATGGAGGTGGACGAAACGGGACATAAAAATTACTAATTCCTAATTTCCAATTTCTAATAAAATGCCTAATATTTAATGTTTAAAATAATCCCATAACATAAAGCATCCTTAATTTTGTAATTAGACATTTAGAATTTTATTGGGAATTAGAAATTGGATATTGGAAATTTTTAATCTATCCCCCCCACCTTCTCAACAATGTCATCCAGCATGTCATTGCCGAAAAAGGTGATGGTTATTTTTCCTCCCCTGGCCGTCCGTTCTATTTCCGCTTTGGTGCCGAAAAAACTCTGCAAAGCCTGCTCGCGCGCCGGATCCCTTGGGTCTATTTTTATCCGCGATTCTTTAGAACCGCCCATGAGGCGAGTTTCTTTCATTGCGCGGGCGCTTGACATCCCTGTGCTTATGAATTTTTCAAAAAGCGCCAGCTGTTTTTCCTCGGTGTCAAGTCCGGCTATTGAAAGCGCGTGGCGCGCGGTGATTTCGCCTTTAACCAGGGCGGTCTGGATTCTTTCCGGCAGGGCGAGGAACCTTAAAGTATTGGAAATTACCGGCCGCGATTTTCCCACTTGCGCCGCGATCTGGTCATGGGTAATATTAAATTCGTCTATCAGCTTCCGGTAAGCGAGCGCCAGTTCTATCGGGTTTAAGTCTTCGCGCTGGATATTTTCTATAAGCGCGAGTTCCAGTTTTTCCTGCTCTTCAGCTTCGCGGACAAGAGCCGGAACTTCTCTTAGCCCGAGAGCCTGCGCCGCCCGGAGCCGACGCTCGCCGGCGATCAGTTCGTAGCCCGCCCCTTTCGGGGTAACGACTAACGGCTGGATAATACCGTAAAGCCTGATTGACTCCATGAGCTCGTTTAATTCTTTCTCCCTAAAATCCCGGCGCGGTTGCAGGGGGTTGGCGGAGATTTTTCCCGGGTCAAGCCTAAGCACCCGGTCTTTATCAATTTCAC
>JBAZUL010000009.1:0-64579 GCA_041661405.1 Patescibacteria group bacterium
TCTTTCCTTTTTCAGCGATTGTAAGCCAGAGGTCCCAATCCTGAAATTTTTTCAGGGACTCGTCAAATCCGGGGAAATCCTCGCGCCGGACAAGCGACGCAGTATGGATATAAGGCATTTTCCTTAACCTTTCCCTGTTAAAAGGAAAAAGGCGGAAAAGTTTTCTGCCGAATTTAAAAGACGAATACGCGAAAGCGGCGCCGGGATTTTTATATAGCGCCTTAAGGAAAACTTTTAGGGCGTCTTTTTCCAGCCGGATATCCGCGTCGCAGAAAAATAAATAATCCCCGGTTGAATCGCGCCAGCCGGTATTGCGGGCGGCCGGCGCGCCAAGATTTTCTTTATGTCTGATGAAGCGAAAACCGATCGCCCCTTCCCGGAATTTGTTTTCCCATCCCGAAATGACGCCCGAAGGATCGTCCCGCGAGGCGTCGTCAACGATTATTACCTCAAAGCCGCGGAAAGATTGTTTAATAAGGCTTTCCAGAGCGGCGTCAAGCTCTTTCGCGTGGTTATAGAGCGGAATTATTACGCTGATGACCGGCATATAAAGACTTTTGCTTAGTTTATTCCAATAAAAATCCCCGCCTTACGCGGGGATTTTTTTGATTTGACTTAAAGGACTGCTTCCTTGGCCGCTTTAGCTACCCTGAACTTCACTACGGTTTTAGCCGGGATGTTTATGGATTCGCCGGTGGCCGGGTTGCGGCCGACGCGAGCCGCCCGTTGGACCTTTACCAGCTTGCCGATTCCCGGAACGACGAATTCGCCGTTCTTTTTAACTTCAGTTAAAGCCAGATCGGTAAACTTGTCCATGAAATTACCGACTTCTTTTTTTGACATCCCGGTCTGGTTGGCCATTGCCTCCAAAATCTGGGATTTAGTCAGTTTTGCCATAATTGTAAATAGCGGGCTCTTCCTCGCTCCTTAAAGGCTCCTGGGGATTAAGGCAGCGCCCGAAAAACCGCGACGCGATTTTTTTAGGCAGTGCCCGGCCTGAAAGAGTTTGTATCCAGCCTCGCTTTTATTAAATTATATTTAAATTGATTTAAGGAGCTATACAGGTATTATACACTAATTCCGAAGAAATGTGAATATTAAGGCATTTTTTAAACAACCGGCACGGGATTGACTAAACCCCTGCCTGCCGGCAGGCAGGGAACCCACGCCCGACTAATTCGCACGGGTGGAGGGAATCGAACCCCCAGTTCAGCTTTTGGAGAGCTGTGGTTTACCATTAACCGACACCCGCATTAAACCCAATCATTTTTCCAGTATATCTCCGTATTCAAGTTCGTAAATATGCAGGATCGTAACGGCCACCGATATTATCAGGGGTCCGAATACCACCCCCCAAAAACCGAATACCGCGACACCGCCGATAATGGAAAATATGATAAAAAGCGGATGGACCTGAGCTTTACCCTTTATAATATAGGCTCTGATAATATTGTCAATAACGCTGATTACTCCGAAGCCCCAGATTAAAAGGAAAATTCCCTGCCAGATACTGCCGGTGAGAAGGAGATAAATAGCCGCCGGAAACCAAACCGCGGCCGAGCCGATATACGGCAGAGGCGACAATATTACCATCAGTACGCCTCCGAGAAAAGCCGGCAGTCCGACGATGAAAAATCCCAGCGCGCCGAGAGCGCCTTGCGTAATACTAATGACAAACGTTGACACCATGGCTGAAAGGCTCACGTCCTTAAATTTGCGAAATATCCTTTCGTCGTACTTATTTGGCAAAGGCGTCCAGCGCATGACCCTTTTTAGCATTGCTTCACCGTCTATGAGAAAAAAGAACAGGGAAAGTATTATAAGAACCAGGGAAAAAATAAAGCTGGTCGTGCCTTTAATCAGGCCGGTGGCCGCGGCAAAAATCCAGTTATTAACTTCTTTCAGCGCGTCAAGAAGATAACTTCTGAGAGCGGCGTCCGAGAAAGAAAAACGGGCGAGATAACGGCTATGGATCAGCGCGTCAAGTTTGTCCTGACTTAAAAAAGCGGAAAGATCCGCGTATGCCTCAATGAGCTTTTGGGCGGCGTAAACGATAAAATTGGCAATCGGCGCCAACGCGAAAATCATAACAGCCAGACAAATGATTAAAGCCGACGTTTTTCTTCGTCCGCCCAGGAAAGCTGATAGCCAGATAAATAACGGATAAAAAATTGAAGCAAGAACCCCGGCAACAATTATTTCAGGAAGCAACGGCCGAAAAACCGCGTAGCAAAGATAAAGGATACTGGCCAGTATCAGTAAAAGAAAAACCCTTGGGATTATGGATTTTTCCATAATTTAGAATTGCAAAATAAAGTTATTATTTGGTTTCTTTGTGCAACGTGTGTTTAACGCAATGTTTGCAGAATTTTTTTAACTGCAGACGATCTTTCAGCAGTTTTTTATTTTTACGGGAAAAGTAATTAACTCTCCTGCATTCGCCGCATTCCATTTTTATCATGTTATCCTGGGACATATTCAAAAAATTTCCAATTTCCAATTTCCAATTTCCAAACAATACTTAAATTTCAATTTACCAAGAATATCAATTTATAATTTGACCCTTGAAATTTGTCTGGTTATGGTATTTTGTGTCTTGGAGTTTATATTAAAATTAATTTATTCCGTTTTTACCGAATACCCGATCGGTACGATTTCTATCCAGGTTGTTCCCGGGTTAAGCTTAATTTCCCGGCCGTCAGTATAAAAATAGGCGGTTTTTAAATTATCGTTCTTCTTTTTCCAAACCGCTTCAGCGCAAATCCCGTCGGCGCAAATTTTAGCCTTTCCTTCGCCAATATCCGTGATTGCCCTTCTTCCCTGCTCATCAATTATCGCGCTCCGGACAAAGCGGATTATGACGTTTTTCGCCCTAATTTCGCTTCCGTCTTCGTCAAGATGGGGTGTTCCGCCCTGCGCTCTCGCGTAATCGTTTCTAATCTTATCATACTTCCAGCTGGCTGTAAAATCGTTTCCTTTGTAAAATACGGTAATTTCGGAGCTTTCCGGCCGTTCGGCGGAAAGCGCTTCTTCTTTATATTTAAAAGGCGCTATTCCTTCCTGCCCGATATTCTCTATCTTTTTTCGCGTGGCATACTCTGACAATCTATCTCCGGATGTATAAACATTATGCGGCGCCGGCCGGGAGGTTTCTCTCCAAAAACTTCCGGCGTTGTAGAATTCGTTTAGATCCTCAATATCAGCGCCATAAATTTTTTTCAGCGCTTCGGGACTGCCTCCGCAATGAACATAAAGCGCCTTGAATTCATCCGCCCAGCCGACGTAATACGGCCGCGCGCTTCTAATCGGTCCGATCTTTGAAATACCATCGGTATCGGCAAAAATCGCCAGGAATCTCGTTATTCCTCCTTCGGCTTCGGCCTCATATACCAAACTGGCTCGCGCTAAACCGGAAGAAGGCCGGGAATCGGGATGATTTTCAATCATCACCGCGGCAGGCAGTAAATTTTCCTTTCCCAAAGGAACTTTAACTCCGTCAATTATCCGGGCAACGGAAATTTCCGCGTTTTTATTATTCGGCGAACCGTTTTCGACGGCCAGCTCAGGCTGATTTTTGAAAAATCTTTCTTTAAAGAATCTGGCCCGCAATTCTCCACCGGCAAGAAATCCAAAAATAACAATTAAACCCAGGCCGGCGAAAAGGGGCCATATTCTTTTTAGCGTGCTTAATCCTCCGTATCGCATCTTATGATAATTATTTTTTTTCTCCGGCTTTTCCTTTTGCTTCTTCGCCTTCAGCTTTCTCTTCCTTTCCTTTGGTAACCACCTCAACATCTTCCACGCTCACCGGCGCTACCGGCTCTTCTTCAAGCTTAGGCGGTACGACGCTCGCGATAATGATTTCTCCGTCGGCCAGCGCTTTAATTCCTTTAGGAAGATCTATATCGCTCACCTTAAGGGAATCATCAAGGTTTTCCATCCGGGAAATATCAACCCGGATTTCATGTACCAAATCGTCAGGAAGACATTCAATCTCAATTGAGTCAAGATTTTTAATAAGTGATCCTCCCTGCTCTTTTACAGCCTTGGATTCACCGATGAACGCGAGAGGAATTTCGGTAACCACTTTCTTTTTCATGTCAACCTGGAAAAAATCTACATGGCTTAAAAGGTCTTTTACGGGGTCTTTTTGCACATCGTAAATAAGAACCTTGACCGGTTTTTCCGAATCAATCGCTAATTCTAAGAGGGTATTTTCACCCGCTTGGGCGTAAACTTTTTCAAATTCGTTTTTTAGGACTTTAAGCGTCCGGGTCGTCTGGCCGCCGCCGTAAAGCACGGCTGGCAAATAACCCGCTTTGCGAATAGCTTGGGCTTTGCCGTTTGTTTCTTCGCGTTTAAAAGCCTTTAGGTTTACTGTTTTTTCCATATTTATATTTTTTACAAATTAACGAATCACGCGACAATAAGCGCGAATACAAGTTAACTATTCGTAAAATCGTTGTATAATCCGTTGATTCGTTAGTATTTAATAATTTATCCGGCTTCTGATTATAATGCTTTCCATGATTCCGACAAGAATCAGGCTGGAAACCAGGGCTGATCCGCCATAGCTTACGAAAGGTAAAGAAATACCGACCACCGGCAGGAGGCCTATGTTCATACCAATATTAATAAACATTTCAATAAAAATCAAGCTCACGGCCCCTAAAATGAAAAAAATGCTTGAGTCGTCCTTTAAACGTTTAATCAAAATAGCGCCGCGGTAGAAAAAAACCGAGAAAAAAGTAAGCACCAGCGCGACCCCCAAAAGACCGAGTTCTTCGGCTATTACCGCGAAAATAAAATCATTTTGGCTCTCCGGCAGGAATCTTAACTGCGATTGCGACCCGAAACCGATACCCCGTCCGGTAAACCGACCCGCTCCGACCGCTATCATGGCCTGGTTGACGTTATAGCCTTCTTTAAGGCTTTTGGATTCGGGATTGGCAAAGGTCATAACCCGTTCTTTTTGGTATGGCTTTAAATAAAAAAACCAGCCGCCGGCGGCAAGAATTCCTCCGATCAAAAAAATCGTTAAAAGATATTTTTTGCTGTAGCCGGAAAAAACGAGCATGGCGAGCCAAAGGAGAATCAATATCATGGCGGAGCCGAAGTCGGGCTGGGCCATAATCAGCCCGGCAAAAATTAAAAGGAAAAAAAAGGAGATGAAAAAATTTTTAAATGACTTCAGCCCAAAATTCATCCTTGAATAAAAATAAGAGAAAAACAGTATGGCCGCGATTTTGGCGATTTCCACCGGCTGGAAGCGGACTCCGGCGATATCAAACCAACCCTTAGTTCCTCTTATGGTCGCGCCGAAAAACAAAACCGCGAGAAGCGCTATCGCGGTTAAGCCATAAAGATAAGGCGCCAGTCCCCTTAAATCATTAAAATCCAGAAACGAAAAAACAAAAAGTAAAACCAGCCCGGCCAGAGCGAAAAACAGTTGTTTTTTAAAGTTATTCAGGCTCTGGTCCCCCTGTCCGAGCGATACGCTGAATATTTCAACAAGGCCGTAGATGACCAGAAGCATCACGGGAATAAAAAGTATCCAGTCAAAATTTTTCAGACGGATGATTATTTTTTTTAGCATGTCCGAAAATCACAATAATTAGTCGCGCTGGCCGGGACCGGGTTGCCCTTCAAAATCCATGTAAATGTCATTCCTCATAATATTCAGGCGGGGAATAATTTTTACTTCGGACGCGTAGGACGCGGACGTCGCCCAGCTTAAGGATATATCATGGCTTTCGCCGGACATGAAATTCTCTTCAGTATATGAAGAAAGGCTTATAATCCGGCTTCCCTGATACAGAAGCGCCAAAAAATCAACGCTCCAGTAATTATAGGCGGTTTTGTTGGCGGCCGCAAACTGAACATTGGCAAAGTTGGTTTTTTTCGCGTTTTGGCCGTCTCCGCTGATGTCAAATTTCGGGTTTTCTATGGCAATATTCAGATGTTCATCTTTAAATTTCCGCCAGTCGGGTATTTCTTTAGCTTTAACCGGATGCCAGGCAATCTTATTTATTTTGAACTCCGCGCTGTAAGGGGTGGCTTCTGATTCTTCGGACAGGGAGATGATAATTTTTTCCTCCCCGGGCAGGATGAAATCTTTTTTTTCGGACAGCTCTTCGCCGTTTACCCGAAACGTATAGGTAAATTCGGCCCAATGTCTTGGGTTAGGATTTTTTGCTTCCAGTAAAAAATCGTAAGTTCCGGCCGAACCGTTGGCTAATGTTTGGACATCGCCGGTTTGGAGGGGTTCGGGCTGGTTGCTTTCAAAATATTCATGGCCCGCCACCCGGACGTTTGCCGCGTTATCCACCAAAGCCTGGTCTTCTTTCATGCCGACAAAAATATAATAAACAAAACCGTAAAAGAAATAACCCCAGCCGAAAACCGAGACCGCGATTAAAAATCCGATCAAAGCCTTGCGCAGACGTTTAAGGTGCAAAATATACCAAAGCCCGAAATTAAGTTTTTTGTCCGTTAACCCGGTCTGATCCGCGTAAGCGGGCGGACTTGCCTTGCGCGGTCCATCGGTGTCGCGGGACGAAGAAGGGCGGGTCTCAGCTTGGGATTCTTTTTTTGTTTGCATATTAATCATAATAGCAAATTTACGAATTTCGTTCAATGGATTTTGACATCCAAACAGGTTTAATGTAATCTTAAAACAGGTTTGCTAATCTTATTTTAAATTTCAAAGCTATGCTAAAGTCATTAACTTGCAATAAATCAATACCTCTGTCCTCGCTCAATGAAAAAACCGGACGCTTGCTTAAAGGCATAGCGAGCCTGACGGACGATAAGGGGGCGGTAAAGGGATTTTTTATTGACCTTAACTCATGGGAGGAACTTCTGGAAGATATGGAATCCGCCGCTCCGGAATTTTCCGAAGAAATGAGCCGTTCCAAGGCTTCGGGCCGGATTTCGGGCGCCAATATTAAAAAAACGTTTGGAATCAAATAAAAATTTATGCTCCGATTTGACTTTACCAAGGCCGCCAAAAAAGAGCTTGACCGGCTTCCGGCTGATACTGGAAAAAGGATTGTTGAAAAAATAATCTTCTATTGTTCCCAATCCGAGCCGCTCAGGAATGCCAAGCATCTTTCCGCGGTCGGAGGAAAAATTTATCGTTTCCGGATCGGAGACTATCGGGTTGTTTTTGAGGCAGAAAAAAACGGTATTCTGATTACGAAAGTTGAACATCGGGGCAATATCTACAAAAGAATGCTTTTTGATGTTTTTCTTTAAATAATAAAAAATTTTCCCGACCACCCCGCGTTTGCTGGGTGGTTTTATTTTTTTCCAAAAAAAAGCGGACAGGTGCGTTTAGTGTGATGCCAAAGCAAAACGCTAAACGTCCCTGTCCCTATGTATTGGAGCTTGATGCCTATTTATTCATCTCATCTCCCGCCTGCTCCGGTCGGCGGCTGGCATATTTGGATACCGCCATACCCCCAGAAACAGAAGTTGCTTTGAGAGGATTTGCCGCTAATCGTGACCTCGGCGACCGGACAGGAATTTGCCAGGTTTTCGTAATAGTCGAGCGTCACTCTGAAAACGAACTGGAGCGTCCGGTTTCCCCACTGATCGGTTTTTTCTTCGACCGTTGACCCGGCCACGAAAGCGATTTGGTCGATAACAAGGCTGACCGGATCGCCGACACGGATTGTTGTGTCGAAAAATGGTTGAAGAACAACCGCAATTTCCATATCCTGTGATCCGCGTCGACACGTTTTTATCACGTAGAACTGAAACGGCTGGATGTCCATGACGCGGCTAGCCGAAAAGTAATAGCCCTTTGATATAGGAATACGAATTTCTATGAGGTAGCTCCCGTCTTCAGTGAAGTACTGCTGCCCGCTTCCTTTTCCTTCGGAGCCAACTACAGGGAAGCCAAAACTTCCCTCATTCATCCCCAACGGAAAAGAGCCAACACGGCGGCCATTCACAAAGACTCGAGCTCGTTTCCCGGCCCAAAATTCCGACTGGAAGTTGACGTTGGCGGAAAAATACAGCCTGTTCACGGCTCCGCCCGTTTCCCAACCTCGCCAAATATCAACGACCGGTACATCCACATTTCCGCCAAACATTCCACTAACCGCGCTTGTGCCGACCGCTACCGTTGCGCCACTGGTGCTTTTTACAGCTACCTTTGCCGGAGGCGGGTTTTGCTCGCGACTATCACCCGCCAAGACCTCGGCGGGGTTGAAGGTTGCTAAAAAAGTAAACGAAAAAACGCCAATAACCATGGCCAGCAGAACACGTGTCAAACCTTTCATAACTTTCCTCCATTTCTTAATGTAAGGCACAGTTTTTGTTTTTTCCTCTCTTTCTTCCTCTTCGCTTCTAACCTCTTCCTTCCCGCTTCACCTCCCTTTCCGCCCAAAGTAAAAAATAGGCTTTAAATGTTAAAGATCAACGAAATTTGACAAAGACAACAAAAATCATTCCTTGCCAAATAACCGTTGAGCATAACAGAAGAAGAAGAGGAAGTCAAGAGTGCCGAGCGCGTGAGCGAGACATCCCGCTGGCGAAGCTGGCGGGAACAACACCCCGTCCCGCAAGCGGGTCGGGATGATTTGCTCACACGCAAATCAAAAACCCCTTTTTTAAAGGGGTATTAAAGATTTTTGGGTTGTATTTAACTTTAAATTTAGTTTTCAGCCAGACTGAAGTCCAATATTTCTTCATGCATATCTGGCGAAATAATGTTTAAAATAATTTTTTACTTCCGGGCGGTAGTTGCTTCGGGTTTTATTGGCCTCACTCGTGAAAATCCCGGCGATTTTTTTTATCCCCAGAATTTTGATTATTTCCTTTACATCCTTCCAGTCGCCGTAATTTAAAACAGCTTCAACAAGAGACTCGTCCGAAACGTTCTCAGGATTCTTTATATACCAAAACAAATATTTCCTTTTTTTGATAAATTCCTTGCGGGTCATATATATAATTATATCAAATTTACGGATTTTATCCAATGGTTTTTGAACGTGTGGGCGAGGCATCCCGCAGCCGCAAGACATGCGGGCACAACAACCCCGCCCCGTAAGCGGGTCGGGATGATTTGCTCACACGCAAATCAAAAACCCCATTTTAAAGGGGCTTGCGGTTTCTAAAATCCGGTTATTTTATCGCGCTCCATTGCGCTAAAGTCGCTGCTATTTTGGATGAATGTTTAGACGAATAATACCCGAGCTCTTCGTCGGCTTCCCGCTCAATCCGCTCGGCCGCGTTCAGGGCTTTTAAAACTTCGCTTTTTAGTTTGCCGCTGCCTTCACCCATCCGGTCTTCTAAGGCGGCTTTTAACGCCCATGAATCTTTTCTTAATTTATTATACATCTCTACGCATTTTACGTCTTCGCCCCGAGCCTCAAATTCATCGGCCTTAGTTCTTATCGCGTTAACCTGGCTATTGATATTTTCCATTGCCTGGCTAATTCCCCGCGCGGTTTTTTCCGCGTCGCCGCTTTTCTCGCCCTGGCCGGGTTTTGCAAGAGCCGAAATCTCGTTAATCCGCGCGTCAATCACCTTTTCCCGCAAACTGAATTTTTCATCCTCGTTCCTGGTCATGGATATATTAAAATTATCACCCTGAATTTTAACCGGGTATAAAAGGTCGCCCGGAAGACTCGCTTTTGAAGCAAAAATCGTTCCCGCGCCGGAAAAAATGAAAATCACGAGCATAGCGAAAGTATAGGCCGGAGCAAATCTTTGGACAACAAACAAATCCTTAATATCCTGCCAATAACTTCTTCTCTCCGCATTCCGCTTAGTAGCTGATCCCTCATAAGGATAGGCTTTCATGTAATCCATTAAAACCTGCCGCGCGTCCGTAAGGCAATCCTCGTTAATCGGACAGCTCCGAAGATTCTCTAGCATTAATTTTAATCTTTTCTCGCTGGTCATATTGTTCTTTAACCTTGTTTTTTAAGGTTTTCATTCCTCTATGTATAATGACGTAAATGTTAGTCATTGTTTTACCGGTAATATCCGCGATTTCCTTTATGCTAAGCTGGTCAAGATATTTGTAGATTATCATCTGACGCTGGTCATCGGCTAATTCTGAGAGATACTTTTTTATCATTTTAAGATCCATGTCCCGGTCAATTTTATCTTCCAGCCTATCGTTTCCCTCGTCAGGCAGGTTAAAAGCCTCCTCTAAATCAACGGAGGGCGGTTTTTTCGTCCGGTAATGATCTATAACCATATTGCCCGCCACCCGGTAAAGAAGGCTCTTAAAGCTGTCAACTTTCTTCCCTTTCCGGAGATACTGCCAGGTTCGGAGAAAAGTTTCCTGGAGCATTTCCTCGGCTAAAGCGTTGTCGTTTACGCGGTAATATATGTGGCGGAGTATGTCTTTGGAAAATTGGTCATAAGCGGCGATGAATTCTTTTTCAGCGATATTATTTTGTTCCATAACCCAATTATGCCTTTCTTTCATTAATATTTTATGAAGACTAGGAGAGGGCGTTAGCCGGACTGTAAGACATTTTTTAGCGCTTCGTCAGGATATTCAGTTAATTAATAAGCATAAAACTTGCAAAAATCATATGAACAACTTAAAAAAGAAAATCGTATACCTTAGTCTTCTCGGCCTGCTGGCGGCGACCGGAACAGCGGCTCTCGCGAGCGAAGGAAGAAGAGGCGGAGAATTAAGGAGATCGGATGACGACGGAGTCCGGCAAAGAGTCCTTAGAGTAAGAGATTTAGGAAGAAGAGCTTTTGAGGATAATGACATATTCAGGTTTAGAAACGACGACCGCCGCAGTTTTGATGACACTAACCTTACCCGGCAGGAAAAGATCAATCTTGAAATGCGAGCCGGAGACGATAAAGGAGGCTTAAGAAACACGGTTGAAACATCAGGCAGGGATAGCGTAAGAGTCTCGGATGATAGATTTGACGATAATAGCGGCCGGAGCGAAAGAACAATCTTTGATGACAACTCAGGACGCGGGAACGGATTGGATGATTCAGGCAGGCGGGTTGAAAACAGAATCTTTGATGATTCCGGACGCCATGGAGACGACTTCGGACTGAGGGAATTTGATGACAGAGGCGGAAGAAGATAACAGGCATTTTAAAAGAAAAAACCGTCCCTAATAAAATGGGCGGTTTTTTGTTGCTCTTAAACATTAGCGAGCCTTGCAATAGGGCGGTATTTTTGATAGAATTAAGCAAGAATATTTACCCTGAATCGGGTTATTTTTATTTTATTTTTTTATGGCTAAAGACAAAACAAAAATCAGCAATTACGATGCCAGCTCCATAACCGTCCTGGAAGGGCTTGATCCGGTTCGGAAGCGGCCGGGCATGTATATCGGTTCAACCGGCGCGACCGGCCTCCACCATCTTATCTGGGAAGTCGTTGACAACGGAATTGACGAAGCCATGGCCGGGTTTGCCGATGAAATTATCGTTACCCTTACCGAAGACGGCATGGTCTCGGTTTACGACAACGGCCGCGGCATTCCGGTCGGCATCCATAAAGTTACCGGCGTTTCGGCTCTGGAAACGGTTTTGACAAAACTCCACGCCGGCGGAAAATTCGGCGGCTCGGGCTATAAAGTTTCCGGCGGTTTGCATGGCGTCGGCGTAAGCGTTGTTAACGCTCTAAGCGACTATCTTAAAGCCGAAGTTTTTCAGGCCGGAAAAATCTGGACCCAGGAATATAAGCGCGGCATACCAATAAAAAAAGTAAAACCGACCGGGACGACAAAAAAAACCGGAACGCAAATTACTTTTAAGCCGGATTCGCAAATTTTTACCGAAACAACCGAATTCAGCTGGGGAACTATTATTGACCATTTCCGCCAGCAGGCTTATTTAAACCGCGGGGTTTCCATAAAAATCCATGATAAAAGAAAAAACCACCGCCCTAAAGAATATGTCTATTATTTTGAAGGCGGCATCAAAGCCTATATTAATTCTTTAAACCGGAGCAAGAACGTAAAAAATCCGACCATATTTTACGTGGAAAAGGATATAAACAGTTCGGTCGTTGAAATCGCCCTGCAGTATAATGATGAGTACAACGAAACCGTGCTTGCTTTTGCCAACAATATTTACAATCCTGAAGGCGGGACGCATCTTGCCGGTTTCCGCGCCGCCCTGACCCGGACTTTAAATAATTACGCGCGGGCTCAAAACCTCTTAAAAGAAAAAGAAGAAAATCTTACCGGCGAGGATGTCCGCGAAGGCCTTACCGCTATCGTAAGCGTTAAATTGACTGAGCCGCAGTTTGAGGGTCAGACTAAAGGAAAGCTCGGCAACGCTGAAATGAAAGGCCATACTGAGCAGGTTTTTTCCGAAAGTTTCGGCGCATTTTTAGAAGAACATCCGCGCGAAGCCGAAGCCATAATCGCCAAATGCATCTTGTCGGCGCAGGCTCGTATTGCCGCCCGCACCGCCCGGGCTACTATCCTCCGGAAAGGCGCTCTTGAAGGAATTACTTTGCCCGGAAAACTGGCAGACTGCTCCAGCCGCAAAGCCGAAGAATCCGAACTCTTTATTGTTGAGGGAGATTCGGCCGGCGGAAGCGCGAAACAGGGTCGCAACCGGCGTTTTCAGGCCATCCTTCCCCTGCGCGGAAAAATCTTAAACGTTGAACGCGCCCGGCTGGATAAGATGCTCGCTAATAATGAAATTAAAAATTTGGTTATTGCCATGGGAACGAATATTCAGGATCAGTTTGACATAACTAAGCTCCGCTACGGCCGGATAATTATCATGACCGATGCCGATGTTGACGGCGCCCATATCCGTACTCTTCTCCTTACCCTTTTCTTCCGGCATTTTCCCGATATAATAACCCAAGGCCATCTCTTTATCGCCCAACCGCCGCTTTACCAGGTTAAAAAAGGAACTACCGGCAAATACGCTTACTCGGATAATGAAAAAGACGAACTCATAAAAGAATTCGGCGGAACCGCTAAGGACATGGAGATTACCGAAGAGGCCGGCGAAGAGTCGCCGGAAGAAACTGAAGCCGGAGAAGAAGCTGAGGCTGGCGAAGAAAATAAGGCGATTAAACAGAAAGTCGCCAAAATCAATATCCAGCGCTATAAAGGTCTTGGAGAAATGAACCCTGGACAGCTTTGGGAAACGACCATGGATCCGGAAAAAAGGATCATGTTGCAGGTTACTATTGAAGACGCGGTTCGGGCGGATGAAACTTTTGACATGCTCATGGGCGGCGATGTCGCTCCGAGAAAACATTTTATCCAGACCCACGCGAAAAAAGTGCAGAATCTGGATATATAAATTAGAGAACAGAGAATATACAACAGACAACAGATTTTTTTAAAAGAGAAAGAGCATGGCCGCGTGGCCATGCTCTTTAATTATATTCCCGCCCTGACCAATATCAGCCAGCCGACAATCGCGAGAAAAATCCCCATTAATACCATGACTAATTTTTTTAATTCGCGGATTAAGCTCATATTTTTTCCACCCTATAAATAACTCCCCGGTTATCGTCAGTTATAAAAATCGCCTTGTCCGGGCCGATTTTAATATCAACCGGCCGACCCAGGACTTCTTCTTTGACGGTGAGCCAGCCAGTAATAAAATCTTCAATTTGCCCCTCGCCCTTTTCATTTATTTTTATCATGACGACTTTATATCCGGTTTTTCTACTCCGGTTCCAGGAGCCATGAAAAGCGACGAGTAGGTTGCCGGCAAGATCATTACCAAAACCTTCTTCAGGAATAAAAGCCAGGCCGAGCGGAGCTGAATGAGCCGGCAGGTCAATAAGCGACGGCGTCTCAAAAGGCTCGGCGCAGGGATTTCTAATGTAGGTATTTTTATCAAAAACCGTGTCATGGATATTTTTGCCGTAGCAAATCGGCCAGCCGTAGTTGCCTTTGTCTTTAATTATGTTTATCTCGTCCGGCGGCAGGTTGTCGCCCAGTAAATCCCGCCCCATTTCCGTAGCGTAAATTTCCCCGGTTTTTGGATGAAGCGCCATAAAGACTGAGTTGCGAAGTCCGCGGGCGTATTCGCGGAAGTCGCTCCCGTCCTTATTCATGGAAAAAATTTTCGCCCGCCGGTTGTCGGCCTCATTGCAGACATTGCAGGATGATCCGATGGAAACGTATAACCGCCCGTCCCGGCCGAAAATTAGCGTCCTGGTTGAATGCCCGGCGCCAAACGGTAAATCCGCGATTTTTTCCGGATTAACTTTTTCGCCGGCCAAAAGTTTTCCGGCGTCAACGCGGGAAATTCTATTTTCTTCGGCAAAATATAAAATTTCTGGCTTTTCCGGATCAAAAGCCAGGCCATGAGGACCGTCTAAACCGGAAAAAATATCTTTTTGAGAAACTTTTTTTCCGTCCTTGATTTCAATAAAAGTGATTCTTCCTTCTCCTGTTCGGGAAAGATAAATATTTCCCGCCCGGTCAAATTCAATCACTCTCGCGCCCGGCAGATTGTCGGCAAAGATTGAAATAGAAAAACCGGCCAAAAGACTGAGCGGCAGGCCGGTTAAATTGGATGCCGGACTGGGCGCTGGTTTTTTAGTGTTATCGGAATTCTTTGCGTTTTCATTCGCGTCAGACTGGGCGATGCTCGCGGAATCTCCCGCGGGCGCGTTGTCCGGAACATACCCGGTAATATCGCTAAGGCGAAAATTTCCTTTTGTGAACGCGAGCCACGCTCCGGCGAAGATAACCAGAAGACCCAAAAAAATCGCGCCTACGAGCTTTATGTTTATATTTTTTTCAATTATCTTTAGCATCATATATTTAATTATGTTACCAGTCTTAAAGCCTGCCTAAGAGTCTCAATGCTTCTTCAATCTTTTTTAGAGACTTGATGTAAGCCGCCTGTCGGGGGCTTACTCTGTATTCCCGGCTCACTCTTAAGACATCCTCGTAAGCGTTTTGCATGGCTTCTTTTAACCGGCCGAGCACTTCTTCCTCTTTCCACATTATTCCCGAATGATTCTGCGCCCATTCGTAATAACTGCCGATTACTCCGCCCGAATTAGCGATCACGTCCGGGATAACCGCCACTCCCCTTTCCATGAGAATTTTATCAGCCTCTTTCGTCGTCGGGCCGTTGGCCATTTCAAGAATAACCTTGGCTTTTATTTCCCCGGCGTTTTTTTCCGTAATCTGATTCTCTAGCGCCGCGGGAATAAGAATATCAACCGGAAGTTTTAAAAGTTCGTCGTTCGTCATGAGCTTGCATTCCACTTCCAGTTTTCTGAGCTCAGCCGGATAGCATGATTTTGAAACCAGCCGACCCATTTTTTTCTGGGTTTCAATTATTTCGTTTATGTTTAATCCGCCAGGGTCGTAAAGCGCGTTGTTGACGTCAGACACGGCGACAATTTTATAGCCAGCGGCGAAAAGCAGTTTTGCCATGTTGCCGCCGACATTGCCGAAACCTTGAATAGCGACAGTAATTTCTTTTTTCGGCTTGGCTTTAAATTCCTCTGATCGGTTTAAAAATGCTTCCAGGACAACCATGCCGCCGTAAGAGGTTGAAATCTCCCGGCCTTGGCTACCGCCGATGATTATCGGTTTCCCGGTGAAAGCCGCGAGCGACGAATAGCCCCGGATTTTACTGAATTCGTCATACATCCAGGCCATGATCTGCGCGTTTGTATTGACATCCGGAGCGGGCACGTCCTTCTCCGGGCCGATATAAAAATAGACTTCATTGACAAAAGCCCGCGAAAGCCGTTCCAGCTCGGAAAAAGAGAGTTTTTGCGGATCAACTTTTATTCCGCCTTTGGCGCCGCCGTAGGGGATATCCATGGCCGCGTTTTTTAAGGTCATGAGCATGGCGAGCGCTTTTACCTCGTCAAGGTCAACGTCCCTGTGGAAGCGGATGCCGCCTTTGAACGGCCCTAAAGCGTCCGAATGCTGAACCCGGTAGCCTAAAAATACTTCCACTTCGCCCGAATCTTTTTTCAGCGGCACGCTGAATTCAATCACCCGCCTCGGGGTTAAAAAAATTTTCATGAGCGCGGGCGACGCCTTAATAATTCCAGCGGCTTCATGCAGTTCTTCTTCCACGGTTTGTAAAAATTGGTTCATATGTTTTTCGCGTAACGCGTAACGTTCTAAAAACCAAGTTTTTCCTTAACCAAAATCACGGTAATCCGTCCGGGGTTTACTTCCTTATTCAGGATTAAAATCTTATTTATTCCGCTGCCCATGCCGTAAGCCTTAAGCGCCCGTTCGTTTTCTAAGGGAAATACATACTCGCGAATCCTCTCCATACCTTCTTCAAAATCTTTTACAATCTTCTGCGTTCCGGCGATAAAAACAATTTTATCCGCGCCGTAAGCGTAAGCCGGAAGCTGGGAGCCGGTGGCTGATGCGATTATTATTTCGCCGTTTTTAGTTATGGCGTGAACTGAACCAACGGCGTATTCATGAGCCGCGCCAAACCTGAGTTTTTTAATTTTTTCTTCCTCACCAAGACTCTCTAGTTCTTTCCTTACTGCCCGGTATTTTCCGGATTCCAAAATTTCATTGTCCAGCCCGAGTTCCATGAGCGTCGTAGAAGTCATGTTCATGACTTCGCTTCCTTCGGGAATTAATTTTCTAAATTCAACAATCGCCACGTCCCGGTTATCAGCGATAATCGCTTTAATGCCGTTTTTTTCCAGGCCGACTGCCGCCGCTTTGATTGCTTCATCATCGGCCAATCGGCCGAATTTTTCGTTTATTTTCAGTTCCATAGTTTTAATGGCTTATTAAAAAAGCCGTGATTATTTATCACAGCCATTATCGCTCTGGAAGATGAAGATTGTATTAAAGGGAAAACTTTTCGTAATGAAGTTGATTCTGGTTAAAACCCGCTCCCTTAAGCTCTTTTTTTATTGATTCCATCATAGGCGGCGGTCCGCATAAAAAGATATCGCGATCCCGGAAATCAGGAACCAGCCGGCTGATTTTTTCCGCGTCAATCCTGCCTTGCTCGCCTTTCCAGTTTTCCTCGGCGCTTAAAATATGGACGATTTTTACCGGGTTCAACTCGGATAGTTTTTCCAGCTCATCTTTAAAAATAATGTCTTTTTTCGTCCGGTTGTTATATAAAAGTATTGCGTCCCGGCCTTTTTTTGCCATGGATTCAACTAAAGCCCGAAGCGGAGTAATCCCGACCCCGCCGGCTATTAGGAGAGCCTTTTCTTTTTTAATCGCCTTTTCCGAAAATACGCCGTGCGGTCCGTCAATTAGAACCCGGGTGCCGAGTTTTAATTCCTTTGCTTTATTGGTAAAATCGCCAAGCATTTTTATTGTAATCCGGATGTCGTTATTATCCAGGCGGCCGGAAAGTGAAAAAGGATGAGCTTCAAAGATATACCCTTGGGCGAGAAAGCGAAAAATCATGAACTGGCCGGGCATGACTTTAAAACGCTCCATATTTTTTCCGCTGATACGGATTGAGACCGCGCTTTTAGTCTCCAAACGGACTGATTTTACGTAAAAACGGTGTTGATAAAAATAAAAAAGCGGGCGGCCAAAACGGAATATGAAAAAATTAAAAAAGGCGAAAACGTAAAGTCCGGCAAAATAAAAGTGAAAAATTTGCTCCTGAAGATCAGAGCCGACCGCGAACTGGTGCCCCATAGCCGCTATTATGGCAAGATAAGTGAATAAGTGAGTGAAAAGCCAGAATTCATATTTCAATCTTTTCCTTACTATAGCCAAGGAAAAAATCATGACACTGAGAAAAATTCCGGCTGATAAAAAAGCTCCGACCACATCCTCCCAGCCGTTAAGAAAAATAAATATCTGTCTGAAGTAGGAATTGCCGGTAAGGGCGCCGTAGCCGAAACCGAGAAAAACCGGATGCAGGAGAATAAAAAAAAGCGCGAGAAAACCGTTTAGGTGATGGACGCGCGAAAGCTTATCCAGGCCGAAAACTTTTTCCGCCCAGCCGACCCGGCCGATTAAAATCAGCTGACTAAGAATAAAATAAGTCGCTAAAAGTCCGAAAAGACGACCGAGCGCTATAATCATCTGCGTGAAATTTTCTCCGGCGCCGAACGCGACCGCGTTTTTTTCCCAAACAAAAATAATATAAGCCAGATTGAGTATTCCGAATAAAATCACGGCGATTTTTTTTAGCTTATCCATAAATTTTTCGCGCCATCCAATCATTATACTCATCAATTATAAATTATCATAAGCATCCGAGAATAAGATTAATATAGCATTAACATCTCGCGTAAATTCATATTTCTTCGGGCTTTACGGTCCGGGGGATTAACCTGATAAAAGGCGAGGAGAGTCCGCTAATAACCGCTTTTATCATAATATTGGAAATAATTACGCTTACCACGACGCTAAAAGGCATGACCCCTAAAAACGCGATCAGGCAAAAAATCAGACTGTCTAAAATAAGAGAGATAAAATTTGAAATCAGCGATCCGGCGACATCATTCATCCTTTTATAAACAGCGCTAAAAATTTCCGTGTCAGCCAGTTCGGATATCACCTGGGCAATAATGCTCGCCAAAGTTATCCGGGCGATTGGCCGGAGGATGTTGTCGTAAGATTCCTGGAATGGCCAGGTTGGATCGGCCGGCATGTTGCCCACCAGCCAGAAAGACGCGAAAGCGACGAGGCTTAAGCTGGCCGCGAAAATAACCACCAGCCGGGAATTTTTCTTGCCGCAGGTTTTATGGACAAAATCCCGCAAAGTAAAAGTAAGGGGATAAATTACAGTTCCGCCATCCATAGACAAACCAAGAATCGGCAGAAGCGTAATTTTCGTTGAAAGCACGTTGGCGATAATCTGCGCCGCCGTGTAGGCTGAGGCGCTCATTAGCGCCAGATTGATTTTTTTGTCATTATTCATACTTAACCATATTAGCGGTTTCACCGGAAAAACACAATTTTAGCTTATTATATTATATCGCCACCGGAAGCAACCGAGTCTTACCCCTTGACAAACAGATTAGTTAACTGATAAACTAGTTTAATATTTTTTAATATGCGCCTATGCATCCATTAAAAGAAAAATCCATCGCCAGGCTTATAATTTTTACCGCGGCGCGGCTGGAACAATTCGCAAACGCCCATATATTTAAACCAATCGGCCTGAACATGACAGCGGCCAAAATCATGGGGCTTTTATACATCCATAAAAAAATCACCCCTTCCGACATTCTAAAGATAACCGGAGGAACCAAATCCAATATTACCCAACGCCTCAATTACCTGGAAAAAAAGGGTTATATTAAAAGGTTCATACCGAAAAACGTCGCAATGGATAAGAGAAAAATCTTTATCAGCCTGACCGAAAAAGGAAAAAATAAGTTCGGACAAGCGCGCGGATTAATCAGCGAAAAAAGCCTTGATCTTGAAAAAGAATTCAGCCAAAAAGAAAACGATTTTCATTTTGAATTTTTGAAAAAAATAAACATACTATTAAACCAACATGAATATGAACAACCTGAAAAAAACATCAATCATAAAGATAATTTCCACAAGCTCGCTTCTTCTTGTTGTTCTCTTGACGATTAGCGCCTGCGGCAAAAGCGGCGCGCAAACCGGCGAAGAATTAAAAGAACCAGCC
Organism: Patescibacteria group bacterium; assembly: GCA_041661405.1. Lineage (GTDB taxonomy): Bacteria > Patescibacteriota > Patescibacteriia > Patescibacteriales > JBAZCA01 > JBAZCA01. The sequence continues at coordinate 19,552 of JBAZUL010000009.1, forward strand.
GCGGTTAGCGCCCGGAGCATCAAAGAAAGCTCCACCTTAAAAGAAAAACTTACCTACTCGGGACTGGTTTCTTCCGTGGAAGAGGCGAAAATAATCGCCAGGACTTCCGGGCACGCCGAGGAAATAAATTTTAACGTCGGCGATGAAGTTAATATGGGGGATACTCTCGCGAGAATTGACGACGTTGACGGAAGCTCTTCTTCCGCCGGTTTTAATTCAAATCAGGTTCGTCAAGCCCAAATCGCGGTCTCGCAAGCCTTAGCTTCATACCGGATGGCGGAAACCAATTATGAAAATCTGCTTGTCTCTACCCAAAAAGACCTTAATCAGGCCGAGATCGCCAAAAATCAGTCATTAACCGGCAAAGGCAATACCGCTAGCTCAGTTGAAGAAAATTTTAAATCCGCCGAACTGGCCTTGGAAACCGCCCAGGCCGCGGCCGAAAGCGCGAAAATTTCTCTTGAGAACCGCAGAAAAACCGCCAGCCAGGGAGAGGTGGACGCGAAAGACAACGCCGAAACAACGGCTGACGGAGCCGCCAATATTGCCGCTTCAATTATTTCCTCAATTAATAACATTGCTTCTTTAGACGACCAAAACCCGGTGAGCCTTAATTATAAAAGTAACCTCGGCGCCCTTGACCCGAGCGCCCTTTCCGCGGCTAAAAACAATTTCGCTTTGGCCAAAACCGCCAGCCAAAAATATTCGGCGGGCGGATTTAAAAGTCTCAATGAAAAAATTGACTCAGCGGACGACTTGGCGGAGAAAACCAAACGTTTGGCTGACAGCGCGAAAACCCTTTTTGAGAAAACCATGACTTCAGTTGATCTGCCGCAGACTTCGCTTACCGGCGCTTCCCTTTCCGGACTGCAGTCGCAAGCCGCCGGCTTCCAATCGCAAATCAGCGCCGCGATCGCCCAGATTAACGGCGCTAAACAGCTTCTGGCCAACACTCCTTTAAATAATACTTCTACTTTGGACGCTTTGGAAAAAGCTTACGATCTCGCTAAAAAACAGGAAGCCCAGGCCGCCCAAAATTTAAACAGCCTGAAAGCCGGAAATAAAAGCCAGTCTGACGCGGCCGATTTTGGCTACCAGTCAGCGGCTAACCAATACGCGACCTTAAAAACAAAACTGGATTCCCAAATTTCCGTGGCCAAAAGCCAGCTTGACATCGCGAGCTTCCAATACCAGAGCGCCGGAACCGTCTTGCAGGGGCTCTACGATATTCATCTGGCTATCGCCCCGATTGACGGAACAGTCACGCAAAAACTCGTTTCAGCAGGCGACGCGGTTTCCGCCGGACAGCTTTTAGCCGTTGTCAGCCGCCCCGAAGACGTTAAAATTGTATTTTATACCGACCAGGACAACCTTTTTTATTTCCGGCTCGGACAGGCGGCGGAAATTAAAGACAATGACGGAAAATCTTATGCCGGAAAAATTACGGCGATTACCCCGCAGGCCGACAGCCTTACCCGTCGCTTCCAGATTGAAGTCCGCCCTGAACGGACTGATTTACCCGCTTCACCCGCGGGTGATAAAAACGCTAAACCGCCCCTAGCGGCCGAAACCGGCGCTTCCGGCGTGTTCGTTCTCGGAACTGTCATGGATGTTATTATCCCGATAACTAAAACCGCGAAAAATCCCGATACGGCCATCCTTCCGCTTTCGGCCATAGAAGTCGGGCAAAGCGGCAATTATGTTTTTATCATTGAAAACGGCATCGCCAAAAAAACCCAGGTTGAAATAGTGAAGGTTGAAGGCGAAAACGCCGAAGTAAAAATTGATTTACCCGAAGAAACCCTCGTAATCGTTGACGGCAATAAACTCCTGGCCGACGGCGACCCGGTAGTTGTTAAAAGTGAATAATGAATAAAGAATTATGAATTATGCTAATTTAAATCCCATTATTCATTATTCATGATTCAAATCAATTTTGTATGCCAGACGAAAAGCAAGAAAACGCAAACCACAAATCCTCTGATCATCTCTATCTCGAGCAACTAACATTCCGTCCGGAGCTAAGAAAAACCTGGCTGAATTTTTTTGTCGTAAACTTTCGGGTGGTCATATTAATGATTCTCCTTATTTCCGCCTGGGGAATTTATTCTTTCTTAAAACTTCCCCGCGAATCCAATCCGGAAGTAAAAATCCCCATCGCCGTAGTTGTCACGGCTTATCCGGGCGTTTCGCCGTCTGATATTGAAGAGTTGGTTACTAAAAAAATTGAAACCGGCGTGTCGGGAATTTCAGGAATCAGCAAGCTTTCTTCCAGCTCTTCCAATTCCCTTTCAACGGTTACAGTTGAGTTTGACGCTAACGAAGACCTTGAGGATTCCCTGCGAAAACTCCGCGACCAGGTGAATAACCTGAAAAAAGACCTGCCCGAAGACGCTAATGACCCCGTTGTGCAGGAAATATCTTTTGACGACCAGCCGATCCTGACTATCGCTTTGACCGGACCTTTTGACGGCCTGACGCTCCGAAAATACGCCGACGACATAAAAGACGAGCTGGAAAAGATTCCCGGCGCGCGCGAGGTGAACGTTTCGGGCGGCGACGAACGGGAATTTGAAGTCGCCTACGATCCGCAAAAACTCACCTTTTACAATATATCGCCGGACGACGCAAACCGGATTATCGCGGCGACCAACCTGGCTTTCCCGGCCGGAACTTTTAAAGGCAGTCAGTATAATTATCCGGTCCGAACTGATGCCCGATTTTTTGACGCGAAAAAATTAGGCGACATTCCGATTTTTCATACTGAAGAGGGCGCTATTATATATCTGCGCGACATAGCCTCGGTTAAGGAAAAATCCATAGAAAAATCAGTCCTTTCCCGCTTTTCCATCAAAGCCTCTTCGCCCGACGAGGCCGTAACCATTTCTATTGTTAAAAAGACCGGCGGCTCGGTTCTCGCTACGGTTGACGAGGCGAAAAAAATTCTTGACAGTGAAATTTCTAAACTGCCAGAAGGGGCGAAATACGACACTATCGTTGACATGGCAAAATATATCCGCATGGATTTTGACCAGCTCACCCATGATTTTATCCTTACCTTAATCCTTGTTTTTGGCATCCTTTTTTTAATCGTCGGCTTAAAAGAAGCTCTGGTCGCCGGACTGGCTATCCCTCTCGTATTCTTTACCAGTTTTGGCGTTATGTTGTCGGCCGGCCTTACCTTAAACTTCCTTTCCATCTTTTCTTTGCTTTTATCGCTAGGACTTTTAGTTGACGACGCTATCGTCGTTGTTTCGGCGACAAAGCAATATCTCCGAACCGGAAAATTTACGCCTGAAGAAGCAGTGCTCCTCGTCTTAAACGATTTTAAAGTCGTGCTGACGACAACGACTCTGACGACCGTCTGGGCTTTCCTGCCGCTAATTTCCTCCTCAGGCATCATCGGCGAATTCATCAAATCCATCCCGATTACTGTTTCAGTTACCCTGATCGCTTCCCTCTTTATCGCCTTAATGATAAACCATCCTTTAGCCGCGGTTTTAGAGCGGATCCGGCTGACGAGAAATCTTTTATTTTTCTACATCGTCCTGCTTTTAGGCGTATCCGGGATTTTAGCCATACAGGGAAAAATTTTATATTACGTTCTCGCCGGCTTGCCAGCCTTAACCGCCCTTTTTATTTTCCGCTGGTACCGGAAACAAGGCAGAGAAAAACTAATTCAAAACGAGGAGCTTTCTAACAGGGAGTGGAAAGATGATAACCTTATTAAAAAAAAACTGCGGAACGCCGGGGCCCATGAAAAAAAATCGCTTTGGAACCGGCTCCAGCACGGCATTATTAATTTTAACGCCATCCTGCCGCTTTATGAAAAATACTTAAAAATGGCTCTTTCCTCGCGAAAAAGAAGATTCCAGGTAATTGGCTTTACTTTTATCATGTTCATAATCGCGGTTCTCTTGCCCGTTACCGGCGTAGTTCCTATGGAATTTTTTCCGGTCTCGGATCAGGAATTCGTTTACATAAACTTCCGCGCTCCGACCGGATTAGCGCTTGAAAAAACCAACGAAATTGTCGGAGCGATTGAAGAAAAACTCCTCGCTTATCCGGACATCGCCAATTTTTCCACTATTGTCGGCCAGCAAGGCGCGGGCGGAGATTTCGCTATCGGCCTTTCCAGTTCATCTCATCTCGCGTCAATCACCGTCACTCTCTCGGATCCGGACGAAAGGGATATTACCTCTTACGAACTCGCCGAAAAAATGCGCGAAGAATTTAAAGAGATAAAAGAAGCGGAAATTACTATCTCAACCCCATCGGGCGGACCGCCGGCCGGCTCGGCTTTTGAAGCCCGGATTGTCGGCGATGATTTAGAAACCCTTGACAGCGTCGCTAATGATTTAAAACCTCTGCTCGCCGCTATTCCCGGCGTGATCAATACTAACGTGTCGCTGAAAGATTCGCCGGCTGAATATACTTTTACCCTGGATCCGGCGCGGCTGGAACTCTATAACCTAAACGCCGCTTACGTCGGCTCAATCCTTAGGATGGCTATTTCCGGCAATGAAGTAAGTAAAATAATCCGGGACGGCAAAGAAATAAAGATCATGGCTCGTTTTGACAAAAGCCGTCTGCCGACCCTGGAATCGGTGCAGAATATCCAGATTTTAAACTTAAGAAAACAGCCGGTCTTTTTAAAGGATGTCGCGAAAATTGAATTAAAACCGTCGGTTGATACGATCTCCCGGATTGACCAAAAGCGCGTGGTTCTTTTATCAGCCGGGGCCGCGGGAAAAACCCGGCCAGCCGCGATTCTCTCCGAATTCCAGAAGAAAGCCGAAGAATATAAAATGCCGGCTGGTTATTCAATTGTTTACGGCGGCGAGAACGAGGAAAATACCGAATCTGTCCTCTCAATAATCCGGGCCATGGTTATCGCCGGACTCTTGATTATTTCTACCATGATTATCCAGTTCAATTCCTTTAAAAAATCCGTGATCGTTTTAATCGCCATCCCGCTCGCTTTAATCGGCGTGTTCTTCGGCCTGGCAATCATGCGGATTAACTTAAGCTTCCCGGGCTTAATCGGCATCCTCGCTCTCTTCGGCATTGTCGTAAAAAACGCCATTATCCTTATTGATAAAATCAATCTGAACTTAAAAAGCAATATTCCTTTTAACGACGCTGTTATTGACGCGGGAAAATCGCGGATGGAAGCGATTTTCATAACCTCAATTTGCACGATTTTCGGCATCATCCCGATTACCCTTTCCAATGAAATGTGGATGGCTCTCGGCTCGGCCATTATTTTTGGCCTCATGCTTTCCTCTTTCATGACCCTTTTTATGGTCCCGGTACTCTTCGTTACGTTTATTAAAGATCCGAATAAATAATTTTTAGCCAAAAGAAAACCCGGATACCAACTGGTTCCGGGCTTGGAGGATTGAACTCGCTCATATTATCAGGGTGTCCTCCTCACCCAGATCTTTGAGATTTTGTGTTGGGCTGTAAGAACCAGCCCGCTACCGTCCTCGCGTTGGAGCACGCAAAGCCCTTCGGGGTCACAGGCTCTGCCTACGAGACTAATAGGTACTATCCTTTCTATCCTACCTCTAAAATGCTTTCTAATGCCTGGACCATGGATATTAACCCCCTTCCCGATCAGATCCTGAAGAGATTGAATGTATTGGTTGTCTAAGTGGCGAATGTCCTCGTAGTCCAGATAACCATTTTCTCTTAGCTTCTGGATCTCGGCATCCCACTTTGCAACCAAACTCGCGATTCCAGCCTTAGATAGCTGATCCAAATTTTCTCCTTTCCAACTTGAATGTACGAAAAAAGAAGCCTGTCCTCTTGACTAACTTACGCTAGCTATCCGTAGCTTAATAAATATCACAAAAAAAATCAATTCTTCAGCCCGATTGTCTTCCTAAACCCAATCCGGTCGCGGGCGAGATTATCCGCGCCAAACATCAAACCCCGGACAACCGTGTATTCGCCGTATTTGTCGTTTAATTTGTCCATAGCCAGGCTTATGCTCCGCGGTTTCAGGTTATCGCGAAAAAGGTTAGCCTGGCCGGAGATTGGCGCGAGCCTCGCAACTGAGACGGCGAGCAATCTCACCGGCAGCAGCATTTCCGTTTTCATGATAAAGTCATGGATCGGATTAAAAATCTCTTCGGTTGTAAAAACTTTGTCCCTGGGCGTGAATAGCTTATTCAGCCCGCTTACTGTCGGACGGTTTGCCCATCCGCCCGGTGATGCTATTTTTCCATCGTCCGCTTCGGCCGGCTTATTGCCCGACCATCTCGCGTAACCGGCGTAAAAATTTATTTTTCGCGCTTCTAGCCCGAGCGAACGCAGCCGACGGCCGGTCTTTTCGCATAACTTGTACATGATTTTTAAAAGATACTTTTTGTCTTTGGTCTTTTTTGGAAGGCAGTATGAATGGCCGATGGATTTTGGCAAGGCTTCTTCTCGCGCCACGCTGGAAATCTCCCGGCCGTTAACGTTTGCCCAAAGGTAATATCCGTAGCTTCCAAGCTGTCTTTTTATATCAACCGGGTCATAATTTTTTAGCTCCAGCAGATTATTTATCCTCAAAGTCTTAAGCCGCGCCTCCATGCGGTAATTAATTCCCCAAGCGTCCTTCAAATCCCGGCCTTTTAAAATCGTTTCCAGATTACCTCTCTCTATTACTATTATTCCGTCTTTTTCCGCGATGTCGCCGGCAAACTTGGCTAAAAACTTAGTAAAAGAAATGCCGATTGAGCATTTTAGCCATTCGCCGATTTCCGCTTTTATCCTCGCTTTAATTTCCAAAGCGAGGTTTTTTGCTTCCCTATAATTTTTCACCCAGCCGGATAAATCCAAAAACGCTTCGTCAATACTGTAAGGCTCTAGCGCATCAGAATACTCGGCTAGGAGTTTAAATATTTTTTCCGTAGTAGACCGGTATTTAGCCGGTTCGTTTTCCACCAATATCGCGCCAGGATCCAGTTTTAAGGCATCTGACACCCGGCAGCCGGTTTTTATGCCCTTAGCTTTAGCTTCGGCTGATGACGCGATAATACAGCCGCCGGGAGACAGATAGGCGCAGACTCCGACGGATTTTCCCCGCAAAAAAGGATTGGCCTGCTGTTCCACACTGGCGAAATAGCTATTCATGTCAATGTGAAGGATAATTCTTTCCATATAAGTTCATACCTGCCCCGCAAAATGAGCGAAGCGAATTTGTGCGGGGTCAATATGAAGAATGATTCTTTCCATAAAAGCCAAGCAAGTTTTAAACCCAACCCTAAATTAGCCAAAGCTCTTCGCCTTGAATACAAGAGTCCAAATTTATTCTTATTCCAACTCCAATAGCTCAAAAATATCAATCACTGGTTCTTCGTAAGGATGGACTTTTTACGAGGTTTTTGGATCTCATACGCTTTAATCTTTATCTTCCGAGTAAGCCCTTGGTATTTTTCTTACTTTATCAATGATTTCTCTAACCCTTTCTTCGCTTATGCTATAAGTTTCGGCCGCCACCTGGCGAACCCTTTTTTCTAAAAGGTCATAAACCCTTTCTTGTTCTTCGCCGCAAAGATCTTCAATAAAAGGCATATTTTTTTGAACCCATACATTAGCAAAAAAGTAAATTTCCAGCTCGCTCATAGTTATTACTCCTTTATCAACCGCTTTTCTGCGTCCCAATTCGTGCTTATAGATGGCTTGGGCGAATTCAGCGGCCTCCTCCCTTGAATAGCTTTTTTCTTCTCCAATTTGATTTTTTATTTCTTCCATGGACATAAATTTTATCTTGTTTATTCATAATTTTTATCTTTCATCTGTTTAGCTTATCTCTATCCAAATCTTTTAAATTTTTCTTTTCCTCTGACTTTAATTTTCTCTCTACTTTTTTAACATCCTCTATTGCCGGCAGATTTTCCGGATAAATACCTCGAGAAATCAAAGTTTTTCTGACACTGCGATTATTAGTGATATGCTCCTCGGAAATGCTTTGCTCTGTATTTAGCTGTTTATTCTTTGTGTTAAAAATAGTAATCTCTGTGGCAAAATCTTTTGCTTTCAAAATAATTGTCGGCTGAAAATCGGATAATGGTCTGGATCGCGGGACTTTTAATCTACCTTTCATCTCTTGAGTTGTATAACCAAATAATGCCTTGTCTCCCTTACTTCTAATTAAAGCAAAATTTCTATCGCTGCCTGTTTGCTGAAAAATAACTCCTGACAATTGTTTTTCTGTAGTAGAAAGTTTTTGTCTTGCCTGCAATCTCTCAATCTCTTGTATTTTCTTCTCTATAATTTCAAATTTTCTTGTTTGAACGGCAAAGTATGTCTGCGCAAAAGCTATTTCTTCTTTGCGCGGGTCGCCATTTTGGGCGATTAAATAACAAGCATAGCGAGTGAGCATAATATCCTGAACTTCTCTTTCGCTTCCAGAGCCAAGTTTGACCATTTTCCCGACGCCGGCAAAATGGTAGGAAATCACATGACCAGTATTTTCACAGGCAATTTTTGCCTTGGAAATAACGCCGATAAAATTATCCCACTTGTCATAACCCAATAATTGTTGCAAATCGCGCGCCAACCAAAACTCAATTCCATTTTCTGTTTTATGGGCGTATGACTCAAAATTATTTGTTAACGATTGTATAATTTCCGTTTTCATAAATGTTTTTATTATTCAATTCATTATGAATTCCTCAATCTTAATCTCGCTGTCTGCGGAGTTGTAAATAATGATTTGATTATTCTTAGATTGTTTGTTCGGCATAATTATTGAAGATTTTATAACCTCAATATATCTATTTATCCCTAATATTAGTATAGTTGATTTTTCGTTTACTCGCAATAAACCTCCTCCAGCCGCCAGGAAAGGTCGCGGGTAAAAAAGGCCAGGCGGAAAAAATTCAGGCTGTCGGAAACGCTGAAATAATAAATTTTGTCGTCACCGGATTTTTCGTTGTGCACTAAATTCAGCTTATCAATTTTATAAGTCCGGCCGTGCCATTTAAAAAAAGTCGGCAAAACCTGATTTTGGGAAAATTTTACCAGGACATCCACTGGTTCATTGATTTTTTCATGCATATTTTTATTCGCGATTAACGCGTTATTTATGGTCCCCGCGCGACGCGGGGTTATGTTTTTATTATCGGACCGTCATAAATTGCCGGCCTGTTGATAACTTAATACTATTATTATACCGAACAAACAACGAACAGTAAACACATCAACTAATTTAGCTGTAATTAGCCATAATAAAGTCAATCTAACAATTTGACTTTCGCTATTTGTTCGTATATAATTAATATAGCTGTGGATAACTAATCAATTAATAATTATCAATTAAATCTATGTCCATCAACCTTACAAAACGTCAAAGGCAAATCCTGGATTTTATCAATGACTTTACGAAGAAGCATAATTTCGCGCCGAGCTACCGGGAAATCGGCGAATATTTTGAGCTCCGCTCCCCGGCGACGATTCATGACCATGTCCAGTCTTTAAAGAAAAAAGGTTTTTTAAAAACTTCTTACAATGAAGCCCGTTCCATTGAACTGGTTGAAGCGGCTGATTTTGACGTTAACAAGAATATTGAACTGCCGCTCGTTGGCTACATTGCCGCCGGCGAACCGATTGAAGCGATTGAGCAGACCGAAACAATCGCCATTCCGGCTCAATTCAAAGTTGACCGTTTTAACAGTTATGTCCTAAAAGTTAAAGGCGAATCCATGATTGACGAAGGCATTATGGACGGCGATTACGTCATAATTGAGCGCAACCCTTCCCCAAAAAACGGCGATGTCGTCGTAGCGCTCTTAAATAACGCTTACGCCACCTTAAAAAAATTCTACCGCGAAGCCGACCGGATCAGGTTACAGCCCGCTAACCCGGCGCTAAAGCCGATTTATGTCCGCGATCCGCTGATTCAGGGAATTGTCAAAGGCGTGATCAGGAAGTTTGACTAAATCAAAAAATCCGCTCTTTCAGCGGAATTAATAGCGCGGCGGACTGGACTCTTCACAGATAATTTTTTAATTTGGGAAGAATTATTTTCAGCCAGACAGAAAACTTTTCAGGATTATTTTTTATTTCTTTTTCCAGGTCGCGAAGTTTAATCCATCTCCAATCCTCAACTTCTTCGCGATTTAAAACCGGCCTGGCGTTATGCTTCCCGATTAAAACGTGATCGTGCTCGTTTTCCTTTAAGCCATGATCAAGCTTAACCCGGTAATTAAAAGAAAAACATTCTTTCAGCCTGCAGGAAAACCCCATTTCTTCTTTTAACCTTCTTTCACCGGCGCTGATGACTGATTCGCCCGGTCGCGGGTGCGAACAGCAGGCGTTAGACCAGGTTCCGCCGGAATGGTATTTTTTCTTCGCTCGTTTTTGAAGGAGAAATTCGCCTTTGGAATTAAATATCACAATTGAAAACGCCCGGTGTAAGAGTCCTTTTTTATGGGCTTTTATTTTTTCCTCGCTTCCCTTTTCCCGGTTTTTCCCGTTAAGGAGAATAAGTCTTTCAGGGATTGGCGGGGCTTCATCAAGGTCTTCAAGAAATATCCTTTTTACGCGTTTAAAATTATCGGATTTTTTCAGGTCATAATAAAAGTAATGCATCCGCTCGGCCGATTTTATGAGGTGCAAACCGTATTCAAGGATTTTTAGCTCATTCTCGTCGTAAGGCACCTTGCCATAACCCCGAAAAAAAACCTGGCGAGCGAGCTTCTGCTTTTTTTTATCCTGCCAGGACTTAAGATGCCGCCACCACCAGGAAAGCTCAATAAAATCCCAAAGCCAGATTCCGGACCAGGCGTTATCCCAGTCAATTAATATCAGCCCCTGGCCTTTGGTCCAGATAGTATTTTTTCCGGTCGCGTCGCCATGAACAAGTACCGGCTTAAAGTCTTTTTTAAAAGGCTCTAAAGCCTGCCGAACTCTTAAACCCATTTTTTTAGATATCCCTTCTTCAATCAGCCCGTCAGCGATCATCCGTTTTAAAAAACCGTCCGCCCGCTTTAGTTTGTAGCCAATAAAATCATGCGACTTGCCTTCGCCTTTCCGCAATGGGCCGAATTTTTTTACTTTAATTTCATGAATTTTACGAAGAATTTTTCCTTTTTCAAAATATGATTTTTTATAGTCCAAAAGTCCTTTTTTAACCGCTTCTGATCCGTCAATCCCTTCGGCGTACTCGGCAACCATGAACCCGTGCGGAAAATATTTTTTATCCCGGGTAAAATGAACCAGCTTGGCGTGCGCTATGCCGCGCCGGCTAAGTTCTTTTTCAATCCATTCCAGCTTGCCGTTTTCCGGCCAGTTTTCAAAATTAAAAACCCGGACAATGTAATTTCCAGCTGATGTTTTTATTTTATAGACATGGTTGATTGAGCCGTTTTTTGTTTCTTCCAAACTAAAAATTTTAATTTTTAAGGCTTCCTCAACCGCCGATACTATATTTTTTTTCAGTTTTTTCAGGCCGCTTTTGGTATTTTTCATGCCGGGTTTACGCTTAGTAATCCTTTAACGCCGTCCCTAGCAATTATCCCATACCAGGGGCATTAAGTCTATCTCGGCTCACAGTTTTGAAGCCGCGGCCAAGCCGGCTTTAATAATCAATTCGGCTGGAACGATTTCATGCGATTCCCCATCTATTTCCACGGTTCGGCATTCCTCGTCCCCGCAAACGTCACAGCATTGGCTTTGTCCGGTTTTTGCCCTGACTAAGTCCTCCAGCAATTCGCCGTTAAAGCTGATGCTGTTTGATTTAACCGGATTATTTTTAAATTCTTCCAGCGTCAATTCAGTTTTTCGCAATTCCACTTTTATTTTTAGCGGACTGAGCGCGCTGGTCAGCCGTTCAACGGCCTCGTTCAGTTCATTTTCAGTTGATCCGCATCTTGGGCAGGTGCTTCCGTCCGATATCAATCTTTGCCAGCTTATTATTAAAGTCTTTTCATTTTCTTTTCCAGGTTCGCAGTTCCCGCCCTGACAGCCGCATTGATTTTTTGTATTCATAATATTAATTACGGTTAGCTAATAATCGCGCGGGTTAGTTTAAATTTAATAAGTAATTAAGCATATAGCCGGTAAACATAATTCCGATTCCGACTACGCTCGCGAAAATAATAATCAGCCGGATTTTCATGACTTTTTTTAAAATCATAAATTCAGGAAGCGACAGAGCCGTAACCGCCATCATAAAAGCCAGAGCCGTTCCCATGGCTACGCCTTTTTCGGTTAAAGCGCTAACCAAAGGGATTATACCGGCCGCGTTGGAATAAAGCGGAATGCCGATTAAAGTCGCGACAGGCACGGCGTACCATTTATCGGCGCCAGCGTAACTCGCGAGAAAATCGGTCGGCGCGTAGCCATGGATCCATGCTCCTAATCCGATACCGGCAATTACATATGGCCAAACTTTTTTAATAATGCTTTTAACGTAATTTCGGGCGTACTTCCGCCGATCCTTAAATGTCATTTGCAGTAGCGGCATGGCGTTCTGGCTGGCTCGGTTTTTATTGATAAAATCCGCTAAAAGCCGCTCAGCATTAAAAAAGCCGATAGCGATCCCGGAAAAAATGGCGATTAAGAGTCCGCTTAAAACATAAAGAACGGCAATTTTCCAGCCGAACATGCTAAAAAGTAAAACCAGAGCCACCTCATTGATCATGGGTGAAGACACTAAAAACGAAAAGGTCACGCCTAGGGGCACACCGGCTTCCACAAATCCTAAAAACAATGGCACCGCGCTGCAGGAGCAAAACGGCGTAATTATGCCAAGCAGGCCAGCCAATACATGGCCGAAATATTTATTTTTACGCGACAAAATATTCTGGATTTTCTTCGGCGGTAAATAGGTGCGGATAAATGACACGATATAAATAATAACCGCTAGCAATAAAAAAACTTTGATCGTGTCAAAGATAAAATAATTAACCGCTTCTCCTGCCAGGGTTTCAGGCGCCAGGCCGAAAAGGTCAAAAGAAACCCAGTCGGCTAATAATCGCGCGGGGTAAAATATGCTCATAAATTAATATTGTCAGATGTAGTTTTTAAAAATGATCCTTTAAGCTCATTTTTATAGTTTGCTCGGGGGCTTGGATTCGCCCAAGCATGCGCTGGGCGGTTTAGCGACGAATTCTTTTTTATTTTTATAGTTTGATATCGTATTATAAGTAATTTTATCCTGGAGGTTTATTTAAATATCGCTCTAAAATAGATAAAAATTCTTTTGTATCAAGAAAATAATTAGGATAAGCCTTTCTAAGATCTTTAGCGGTATCGGCTTCAACAAGGACTATATCTTTATTGAGTTTTTCTTGGTTTGCTTTTTTCTGGGCTTCTGAATAGGCGAGATTAGCTTCCTCTTCGTTGCTCTTTTCAAAAGTTGTGACAGTTAATTCTTTGGTATCAATGCTCAAACTTAAAAGGTAAAAATGTGATTTATGTTTTTGTTCTAGCTGCCCAATTATTCTGACTAATTTTGCCCAGCTTGTAATTTTATCTACAACCCTAAGTTCAGCAGAAAGACGCTTAACCTGAGAATGTAACTCAAATTTATCTTCGGGCGTATTAAGGACTTTGGGTGTTTTTTCAAAATCAGCAAACACAGAACTTATTAACCTAAAAAAATCTTTCCACTCTTTTTCTCCCTCGTTAGATTTTAATGCCTGTTTTGTGAAGTGATCCACCGTTTCAATAGCGGTTGCCCAAAAATGTTGAAGTTTTGATCTGACTTGAATTTCAATCAGTAAACCGTTATATTTTTTCTGCTTCTTGTCGCTATTATATTTATAAATTAAGTGAATACCCCTATAACCATCAGGCTTGGGGCTAGTAATGTAATCTTTTTTGTTTTTAAAATGATGTTTAAGGTCGCAGTGTTTACCTTTTATATTTTTATCTACATGGTAATATTCATCACAAAGTTGTATTACTTTTTTAACATCTGAAAGCACCGCCCTACAGCCACCTATATCTTGCATCTGGGAAAGTTTCATCGTAGGCTCGCGCCCCTCATATTTACGTTGTAATTTTTTAATAATTGCGGGCGTACGTTTAAGACGTTGAACAACTAAAGCCCCCTGGTCAACCTGCACAGACACACGCTTTAATCTTATTTTAAAGGTATGCAATGGAAAACTATGAGAAGATCTCCAATTATCTAAAATAGCTGTAGCATTTTCCGTGTACTCTTTAGAAGAATTTTTGTTTATTAAGACTTCTCCTGCTTGATTTACCTCGCTCTTTTTATATTTAATTTCAGTCCAGGCCATACGATTTTTAATAAAAACTTATCTTATTGTAGCATACTGAAAATGCATAGCGTCAAAACTGCCAATCCACCTGCCGCCCCACACAAACCCAACATCTTCAAAACATTTTACTAGATCTTCACCCATCTCAAAATTCTTTTGTCCAAATTGGTTCCATTGAGCATTTAAATCTATCGCGATTCCCCACGAGTGCATTGACCAAGTATTACCACCCCGCATTAAACGTTTATTTAAGCAGCCGCCAAAGGTTTTTATTTTATCGGCTAAATTTCTGTCAATAACATTTTTAAAGGCGAGTTGGAATTTAGGAGCAACGAGTCTATGGCAAGTAAAACCAAACCAACCTTTATGAGCAAAGGAATAATTATCTACATGACCTAATTTATCGGCAAAAGCCGATAAATTACACCTAACCATATTTTGCTCATCCCAGCCAGATAGCTGGTGATTCCCGTAAACTTCAAAACAGCGAGCTTGCGAAGGTGGATTATCTAAAGATGGGACTTTTGGAATCTGCTCTTGAAATAATGAACTCCAAGTCTGATCTCCAACTACTCCATCAGCGTGCAGTATTTTATCAATTTGATATTTTAATACTGCCGCTTCAGTTCTTGGACCGAATACTCCGTCAACAAAGCCAATATTATATCCAATTTCTGATAATTTTTGCTGTAATTTTTCTACTAATTGACCTTGAGAATTTTTTTGTAGCATCATAAAAAATTTTTTTATAATTAAATCTTTATATCAAGAGCATTTTTTAGAATCTCCATATTTGATGATTTTAATTTATGCTCCCAAATTCTGATAATTTCCCAGCCAATTTTTTTATAATACTTATTTACTTCTTTGTCTCTTTTCTTGTTTCTTTCAATTTTCGTAATCCAGTATTTTTTATTAGTCGCTGGCAACCGGCAATGTTTTTTGCAACCGTGCCAAAAACATGAATCAAGAAAAATAACCGTTCTATACTTTTTTAATACTATATCCGGCTTGCCGAAATAATTTTTTACGTTTTTTCTGTATCTGTATCCGGCTTTCCAAAGAGCTTTTCTAAAATTTACTTCAATTTTGCTATCTTTACTTTTAACTCGGCTCATTATTTCGCTCCTTTGTTTTTTGGAAACCGTATCCATATTTTTACCAATCGCTGATTTTTTTAAGTTTATTATATCCGCGTTTTTTAATAAATGGCAGCAATTCGGAATTAGACGGAAACTCTAGATTAAATTCCCTTTCCACGTCTTTTAATAAATTTTTACCCAAATTATTTTTATACTTGTCGCTTAAGCAAATTTTATACCATTGATCTAAATCGTTCATAGTTATTATGCCTTGAATTTTTTCTCCCCAGCCCACTTGAGACAATAAATTTTCTATCGCATCTTTTTCAGAGTCAATACAAACTACCACAATTCTATCGGCAGAAATTCCATTCGCGACATCTTCAATCAATTCTGGAGTTAAAGTTAAATGTTTAACCTGGATAGCCAAACCAAAATTGGCCCACATATCCAAGCCCCTATCGGCCGCGTTGGCTACGCCCGCCCTGTATAGAGCGGCTGGCAATATTATCTTAGTATTATTGGCATCAATTCCCATAACCATTTTGATAAAAGGCTGAAAATCCTTAAGTAGTTGTTCATCTTTGTTTAAAATTTCCAACGTTATTTGCGCGCGCAAAGCTCTTACTATGGCAGAAAACAAAGCATACACTAAAATTTCATATATTTTATCAATGCTTCTTTTTAAACCGGGGTTATTTTTAAATAAACTTACTAATTTTTTTAAATCAAAGGAAGCTGCCGTTGAACCGCAAATATAATTACTGACTCCATAAACTGACGATAATCTTTCATTTAGAGCATTATAAACATAAGCCTCCACCAATCCCCCGCGCGACTTATTGAAGCGACCCAAATCGCGAAGCAACCTAGGCGGTATCGCATTTTCATCAAAAATGTTGTCTTGAAATTTTTGGCTTGAAGTGCAAACTCTTCCTACTAAACGATTTGAGACCTCATCCCGCCATCTTTTAGAAACATTACGGTATGACTCCATGTCCGCCAAATCCCAACGTCGTTTATCGATTCTATGGTGATATAAAATTTCGGCGATTTGAATCGGTTTATATAAATGAACGCGCGATTTGCGTATTATTGCGTCGAGAGCTTTCTTTGAAATATTAATGTTAGGCATAAATTTTTTTTGATTTTATATTTAATGAATCAATTGCGCTTAATTCATTTTTCGGCGGCCGACTCATCGCTTCTACCATGGCGCGTGCGACTGCCTGAATTTTAGGAATAACCACGCTATTTCCGGCCTGCTTTCTAGCTTGCGTATCAGGGACGACTATTTTATAATTATCCGGGAATCCTTGCAGGCGAAACATTTCTCGCGGCGTAAGCCTCCTTTCTCCATTGACGGTTAAGTAATTATACGATCCATTCGCTCTTAGCGCGCATGAATATGGGTGCATTCCGATGTTGCCTCCTTTATTTTCATGCCAAACAGAAGGACTTTGTGCGGGCTTTTTGCCCTGTTCTTTCAGGCGAACCTGCAGTTTTTGCTTAAAGCTATCGCTTAAATAATGTTTTTTATCAATTTTTCTATATGATTCTAAAATTTCGGCTAAAGTTTTTGTCTCCGAGCCGCTTGTCGGGAATTCAAATGGATAATTTTCTTTAAAGCCAACGATTATTATTCGCTCTCTTTTTTGAGGCACGCCAAAATCAAGACCATTTAAAACTTTATGATGCACAAAATATCCAAGATTTTTTAAGGCGTCTAAAATCACTTTAAATGTTCGCCCGCCATCATGGGAAGTAAGTTGTTTTACATTTTCCAAAAGAAAAGCTTTCGGTTGTTTGGCTTTTAGTATTCTCTCCACATCAAAAAATAAAGTTCCGCGAGTATCCGCGAACCCTCGTTTTTTGCCGATTATACTAAATGATTGGCAGGGAAAACCGCCAGTTAAAATATCATGATCAGGTATTTCATCGGCGGAAATTTTTGTTATATCGCCGTGCGGCCTTTCGCCAAAGTTAAATTCATACATCTCTTGGCACGGTTTATCAAATTCGGATGTAAAAACGCATTGACCTCCGTTACGTTCAAAGGCAATTCTAATGCCGCCGATACCCGCGAATAAATCTATAAAACGAAAAGGTTTGTTATTAGAAGATAAATTTTCACATAAATCATTTCCATAAAAATAGGTCTGTCTTGTTTCAGTTAACAGACTGAATAACGAAGCCTGCACTCCTTCCGCCGCATATTCTATGTTTGATAATTTTTTATTATTTATTTCGCTTAGCGCGCTATGCGCTCCATTCTTTGCGATAATAATAAAATCCACAACATTCACTCCCATTAATTGACCCGCTTCAATAATTCTTTTTGCAACTTGCTTGTCCGATTCGCTTGGATTTGCATCTCCGGACGGATGATTATGAACTAAAATTATGCCTGCCGCCCGCAACTCTAAACCTAACGCAAAAATTTCTCGCGGATGAACAATATTTTTATCAAGAGTGCCTATAAAAATTGTTTCTTTTTTAATTAAAGCGTTACGAGCGTTTAAATATAGACAAACCAAATGCTCTTGTTTTTTTTCTTTCAAGTCTGAAGCTAATTTTATCGCATCTTGCGCTGACAACACCAAATTGTCGGATGCATTTTGTCTGTCATATACTCTTTTTGCCAAAGCCAACACAGAAGTAATTTGCAGAGCTTTTGCTTGACCGATTCCAGAAATTTTCGTCAAATCGTCAACCGAAGCATTTATAAAATTATCGCCGAATCTTCTAAGTATTTTTTGCGATAAAACTTTAACATTAGTTCCTTTAATTCCGCTGCCAAGTAATATAGCTAAAAGTTCGCTATCGGTAAGCGCATCAGGCCCTTTTTCCAGAAATTTTTCTCTTGGGCGGTCAAATTTTGGAATATCTTTTAATTTTGTCATATTTATTTTATCAACTCGTCAACGCCGGTATTTAAACTAGACGCGATTTTTTGAACCGTCTGAATGCTCGGTTTGGTAATAACATCCGATTCTATCTTGGCGATAGCGCTATAAGGCATTTTAGCAGTTTTAGCTAAAGCGTCTTGGGTCAAATTTTTTTTTCGCTCTCCACTTCTTTATTTTTTCCCCGATTGTTTTCTTTTCTTCCATAGCATCTTAGTATATATAAGATGGCTGATAGCCTACCTCTCATAACAAAAGTATACCATTTCTGCGGCCCCAAATCAACAAAAAATCGGCCTGAAGAAATAAATCAAAGAGATTAGGACTTAAGTTAAATTAGGAGCAAAATGCCAAAAATAACTTCAAACCGCCGATTATTATCTAACATGAAAAAACAGGCTCATTTGAGCCTGCTCATTCCTGTAATTTGCTCGGGGGCTTGGATTCGAACCAAAATTCTCAGGTTCAGAGCCTGATGTCCTGCCGTTAGACGACCCCCGAATATGTATACTCAATTACTATAATAATTCCGTATAATACCCCGAAGCATAAAGCGAAGGGGTATAAAATTTATTTCTCCGCGTATTCTTTTATCCTTTTCCTGATCTCCGGCATGGCCGCTTCGGCCGCTGTTTCTCCCGCCCGGATAAACCGTTCAATATCATGGAAACGGAATGCGTTAACCGCGCCGGAAATTTTCGGCCGGATGATAATCGCGCCGTTTTCCGCCCGTCCGTAGCAATACATCGCCCCCTGATTGCGAATTATTTCGTAAGACAGGAGCAAGGTCGTAATTAGGGAAGGATTTTCAATCTTATCAACGCTTCGTTTTATTAAGTCAACTCCGATAACGATATCGGCTCCCATTTTTTCCGCTTTTTCCGTCGGGGTCGGGTTAATTATCCCGCCGTCAACCAGGTATGAATCGCCGTATTTTACCGGCGGAAAAATTCCCGGCACGCTGATTGATGCCCGGATCGCTTTAGCGATATTGCCGGACTTTATAATTATTTCCTTTCCGTTCCCAAGGTCAGCCGCGAGAATTTCAAAAGGAATTTTCAGGTCTTTGAAATCAGCCTCGCCGAACATTTTCTCAATATATTTCTGGACTTTTTTTCCGCGCAGAACTGAATGCCGGAATGTTGAAAGGTCAACGAGCCGGCTTAGAGCTTTTCTCTTATTAAAACTCAAAGCTTCCCGCTCCAGTTCGGAAAGGTTGCGGCCGAGAGCGAAATAAGCGCCGATAAGCGAACCAATGCTTACGCCGACCCCCATGTCAATCTCTATCCCTTCCCGGAGAAGAACTTTTAACACTCCGAGATGAGCCAGCCCGCGCGCCCCTCCGCACCCGAGCGCGATTCCGATCTTTGGTCTTTTTTCAGTCATAATCATCCGACGATCCGTCCGCCAAAGGTTTTTAAAAGGTTGGACATTATATCCCCGCCCTCGGCGCCGGAAAGTTTTTCCGGAGCGTCTTTGGTTTTATTCCCTTCCGGCTGGTTCGCGTCTTCTTTTTTTACCTGCTGTCCGCCCGACTGAACCGGAGCGTCCGGATCACCCTGAATTATTTCCAGGGCGGCGTCAACCACGGTTCCTACTTTTAAGGGTATATTATACACTTCTTTTAAAGTTTTTTCAACTATGGCCTTAATGCTCGGATTGTCAATCCGGTCTTTATGGAATTTATACTTAAAAGCGAGGCAGACTGACCCGTCCCGGCTTTCGCGCGGCTGGCAGACCCGGAGAATGAATGAAAGCGAGTGGTTGTGCTTTTTGATTTTCGCGAGCACCTCATTCCACTTTGAAAGCAATTCTTCGGCGCCCAGCCGCGCGCCGATATTTGCCGCGCCTGCTTTTGAATCCAGCGATTTTTCGGCGGCAATCTTATTTTCCGTTTTAGCATCCGATATAACCTTATTTACCTCGTTGCCCGGACGTTCTTTTCCCAGAGCATTATCCCTCGCGCCATAGCTGTTAAGGCTTTCCGAGACCCGGCCTGGCTCGCTTTTATCCGCTCTCCGGCCTGCCGCTTCCGGTCTTGGGGCGGACATGCCCTGCCGCTCGCAGATCCGGACTATTGCCAGTTCTAGGGGAAGCTGGGTAATAAATGAATTTCTGGTTTCATTTCTGGCTTTAACTAGCTCCTCAATCATAAAAGCGATACGCTCCGTGTCAAGACTGCCAGCCGCTCCCCTAAGTTCAATTTCCAGCTGATCCCCGAGTTCCCGGCCGAAGTTTTCAGCCAGTCCCGGATTAACCTTGCTTAAAAGCGACTTCCTTAATATTTCAACGGCGTTAGTGGCAAAATTTTTAAGGTCAACGCCCTCATCAGCTAAATTATTAACAAGCCGGATAGCGCCGCCCGCGTCTTTTCTGGAAAGAAAGCCTATAAGGTTTATAGTTTCCCCGAGATTGCTTCTCGGAATGACCAGACTAGCCTCTTCGTCGGTAATTTCCTTAACATTTTTTCCGGTTTCGCCCGAAGATTCGCCGGCAATGGCGACGAGCTGGCCTAAAAGGCTCTCGGCATCACGCATGTGGCCTTCGGAGCGGCGGGCGATTTCTTCAAGAATACCGACGGAAATCCTGACGCCTTCTTCCCCGGCAATCCGTTGGAGTTTTTTTACGATTTCAGCGACCCCGATTTTTTTAAAGTCAAAGCGCTGACAGCGGGAAATAATCGTGGCCGGGACTTTATGAATTTCAGTGGTGCAAAAAATAAACATAACAAATCCGGCCGGCTCTTCAATGGTTTTTAAAAGCGCGTTAAACGCCGATGGCGAAAGCATGTGCACTTCGTCAATTATAAAAACTTTATATTTCAACCGGGACGGCGCGACTCTGGCCGACTGGATAACATTCTCCCGGACGTTGTCAACGCCCGTATGGCTGGCCGCGTCAATTTCAATTATGTCCATACTCCGGCCCTCTTTTATTTCCAGGCAGGCTTTGCAGCTGTCGCAAGGTTCGTACTTGCCTTTAGCGAGCGTCTCGCAATTTATGGCTTTAGCAAACACGCGGGCCAGCGTAGTCTTGCCGATTCCTCTCGGGCCGCAAAAAAGATAAGCGTGGGCGATTTTCCCCGCCGCGATTTCCTGCTGAAGAGTATTTTTAACGTGATTTTGGTTAACAACCTCGCTAAACGTCTGAGGCCTGTGTTTTCTGTATAATGTCGCCATGATAAAAATGTAAAATTTAATTTTTCCTCACGATATTCTCAACCGCCGCCCAGGCGCTTTCCCCGTATTTAGGGACTAAAATTATTGTCTCATCGCCCGGTTCGCCGCGGAAATAAGTAACGCTCGCCGAAAGGATCCGCCAGCGTTTTTCATCCAGCCGGACATAATGTATCCCCGAGTCATCCCTTTCCAGCCGGCCGATAACCCGGCCGCGCTCAACTGGCCCGATCTGCTTATAAAGAAAAGCTCCGCCCAGAGCGATAGTAAGCTTCATCATATCGCCTTCCACCAGTTTTGATTTTGAAGCGTAATTGGCCGGGACGCTGTAAGACTTGCCGTCCGGACCGATCATCCGCTCCCCGTCAAAAACGCCCTCAATTATTTTTTCCCCGCCGGCTTCGGCGGTTTTGCGGCCGGAGCTTAAATTCTCGTCCGCGAGCTGGCCGATGCTGATCCGCGCCTCATCTTCGCCGGAAAAAAGCGGCAAAATAAGCCGGTTTAGTTCATCGGCATTCTCTTTAACGTTTGAAATCAGTTTTTTTATGAGAAGAAATTTAGTTTTGGAAAGGGTGACGGATTCTTCCTTGCCGGCTTCCGGCGGCCGGGCAATAACCGAACTTTCTTTTTGCTCCGGTTTTTTACTGTCATCCCCGGCGTGAATACCGCCGCTCGCGAAGTCCCGCTTTTCTCCCCGATCTTCCTGAGCGGCGTCGGGGGCGGGAGGCTTGCAGGTTTGGCCGGGAAACAACTGAAACTCGTCGTCCCGCGGTTCTGCCGATCCGAACGGAAGAGCGCTTTTTAAATCCATATCCAAATCGTCGCTTACGATGTTTTGGTCGTCTGGCATATTTTTGTTTTAAGGAATTATTTTTTATTTTCCGATTCAGCGCAAGACTGCTTTCGCGGCGTTTTTTAACTATATATGAATTTTTTTCTTTTTACAAGGCGCGAAAAAAGCGTGTAAAATAGCCCTAAACCCCGATTTTTACCCGCCTTAAAATCTCCGCTTCTATGATATGGCGATCCTGCCCGTATTTCAGGCGCGACAGGGATTTTATTTTTCCAGCCAGGTCTTTCCGCTCAATTCCGGGCAGCGGCCAGACCGGTTTTAGCGAAAAAGGCCGGGTTGGCGAATTATCAATAAGCATTTTCGCGTAGCAGGTGTATTTATCAACATTGATAAGGTCATACTGGTTAAAAACCGGCTCAAATTCCTTTACCAGTTTTTCCGCGTCTTCGGAACCGACCTTAAAAACAAACCATGATCCGGCGTTGCCGAAAACCGCGTCTTTGATCGTGGTCTCGTTTTTATGGATTAGCTGGCCGAGGTATTGGTGCGCCATGATGAGATTTAAGCGGTATTTCCGGGCTTCGGACAAAATCGTCGCGACCGAATCGGTGGTAAAATTATGGAACTCGTCAATGTAAAGATAAAAATCCTTCCTTTCTTCCAAGGGGATGTCGCCGCGGGAAAGCGCGTTCATTAAGACTTTACCGACAAGGATCATGCCGAGCAAAAAAGAATTCATCTCCCCGATCTGGCCTTTGGACAAATCAACGAGAAGAATTTTTTGCCGGTCCATAACGTCGCGCAGGTTAAAGGAGCTTTTCTGCTGGCCGATTATCGGCCGCATCATGTCGTTTGAGATGAATGAGGTGAGTTTTGACGTAACATAAGGAACGATGTTTGCGAGCGCCGCGTCCCCCCCGGCTTTTTCCGCTTCTTTTCTCCAGAAATCAACTACGGTCGGGTCAGAACATTTTAAAAGTTTTTGCCGCCGAAAAGTCGCGTCAGCGAGCACCTTCGGAATTTCCATGAGCGTTGAACCCGAATCCGGATCGCTCATGACTAAGAGCATGGCGTTTCTCATATACTGTTCAAAAATCGGACCGCCAGTCGCTTTTAAGTCGTATAGTTTGTCAAAAATCCGGATCATCTCGTTAATGACAAAAGTTTTTTGCTCGGGATAACGCTCGTCATATTCCATGAGATTTAAAGCCAAAGGCCGCTTTATGTCCGACGGAGCGAATAAAATTACGTCCTCCACCCGCTCGGGCGGGATGCGCGAGAGGATGTCGGCAATCAAGTCGCCGTGCGGATCAATTACTCCGACACCTTCGCCGTTTATGATGTCCTGGATGGCGAGACCGGCGAGAAACTGCGATTTACCCACGCCGGATTTACCAATGGCGTACATATGCCGCCTCCGGTCGTCGCGCTTAATATGGATTTGTTTGGCCATGCCCCGAAAAACGTTATTGCCGACGACGATTCCTTCTTCCGGCGTTCCGGCCGGCGCCGGGGCGTGTTTCGCTAAAAGCCAGAGGATGTTCGGCGTATCGTTCCAGCGCAGGGGAAAATGGTAAAGCGAGGTAAGCTCTTCGGAATTCAAAAGGATCTTTATCCGCTCGCCGAAGCGGCGGTGGATAAAATCGTTTATGAGCTGGTTCTGGATAAATTGGTTATTCTGCCACCACCTTAAAACTTTATTGTCAAAATAATTGCCGTATTCGTAAAAATTATACTGGGAAAAAACCGCGCCGGCGTCCATAAGATGCATTTTCGCGTGCTCCAGTTTTTCCGAACTGATAACCACCCGGATATTCACGTCCAAACCGGATTTTGAATTTTTTTCTTCAATGCCTTTTAAAATGTCCTCTTCCATGGCTGAATTCCGTTTTGGCTTATTTTCGTCAAAAGGCTTATTGGGCTTTGAAGCGCTTACGAGATCCAAGACAAACGATATGACGCTCCCGGTCAAATTAAAATTCAGAGCTTCATGGATCTGCTTGCCACTCATTACTTTGCGGATCACCTTTCGCGCCCGTTTATGCCATCTGCCGTGGGCGCTCCGGACAACGTACTGGACGGCCATGCCCTCGTCCGGCTCCAGCTTGCTCATAACATTAGTGATGGAATTCAACGGATCCACTTCCATTTTCTTGTAGGTCTTTAAAGGGAAAATAAAATCTTTCTTCACCCTTAAATAGCCGGCAATCACTTTTGATCCCGGGCTGAAAATATTGTAGTCTTCAACCGGCTCAATCGCGGCTTCGGGAAAATGGGCCTGGACCTGCTGGAGGAGATAATCGCTCATTCCCCGCGGACAGGCCATGTAAAAAGAAATTATTTTTTTATGGGCGACAATTTCAAAAGAAAAATGGTCGTTCCGCCCAAAAAACCAGGCCGCGATCCCGCGGCCCGCCCGGAGGCCGCCGATGGCGGAAAACAAAGTCTCGCATTTGGCGATTTCCTCGTGAAGCTTCTGCACCCGCTGGTAGTTCATTTCTTTCTGGTCTTCCCCTGGTTTTTCCTTCGGCAGTTTAATCTGGAAAATCGCGTGGTCAAAATAACTGCTGTTTTTGGATAACCAGCGGAAAATTTTTCTCATGCCCAAAACAAAGCCGCATAAAACGACCAGCCACAGGATGGAAAATGTCCAGATATTTACGAGCAGTCCCATATGGGATATATTATAACATTTTTTCTCCGGCTTGAACACGCGACATCAGTCGGCGCAACTCGCTGGCGTCCCCGGGAGTAAAGAGCGCGCCGCCGCATTTTTCAATCAATTCGGGAATTCCTCCGATCCGCGACGCAATAACCGGCAGTCCGGCCCGGCAGGCTTCAAAAATTACGGCCGGAGCGTTTTCATAGCAAAGCGAAGGGACAACAAGGCAATCCGCAACGGCCATGATTTTTTCTACTTCTTCGCGGCTTTTGCGCCCAAAGAATTTAATCCGCGAGTTTTGGCCAGCCCTTTCTTTCAGGCTGGCCAAAAATCCGCCTTCCCCGACAATCAATAATTCCGCGTTTCCTTTTGATCCGCCGAACGCCTCAATAAGAGTTTCAACACCTTTATGCTTTTCCACTTGCCCGACAAAAAGAAAATTAAAACCACCGTTCTCGTCTTTTGTCCTTAATATTGAATCTCCAATTGCCGATTTCTTAACTTCAATTTTTGAATTTGAAAAGAATCCTCTTTCCTGATGCAGATTTATAAGCCAATTCGTCGGGGAAATAACCTTATTAGGCGATCCGAGCAATTGGGCGCAGATACGCTGGTAAAATATAGCCGCCGCGCTGTCCAGTTTTTTTTCTTCGCCAAAATATAAAAGCCCGGAAGGGTAAACAAGCTGAATATCATGCAAATAGTGATAATGTTCAATTTCCAACTTTCTTATCATCCCAGGGATAAGATAGCCGATGCCTTTCAGGTTGTGCGTAACAATCAAATCCGGCTTTTCTTTTTCCAGAATTCTTTTTACCCGATAGCATGAAACAGCGTCAAACATGTCCCAAACATGCCAAGTCAAGCGCGAAATTAAGGGCAGTTTTGACAGATTATAGTACAATCCCGGGATTTGAAATATTTTTATATTTTCATTGGAAATTGGAAATTGGAAATTGGAAATTTTATTGGAATACGGTTTTGTCGTAATTACAATAATTTCATGCCCCTCCTTGATGTATGCCTCAGACATGATTTCTACCACCCGCTCGGCTCCCCCTCGGTCGTATGGCTTGTATAAGTTGTTTATTAAGCAGATTTTCATTCATTTATCGCCCCCTGTTTCCATTTTTAAAACTACATTTTACGCCTTTATCGCTTTCTCCAGCTCATCCCCGGTTTTCTCCCAATCATATTTCATTTCAACCAGCTTTCTCCCGGCCCGGCCCATTTTCCTCCGCAGTTCATCATCCGCCAATATTTTTTCCATTTTTTCCGCAAGGTCTTTCGCGTCTCCGGCCCGAGCGAGATACCCTTGAATTCCATCCTGAAAAACGCTTCTTACTCCCGGCAGGTTTGACGCGATTACTGGCGTTCCCGAGGCCATGGCTTCCAGAAGGACCAACCCGAAAGCCTCGCCTTTGGCAACGGACGGCAGGACAAAAATGTCCGCTGACCGGTATAATTTCGGTAATTCATCGGATGAAACCGAACCCAGGAACTTCGTCTTATCCGCAATGCCCAGATTTTCCGCCATCTTTTCGTAATGCGCTTTTAAATCGCCGCTACCAACGATTTGTAATTCATAATTTGCCTGCCTGCCGGTAGGCAAGGTAATTCGTAATTCACTCATTGCATCCAGCAACGTGTCCAGCCCTTTAAAATAGTGCGCCCGGTCAAGGCCGGCGACGAATAAAATGGTCTTAGCTTTACCTGCGCTTTCTGTTTTCGCGTTTTCAGCTTCCGCGGCCGCTGGATAAAATCTTTTTAAATCAACTCCGAACGGCAGTTCAATAAATTTCTCCCGGCGCCTGGCGTACGAACTTTTAATATCGCTATTTTTAACATAATCCAAACTGGCGGTTAATACCGCGTCCGAACGCCGGATCAGGCCGGGCAATATGAACTTTGACGGCAGGCTCATCATTCCGGCAAAAGGCGAAAGTCCGGAGACGTCCATATGATACTGAAAAATTAATTTCCCCTTAAACATCCCGAATATCCGGGCGAGCCAGACCACTTCAGCGGTTCCGAAAAACGGATAATGCAAAATTACGGCGTCAAAATTTCTCAGCTTAAAAAAAATCCGCGGGAGAAAAGCCGCGTTGCCGTATTTTAAAACCGGTTTCAAACGCGCAACCTTTTTATATCCGCTCAAGCCATCTGATTCCAAAGTATTTAATTTTCCGCGGAGCGGGGTGAAAGTTGTGATGCTATGCCCCCTCTCTGCTAAAAGCCGGGCGTAATTCAGAGCGACATTCCCCATGCCGCCTTTATACGGCGGAAAGGTGCTGATAATTTGGGCGATTTTCATATTTATTCCTCACCCCAACGGGCTCAAGGCAAGCTCCCCTCGCCCGCGACGATTAGGAGCGGGAGAGGGGTTTGGGGGTGAGGGGAATTATCAAACAATAAGCAGAATTACTAAAAGCGCGATAAGCCCCAGAGTCTTAAAAATGACATGCGGGTGCTGTTTTTTTATGTTGATAAAAATTTTTAACAGGAGGGAGATGGATGCGATAATAATAAGCAGAGTATAGTAAATTGAATTGAAGTTAAAAATCCGCCTTATGCCGGCGCCCTGATGGCTCTTTAAAAAGGAATACTGGTCAATAAGGGAAGTTTCGGCCGGAATGATATTCTTCCAGTTTATGTCTTCCGCGATCGTATTGCCGGCGAAATCGATGGCCGTTAAGGTAGCCGGCACTATTGGATCAAAAACATCTTTTTCATCACTGCCGAAAATCAAAAGGCTGCCGGTCCATTTATTCGGGTCGCCCGGGTCTTGGGTGAGGCTGATCCTGTTGTTTAAAAAATTTATTTCCGCCCGGGCCGTATCCGGACTTAAATACGCGGTGGCCATGACCAGCTTTTCATTTTTCCCTTGCGGGGAATCAACGGTTATGAAAGTCCTTTCGGCGTCAATCACCGGAGGAGTCAAATCAATAAAAAACGGCTTTTCCTCGGAAGTTGAAGATAGTCCGGCTTTTTCCGCCGCGACCCGGAATTTATGCGGCCCTTCGCCGATTTCAAGCGTAAATTTTACGTAATCAACATCTGCTTCCTTAACCGCTGAATAAATTTCCAGGCCATTATCATAAAGCGCTACCCGTTCGGATCCCGGAGAAAATATTTCAAAATCAATATTTTTTTCATTACCATAGTCGTTGGCCGGCAATACAATATTCGGAGCGGACGGAGGAACAGGCGCGGGCTCATTTTCTGCCGGTACGCTTTCCGCCGGTTTGGCCGGAACATCAACACCATCTTTTTTCGCGGGTTTTTGAGGAGTAATGCTTTCCGAAGCGACTTTCGGCGCCGGTTTCTCCTCGTTCTTAACGGCCGGTAAAACCGGTTGAGAATCTTTTACCGGCTGATCCGCCGGAATTATAGCGGAAGCTGATGCCCCGAAATACTGGGCGACAAAAATAGTCTCATATTTTTCATACATACCCGTTGTCATTCCGACCCCGATTTCAGTAAAATCTTTGTCAATAATATTGGCGTAATGGGTTTTTGAAGCCACCCAGGCGTTTACCACCTCTTCGGCCGAAGAAAATCCCATGGCCAGGTTTTCACCGGCTACGCTAAAGCCATACTTAACGCCGACGAGCCAGTCGGAGAGCTTCCGGTTGTCCGGCCCGGTATGGGAAAAATACTGTTTAATAAGCATGTCCTCGGCTTTATTGTAAGCCGCCTGGTTTAATACGCTGCTTTCAGTAAGACTCGGAAGCGCAAGCCCGGTACGGACTTTATTAGTAAGCTCAATTATTTTCCGGCTTTGTTCAACCAGTATGTCCGGAGTCAGCCAGGCCGAAAGCGGAACGGAAATAAGAAAGGCAACGGATATTATTTTTACAACGACCGCGCCCGCCGCCCAGAACGCGAGGCGCCGAGGATGCAGTACCCGGGGAAGGTAATTATTCCCTTCATGGGGGATAAAAAAATTCTTGAGCGGCCCGGCTCCGAGAGGATTGGTTCCGGCCTTAACTTCGGTACCGTCCAAAATTCCGTCCCCGTCAGTATCGGGATTATTCGGATCAGTCCCGTAAACAAAAACTTCTTCATAATCACCGATCCCATCATTGTCGCTGTCAACCCTAAAAGGGTCTGTACCGAGTTTTTCTTCAAGCGAATCGGGGATTCCGTCCGCGTCCGAATCTTTTACCGCTAACCCCGCGTCCTCTTCCAATTCTAAAACCGCTTCGCTTTCCGGCGACTCGTCCGGTCTTTTGCCCTCCGGATTTTTCTCATCCTCGCGACCCCGCGGAACGTGGGACGCTGGAGGAGTAAGATTCCTTACTTTTATAAAATTTATTCTTTTCTTTTTCCTCGCCATAAAAATCTTTCCTTGTGTTAAGAAATTGGCTAAATCTGCTATTAGTATAACAAATTTACCAGCAATGGCAAACAAATATAAAACCGCCAATCAAGGCGGTCTCTTTGTCCCGGCAAATTACAGTTGCTTCACCGCGTGCTTCTTTGTCGGGAAATTAAAATATATTCGCTTCATTCGCGTTTCCTAAATCTTACTGAGAAACTCATGGATTTTTTCCATGGTGATTATTTTTTCTTTTTCATCAAAGAGATCAAGGTCATGGTTGTCCAAAGGAAGATATTCAACCCTTTTTATCCGGGATAAAACATTATCGTAAACGAATCTGGCGCTTTTCTTGCTAATGAGATCGCTTTTCCCGGCTTGGAGGATATATAACGGCGCGACAATCCGTTTTACTTCCTTTTTGGTCCTTTGATTAATGAAGTCAAAAATTTTTCCCGATGTTTTTACCGGAATATACTCATAGCTATGACTGTCCGCCACGTAATTCTTGCGGTAAAAAAAACTGTTTTTACTGACTTTCTCTACGCCAAAAAGCTCCAGTATGGGCTGAATTATTTTTAAAAGCAAAAATATCCATAAATTAAAAAAAACCGGGGTTTCCAGGGTGACAACGCCTCTGATTTTTTCCGGATACCGGGCCGCCAGGGACAGGCATAAATTTCCGCCGAAAGAAGCGCCCACCAGGTAGACGCGACCATGTTTTTCAATAATTCCGCTGAGCATTTTTTCCGTCTGCGCGAGCCAATCCTCGGGAAAAAAATTATTAATGGCTTCGTAATTATTTTCATGCCCTAAAAGAATCGGGGTATATATCTCGTAACCTTTAACCCTGAGGTATCTCAAAAGAAAATCCACGGTTTCGGGCTTTCCGCCAAACCCATGCAAAAATAAAACAGCCGGTTTTTCGCGGCAATTTTGTTCTGTTGGTTTTTCTTCGTTACTATTGGATGGATTGGGGTTTTCCATATCTCGGTCAAAACTGCTAATATAACTTATTAGTATGTCATAAATAAATAGTTATGTCAATACAAATAGCTAATTTTCATCTAAAATTAGCAAATTTACTTATATTTGGAGAAAAATAATCTTATCTTCCGTTCTTTTTGCCTTTATATTTCTGAATAGCCATGCGCAAATGGTCTTTCACTTTATCAATAGACTTCAAAATATCTTTTTCGGTTTTTTCCACCCGGATAAGTTCGCCCGGCAGTTTTAAGTTCACTTCTGTCCGGTAAATTCTGCCGTTTAATTGTCCGCCGACCGCGAGGCCGATTTCAACGTCGCAATTAGTCGGTTTAAAATTTCCGAGATATTTATCCAGCATGTCCATTTTTTTCTGGACATACTCTTTAATCTCGGGAGTAAGTTTGATTTTTGTCGCTTTGATTTGGATGTTCATAATCAATTTACAATTATTCAATCTACAATCTACAATCATTAAATTACGAATTTCTAATCATTTTTTTTCCTCGCCCTAAATTCGTTGGCGAATTCGTGATTGAAGATTGAAGATTGACTGATTGAAGATTATTTTAAGTATTCTTTCGCTTTCGCCGCCACTTCTTTCGGGATGAATTCGCTTTTGTTTAAAAAATCAAAAGCGCCCTCTTTTTTCACCGTCGCGGGCAGGTCTTTCTGGTTGAAGTTGGATAAAATTATCACCTTTGTCGCTTTCATTTCCGCGTCCGCTTTTATCGCCGCTAGAATATCCCTTCCCTTTTCCGGGCCTAAGAGAAGGTCAAGGAAAACCAAATCCGGCTTTTCCTTTTTAATTATGCCAAAAGCCTCGTCCCCGCATCTGGCGGTGAATACGTTAAAGCCCGCCTTGGTCAGTTCCATCTCGTACATTAATAACTGGTCCGGGTCATCTTCAATCATTAAAATTTTTTTTGAAGGCATAAGTATTATAATTACTAATTTCAAATTTCCAATTACTAATAAAAACTCCAATGTCCATAAATTTAATAAATGCGGTTTATATTATTGAGGCATTAGGCATTTTATTGGAAATTAGATATTGGGAATTGGAAATTTTTACGCTTAAACCATTATCAAACAGCCAAAGTAATAAGAAATGTCGTCCCCTTCCCCTCCTCGGTTTTTTCAACGCAGACTTTTCCGCCTTTATGTTCTTCAATAATCCTTTTTACGATAAAGAGTCCGAGGCCGGTTCCGTCGGTGTACATGGCGATCGCGTTTGACGCGCGGGAAAATTTTGAAAAAAGCTTGGGAAGATCTTCGGCCGGAATCCCGATTCCCGTATCGCTCACCCTTATCTCAATGTTTTTTCCGTTCACTCGGGCGGAGACTTCAACCTTTCCATTCTTCGGCGTGTACTGGAAAGAATTGTTAATCAGGTTGCCGACCGATTGCTCAAGATAGCGCTCATCCCCCTGGATAGCCGGCAATGATTCTTTCGGCAGACTTAATTTCAACTCTATTTCCTTGCCTTTGGCCTGGATTTGCTTATCATCAACCAATTTGGTTAAAAAAGCGTTAAGGTCAACTTTAGCGAACTTCAGGAGCACCTTTTCCGAATCCATCTCCGACGCCCTTAAAATATCGTTGATGATTTCCGCGAGCTTGCCGGATTTATCAAGCATGGCCTTTAAAAATTCATTGATTTTTTCCTTGGACATGCCGCCCTCTAAAATCATAGACGTCATACCCCGGATAACCGTTACCGGCGTCCGGAGCTGGTGCGACGCGATGTCCAAGAATTCCGAACGCATCACCAGCAATTTTTCCAAATATTCGTTTTTATCCCTTAGTTCGGTTGTTTTTTCTTCTACCTTTTTTTTAAGATTCAAGTTCATTTCCCCGATTTCCTTGTACAAAAGGGCGTTTTCTATGGCTATTGTCGCCTGGGTACCGACTATATTCAGCACATTAATATCTTCATCATTATACATATCTCCCGACTCTTTTTCTCCTAAAGCAATTAACCCTGTTACCTGCCCCTCAATTCCCAGCGGGGATAAGGCGGCCATTCCGTAATCCTCCAGCAATTTTATGGATTTATATTTTTTAGCCGAATTTTCCCTCTTTAATTCCTCTACGATAACCGGGAATAAATCTTTGCCATTTTGGCGATAAAGGCTTTTGCTGGCCAAAAATAATTTTTTACCGTCTATTTTACCGTTAAAATTGTCCTCCACTATAAAATTATTATTCCTATCCTTTACTAAAATCAGCATTGATTTAACGTGGAAAGCGTCGTTTATCGTGCTAAAAATAATATTGTAAATTTTATTTTGTTCCAGGGTTGATTTTAACTTGTCGCCTAATCCGGTTATTAGGGCGTTGCTGTCATAGAGAGAGGTAAAAAAATATTTGTTGGAAATATTTTGAAAATAATCTTTGATATTGGGAAGTAAAAATATTACAACGGAAAAAGTCGTTAATTGGGAGAATAATTTATGCCCGGCAAAATACTTGTTAAATACAAATCCCACGCCAAAAGCTATTGCCAAGGCCGAAAATAAAGTCAGTAAAAACACCGTCCATTTGCGAAGCACCAGCCTGATGTCCATGAGGTGATGGACGATAATTGAGTAGCCGAAGACTATGGAATACGCGATTACCAGCGGGCTTCCAAGCGGGGGAAACCAGTCCTTGCCCATCATCAGCGGAAAATTCGTGGAGCCGCCCAAAAAACCCAGTATTGACCCGAATAAAACGTATTTAATCTGCTCCCGATATACTCCGGTCGCGCGGCTTAATTCTTTTAAAAGCAAAAATATCCCGAAGACTATCACGCTTAACCAGCAGACTATCAAAAAAGTTATGTAGACCCATCCGGCCTGAGGAAAAAAAATAAAATAAAAAATTTCTTTTGTCCCGCTTATGTAATATTTACTGTAACTGAATAACAAGAATATTGAGGTAACGAGATAATAAAAAATCAAAGTCTTCTTTTTTTTCTTACCGAGAACATTTAAAATCCAGCTAATATAAAAAACCGGAATTAAAGTCGCTCCCATATTTAAAGTTCTTGCCCAAAAGAGGGCGGATTCCTGATTTTTGCATAAAAGCCAGACGCCATAGGCGAAACTCCAAATCACCACTCCAAGCGACAACAACCCAAAAGACCTGTTAACCGGATTTTTAATGTCTTTGCGCAAAACCGAAAACCCCAAAAGCACGGCGACAACGGCAATTACAAAATGACTGATGATGAAAAAATTTAAATCCGGCATAGTTAAAGCGAGGGAAAAATATATAATCAGGCTAAAACCGCTAAAAGATTAATTGAGTTGGGCTACTGTCATTTTGTGATGGCGCAATGGCTCGTCATAAAATTCACCGATCGGTTTCCAGCCGGTTGCGCTGAGGATGCGCGATACATCCTGGTCAGTCTTGTAATCCATATACCAGCCCGTAATTTTCATTAAAAAATCAGTCAAAGGATCATCATAAATTAATTCCTTCTGGGCGGTACTGCAGATTATCAGCCCTCCCGGCTTGCTGAAAAGCCTCATGCTTTTCATGACTCTTATGCTGATTTCCATCGGCAATGGGCATAGTACGCCGACTAAAATCACCAAATCAGCCTTACGTAATTCGGCTTTTGAATATTTTTTGCATTCAAAGCTGAAATTTTCTTCAAGGCCGTATTCTTTTACCAGCCTTTTTCCGATATCAATGGCGGCCGGATCAATATCAATATTTCTCACTTGCACTTTTTTTCTCCATCCGGGAAACTTTTTTAAAACTTCTATCATATCTCTCCCCGGGCCGGAAGCAATATTATCAATCAATAGCTTCTTTCCTTTGTAAATTTTTTCCAGCCAGAAAGGAATATTGTCCCTTAAGGCAGTCAGCCGCCGATGAATCTGGATCCCGGCTTTGCTTTTAAGGTAGTACCGGTCAACCGGTGATATTTTATTCGGATCATAAGCCAGGTATAAATACTCAAAGGCCTCGGCAGAGCCCGGAAACCTTTTAATAATTTTTGCCGTTTCGGAATTTTTCAGCAGAAAATCAAGAATGTCTTTAATTTTTGGATTATCCGGCTCAAACAAGCATTCTCTGAATTTTTGCTTAATATCGGCCGGAAAAGCATCTAATAAATATTTCGCTTCTTCAGTATCAAGTATCCTCTGTTTTAAACAATAAACCAACTCCCTGGAATACGCTAATTGGTTAAAACCAAAATCTAACGTTTTTTTCTTTTTTAAAAAAGGTAAATTCATCATAAAATTCATGGACTATTTATTTACAACAATCTAAATTAAAAACCTTTATCATAATGCCTATATCTTACTATATCCACGCCATAAATCAAAACAGCTTCGGAGCGCGCTCCAATCCCGCCAGTCCGGCGATTTTATCCATTACCTCGTCCGTTGCCTCGCGATAAGCCGCGGGGTTATCCTGCCGGCCGCGATATTCTGATAAATTCATGGGCGCGCCGATATTGATTTCAACCATCTTTTTCAATTTCGGCCTTTTCGCGCCGGGCGGAAAAACCTCGTAAGTTCCGCGTATCCCTACCGGGACAACCTTCGCTCCGGTCATTAAAGCAAAGCGGGCGACTCCGGTGCGGGTCTTTTCTATTTTTCCGTTGCGGCTAAGGCCGCCTTGGGGAAAAATCGCGACCGTCCGGCCGATATTTAAAGCCGTAATAACTTCTTCTATGGTTTCGCTCTTATCTTTGGCGCTCCTGTCAACCCTTATGTGGCCGAGACGCTTCAATATCGGCCCGCAAAGGCGCGAATCAAAAAATCTTTCAGCCGCGAGAAAAGTGAGCCGGGCCGGCATAACCGCCTGAATACAGAGAAAATCAAGGTAGCTTTGATGGTTAGCCGCGATTATATAAGCGCCGGACTTTGGCAGGTTTTCCCGGCCTTTAACTTCCTTAATCCAAATCAGCCTTATCAAAGGCGCGAAAAAAATCCTAAGAAAGCAATATAATAGCTTTCCCCGGAGAGTGTTTTCTTCGGCAATTGGAAATTGACCGGCCATTGTTTTAACAGTTGCTTCGGATTAAACTTCAGCCTTAATGCCTTTATTTTACTATAACCCGGACTTAATTCCAATAGCCTGTACATGATGAGCACATAGCCAGCGCTTCACTTAAGTTAACTAACTGATTTTTAGAGGCAGTTGGCCGCCAGCCTATCTATAAAACCCGCAAAAATAAATTCAGGGCTGTTTGGAAAAACAGCCCTGTTTGCCCGCGGCTTGCGCGGGACTTTATCGGCACCGGATTGCTCCTTGGTATCCGGTGCCGGTTCGGCATCGCGCCTCGCGAGGATGAGAAATTACATCATAATCCCTCCCGTTGCAAGCTGATGCCGCTTCCTGAAGCCAACCCTGCAGTCCCTGTCGACCGCAGTAGCTGACTCCAACGGCTCCCCCTCCGCCGGAGGAGGAGCCACTTTGGCTCCAATCTGAGAGGGCGCGTTTTGCGACCCCTCCCCAGTTGAAGCCACCGGCGGTGGCGGTGGTTGCGATAAGCAACACCACCACCACAACTACCAAACATCTCTTCATGAGAGACCTCCTTTTGTTTTGCCCCTTTCGGGGCGTTTGAGTTGAAAAGACCGCCTATACTGTATTTATTGAAGCATATTAAGGCTTAGATAGCAAGGCTACAACTTCTAAAAAACCAACTAAAAAACGGCCGGTTTAGGCCGTCTGACTGCGTTCAAATAAATGTTAAAAAATTTTCTTAAGCGCTAACTGGCCGAACGCCGGTTTTCTCTTCCAGTGTTCCGATCCTTCTCTCAAACCGGTCGTGCGCGGCCTGATTCATTGTGAAATTTTCGTTATTTTTTTTCAATTCTGCCATTAATTCGTCATTTGATTTTAAAATTTCATCTTTCCAGTTAACCAGATCATCTTTGGTTGGCAGATTTTTTAGATCGTCTTTTGTAACAAGTTTGTTAAATTCCTCGGGTGTTAAGGTCATATTATTGCGATTATTTATTATTTATTATTTTTTAAAATCTCAGGGAAAATTTTAACCAATGCTTTAGATGACTTCTTAAAACAATTCTCGCAAAATTCAAAATTTTTATAGTAGTGCCCGTCTTCAAAAAATTTTTCCGGACTGTTTATGCTAATATCCCCCTTTTTACCTTTAATAACCTTTTTACATTTATCGCATTTAAATATTTTGGCCATACATTTAAATATTAAATTAAATATTTCGTATCGCCATTATATCACCGGTCTGGCTCAAGGTCAATTTCCAAGCTCGCGGATAAATTGGTCAGCCGCTTCTTTTACCCCCGGGTCAATTTCTCCGGCTTTTTTTGCCGCGGCTTTGGCGTTTTCCCGGTCGCCCATGGCCACGTAAACCTTCGCCAACTCAATTTGGTAAGCGGAATTTTTTGGATCCAGTTCCGCCGCCCGATTAAAGAGCATTATCTCCCGGGCGTAACTCCCTGCTTCGGCGTAATGGCCGGCCGCCCCTAAAATAAACTGCAGGCTTCCGATTGATCCGGCGCCCCCGAGGTCAAGGCACTTATCAAGTTTAGCGAATGATTTTTCCTCATCCTTCTTAAAAAGATAAATCCGGGAAAGGTGGCAGTAGCCGTCCGGGTAATTTTCGTTCAGGCCAACGGCGTAGAGAAGAATATTTATGGCTTCATCAATATCGCCGCGGGTAAGGTAAATCTGCGCTTTCTCAAAATAGATCGGCGCCCGACCCGGGCTGGCTTCTATTGATTTATTAATCGCTTCTTCAGCCCGGAGCGAATATTGTTTAGCCGAATTTTCATCTTTAATCGCGCCGGAAGCCATGTTTAATATCTGCCCGAAAGTCATCTGGTTCATGCTGTCGTCCGGATTATAACGGACATTTTTTTCCGCCTGCTCTATGGCGTAATTGATTATTCCGGCTTTTTTTTCTTCGCTCATGGAATCCAATTGGCTGAAATTCTGCATTACTGAGCGAACAAAAGTATTTCTCGCGTCGCGATCAAGCGGCGTATCGTAGCTTAAAGCCTTTTTATATTTTTCCGCGGCCGCTTCCAGCCCCTCGCCGGCCGCGATCGCGTACTGGCCGTCAATCGTCCCTTTGAGCATGTATAAAGGCTTAATATTATACTGATAAACGATGAACAGGGCGATAAGGCCGATTACTACAGCCGGAAAAGGGCTTTGTCCTGATTTAATATTTATGGCTTTGGCATTAATATTATCCTCGCCATCTCGGCTTAAAAAATAAATATAACTAAGCATTATCATTAAAGGGATGTAAGTCGCGAGCGCGTCAAAGACTACGAGATTCTGGATAAAATAGGCGATGATTAGCGTTGTCATCAGGCTAAAATCATTTAAGCTGATTTTCTCTTTTTTAAAACCTGAAACTAAATAATAACCGGCGGCGGCGAATATGAATAAATAAGTTAAGAGGCCGAGAAGCCCAGCGGTTGAAGCGATGTCAATTAAATTATTATGAGCCCGGTCAAAGTAAGTTTCCGCTTTTGTGTAGTCGTAAAATTTCGGATCAAAATATTTGTCAAAGGTTATGGCATAGTTTCCGAAGCCGGTGCCGAGGATTGGATGGTTGGGAAAATCCTTTAAGGCGGCTTGCCAGGAAATAAAACGGGTGTTCAAAGTCGGATCGCTTAAGGAAATATGTGTTACCCGGGAAAGGAAAGGACTTCCCTTTATAGCCTCGCTATTTTTAAACGCCAATAATAGGGATATGGCAATAATGATAATAATCGCTCCGGAAAGGCTCGCGATTTTCAGTTTTTGGTTTTTCCCGAAAAGCGCGTTGATAAAAAAAGCCAGGGTTAAACCAACGGCGAATCCGAGATAAGCTCCCCGGGTGCCGGAATAGATGAGCACCAATAGCATGGCCAGGCTGGCTAAACCGTAAAGGATTTTTAAACCGGCGGCTTTTTCTCTTAAAAAAAGGACGGCCGTGAAATAAAGGCTGAAAATCGCGAACGAACCAACGTAAGCCGCGTTGCCGATGACAGAAGTGACCCGCGCCGATCCATAAGGACTTTCCATAATTCCAAAATGCTGAAAAATTCCGACCATGCTCGCGTAAAAAGCCGTAAGAGTAAAAGCGATAAAGAGCCGGCGCCAGTCTTTTTCATCCCGGAAAACCGTAACGATTATGAAATAAAAAATTAGAAAATGAAAAAGGTGGAACCAGCCGAGCATCCGCTCAATGTCGCCCCAGAAGCTTAAATTAAAATCCACGCCGAAAATCGTTGAAACGAGGAGCGCGAAAAAGAAAGCGCCGAGCCCGAAAGAGATATAGGAAAATTTCGGGCGAAAGGGCGGGTATTGAATTATGAAAACCAGCCAGACTGCCCCGAGAATTTCCATCATGATGTTAAAAGGAATCTGCTTGGACGTTATGTAGGGAAATAAAAGGCTCGTAAAAACGAATAAAATACAGAGTAAACTGGCGTAAATCCCGCCTCTTAGGATGTTTAAGTAGGTTTTTGGCGTCATATTATCACTCCCCGTTAAAAAACTTTTCCGGGTCAATGAAGTTTTTAAAACTCTTAATCATTACCTTATTCCTGCTTATGTCCGTATGAAGATGCGGGCAGGTTGTAAGCAGTCCGGTATTGCCGGTATATCCGATAATCTCTCCTTCCTTGTATTTTCCTTTTTGACCCGGCTTTTTTAAATGCATAAACCGGATAACGAGCGGTCCGTATTTTTTATCGCGAAAAAAAGCCCAGATCGTATTCCCGCCCTGCAGTCCGCGCCCCGAGTAAATAATTTCGCAATCCGCGGGCGCGAAAATTCCGGTTCCGGCCGGAACGATATGGTCAACCCCGAGATGGCGCGAAGAATAAAAAGTTTTTTCTCCGAACCAATATCCCCTTTTCGCTTTTACCCAGTCTTTGAGAGGGAAAGTCATATTTTCTCAACCATCTCAATTACATCTTGCCAAAATCGCTATTACTTATTCCAAGACCCAAATTTCTCATTACATTAAACGCGTCAGCCGGGCGGCCGAGAAAATAGCGCTTGCCGTCCGCCGGGTTAATATACCAAGCTTCGCCTTTTCCTTCAACCTGCAAAAATATTTTTCCTTTCTGCTTCGCGGAAAAACCGGAATCAAGATTCATTTTAGCGTTCTTTATTTTTGGCGAATACCCGGAATTGAGTTCCGCTTTATCATCAAATCCGTCAGCGTCAGTATCCTTTTTGCTCTTATCTGTCCCCAAAGCGTCTTCAAATATGTCCGACAGTCCGTCCGCGTCAGAATCAGTCCCGGTCAAACTCGCTAGCCCCAAAGGAATTTTTTCCAGATCCGCGGTTTTAATTCCAATTCCCCGCTCCCGCATGACGGAAAAAGCGTCATCCGGCCGACCGAGAGAATACATTTTTTCCGTTCCCGGATCAACCCAGTAAGCCTCGCCCTTGCTTTCAACTTTCAGAATAATCTTTCCCTTTAGGTTTTTATAAAGAGAGGAGTTTTTTATGGACAGGGCGGTTTGGGATTGGGAGGCGGAGGAGGATGGAGATGTCGGGGGTGAGATGCTTCCGTTACCGCTTTCATTTCCCGAGCCGGATTGTCCCTGTCCGGCTGCTGAAATAATAAAAGTTTTAACCGTTGATTTATA
This sequence comes from Patescibacteria group bacterium, assembly GCA_041661405.1. Taxonomy (GTDB): domain Bacteria; phylum Patescibacteriota; class Patescibacteriia; order Patescibacteriales; family JBAZCA01; genus JBAZCA01. Next base: position 59,297 of record JBAZUL010000009.1, read on the forward strand.
GGCGGTACCCGGCGAGCTTGTTCCGGTTACGAAATACTCGTAATTTCCCGGAGCTAAATTTTTTATTTCCGCGGCATGCGAGGCATTCATCTCGTCCGAGCCGACCTTAACCCAATCCCCGCCTTTCTTATAATAAACCCAGCCGCTAGCGCGCAAACTCGTATCCCAGGAAATTTTTACCGAACTCCCCGCGGCCGTTGCCACAGGCTCTTTCGTAAGTAAAACCGCGTCGTTTAACGGGGTGGTAAAAGAAAGATAGGCGGTTTCTTTGGTAGTCGCGTTTAGCGACGAGATTACCCTGTAATTATATTTTGTTCCAGCCTTTAACCTGGTTAATTTTATTTCATGGTTAGAGGCATTATTGGAATCCGAAACATTCTCAAGAGACACTGGAGGATCTTGGTTATATTCAACTTTGCTTGAGGCGGCTTTGGTAGTTTTCCAGACAATCGCGGCCGATGACGAACTGATTAGAGATAGCGCCGTGTCAAAAATAGTAAAGCTGTTTTTTTCTTCCTGGCTCAGATAAACATAAACTGGGGTTGACGTGGAGTTGTTGGTTTCGTCCTTTTCCAAAAGACGTTCCACTTTATCAATTGTAAACTCAATTTTATTACTGCCAGCTTTAATAAATTCTCCCGTATATGAATATTTGAATTTTTCACCGGGTTCAAGAGGATTGTTAATATCCGGATAGTCGTCATAAGTTTTTGTTTTTATATCAAACCCCGATAGGTTATAAAAAATATCGTCTTCATGCAATCCGGTACTAGTGTTAATAGCTGAATCGCCGGCATTTTTTAACCATACATTTATAGTAATCGCCGAGTTTACAATCGGATCAAGAGGGACTAATTCTATCAAATCAAAAGCTAAATCGGTTTTTCCGGCCTCAAACACCTTGATAGTCTCTTCAAGACTGTTATTGATTTTTTCGTTGCTTTCATAAACTTCATCATTTTGGTCTATGTTAAAAGAAATCTTTCGCTCTCCCGCTCCGGTAAACTTACCTTTAACAATATAATAGAATTCACCATCCGGAAGTATAACATTGTTTAACGAAGGCGCGGGCGCGCTAAAAGATTCAACTTCAAAGCCGGGCAGGCTGTACGCGTAAGCCGTTAAGCCAGCGGTAGTATAAATATTTTTTGTCCCGTTATTTTTTATCTTAAATCTCACGTTGCAGGTCTGTCCGGCGGATAATTTTTCCGGCTCGGTAATTATATCCGTTACCGCTAAATCATTTCCCTGGACGGTTATCTCCTTGCTCAGGGTATTATTATTCTCATCCGTCTCCTCAAGCACATTGGCGGTATCTATGGAAAAAGTGAGATTTTGTTTCTTAATTTCTTTGAATTTACCGGTAAAAACATAAGTCTGCTCGCCGCCGGCCGCGAGCGAAACCAGAGGAAAAGTATAACTTTTCGTATCAATTTCAAAATTCGGGAATGAGTAGCTAAACGCGCGGAAGAATTCTTCCAAAGCCGCTCCGGATCCGAGATTTTTCGCTTTCACCGTAATAGTCGCCGCCTGGTTATAATCCGGACTTTCGGGATTCACGGAAATTGAGGTTACGGCAATGTCCGACCCGACCAGCGCGCGGGATTCTTTTATACCGGTTATCGCGGAAGCAACTATCAAGAAAGCGAAAAAAGCTAAAAAGGAACGAAATTTTGTCATAAATTATTTTAAAAATTAGTTTCGCGCTTTATTCACTCCACTGATTCGCGCAAATTTAGGAGAGAGTAATCTCGTACATTAAAGCATTATTCCCCGTGCCTTAAAAGATAGTCGTCTTTTCTTCCCCGCAGAATCCGGGGGTCAAGCACTCTTTTAATTCCCTGCTCATACACGGCGATTATATCTTCTCTGGATCTTTTCATGCTGTATTCATAAAGTTCGGCGAGCATTAGATAATAGGTCGTTTCGCCGGGCGAAATTGCTATGGCTTCTTTGTAATATTCCTCTGATAATTTATAATCGCCCAAATATTTTGCCATATTTCCGGCATTAACCATTAAAACGGTATTCTTCCTTTGCCCGGCTTCAATTCCTTCCTGATAAATTTTAAGCGCCTCCCGGTAATACTCTTTTCCATCGCCGATTTTTTGCGCCTGAACGTCTTCAGCCAGAGTCTTCCAAGCCATTCCCAAAGAAATATACGTCTTAATATTATTCTTATCCGCCTTTAAAATATTTTGCTCTTTTATTATTTCATCTACTGAAGCCGACAATCCGGGATAATTATTTTTTAATCGGTTCAAGCCAATGTCCGATCCTCCGCCCTTGTAAAAATACATTATCGCTCCAATGCTAGCGGTTAAAACGATAATTACGCTAAAAATTATTAAATTTTTTTTGCTAAAAATAGCGCTCATATCTTTAAATTTTAGATATTAATTAGTTATCATCTTAAATTATCGCATTATTACCCTTAAATTTCAACGGCGTTTATCTACATTTCCACTCCGTTATCCTTTAAGAAGTTTATCGCTTCTTCTCTTAAAGCCGGGTTTAGCTCTACGGCTTTTTCTATGTATTCCTTTGCCATAATTTTATCGCCCAAAATCATGTAGGTAGCGGCCAGACTGGCGTAATTTTGGGCGTTTTGAGGTTCCCGCGCTATCAAATTTTCGTAAAGCGGGACTATTTTTTCGTAACTTTTATCCTGAGCGTAAATGTCAATTAAATAGCGAGTGTTTGTCGTTATGGACAAGGCGAATCCCGCGCCTTTTTCCAGCTCTGTAATCCCTTCGGTCCGCTTTTTATTCTGCATCAAGGCCAAGCCATAATACCAGTGCGGTTCGGGGTAATCAGGATTCTTAAAAGCCAGCTCGCCGAGTACAGCTTCGCTTTTTCCTGATTCGCCGGTTAAAAAATATAATTTTCCCAGCAATAGCGGTATCTGCTGGCGGTCATGGTTGATGCTTTTTGCAGAGAACAAAACTTCTTCGGCTTTTTTATAATAAACATTGTCAAGATACTCGCCCATGAAAGTATAAAGTTGCCCCAGCCAAAATTTATAAATGTAGGTATTCGGATATTTTTCAACGTCAGCTTTAAATTCTTTTTCAATTTCATAAGCTACCGGCTCAAGAGTTTCCCTATCCAGTTTTCCCCAGCCGTCAAAAGAAGTAAGATCCATGGTTAAATTAACAGCCACGTCCCATTTAAAAGGCGCCGGAGTTTCCATTGCCTTTAGGGCGTATTTTTCCCAGATAAAATTAGACTGGATAGCTTTAGCGTCCCGGGCAAGGCTCGTATAATAGGAGGCCTTAAGCATCCGGTAGCCGATGAAAGCCGAGACTAGAAAAAAAACAAAAAAGGCGATTACCATTAAATTTAAATGCCAATCTTTAATCGGCCGGTCTTCCTTTTTATCGGATTCAACTATCCAGACGACCAAAGCTAAAATCAAAAACCAAAGCTGGAGCGAATTTGAAGTTTCAAAAGAAAAAAGCAGGGCAATAACGTAAGCGCCAATCCCGGCAAAAATAAAAATTAACCCGGCGCGATCTTTCCTATTTTCCTCCGCCCTGATTTTTTTATAGAGTCCAATAAAAATAAATCCGAGCAGAACCAAGTAAGAAATAACGCCAATAATGCCGGCGGAGTTAGCGATATCCAAAACATAATTATGGGGCTGATCCCAGACAGTCTCCTGAAATGAATAGGCTAGAAATTTAGGATTATAATATTTATCGTATATCGCCTGGTAACTCTCCAGTCCGTGTCCGATTATCGGCGAATCCTTTAAGCCTTTTAAGGCGATTTGCCAAGCCATGATCCGGGTTTTAGCGGTCGTGTCATTCAGGCTGATGCTATAAACAAAAGAGATAGACGGGGGCAAAAAATTTCTTACGGCCGGAAAAGCAAGTCCCGAGCTCCAGATAATTATAGCGAGCGCGGCGCCGGCTATAAGGCCGATTCTAAGTCTCTTACCGGCCTGAAAAATAAAATATAATATTATAGCGAGCGCGGCGCCGGCTATTATACCGATAAAAACACCCCTTGTTTTGGTGCCAAAAATCGTAATTAGCGAAACCAGCGCCGATAAAAGGCCGAGCCATTTCCAGGCCGAATCCCTAAAACGCAGAAAATAAAAAATTCCGATGAATATCGGAAGCATTAAATAGTTGGCTAAAAAGATAGGATTGCCGATTAAGCCCGATAACCGGGTTCCATCTAAGATGTAATTCTTAATTCCGGGGATATAAAGTCCGAACCAGGCAATAAGCGATGATAATAGCGCGACTGCCAAAGCCATGCCTAAAAACTTTTTCCAGTCGTCGCGAGAAACAATAAATTGCCTAAAAAGAAAATAAAAAATTATGAAATGCGCCAGCGTAAAGAGCCCCTGAACCCGTGACTGGTCGCTCCAGAAACTGCGGTTAAAATTATCTCCGAAAAAAGAAGTAGCTAATAAAACAAGAAAAAAAATAATAACTGCCCAGTCAATTTTACTAAAAACAAAAAATTTCTCTTTTTTTACGGCAACTAAAATTACGCCAAGAAGGCCGAGTAAAGCGATTAAAATTTGAAAAAAAACCGTCTTCCCGAAATGGGCCGGATACATGGTCCAGGAAATAAAAGCAAGCGGCAAAATAAGCGAAAAGTTAAGCCCGAATTTTATTATTTTATTCAGCATATTTTTCAAAACAACTGCTTTCATATTATCACAACCTTCTCTAAAAACAACCCCGTCCCGCCCAATTAAGGCGGGACGGGGAGTTTATTTCAGTCGTATTAACCGAAATCTAAAACCAATACTCTAACTAAATGATTAGTTATAAGTAAGAGTTTTGGCCGACAAAGGCAGGGAGTCGCTGGTAGCAATATCAGTAGTTATTACACCGTCTCTCCAGGCCAGGTCAGTCGCGGCCATACCAATACCGATAGATTCGGCAGTAGTGTCAGTGGCGATTTCCAGCTGGTTAGTATCCATGGTTACAACAAAGGTCATGGACTGGCCGGACGCGATTTCAACGTCAACGAAGTTGGTCGTGTTGCTGGTTCCGTTGGTGAATTCGGTATCGCCAACATTGCGGTTTTCTCCGGCGGCAAAGCTAGTGGTAGCAACAAGGTTCGCGGATGAAACAGTTCCATTCTTGTAAACCTTGATTTCCACCGCCTGATTAACAGTTTTTGATGTACCACTCTGGCTGATAGCGAAGTTCATTGACTTGATAGTCGCTGAGTAATTGCCAGCGTTAGTGCTGTTAACGGCAATAATCTTGGCTACGATAGAATCGTCGCCAGGCGATTGAGCTCCGGAAGGAGTAT
>JBAZUL010000010.1:0-63866 GCA_041661405.1 Patescibacteria group bacterium
ATCCTCCAGTTCGGCGGCTTTTATGACTACTTTTAAATGGCTGTTTGCCGGCAGGCAATAAATTGCCTCTCCGCAGGCGTTTACACCGCATTGGTTATTAGAAACGAATTCCACGGTATTATATTGATTGGAAACGGCAAATTTGCCTTCAAGATAATCATTATCGCCCCGGCAAGCGCACGCTCCGCTTTCGGCGCAACCGGCGTCAGTCGCCGCCTTATCGTCAATTCTGCATTTAAAAGATAAACAATCGGCGTCAGACGAACATTGTCCGTCTTTAGCGACGGCCGCGGGATTTCCGTCGGCATCGGTTTTAGCGTTGACTACTCTAATATAATTTTTCACGTTCTTGGCTTCTCCCGAAACCGTCATCGGATTTATGGCTTCGTTAAAATTTATCTGAATTACGGCGTTCCGCGCTTTATCAAGCTTGTCTTTTTTAATGGCCGCAACTTCCCGATCCCGGCCGCCTTGCATTATTCCGATTTGAATATTCTCCGGGTTGCTTGTTGCCAGTTCAATATTGTTGCCGCCGATCCCAGCGTTTTTCGCCGCTAATTCTACTACCGTGTCAGCCTCCGATTTTATCCCTGCCGCTACTTCCTGATGGCCGGCTAGCGCGGCGGCAATATTAGCGGCGGTTTGGGTTTTGGTACCCGCCTGTATCCTGTTTTCGCCGCCGGCTCCGCTTACGAAAACATATTCCAGGGAACCGACTTTTAAAGTATCAGCCTGTTTTTCCGCGATAACGCTTAATTTCCATTTATTCCCGGCGCTGAAATCTTCGCTTACGGGCGTAAAGCTCAGACCGCAACCGATGGCGATGTTCCCGTCTTTGGCGCTGTCGCCCGATACCAGCCCTTTAACTGTCTGGCTTGATACGCTCACGGTTAAGTCGCTGTCGCTATTTATGGTAACCGAAATATCGCCGTCGTTAAGGCAGCCATAAGTACCGCTTACCGAAACATCCGGCCAATTTCCTTCCAAAGGATCCTTAACCGGCGGCTTCACAACATCTGAATCCGCATAAACCTGAGGCTTTTTATTTACCTTTATACTGCCAGTCGCCCTGGCGCCGGCTGTTACCGAAGACCCGTCCCGCTCGTTGTCCGGCGTCGGGAAAACCCCGTTATCATTCACTTGCGGCGGAGTAAGATCAATTTTAGTGGAAACCTCAAAACTCCAGCAATAACCAGAGCTTTTATCTAAATCGCACTTATATCCTCTTCCGAAAGCGTCTTTGCCATCGGCTTTTTTCAGGTCTTCCGCCAGCTTAACCGTGTGATAAATTTCGGCTGACGGCGACCCTAAAGGATCTGTTGGCTGAAAAATAAAAGTTTCGTTATCATTGGTAAAAACCTTAACGTCAGCAATATTCTGATCACAGTTTTCGTCCGCGCAAGCGTCGCCCCGGTCAGTTTCAAAAATTCTGATGTTTTCGCTTTTTATTTTTTCCCCTTTGCACCTTTTATAACAACCGGCGTTTGCCGTATCGCATTTTTCGCCCGCGTCATCCAGCAAGGCCGGCTCATCGCAAATCGTCGCCGGATCCATTTTCTCCCGGAAGGTGACAATTACGCTCGTATTCCGCACCACATCTTTTTGTCCCGGCGCCGGATAAACGCTTTTTAGAATCCCGTCGCCGAGCGCTTCAATACCGGGTCCGTTATCGTCGTCGTCATCGTCATCATCGCCGCCGACGAACGATCCGGTAAGCGCGTTTAAAATAAAAGAAACAATGGCAAAAGCCGAAAAAATAATTACCAGGCCGATAACCGCGTTTTTTAAAATCTTCTTCGCCTGTTCCACCTTTTCCGCGTTGCCTTCCGAACTCATCATCGTCCAGCCGGCGTACATGACCAGGACAACCGCTACTAGAGCCAAAAATCCTAAAACCACCTGGATTACCCGCACAATAATCACCCTCGGATCCGAGGAACCGAGACCGATTCGCGCGGCTTCATTAAGTCCGAGATCGGTCTGGGCCAGAGCCGGGACAACAGCGATTGCCATAAAAATGGACAGCAAAAAAAATCCGGACAGCAAAAAATTCAAGCCGACCAAAAATGACTTTCTTCTTAAAAACTTCCTTTGTTTTTTTCCGACAAGCATGAAAAATGAATCTTCAATTTTCAATTACGAATTCTCGCGGCTAAAGTTAATTCGTAATTGAAAATTGGAAAATTATGTTTCCGCTCTTCCGACGGGGTAACGTCCGGCTGAACCGAAAATTTTTACTTTTTCCGCGACCACTTTTTCCACGGCGGCGATCGTCGGCGCCAGGAGTACCCTTGGGTCGGTTTCATTTTTATTTTTAGCGCAGGTTTCAATCAAAGTTTTTGAAAAAGCGATTTTTAAATCACTGCCGATATTGACTATATTTACCCCCAGCCGCACCGCCTCGCGCATATCTTCTTCTTTTACGCCCGAACCGCCATGGAGAACGAAAGGAATCTTTATCCTCTCTTTTATGGCTCTTAAAGCCTCAATGTCAACTCTTTCGTTTTCATAAACCCCGTGGGCCGTTCCGATCGGAGCGGCAACGGTATCTATTTTCGTCGCTTTAACGAATTCCGCGACCTTATCCGGATCGGCGATTGTAACGCCACTGATAGTTTTACCTTTATTGCCGTGGCCGCCGATCATTTCTCCGAGCTCACCCTGAACCCAGACGCCTTTAGGCCGCGCGATTTCAACTACATGCCGGGTAAGGCTTACGTTTTCGTCGTAAGGGAGACTAGAAGCGTCAATGTGAACTGAAGTAAAACCGGAACTGATACATTCAAAAACCGCGTCAAAACTTTTTCCGTGGTCAAGATGCAGGGCGACCGGAACATTGACGGCGATATTTTTCGCGACGGTGGAAACAAGGTGGGTAATCGGTTTCACTCCCATGTATTCAATGACATTCTGGGAAACCTGGATAATGACCGGCGAACCGGAATTTTGCGCCGCGCGCGCCACTCCGAGCGCCATCTCTATGTTTAAAATGTTAAACGCGCCAAGAGCATAACCGCCTTTTTCCGCCTCTTTAACCAATTCTTTGATGTGAACCAGCATATTTAATTCTCAATTACGAATTATCAATTATCAATTTAATAACAAGTAATTCGTAATTTTTAATTGATAATTAATTCCGCCACCTTATAAAATTCATCCGCGTCAAGACTCGCGCCGCCGACAAGGAAACCGTCAAGATGCGCGAGGCCTTTGAACTCGGTGACATTTTTCGGCGAAACGCTTCCGCCGTAAATAATCCGGAAAACTCTAGCGGAAATTTTCGCGCCGAAAAGCTCGTTTAAAGTAAGGCGGATTATCTTATGGGCGTAATCGCACTCCGACGGCTCAATCGCGGTTCCCGAACCGATCGCCCAAATCGGCTCGTAAGCCACGACGATTTTCTGATCCTCCGTAAGGTTAAGCCCGCCAAAAGCCTGATTAACCTGGTCAATCAGAATAAAATCGCGCTTGTCGGTTTTGCGCTCGTCCTTTTCTTCGCCGACACAGACGATTGGCATTAGATTTTCTACTTCCAGCACGGCTTTAAGCTTCTTATGGATCATCTCATAATTTTCCAGCATATATCGCCTGCGCTCCGAATGGCCGATAATAACCATATCGCAACCGGCCTCGCTAAGGTTCAGCGCCGAAATTTCGCCGGTATAAGCGCCTTTCTCTTCCCAAAAAACATCCTGCGCTCCGAGTCTCAGGGGACTGCCGGCCAATATTTTTTTCACTTCGCTTAAAGCGATGAAATTCGGGCAAATTCCCGCCTCGCCGTCTTCAAATCCTTTAAATTTTTCTTTCATTTTTTTCGCCAAATCAAGGGACTCTTTGAGCCCGAGCTTCATTTTCCAGTTGGCAATGACTATTCGGTTGGACATAGAAATATAAAATGTAAAATATTTTTTTATTTTTTAATTTTCATTTAACCACATTATATCACCTTCCCTCCTCATCGGCAACACCGTCTTCCCATTTAAAACTATCAAATATCCACTTAACAAGACCGCCTGTTTCGGAGAACCTTGCTTCAACCGTGGGCGCTCCCAAAACAACGGTGATAAGCTCATGCCCGTCTTTCTTAAACTGGCCGACAAAGCAGTAACCGGCTTCTTCGGTAAACCCGGTTTTTCCTCCGGCAATCTCAAGACCATCTTCCATTTTTTCCCTTAAAAGCTGGTCGGTGGATAATATTATTTTCTCTTTTCCCTGCGATGTCTTAAACCGGTACTCTCCGGTTAGGGTCGCCTGACGGATATCTTCGTTGCGTAAGGCGATCGCCGCGAACTTGGCGATTTCCTCGGCCGTGGATTCGTTTCCCGCGAGGCCGGTCGCGTCAATAAATTTTGTATTTGACATCCCGAGAATTGCCGCCCGCTCATTCATTTTTTCAACGAATTCTTCCTCATTCATGCCGGTAGAATGCACGAGCGCCGCGGTAGCGGTATTGTCGGAAGCGACGAGGCTCACGTAAAAAATATCTTTTACTTTCATCTTTTCGCCGTAATAAAGATAAATTTTTCCCCCTTCCCTCCGGTCTTCTCTTTTCATCTCGTAAACCGTTTCCCAGCCGGGATTAAAATCAAGAAAAACCAAAGCGGTCATCAGCTTGGTAATGCTCGCTATCGGCCATTTTTCCCGGGCTGATTGCTCAAAAATCACATCATTGGTCTCGCAGTCAACGGCCACGGCGCTTCTGGCCGCGACTTTTATTCCTGATACTTTCGGCCTTGGCTTGGGAGGCGCGGGCTTGTTTTTATTTTCCGGCAGTTTGTTAAAGCCCAAAAGCCCGAGAGTGTTGTCTTTAATACCGCCCACTATTCCGGCGATCCGGTTCCTTTCATCCGCCGTCAAACCGAAAAACTCCGGCTTAATTAAGCCGGAAGCTAAAACAGAATTAAGCAAAATTGTATAGCAGATGAACGCGGACGTTAAGACGGGCGCGAGAAACATAGTTTAGATCAATTATCGCTAAGCATCCTCTCTAGTGTCTCCTCCTTATTTAGCCTCTCGTAATCAGGCAATTCGCTTATCTCGTTTAGTCCTAGATGGCGGACGAAATCAAGCGTAACGGTATAGTAAGTTTCCCTTTTTACTTTGTCTTCACGCGCCTCAATCAGCCCCCGGATAAGGAGGTTCCTTAAAATCATACCGCAATTGATTCCGCGTATCCGGTCAAGGTCAATTTTCGCGACAGGCCCCCGGTAGGAGATGATGGTAAGCGCTTCCAGGCTCGGTCGAGAAAGCTCGCCGGCAACCTCTTCTTTAACGAAGTCTTTTACCAGTCCGGCGTTATCCGGAGAACTGACCATCTGGTATTGACTGCCCTGCTTTACGATCTCCACGCCCCGGCCGCTTTCCTTATATTCCCGCGACAGTTCGTCGCAGGCTTTTTCCGCTTCTTTCGGAGTTATCTTAATAATGTCAGCCAGTTGTTTTACGGTTATGGCTTTGGCCGAGATAAATAATAATGATTCAATTTGTGATTTTAAATTCATAATTTAAAAAAACGGCTGACGGAAAAAATCTGATGCTATTCACTGCTCACCCGGATTGACTCTTCGTCATATTTAGCAATTTCTATTTCGCCGAACAGCTCGCTTTGTTCAATAACGATATCCCGCTGTTTTGCCAGCTCCAGCATGGCAAGGAATGAAACAATAATCTCGGTTTTTGATTCGGCTTTTGAAAAAAGCTTTTTGAAACTGAATTTGATTTTATCAAGAAGCATTTCCCGGATAAGCGCGATCCGGTCTTCAATGCGGACAACCGTTTCCAGACTCCTTTCCTCAAGTTCTTCCGGAGCCGGTTTTATCCGCTCAATTATTTCTTTCATGGTATCCGCGAGAGAACCGAAAGAAATATTCTTCGGCGGAGAAAATTTATAAACGGCTTCAACTATCGCTTTGCGGTTCCACTCCCGTCCAAACATAAATTTTTTCCCTTTGAGTATCTTTTCAATTTTTTCCGCCGCCAAAAGATATTCTTTATACATCCGGAGCTGTTTTTCCAGATCATCAGCGCCCTCCTCTTCAGGAAGTTCTATGTACGGGAATAAGGCTTTTGATTTGATATACAAAAGCCGGGCCGCCATCACTAAAAAATCAGCTATCTCGCCCGGCCCGATTGCCGGAGAATTTTCCACTAATTCAATATACTCATCAGCGATTTTCGCCAGGTTGATTTCGGTGATATCCAGCTCTTCTTTTTCTATGAGCTTCAAAAGAAGATTCAAAGGCCCTTCAAATTTATCTATTTTTATTGAATACACTTAATTTTAATTTTTGTAATTTTTAATTTTCCTTTTAATTCCGAACTTCCCCAATACCGCATTTTCCAATTTAAGAAAATCTTTCAGTTTCATTTCCACCGAATGGTTAAAGCCGCCGGAAGAAAAAATCACCTTTCTGGCCTTTTCAAGATTTTTTTCCGCTATCACCGGCAGCTGGTGGAGTCCGCCGAAAGCGGTCATGGCCATGTTTTTCGCCTTCAATACCTCGGTCATAACTTTTTCCGCCGGAATTTTAACGGCTTTGACGTCCTTGCCCCCGGCCTTGGAAATAATTTTTTTAAGTTTTTCCATGTCCAGGTTCTGGTCGGCTGGAAGGATAACCGCGTAATAATCCTTGTCGGCTTTAACCAAGAGCGATTTGGCCATTTCCGAAAGTTTTCTTTTCATGGTCGCGGCCGCGTCATAGGCCGTGTAAACGGTTTTATGGGAGAGAAGATTATGGCTCACCCCGGCCTTTTCAAGATAGGCAATAACTTTGGCAACTTTCGGCGGCAATTTCACTTCTTTTTTTGGCAGGCTTTTTTTGCCTCCGGTTTTAGTCGTGGTTTTTTTCTTTGCCATATTTATTTCACTTCAATCGGCTTAATCGGCGACCCTTGGGCGTCCAACAGCTCGGCTTTTTTAGTAAAACATTGGAAGCCGGCGTCATGCGCCCAGCGCTCCTCAAGAAAAGGATCAATGATTTCCGCGTCATCTTTATTGGAATCCTTGTTGCTTAAATTAAAAGTCGCGCAAATTTCATAGCTATCCGCGGTTATTTTCTTATAATCAAAAACTTTGCCGGTCGCCGGATCTTTAGTAGCTTCTTCGGTGATAAAAATCTGCCGGGACGAGTCTTTTAACAAATCCTCCAGTTTTTCCGGAACCGCTTTTTCCTTATTGTAATACACGTTCACCGCGTCATCAATCTGGCTTAGATTCGTTAAAATCTGCCGGTCGTGGTTTCTTGCCCGAACTTTGGCCGGCGACTCAATGAAGAAAAAGCTGGCGATGAGGGAAACGATAACCAGCGCCAGCGCGCCGTAAAAATAAGCCTGAAGAATAATATCCTTGCCAACGGCTTCTTTGCGGCGGATGTCGTAGAAATAAAAACTGAAAATTATTCCGGAAATAATTATTGAGGTCGCGGCCTTTAGGATAAACTTTACGGTCAATTCGCCGTTTAAAAAATTATTCAGAGTGGCGATCAGCCAGCCGATCATGACGACAGTTGAAACAAAGAGGATAAAATAAGTAAGCCACTTCCGCACTTCGGAATCTTTTCCTAAGAGGCCGGACGCCATGCTCTTAAAAATCTGCCGCATGGTGACAAAATAAATCGGCGCGGCAATTACGAGCGCCGATATGGCGAAGCGCAGAGCGCCGGAAGAAAACCGGCCCTGGAATAAATTCAGCGGATCGGCGAATGATTTGTTAATGATCTGGAACGCGATCATGCCGATTGAGATGGAGCTGAAAATCAAGGCCACGAGCGAAAGCATGTAGAAAAACGCGTACTTGGCCGAATTTTGGTTTGAGTCCATAGATTTTGAAGCTGAAAATAAGATGAAAAAAAAGGCGAAAACAACAATAATTAGGATGGGGAAAATCGCAATCATCATAATTTCAGCTTAAATTAAGTTATACGGATATTATAGCACTATTTTGCCTAAAGCAAAATAGCGCGCAATCCTTTTATCGCCCCTGATTAAGACGAAGGGGCTGTAAAAAACTTGCCGTTTAAACGTCTCTAATTTTACTAAATACACAAATATTATAATTAACATTACTTATATATTACATAGAGAGGAGGTGACATACTTATGAAAACAATAAAAAAAGGCAGAAAATCAATACTAAGCCTGGCGGTCGCGGCTCTTTTCTTATTAGTAACAATCTATCCGGCCAGCGCCGATTCAGGCGATAAGGATATGAATTCCAGGGCGGGAAATATGATGCTTAAACACATGTCCGCCATGCCGGATGAAGAATCCATGGATATGGAAGAAATGCATAAAATGATGGGCGATATGGTTATCCTTAAAGCCAAACTAACAGGCGGAAAAGAGGTTCCAGGAAATGATTCTCCCGCGCGGGGAGCCGGAGTTTTCGCGCTTGACCGGGTTAATAATACCCTTCTTTTCTGGATTAATTATAATGGATTAGAAGGGGCGAGAACCGGCGCCCATATCCACGGACCGGCCATGGCGGGACAAAACGCGCCGGTGATGATTAGCCTGCCGGCCGGAAAACCGATTACCGGCTCAGCCTACGTAACTGACGCCCAGGAAACGGCTTTAATGTCCGGCCTGACCTACGTTAATATCCATACTGATGAATACCCGAACGGCGAAATCCGCGGCCAGCTTAAAGTCAAGGATATGGCAAAACACATGGAAATGATGAAGAAGATGATGGAGATGATGGGCAACGGAAACGGCATGCCTGGAATTATAACAAAAGATATGATGGAAAAGGCGTTGGACGCGAGGAAAAACATGATAAGCATGATGATGGATCAGATGATGAAATGACGAAAATCAGGAAACAACCGTTTCAAATAAAAACCGCCCCGTTTAAATCGGGGTGGTTTTGATTTTTATCGCGCCACTCAGCCAGTCCTCGCGAACCGCGGATTTTTTCCAGCCCCGGGACTATTTATTTTCCATCGCCTTCTTCACCGCGGCGCTTACCCGGTTGCCGTCGGCTTTGCCTTTTACTCTACCCATAACTTTTCCCATTATCGCGCCGAAATTAGCGCCCGACCCGGCTTCAACAACAGTATTTTTCACAATTTGCTCTAATTCTTCATCGGACATTTGTTCCGGTAAATACACCTCAAGAATTTTAATTTCTTCTTTTTCTTTTTCCGCGAGGTCAGCTCTCCCGCCGTCTTCATAAGCGATAACCGAATCTTTCCGCTTTTTAACCTCAGCCGCGATTACTTCTAAAACCTGTTCATCGCTTAAAACAACATCTTCGCCCTTTCGGAGAGCGATTTCTTTTGTCTGGATAGCGGTCGCAAGCATCCTAAGCACGGACAATTTTTCCGCTTCTTTAGCTTTCATGGCCGCCACTAAATCAGCTTTTAGTTTTTCTTTCAGGGTCATATGGATTGAGCTTTATTTATTATTTAAAACGTTGATCAAATGCTTATGCAAATACTTATTAGCCGCTACGAACCCGGAATCACCAGGCTTCCATTTATTGCCTTCCAGGTTTATTACCCTGCAACCGGCTTCGGTTAAAACATGAACGGCCGGAATATTGTCCCACGGATGAATATCAAAAGAAAGCCACCAATCTTTGGAGCCGCGCGCCAGAGCGTAAGCGCTCTTGGAGCTACTTCCAAAAATATTGACAAAAACATTATTCTTTTTCGCCAGCCTTAAAATTGCGCTCCAGTAAAAAATTTCTTTGGCTTTAATAATCGGGTTAAGCAGTCCGACGCTATTATCCAGGTTTTTCTTATCCGAACATCTTACTTTCACTCCGTTTATTTTAACGCCTCTGCCCTTCTGCGCCAGAAGCATTTCCCTGCTCACCGGGTCATAAATGGCCGTGATTGCGGGAGTCATCTTCCGCGTGAGCGTTACCACGACGTTAAAAATGGCAAGGCCGCCGAAAAAATTATGAGTGCCGTCCAAAGGGTCAATGATCCAAACGTATTCCGCGCCTTTATTTTCATCCTCCATCTCTTCGGAAATAATTCCGTGCTCCGGAAATTTCTCTTTAATTTTTTTTACCAAAAATTCATTGGCTTTGAAATCCGCTTCGGTGACAATATCCAGGCTGGTTCCCTCCTTATAGCTTGCCCGGATATTTTTCCTGAAATAGCTTAACACAATCTCCCCGGCTTCCCGCGTTATTTTTTCAATGAAAGTTTGCGTCTTATCCATATCTTCTTCGTTTGAGCTTAAAATACTCATAAAAATGCTTCCTTTGCCTCACTTATGGTTTTCGGGTATAACTTTTTAAACTCTTCTCTTGGAGGAATATAAATACCAGCTCTTTCACTCTCTATTATCCTGTTGATAATCTGTTCCCATTTTGTCTCCCCTTCAGGGTCGTCTTCCAGCAAACTAAGTATTTTATTTCTGTATTTTTTTATGCCCCGGTCATTCTTATCAGCGGCTATTGCAAGGCTAAAAAATTGAGCCAAATACCAGAACTTTTTTATTTCTGAGCTCTTTATAATTCTTATAATCCTCTCTTCACTTACAGGAACTATGCTCAGATGAAGCTTGGCTTCCTGCTCATCCGTTTTTTCCTGGTTGAAACCGTATTCCAGATTTTTCAAATCTTTAACGGACAACAAATAAAATTCCATAAGATCTCTCATTTCCCTTTTCTTTTCATATTGATTCTTGCCTTCTCTATTAGTTAAATAACAATCCATTTCCAGCCGAGCCTGATATAATTCCTTACGCGAAGCCGAAGAAAATATATGACCGCGTTCCTGTTCATGTTTTTTAAATTGCCCGTCAACATCAATAAAAATCCAAACATCCATGTCGCTTTCCCTGTTCGCGTAGCCTTTTGAGTAAGAGCTGTCAAGAGTCGCCCCGATAATCTCATCTCTCCCTTTCTTATAGCCGCCAAAGGCTCTTTTTAAAGCCGTCAAATTCCTCCTTAAATCTGGGTCGGCGGGAAAAATAAATCTCTTCTCGGATAACAGCCCCTTCTCTCCCATTAACCATCTTCTCTCAAACTTTTCAAGGCCGTCAAGATCCGGCAGTTGGCCAGTGGGAATTCTCCTGTCCATAAAATAAATCGGGCTAGTCCGGATCCCTTCCAAGGACTCGGATTTAGTTTAGATACAAGTCTTAATCCAACTTCACCCTCACATGCAGTTCCCGGAGTTGCTTCTCATCCACTTCCGAGGGTGAGTCCATTAAGAGGTCTTTGCCTTTGCCATCTTTTGGAAAAGCGTAGATATCGCGGATGGAATCAAGATCGTTTAGGGCCATAAAAATCCGGTCCACTCCCGGAGCGTTGCCGCCGTGCGGAGGCGCGCCAAAAGAAAAAGCCCGAAGCATGGCGCCGAATTTCGCGTCAACTTGCTCCTTTGTATAGCCGGCGATTTCAAAAGCTTTATACATGATTTCCGGCTCATGGTTTCTTATGGCGCCGGAAGAAACTTCAAAGCCGTTTAGTATGAGATCATATTGATTAGCTAAAATTTCCAGCGGAGGCTTGGAATTAAGCGCTTCCATTCCGCCTTGAGGCATAGAAAAAGGATTATGGCCGAAGTCAATTTTTCCGGCTTCAATTTCCGAATAATCATACATGGGAAAATCAACGATCCAGCACCAGGCGGCTTTTTTCTTGTCTTTTAATTTCAGCTTGTCGGCGCAGGCGATCCGAACGGCGCCCAGAGCGTCGCAGACCGTCCGCCATTTATCGGCACCGAAAAAAATGATGTCCCCAACTTTAGCTTCCACTTCTTTGATAATTTTTTGTGCCAATTCATCCCCTAAAAACTTAACAATCGGAGATTGCAATTCTGGCGCTTGCGTTGCAGGTGCGGACTCACCAACTCCAAGCGATGGCTGAGCCCCCTCTCTTAAAACGATATAAGCCAAACCTTTCGCCCCCTTACTCTTTGCTGTTTCGGTTAATTCATCAATCTGCGAGCGGGTGAACTTTGCGCCGCCGTCAACTTTCAGGGCGTGCACTACGCCGCCGGATTCCACGGCGCCGGCGAATACGCCGAATCCGCACCCGCGCGCCAGCTCGGTCACCGGTTTTATTTCAAGATCATAACGCAAATCCGGCTTATCAATCCCGTATTTTGTCAGGGCTTCGCGCCAGGGAATTTTTTTTAACCGGCCGTCAGCTTCCAAGCCGATAACTTTTTTCCTGGAAAATTTCTTGGTAATTTCCAGAGCCCAGGGCTCCATGATTTTAAAAATATCTTCCTGCTCAACAAAACTCATCTCCATGTCCAGCTGATAAAATTCGCCGTAATGGCGATCCATCCGCGGGTCTTCGTCGCGGAAGCAAGGGGCGATCTGGAAATAGCGGTCAAAACCGGAGACCATCAAAAGCTGTTTAAACTGCTGAGGCGCCTGCGGCAGGGCGTAAAATTTTCCCGGATAAAGCCGCGACGGGATTAAAAAATCGCGCGCGCCTTCAGGCGAAGAATTGGCAAGAATCGGAGTCTGGACTTCTATAAACCCGAGCTTTTCAAAATACTTTCTCGTAAATTGGAAAAACTTATCTTTTTTCGCTAAAAGTTTTTGCGGTTCCGCGCGCCTTAAGTCTATGAAGCGGTATTTCAGCCTCAGCGCCTCATTAGACGCGTCAGCTTTTTCCTCGTCAATTTCAAAAGGCGGGGTTTTTGACTCGCTCATTATTTCCAGCTTTTCAATCCCGATTTCAATTTCGCCGGTTTTCAATTTCTTGTTAACCATGTCTTCGGGCCGTAAAAGCACTTTGCCGGACGCTTTTATCACCCATTCGCTCCTAAGGCTGTCCGCTTTTTTCCAGGCCGCTTCATTTATATCCGGATCAAATTTGATCTGCGTCAGACCGTAACGGTCGCGAAGGTCAATAAAAATAATTCCGCCGTGATCCCGCCGGCGGTGCACCCAGCCGCAGAGCTCCACGCTTTCTCCGGCGTTAGATTTATTCAGTTCTCCGTTAGTATGAGTTCTAAGCATAAGTGTGTTGCAGGCAAAAAAATAAACAATTATAAATAAGGCCGAATATTACAATTTTTTCGCCTCTACAATTAAAAAAATTATACTTTATTTTCCGCCAAAAATCAACCTCTGCGAAAACCCCAGGCTTAATCCAGTTGGTCCGCCCGTTTGATTCTTGCACCGCGTCTTTCCTGTTTCAGCCGCTCGGAAATTTTCGTCAAAACTCCAATATCCGCCGGTAAATCGCCTGAGGCTACTGATTTTGCCAGCGACTTCCTGAGTCTTCCTTCTCTATCCTGTTTTTCTGGTTTTTTCTCCAGCCACCCGTCTTGTTCCATTCTCATATATTTTTTTTTAAACACAATATTCACAAAAAGACTTCATGGCATTTTTCATTTCTTCCTTATGGTCATTTAAATTCATTTTCTCCAGTTCGCCCCAGCCTTCTCCTCCAGCCAGCCGGAAAATTTTAACGCAGGAATCGGAAATTTTTACTTCCAATCCTTTAGCAACTAAGCCGTGTTTTCCGCAGGTAATCCCGCCGCGCGCGGGGCTGAAAATATTATTGCCGGGCATTATTTTTTCGCCGCAGACAACGCAACTTTTCAATTCCGGCCGATACCCCAGAATGGAGAGCAGTTTGAAAGAAAAAATGTGAAGCAATGCCCAGCCGTTATCTTTCCGGCTGTCATTAATGATATTCAAAAATTCCAAAAGCAGACCAAAAACTTTTTCGTCGCGTTCTTCTTTCTTTATATGCCTGTTAAAGGCATGGATTGCTTCGCCCGCGACCCCGGATTTTTCCAGGTTGCCCTTCACGCCGGAAAAGCATCTTTCGCTCGCAACGCCGCCGATGTAATCATAGGTTTTTCCCCTGATGGCCATAATGCTGGCGAGCGTTATCGGTTCAAGATGCCCGGCCATTTTTGACCGAATTTTTTTCGCGCCCCGGGCGATGAGTTCCAGCTTTCCCCTTTCCCGGCTGTATAAGGTTATCTTAGCGTCATGTTCCCGGAAAGGTTCGCGCTTTAAAATTATGGCTTCAAGGTTATAGGTTTCGTTCATGTGATTAGACGTCAGACGGCGGATAACAGACGACAGGCCATTAGGAAGAGTACCGTTATCTGTTATCTGTTATCTGTTATCTGATTACTGTCCAAATAACTTTGCAATATTAACATAGCGGACACCGCGTCTTTGTCGGCCTTAACTTTTTTTCCGCCGCTAAGCGATTTAGCGAGACGGGTGGTGAGTCGCTCGTCAATAGTTTCTATCGGCAAGCTGGTTTTCTTTTTTAATTCGCCGATAAACTCATCAACTTTCTTTTTATTTCCGCCTTCTTCATTCCTTAAAGTAACGGGCGAGCCGATGATTATTTTTTCCACTTCTTCTTCTTTAATCGCTTTTACGACATCTTTAATGGTTTTGACCACGCGAAAAGGAATAGCCAGACCCGTTTCCGAGTCAGCCATGGCAAGTCCAATACGATCAGTTCCCCAGTCGATGCCCAGGTATCTCATAAATTTTTTTAACGTCACTAAGCGTAGCGAAGAATCCCGTGTTATAATATTATGCGGCGAGATTCTTCGTCCCGCATTTATGGGGCTCAGAATGACAATGGAATTAATTCATTCTAAAGTGAGAATTTCATGCCCTCTCTCCGTCACCGCCACAGTGTGTTCAAAATGCGCCGAAAGCGATCCGTCGCTCGTCACAATCGTAAACCCGTCCGCGTCGGACTCTATGTCATGCTCCCCGGCGTTCACCATAGGTTCAATGGCGATCACCATGCCCGGCCTTAAAACAATATCTTTGAAATCTTTTTCTTTTGGAAAATAATTAGGAACCTGAGGATCTTCATGCACCTCGTAACCGACCCCGTGGCCAACCAAGGCCCGGACAACGGAAAAGCCGTTTTTTCTGACATAATCGTCAATCGCCCGGCCAATGTCGGACAGTTTTTTTCCGGGTTTTACTTCAGCAATACCGAGTTCCAGAGCTTTTTTTGTAACTTCCAATAGCTTTCTCCGTTCCTCGCCGATTTCTCCGGCTCCGGCCGTCAAAGCCATGTCCGTGATAAAACCGCCGGAAGCCGAATATTTGTTTTTCGGAAAATTTTTTACAGCCCCGGTTATAGCGTGTTTATCCGGCGCGGTCTTGCCGCTCGCGAGCGGCGGAAGATATTCCATGCCAATATCAATGCCGATCAGATCGCCTTCTTCTAAAACCCGCGAAGGCAGGGCCGGAGCGTGGACAACTTCATGATTAATGGACGCGCAAATCACGGTCGGAAATCCCCGGGCGCCAGCTGACGATTTATAACCTTTAAAAGCCGGCTTGCCGCCGGCTTCTGTCATCAGCTTATAGGCGAGGTCTTCCAGACGGCCGGTCGTAACGCCGGGTTTTACATCTTCTGCCAGAGCATGGAGGATTCTCGCGAGTATTTTCCCGCCTTCCCGCATGGCGGCGATTTCCTCTTTGGTCTTTATGTAAACCATAATTAAATCAATTTTTTATCTATCTCATCCGCCACACTGTCAATACTCTGTTCCCCATTTATCAAAAACAGTTTACCGCCCGTCCTCCAATAATCAATAACCGGATCCACGTTCAGATGGTAAACCTTAAGTCTTTCTTTTATTACGCCCGGAGAATCATCCGGGCGGACAACAAGTTTAGCGCCGCAGACATCGCAAGTCTCATCTTGCTTCGGCGGGTTATAAATCATATGATAAGTCGCTCCGCAAACGCACGACCGTCTTCCGGAGAGCCGCCTCACCACCTCATCATCCGAAACATCAACGAGCAATGGAATAATTTTTGCCTCCGAAATTTCTTTTAAAATATTTAAGAGAAAATCCTGCTGGTTTAGGGTCCGCGGGTAGCCGTCAAGTATCGCGCCATTTTCCGCGTCCTTTTCCTTTAACCGCGTCTCAATCATTTTTGCCACGATCTCATCGGACACCAGATTTCCTCCGGCGATAATTTCCTCCACTTCCTTTCCCAGTTCTGTCTTATCTTTTATTTCTTTGCGCAATAAAACGCCGGTGGAAATTGTCGGCAAATTTAATTTCTTCCCCAAAATTTCCGCCTGCGTTCCTTTGCCTGATCCCGGCGGCCCGAACATGATAAAATATTTTTTTGCCATAAAATATCTTTATATAACCGGCTTTAACCTGCCCGACCCAAGAGATTTTCCCTGGTTTGCCGAAGCGACGCCTCCCTTTTTCCCTAAAGAATACGGAGAAGATGAGGTTCCGCCTGCTTTTTTAGCGTACCCGCCGGTTTCCCGGTTTAAATAAACCATGCTCCCGCTCATTTTCTGCGAGCTGGTATCTCCCGCCCCGCCTCCGGCAAATCCTCTTTGGCTCGGACTGTAACCAACCCGTCCGGCGGCGGCCATGGCTTCCGGGTCATAAGCCCTTGCGCCCCGGAGAACCGGAGGTTTTTCTTCTTTCTTCTTGCTTCCCAATATTCCCCAAAACGAACCGGAGGTTTTAGGTTTCCCTTGGATCGCCGCTAATTTTTCCTTTTTTTCCGCTCTTTGCGTTGCTGTTGAATACGGGGTTAATAGTTTCTTAAAACTGTCAACATCCGAATATGAGGCTTTATTCAATCCTTTAAACTTTCTTATGGCGCCTTTTATATCCTGGTCAGTAAGATATCCATACCGAATTTTTCTCTCCAGTCCTTTCATCGCGCCGGCCATGGCGCTTTTATTGTCTTTTAAATGAACGGGCAGTGAAGAAGAAATTTTTTTAATGAATTTATCCGCCGAAAAACCGCTCCCTCTGTCCAGAATTCTTTTTTCTAAATTAGCCATACGATTAATTTATTTTTTAATTTTCATGAAGCCGGCTGATTATCAGCCATCGCTATTTTTGACTTCCAAAAGAAATAAGCAACTACGCCGAAAGTTACGACCGGAGAAAGCCAGGCCGGGATATGGAAGCCGAAACTGTCTAAAACCATGATAAGCCCCAAAAAGAAAATTGAATACATGGCTCCGTTTTTTAAAAACATATATTTCTTTATCCGGTCAATATTGCCGACGGTTAATTGCCGGACGACGAAAGCGCCAATGCCGTTGCCGAATAAAATTATCGGCACCGAAAGGGTAAAAGCGAAAGCGCCTAAAACCCCGTCAATGGAAAAAGTCGTGTCAATCACTTCCAGATACAATATCTTACTGATGTCCGAAAGGCCGCTGCCTTTATTTAAAAGCTGTTTCTCCGCCTGCTCGGCGTTCTGTTTAAAGCCGTGGGTAATAAAAAACGCGGTTGAGCCGACGACCGCGCCAAAAGCCATTAAAGGATTTTCATGCAAAGCCGCCCAAACGACAACAGCCAAAATTATAGACACGACAGCGTAAAACCAGACTCCCTGCGAATGCAGAAATTTTTCGCCCGGCAGGCCGTAGTGTTTTTCCTCAATAAAAAGCCAATGGAAAAAAAGAAAGATAAGGAAAATTCCGCCGCCGACTAAGAGTATCGGGGCGGATGATTCAATTGCCTCTATGACTTTCGGATCCGAGGAAAACGTGGCGGTAAGCGCCCCAAAAAACCCCAGTTCCGGCGCCGTCGCCCAGACGATCGCCCAAGGCAAAAGCCCGCGGACAACAAAAACGGCGAATAATATCCCCCAAACTAAAAACCAGCGCCGGTATTTCGGCTGCATGGTTGACAAAACCTCGGCGTTGATTATGGCGTTGTCAATACTGGAGACGATTTCAAAAAGCGTAAGACCGGCGGTTGTTATTAGGATGGATAACAGGTTCATAGATAAATAAATGACAAATTATTTTTAATTTTTACATTTTCTTACATTAATCATATTATACCACATCCCCCAAACAAAAAACCAGCTCCTTAAAGCCGGCCTATCCGAAATCAATCCCGAGCACTCGGGACAAAAATCAAAAATTTAATACCCCTCATACTCCCGCATGGTGAGTTGGGATTCTATCTGCTTCATGGTTTCAATAACGACCGAAACGACGATTAAGAGGCTGGTTCCGCCGACCGATAAGGCCTGGATGCCGGTAAAATAGCGCATAATAAGCGGCAGAACGGCGATAACGCCGAGGAACAAAGCGCCGACAAAAATAATCCGGTGCGTCGTGGCGGCCAGATACTCGGAAGTTTGCGTTCCCGGCCGGATGCCCGGAATGAATCCGCCCTGCTTTTGCAAATTTTCGGCGATTTTATCGGGATGGAAAATAACTTCAGTATAAAAATAAGTGAAGGCGAAAACCAGGATAAAATAAGCGATGCCGTAGAAGAGCTGGTTCTGGAAAAGATTTATGACAGAATGCGCGCCGTTAGCGAGCCACTCACTTTTTGCCTGGGTAAAAAACTGCGCTATCATAGACGGGAATAAAATAATGGAAATCGCGAAGATAATCGGGATAACGCCGGCCATATTAACCCGGAGCGGAAGATGGGTTGAAGTCCCGCCGTAAACCCGGCTGCCGCGGATCTGCCGCGCGTACTGAACCGGAACATTCCGCTGGCCTTCGGTTATAATAACCACGCCGACAATCGTAACGAGGGCGACGGCGATGAATCCGATAATGGTAAATAGCTGCGACGGATCGTAAGTGGCGGCCACTTGCTGGATCGTCTGCGGCAGGCTGGAAACGATGCCAGCAAAAATCAAAAGTGAAATCCCGTTGCCGACTTTTTTCTCGTTTATGAGCTCGCCGAGCCACATCAAAAATACCGTGCCGGCGGTTATGGTTATAATCATGCTTAATAGCTGAAGGCTGCTAATATTTCCCAGTATCTGAAAAGATGAGCGCCGCAAAAGGGTGATCATTGAATAGGACTGAAGCATGGCGAGCGGCACGGTCGCCCACCGGGTCCACATCTGGATTTTCTGGCGCCCCGACTCTTCCTTGTTCATTTCTTCCATCTGCGGGATAATCATAGCGAGGAGCTGAAAGACGATGGACGAAGTGATGTAAGGGCCGACGCCCATCATGACTATGGAAAAATTTTCCATACTGCCGCCGGAAAATATGTTTAAAAGCCCAAGAATCTGATTGGACTGGAAAAATCCCCTTAAAGCCGAAACGTCAACTCCGGGAATCGGGATATGGGCGGCCAGCCGGAAAATCGCCAGCATGCCCAAAACAAAAAGGATGTTATTCCTTAAATCCCTGGCTTTCCAAATTTGAGTGATCTTCTGAACCATAACTTTACGGGGCGGCTGCCCGGATAACGGTTACTTTTTCTCTCCGATAAGCTCATTAGCTCGTCCGCTCATTTTTACGTCCGCGAAAGACGCGCTTTTTAATTTCAGCCTTTCGTCGCCTAAAATCTTCACCGGTAAAGCGGCGCTTGAGATTAGCCCGGCCCTGAAAAGAGCGCGCGGAGTTATTTTAACGCCATCTTTAAAAACCCGATTTATTACCGAAATATTTACAACCTGATTTTCCGGTTTGAACGATTTAAAACCCCGTGATTTAGGCGTGGCAAGAAGCATCTGTCTCAGCCCGAGCCTTTTTAATCCGCTCGCGCCGCTTCTTGATTTCTGCCCTTTGATCCCCCGGCAGGAGTAAGTACCGTGGCCCGAAGCGTTTCCCCGACCGACTCTTTTCCGGTTTTTTACGGCTTTGCTCTTATTAATTGTGTTTAAAGATAACGGCATATTAGGTCTGTTTTATTTCCTTGGCTCCGGCTTTTTCCCGCGGGGCGTGGAGCGAATTCAAAGCTTCAATCGTACATTTTACGTTATTGACTTTATTATTGGTGCCTAAAATTTTACTGACAATATTTTTTATTCCGGCGAGCTCAATAACTGCCCGAACCGCTCCGCCGGCGATTACTCCCCGCCCTTCGGGAGCCGGTTTGAATAAAAGTTTAGCGGCTCCGAATTTATGACGGACTTCATGCGGTATGGTATCATTAACGATACGCACTTTGATCAAATTCTTCTTGGCTTTATTTACCGCCTTGGTAACGGCGCCGGAAACGTCGGCGCCTTTAGCGATGCCGACTCCGACTTTGCCTTTTTTATCGCCAATAGCCACGCAGGCCCGAAAACGCATTCTCTTTCCTCCGGCCATAACTCTCGTTACTCGGGCGATATCAATAATTTTCTGGTCAAACTCATCTCTTGACTCTTCCCCCCGCCCGCCTTTGCGTCCGCCCGGACGTCCGCCGGTTCTTCCGCCTCTTTTATCGCGAAAACGGTCGCCGCCTCTTCCGGCGGGTCTGGCTGGAGCGGATGCCATCCCGGCAAAAGCCGCTACTGATTCAGCTTTTTTAACAGGCATCGGAACGGCCGCGTCCTGAACCGGAGCCGCGGCTTTAATATCGGCTTGCCCGGCTTTTTCTTCTATTGGATTGTCTTTCTTTTCGTTTTCCATAAAGTATAAATCAAAAATCGCAAATCAATCCCGAGTACTCGGGACTAAAATATTAATCCGCCTTCTTTGGCTCCGTCGGCCGCCGCTTTTACCCGGCCGTGAAATTTATAGCCGCCCCGATCAAAAACGATTCCCTTAATCCCTTTTTCCGCGGCTTTTTCCGCGAGTATTTTTCCCAGCTCAAAACTGATTAAGGATTTCTTGCCTTTAGCGTCTTTTAATTCTCCGGTTCTGGCGCTCGCGAGAGTCTTTCCGGAAATATCGTCAATCAATTGTAAATACATTCCCTTATTGGACTTAAAAACCGAAAGTCTCGGGCGCATGGCAGTACCGCTCAATTTAGCCCGGATTTTTTTTCGTCTTCGGTCTCTTTTTAATAGTTTGGAATTATTATTACTCATAATTTTATTCTTCGTCGCGTCCATGCCGCGTTTCTCGGCATTTTAAATTCTAGATTCTATTTCGCCGCGGTTTTGCCGGCTTTTCTCCTCACTGTTTCATCCGAATATTTAATACCTTTGCCTTTGTAGGGTTCAGGCGGCCTCACTTTTCTTATCCGGGCCGCGACCTCTCCGACCAGGTATTTACTAATTCCGTTTAATGTTATGACGTTGCCTTCAACTTTGGCCGTTATTCCTTCGGGAAGCTGGAAGTTAACCGGATGGGAATAGCCGGCGTTTAGAACCAATTTATTGCTGGAAACCGTAGCGCGGTAGCCGACGCCGGAAATTTCTAGTTTTTTCTCAAAGCCCTTATTTACTCCGACCACCATATTATTCAAAATACCGCGAAACATCCCCCAAAGAGAACGCTCGGTTTTATCCTCCGGATTTTTGACACTCACTTTTATTTCTTTTTCGCCCAATTCCAGGAAAATCCGGTCAATGGTTTTTTCCTTCAGCTCTCCTTTGGGTCCTTTAACCATAATTAAGCCGCCCTCAATTTTAATTTGGGTTCCCGCCGGTATTTCAATTGGCAATTTTCCTAATCTGGACATAATTATGATTATTATACTTTCATTGAATTAAAATTCAATGGCCGTAGAGCTTTGCTCGCTATTGAATTTTAATTTAATACATTATATTTTTTGAAAGCCTTGAAAACTTTTTCTGAAAAAGTTTTCAAAATATTTAATATATTTCGCAAATCACTTCTCCGCCAAGGCCCTTCTTTTTCGCTTCTAAGTTAGTCATAAGGCCGTCAGGGGTGGAAATAATCGCTATCCCAAGATTATTTAAAACTCTCGGTAATTCGCTTTTCTTGACGTAAATCCGAAGTCCTGGCCGGGAAATTCTCTTAATGGAACTAATGGTCGGTTTTCCGTCTTTATATTTTAGCAAAATCCTTAGTTCCTTGAATTTTGATTTTTCTTTTCCAGTCCGGTTTTCCACTTCTTCAGCCTTTTCAATCCATCCGTCGCCCTCAAGGATTTTAGCAATCTTCAATTTCATTTTGCTCATAGGCAAAATCACCTCAACCTTGCGGACGGCTTGCGCGTTCCTTATCCTGGTAAGCATGTCGGCGATTGGATCTGTCATAATTTACTAATTACTTATTCTTAAATGTATTTTTTGTTTTTAAAAATTACCATGACGACTTTCTCACTCCGGGAATACTGCCTTGAGTCGCTAATTCCCTAAAACAAATCCGGCAAAGATTGAAATCCCTCATATATCCCCGGTTTCTCCCGCAACGCCAACAACGGTTCACTTTGCGGGTGGTGAATTTCGGATTCTTTTTTGATTTTGCGATCATCGCGGTTCTTGCCATATATAGCGTTTAGCGTATAACGTTTAACAAATAGACACAGTTTATAATTTTAACTATATCCTAAACCCTACACGCTCTTAAAGGGAAACCCCATTAATTTTAACAATTCTAAACCTTCTTCCCTGGTCTTGGCGGTCGTGGCTACGCACACTTCCAGCCCGTGGATATTATCAGCTTCGTCAGTGCGGATCTCCGGGAAAACTACGTGTTCGCGGAAGCCGACGGAAAGATTTCCCGTCCGGTCAACCTGGCTTTGGCTTATCCCTCTGAAATCCCGGACGCGGGGAAAAGATATGTTAACCAGCTTTTCCAAAAAATCATACATCCGCCGACCGCGAAGAGTAGTCATCACCCCCACAATCATCCCCTGCCTGACTTTAAAAGTTGCAATGGATTTTTTGGCTTTGGTCTCTACCGGTTTCTGTCCGGCGATTTTCGCCACGCTCTTTATCACTTCGTCAATATAGGCCTTTTCTTTGGCGTTTCTTCCCACGCCGACGTTAATCGTCACCTTCGTAACCCGGGGCGTTTGCATTTCATTCTTATAGCCGAACTTCGCTTTCATCTTCGGTAATATTTCTTTTTTGTATTTTTCTTGTAATCTCATAATATATTCAATTTCCAATTATCAATTATCAATTTATTTTTTCGGGTCAATTCGTAATTCGTAATTGATAATTGAAAATTAGTCTATCACTGCTTGGCATTTTTTGCATATCCTGAATTTATTTTTTTTACCGTCCGGCAATACGGATATTTTATGGCCGGTCCGGGCCGGTTTGCCGCATTTAGGGCAGACGACCATCAGATTGGAAACGTTGAGCGGAGCCGGGAATTCAATTCTTTGGCCGGTTTCTCCCTGCTTCCTCGGGCGTAAATGTTTAATAAGCAGGTTAACGCCTTCCACGCTCGCGCGTTCCCGAACCGGAAAAACCTGCAAAACCTTTCCGGTCTTGCCTTTGTCTTTTCCCGCTAATATTTTAACTTTGTCGCCTTTCTTAATATTCATAATAATACTTCAAATTACAAAACCTCAGGAGCCAAACTCGCGATCTTAACGTATCCGGCTTTTCTTATTTCTCTCGCTACCGGGCCGAAAACGCGGGTGCCTTTAGGCTCTTTTTTCGCTTTGTCAATTACAACGCAGGCATTCTCGCCGAACCGGAGGTAGCTTCCGTCTTTTCTCCGGATCTCCTTTTTCGTCCGGACAATAACGCAGTGGACAACATCCCCTTTCTTTATCGGGGCGTGCGGAGCGGCTTCCTTTACGGCGGCGGTAATCATATCGCCGACTCCGGCGTAGCGCCGTTTATAACCGGCGAGCACGCGGATACACATAACGGTTTTCGCTCCCGTATTATCCGCTACTTTAATTTTTGACTGCACTTGTATCATAGCTTATTCAATCTTCAATCTTCAATTATCAATTTTCAATCAATTTTTTTCATTAATTTATCCTATGTATTAAAAAATTGTAGATTGAAAATTGTAGATTGAAAATTTAATAAATCACTTTCCATCTCTTGTCTTTTGACAACGGCCGACATTCAATAAAATTAACCCGGTCGCCTTCTTTGAACTGGTTTTTCGCGTCATGAACCTTATACCTTTCGGATACGACGTATCTTTTCTTATAGCGCGGGTGGACGCGGGTCCGGTCAATCCTGACGACAATGGTCTTATCCATCTTGTCGGACACGACTACTCCGCTGAATTTTCTGATCTTTCTTTCTTTTTTTAAACTATCGTTATTCATACAAATAATTATTTATTACTGTTCAAAACTGTCATTATTCTCGCGATATCCTGACGGAGCGTCCTAATATCCCGGACGTTCTTCAATTGTTTTGAAGCGTCCCTGAACCTTAAATCCCTTAGTTTATCGCGAAAATCACCAAGCAGTTTATTAAGTTCGCTTTGGCTTTTAGTTTTTAATTCTTTCATTTCCATAAACGTATTTTCATTCACCGCCCGCGATCGGGCAAATTTGTATCTTACTTCGTTACGAACTTGCATTTAACCGGCAACTTATACGCGGCCATTTCCAGGGCTTCCTGAGCCTGGCTTCCTGTTACGCCTTCCATTTCAAACATAACCATGCCGGGCTTTATTACGGCGACGTAATGGTCAACTCCGCCTTTGCCTTTGCCCATAGGCATTTCCCCGCCTTTGGCCGTAACTGGCTTATCGGGAAAAATCCGGATCCATATTTTTCCGCCTTTTTTCGTATAACGGGTAATTACTCTCCGGGCGGCTTCAATCTGTTTTGAGGAAACCCAGCAGTTTTCCAGACTTTTCAAACCGTAGCTTCCATAACTAACATTAGTAAGCCTCGTAGCAATGCCTCCCCGCTTGCCTTTCATCATTTTCCTGAATTTTGTTCTTTTTGGCATTAACATATTATTTTCTTCTCCCTACTACTTCCCCTTTTTCACTGCTTCCTTTGGCGAAAACTTCGCCCCTGTAAATCCAAACTTTAATTCCGATCGCCCCATAGGTGGTGAAAGCGGTGCCTCTGGAGTAATTGATGTCGGCCCGAAGCGTGTGGAGCGGAATACTGCCCGAGGACAATTTTTCCTCACGGGCGATTTCGGCTCCATTAAGCCTCCCTTTAACCAATATTTTAACCCCAAGGCTTCCGGCTCTTTCCACCCGCTGCATAGCCTGCTTCATCACTCTCCGAAAAAGGACTCTCTTTTCAAGATCAGCCGCGATCTGCTGGACTATAATATTGGCGGACAGACTCGGGCGATCAGCTTCAAAAACATTTATATTTATATCGCCCGGGCGGTAATGGCATAAAAATTCCTTATGGACCCGCTTTTTCAAATCTTCAACTCCTTTTCCGCTTCGGCCGATTAAAATTCCCGGTTTGGCGGTATAGATATTAATAACAACTTTATTGGCGCTCCTTTCAATCTCCACCTTATCAATTCCCGCCTCCCGGAACTCCCAGTTTAAAAATTTCCTCGTTTTCACGTCTTCTTCAAGATTCCTGATAAATTGTTTTTTGTCATCGCTAAACCATCGGGATGGCCAACCCTTGATTACTCCTACTCTCATCGCGTTTGGATTTACTTTCTGTCCCATGTTATTAGTATAAAGTAATATAGTTATAAAGTTAAAAGTGATCAAATTTACTTTTTACTTTATGAACTTTCAACTTTCAACTTAATTTATCCGCTTTTTCTTCTGAACACTTTTCCGATAAAGCCTTTTTCCGAAGCGCCTTCAATCTTTACGTGCTTGCCCTTTCCTTCGCCTCTCGGGTCAACAATTTTTTTTCCTTTGTCTTCGGGTAATTTGCCGGCGGCCGGAATCTTCTGGTCTTCCTTTTTCTTCTTTATTTTAATGCCCTCGTCTTCTTTGGGCAAGGTTCCTGATTTTGAGATATCGCCGAGCTTTATCGGCGCTTCCACTGCTTTCTTTTTCGGCGTCTTCTTTCCGCTTTCAACAATTTCGGCCAACACTAAGGTTATATGACTGGTTCTTTTCCGGATCGGCGTGGCCCGGCCGTGGGCTTTGGGCATCCAGCGCTTTAAAACCGCCCCTCCGTCAACGGTCGCTTTTTTTATAAATAAATTATTTTTGTCCAAGTCAAAATTATGGACCGAATTGGCAATAGCTGAACTAATAAGCTTCACCACCGGCTTCCGAGCTTCCTTGTTTATGAATTGAAGCTGGTTTAGGGCTTTATTCACTTCCATTCCGCGCACAACGTCAATTACCAGACGGACTTTCCTCGGCGATATTTTTAAATTGTTCAAATTGGCTTTTACTTCCATGTATTTATTATAAAGTTGAAAGTTATAAAGTTAAAAGTGTTCTTAACTTTCCGCTTTATAACTTTCAACTTATTTCGGGGCGGCCGCTTTAGCCTGATCTTTGGCGATTTTTCCTCCGTGGCTCACGAACTTTCTTGTCGGGGAAAACTCGCCCAGCCGGTGTCCGACCATGTTTTCGGTAATAAAAACGGGCACATGCTGTTTTCCATTATGCACCCCGATAGTAAATCCTACCATCTCAGGCGTAATAACGCAACCCCTGTCCCATACCTTAATGACGGTCTTGTCGCCGGGTTTCAGGTTCATGACCTTCTTCAGTATTCTTGGGTTTACGTAGGGTCCTTTTTTTAAACTTCTTGACATATTTGCGAGTTTATAAAGTTTTTAAGCTAAAAGTTATTAAGTATTTTTATTCTACTCCGTAAACTTTATAACTTTCTGCTTTTAACTTTTTTTATTATCTCTTTTTCCCTCTTCTTTTTATAATCAGTCTGCTTGAAGATTTTTTCTTATTTCTCGTCCTAACGCCAAGCGCCGGTTTACCCCAAGGGGTTTTCGGGTGCCGGAGGCCGATCGGCTGGTTGCCTTCTCCTCCTCCGTGCGGATGGTCAACCGGATTCATGGCCGTTCCCCGGACAGTCGGGCGGAATCCCAAATATCTTTTTCTTCCGGCTTTTCCGTAATTAATATTGTTATGCTCGGGATTAGAAACCTGGCCTACGGTTGAAAGGCATTCTTTTTTTACGAGCCGGACTTCTTTTGACGGCAGGCGGAGCTGGGCGTATTTACCGAGGATTCCCATAATGGAAATGGCATTTCCCGCTCCCCGGGCCAATTTCGCGCCCTGTCCCGGCTGCAATTCAACGTTATGGACAAAAATTCCGGCCGGCATGTGTTCCAGAGGCATGGTATTGCCCGGCTTGATCGGGAGCTCTTTTTTTGAGCTCATTACGGACGCTCCGACTTCCAGTCCGATGGGAGCGATAATATATCTTTTTTCCCCGTCAGCGTAATGGAGTAGAGCCAGCCGCGCTCCGCGGCTGGGATCGTATTCAATCGCCGCCACCTTGGCCGGTATGTCAAACTTATTCCGCTTAAAATCAACAATCCGGATATAGCGCCGCGCTCCGCCTCCCCGATGGCGGACGGTGATTTTTCCCTGTGAGTTGCGGCCGCTTTTCTGTTTCCTGAAAATAACGAGCCTTTTTTCCGGCTGGGTTTTGGTAATATCGGAAAAATCGTCATAAGTCATCTGACGGCGTCCCGGGGTAGTTGGTTTTACTTTTTTTACTGCCATATTTATTCAATTTCTCAATTACGAATTATCAATTACGAATTTTTTACCGTCAAACTTTCAATTGGTAATTCGTAATTGCAAATTGACAATTGATCTAAACTCCTTCGTAAACATTAATGCTCTTTCCGGCCGGCAGGGTAACAACGGCTTTTTTCCAGTCTTTTCTCACCCCTTTAATTTTGCCGTAACGGACTTTCTTACCTTTATTGTTAATAATGTTAACTTTTACCGGCTTAATTCCGTAAACCTCAAAAATTGCTTTAGCGACTTCAATCCGGTTAGCGCCCAAGGAAACGGAAAAATTATACTTATTTAATGAACTCAATACCGAAGCTTTTTCCGTTACCAGCGGTTTTATTAAAACCTTGTAAGCGCTGCCGTAAACCTTCTTTTCTCCGGCTCCGGCTGAACCGGTTCCTTTAGTCTTTTTCGCGGCAGTCGGTTTAGCGGCGGTTCCGGAATACAAATCTTTCATGCTTTTCTTTTCATCCTGAACAGCTTTTTCTCCAGCCTTAACTCCGGCTGTTTTAGGAACAGCTTTTTTCGTCTCAACGCTTTCATCTTTTTTTCCGAATAATGCGGACATAAAACCTGAGTACTAAATTTATAATGTCTTATTTTATTTTTTGTCTTTTTTGTATCTTTCTTCCAGCCTTTCCGCCGCTCCGACCGTGAGCACCAGTTCCCGGTATTTTAACAAATCCATCAGATTAATGTTATCCAGGTTGATTATTTCCACGCCGGAAAGGTTTTTTCCCGAGCGGACGATTTTTTCGTCGCCTTTTTCCAGAATCATTAGAACGCTTCTTTTCTTGCCGACCAAGCCGACATTCGCGTCTTTATTTTCTTTCGCGGATTTTTTTTCCGTTTTCTTGCCGGATTTCGTAATCTTATTTAAAATTTCTTCAAACTTTTTAGTTTTATATTCATCAATTTTTACGTTGTCCAATAAAACCAGGCTGTCATTTTTTAACCGGTCGGAAATCGCTATCAAAATCGCCTTTTGGTTCATCTTCTTATTGATCTTTACTTTAAAATTCCTTTCCTTAAGCGGACCAAAAACAACGCCGCCGCCAATCCATAAAGGCGAACGGATGGTTCCGGCGCGGGCTCTTCCCGTGCCTTTTTGTTTCCATGGCTTTCTGCCTCCGCCCCGGACGTTCGCGCGGGTTTTTGTATGGGCGAGAACTTTCCGCTTATTGGCCATGAGAGAAACAACTACCTGCCGGATTAATTCGTCGTTAGCAGGCACGGCGAAAATATGGTCATTTAAACTTTTTTCACCCACTGTTTCGCCCTGCTGATTGTATATTTTTACCTTGATTGGCATATTATTTTTCCGTTTGGTTTTCTTTTATTTCCGCGCCGGCTCCAACCGAAGGCTCGGATTTTGCAACCGCTTCCGGAGTCGGTTCAATCTTTTCTTTTCCCGCTTCCGCCGGAGCTTCTTTGGCTGCTTCCTCTTTTTTTTCCGCGACCGTTTCAGCCGGCGTTTCTTTTACGGCGTCCGGGGCGACGATTTTCAGCTCTCCGGGCCCTTCTATCATAACCAAGCTGTTTCTCGCGCCGGGAACCGATCCTTTTATCAATAAAATATTATTTTCTTTGTCAATTTCCACGACTTCCAGGTTGGTGGTCGTGCTTTTCGCGTTCCCCATGTGGCCGCCCATCCGCATGCCTTTGAAAACATGGGCCGGTCCGGTCGCGCCGATAGAGCCGGGCATCCGGAGCTGGTCTTTATTGCCATGGGTTTTTTTCTGTCCGGAAAATCCGTGCCGCTTCACGACGCCCTGAAAGCCTTTGCCTTTTGAAACGCCGGTCACTTTAATAACGTCGCCGGGTTCAAAAGTCGTAACGTCAATTATATCCCCGGATTTGACCTCGGCGGTTTCGTTTCTTCCTTTCTTGTCCAGCCGGAATTCGCGGGTATATCTTATTTCGGTCTTTTTTTTCTGCCCGGCAAGCCGGCCGGCTTTTTTCAGGTGTCCGAGCTGAGGCTTGGCGATATTCTTTTCTTTCTTTTCCCCATAGCCCACCTGCACGGCCTTATAGCCGTCATTTTCCATGGCTTTTACCTGGGTTATAAGACAAGGTCCGGCTTGAACCCGGGTAACGCCGATAACCGCGTCCCCTTTCCAAACCTGGGTCATGTCCAATTTTTTTCCTAAAATAAATTTCATAAATCTTTGGAATAAACCTATTTTGCTAACCATGCCTCATCCGGCAGTAAACTAACCTCCTGACGAATTAACGAATCCGGCGATGAATTTCACGAACATTTATTGATTTTATTCGTTAATTCGTCAGGAAACAAAAAAGCCGGTCTTAACACAAAAAACCAGCATTATTACTGCGCCGTTTTTACTCGTGTTTTAGACTATTTCGGAAAAATTTAATTCTCCTCTTCCGCCGGGTTTAATCATTATAGCACTTTCCCTTAATATTTCAAGTGCCGAGCGCGTGAGCGAGGCATCCCGCAGCCGAAAGCATGCGGGAACAAAATAAGGGAGTTGCGATAATTATTAAAGCGGCTTAATTTTAAAAAACTACATCTTTATTTCAACATCCACCCCGGCCGGCAAGGTCAGGCTGGAAAGCGACTCAATAGTCGCGGCTGTCGGATCAATTATATCAATCAATCTTTTATGGATTCTCATTTCAAATTGGTCGCGGGAATCCTTATGGACGAAGGTTGAACGGTTCACCGTGTATTTTTTCTTTTCCACCGGCAAGGGGATAGGGCCGAATGTTTTCGCTCCGCTCCGCTCGGCAGTTTCAATAATAATCCGCGCCGAATCGTCAATAATCTTATGGTCAAAGGCTTTCACCTTGATTCTGATTTTCGGTTTTTCATCCTGCTTAACCGCCGGTCGGGCGAGTTTGGGATTCACTTTCTTTTCTTCTGGTTTAGTCTTGGTTGCTGACATTATTATAGGGTGTAGGGATTAGGGGTCAGGGATTAGGGCTAAAAAATTTCTACCCCCTAATCCTTACACCCTATGCCCTCAAATAAATAAACACTTAAACCCCGTCCAGTCCCGAGACTCCGGGATGGAGCTGGACAGGGCAAAAAGTATTTACTTCAAAATTTTCGTTACCACTCCGGCTCCAACGGTCCGGCCGCCTTCGCGGATAGCGAACCGCTGTTTTTCTTCCAAAGCGATCGGGGCGATAAGTTTCACTTTCAGATTAACGGTATCGCCGGGCATTACCATCTCGGTTCCTTCGGGAAGTTCGATTTCTCCGGTTACGTCCGTCGTCCGGATATAGAATTGCGGCTTATAGCCTTTGAAAAATGGTTTGTGGCGTCCGCCTTCCTCTTTGGACAGAACGTAAATTTCGCCTTCAAAGTCAGTATGCGGAGTTAAGGTTCCCGTCTTGGCGAGCACCTGGCCTCTTTCTACCTCATCCTTCTTCGTGCCGCGAAGCAAAAGTCCCGCGTTGTCTCCAGCCCTGCCTTCATCCAGCTGTTTGTTAAACATTTCAACTCCGGTCACGACGGTTTTCATGGTCGGGCCAAGGCCGACGATTTCCACTTCTTCGTTAACTTTGATAATGCCTCTTTCAATTCTTCCGGTAACAACAGTACCGCGGCCTTCAATGGAAAAGATATCTTCAATCGGCATAAGGAAAGGCTTGTCAGTATCCCTGACCGGTTCCGGAATGAATTCGTCAAGAGATTTAATCAAATCAAGAATCGGCTGGGCGTCGTCGCCGGTTGGGTTTTCTAAAGCTTTCAAAGCCGAACCGCGGATAACCGGGGTAGTGTCGCCCGGAAATTCGTATTTCTTGAGTAAGTCGCGAATTTCTTCCTCAACGAGGTCAATTAAATCCTTATCTTCAACCATGTCGCATTTGTTCAAAAATACGACGATTGAAGGCACGCCTACCTGCCGGGCTAAAATGATGTGTTCCCGAGTCTGAGGCATGGGCCCGTCAGTGGCGGCTACCACCAAGATTGATCCGTCCATCTGGGCGGCGCCGGTAATCATGTTCTTTACGTAATCGGCGTGTCCGGGACAATCAACGTGGGCGTAGTGCCGTTTTTCCGATTCATACTCAACGTGGGCCGTGGCAATGGTAATACCCCGGGCTTTTTCTTCCGGAGCCGAGTCAATCTGGTCCACTGATCTTTTAGTGGCCTGGAATCCTTTAGCGGCCATCACGTTTAAAATGGCGGCCGTTAGGGTCGTTTTGCCATGGTCAACATGGCCGATGGTTCCGACATT
The DNA here is from genome assembly GCA_041661405.1 of Patescibacteria group bacterium. Classification (GTDB taxonomy): domain Bacteria; phylum Patescibacteriota; class Patescibacteriia; order Patescibacteriales; family JBAZCA01; genus JBAZCA01. The sequence continues at coordinate 31,375 of JBAZUL010000010.1, forward strand.
TACATGTGGCTTGGTGCGATTAAATTTTTCTGCCATAGTAACTTTTGTTCCGGCCCCATACCCTGCGTTTTGCTGGGCAGTGAGTTTTTTCCTTGGAGGAACCAGCCGATGTAATTAAAATTTCTAAATGTTAAATAATTAAATATTTTTTAATAACCGATTTCTTCAAGATAATTCCGACCCGCTCCGATCACTTCGTCCGCCGCCTTTTTCCGGTCAGTCGGGATATTCCATCTTTTCGGCTCTTCCCGCGCCGTTTTGGCGTTCTTTGAAGATTCGTTAAAGGGGGCGGCAAAAGACAGCTCATCTTCAGGAGCCTCTTGGCTCGCCAAATTTCTTTTTCCCTCTCCGGCTGTATTTTCCGGCAAATCCGCTGGTTGGCTTTTTACTCCGAATTCCCTGGCTCTTTCGTATAACTTATACTCTTCGGGCTCAAAATATAGCTCCTCTTCCAGTTCTTCGTCTTCGCATTCATCATCTTCGGTTTCATCAGAATAATCAGCTTCATAATCGTCCCTTTTCAGGTATTCGTTAAAAAATTCCCGTTCACTTTTCCAAACAGCAATATCGCGATTTATTTTATCAAGTAATTCATCTTCTGTCAATCCCCGGACATCCGCCCGCTTTATCGCCAGCCTTTCATACTCATCCAAGTTTAAAACCACGTACGGATCAGCCGATTTCACGCTGTCAAAAACTAAAAGCCGATCCCCGGTTTTTTTCGCGATTTCCATCGCCCTTTGGAGTTGATTTTGCATTTTTTTAAAAGTCCTAAAAATTACTCTTCTTAGAGCTTTTCAAATCTTCTTTTATTTTATAGGAAAATGTTTTTAGCGTCAAGAGGTTTACTCCGCTTTCCCGCGTTAGTCATCGCAGCGCGGATCCGCGAGAAAGGAGCGCTGGGTAGTAATATAGACTATATAGGGTGTATTTTCCGCGGGTGTCACGTTCGCCAATTCTTCCTGCCAAGCGATAAACGGCATCTCATACGGAGAGTCTCTTTGGTCGGAAAATAAAATATGAACGGGAATCATTTCATTGCCGAATGAAGCGCTGGCATTTTGGTAAATTTTATTAATATTATCTTTCGCGAATGGCGCAACGCGCGCCTCTCCCACAACATAAATACAGCGGCGGCTTCCATGTTCATCTGGTCCGCCGAGGTATATTTTTTTTCTAAGCAAAGCGGAATGTCTTGGATGTTGAATATTTGCCTGGGCAAACGCTCCTTGCAACCTCCAAATATTAATATCATGTATTGGAACGCCTCGGTAAAAGAAAAACGCCACTACCCCGGACAATATAACAAGAAGTGCCGCGCTAATTAAAAAAAATTTTATTGACGTATGCCGCATACGCTAATTTTCAGAAAGCCACTTCTTTGCAAACGCGTAGAACTCGATTGCGATTTGATTCCCTCGTTCATTTGGCTCTGGTTTTGAATGAGGTTTTCTGTGCGGCAACGAATACAAAGTTGCAATTATTTCCGGTTTTTCTGATATATCGGCAATCTTTGCCCACTCATCAATTAGATCGCGTATCCGCGCTGATTGGCGGAGTACTGATGGGGTGTCTTGTTTGATTTGCGTAAAAAAGAAGATCGCGTCCGGAAACGGAAATAATATCCAGGTTATCTTTTTGATCGGTATTCGGAGTGGCGCGCACATAATTTCCGTATCGGCCTTGAACAACGCACATGCCTTTCAGCGCTCCAGAATGTATAAAACGGGATGCTTCCTCCAAAGAAAGTATTTGCGCTGTATCCGATACAAAACCTGCGTTTTTACCGTTTAAATCTGTTACCGCCAATATTATCTTCATAAAATTATTTTACCATTTAATGCAGGCGTCATTATAATTTATATTATAACACACATTACCCATTCCCGCAACAAAAAAAGACGCCCCGCCAGCCGGAACGCCTTTAAAAATATTTTCTTTTTCTGTTATCTATTATCTGCCTTCTGTCGTCTTTTTATTTCTTCCTCTTTTCAATAATTTCTAAAGCGACGTTATTCGGCACTTCGGCGTAGTGGAGGAATTCCATGGAATAGCTCGCCCTTCCTTGAGTCATTGACCTAAGCTGGGTCGCGTAGCCGAACATCTGCGCCAAAGGCACTTTGGCTGATACGACTTTAACCTGGCCGCGGTCGCCCATTTCTTCAATCTGGCCGCGCTTTGAATTCAGGTCGCCGATAACGTCGCCCATGAACTGCTCCGGAGTGATGACGTCAACTTTCATGATCGGCTCTAAAATAATCGGGGAAGCCCTTTTTACCGCTTCCTGGAAAGCCATTGATCCGGCGATTTTAAAGGCCGCTTCGTTAGAGTCAACGTCGTGGTAAGAGCCGTCGTAAACCGCGGCTTTAATATCAATTAACGGATAACCGGCGAGCACTCCCTTATCCATCGCCTCTTTAACGCCTTTGTTGATCGGGGTGATAAATTCGCGCGGAATAGCGCCGCCTTTTACTTCATCCAAGAATTCATAACCCTTGCCGGCTTCGTTCGGTTCAACGCGCAACCAGCAATGGCCGTATTGGCCGCGTCCGCCTGACTGTTTAATATATTTTCCTTCGGCTTCGGCGGATTTTTTGATTGTTTCGCGGTAAGCCACCTGCGGATTGCCGACGTTGGCTTCAACGTTAAATTCGCGCTTCATCCGGTCAATAATAATATCCAGGTGCAGTTCGCCCATGCCGGAAATAATCGTCTGGTTTATTTCTTCGTCGGATTTTACCCGGAATGTCGGATCTTCTTCAGCGAGCTTAGCTAAAGCCATGCCCATTTTTTCCTGGTCAGCTTTAGTCTTCGGTTCAACGGCAATGGAAATAACCGGTTCGGGAAAAGTGATGGATTCCAAAACCACCGGCCGGTTTTCATCGCAAAGCGTGTTGCCGGTCGTCGTATCTTTTAATCCGATTACCGCGGCGATTTCCCCGGAATAAACCTCGCCGACTTCTTCGCGATGGTTCGCGTGCATCCGGACGATCCGGCCGATTCTCTCTTTAGTCCCTGAAGTCGTATTTAGAACGTAAGAACCGGCTTTTAAAATTCCGCCGTAAACCCTGATAAAAGTAAGCTTGCCGACGAACGGGTCGGTCGCCACTTTAAAAGCCAGGGCGGCGAATTTTTCCGAGTCGCTGTATTTAACCTGGATTTTTTCTTCCGGGTTTTCCGGATTAAGCCCTTCAATCGGCGGCAAATCGGTCGGCGCCGGAAGATAATCTACAACCGCGTCAAGCATGAACTGCACGCCTTTATTTTTTAAAGCTGAACCGCAAAACACTGGAACGATTTTTCCGGCAATGACGGCTTTGCGGAGTTCCTTTTTTAAAGTCTCTACCGGAATTTCTTCGCCGCCGAGATATTTTCCCATGAGTTCTTCATCGTTTTCAACGATCGCTTCAATCAACCTTCCGCGGTATTCTTCGGCTTTGGCTTTCATTTCTTCGGGGATTTCCGTGTCTTCCCACTTAGTTCCGAGGTCATCTAAATAAATCCGGGCTTTTCTTTCAAATAGATCAACAATCCCTTTAAAATCCGCTTCCTGGCCGATTGGCAGCTGAATCGGGTAAGCGTTTTTCGTCAACCGGTCATGGATGGAAGCGACATCCTTATAAAAATCAGCGCCCATGCGATCCAGCTTATTAATGAAGCAGATGCGAGGCACATTGTATTTATCAGCCTGATGCCAGACGGTTTCCGATTGCGGCTCCACGCCGGCCACGCCGTCAAAAATAACAACGCCGCCGTCTAAAACGCGGAGCGAACGTTCTACCTCGGCGGTAAAGTCCACGTGCCCGGGAGTATCAATAATATTTATTCGGCAGTCTTTCCAGAAGCAGGTGGTCGCGGCGGAAGTAATCGTAATTCCCCGTTCCTGCTCCTGCTCCATCCAGTCCATTTCAGCCGCGCCTTCGTGCACTTCGCCGATTTTATGCTTCTTGCCGGTATAAAAAAGCACCCGCTCGGTTACGGTTGTTTTTCCGGCGTCAATGTGGGCGATAATCCCGATGTTTCTGGTTTTTTCTATGGAGTATTCGCGTGGCATAAAAGTAATACAAATTACAAATCAAATACAAATTTACAAATTATTAATAAAACAATTAACTAGCAGATTTGCAGTTCGTATTATCTCGCGAAATGGGCGAAAGCTTTGTTGGCTTCGGCCATGCGGTGCACGTCTTCGCGTTTTTTTACGGCCGCGCCTTCGCCGTTCATGGCGGCTATTATCTCATCAGCCAGTTTCGCGGCCATAGTGCCGCCCTTCTTTTTATCAGCCGAGTCAATGAGCCAGCGGCAACCGAGAGCGAAGCGGCGCTTGCCGCGCACCTGGAAAGGCACCTGGAAGTTAGCGCCGCCGACTCTTTTTCCGCGGACTTCCAAAAGCGGAGAAACGGCTTTCAGAGCGCGGTTAAAAACGTGGCGCGGATCCTGCTTGGTTTTTTCTTTAACAATGTCAAAAGCGCCGTAAACAACTTTTTCGGCGATGGATTTCTTGCCTTCAATCATCAAGTAATTAATAAACTTGGCAATGTCAACATCATTATATTTCAAGTCCCCTTCAATTTTCCTTTTTGGCGCTGGTTTGCCTCTCATATTTATTTAGAATTAAAAATCAAAATTATGGGTAATGAATTTATTACTTCTTTGCTTTTTCTTTTTTCGCCCCGTACTTTGACCGGCTTTGTTTCCGGTTGGCTACGCCCTGAGCGTCAAAAACGCCGCGCACGACTTTGTAGCGGACACCCGGCAAATCTTTGGTTTTTCCGCCTTTAACCAAAACGATTGAGTGCTCCTGAAGGTTATGGCCGATCCCCGGAATGTAAGCGGTAACTTCCATGCCGTTTGAAAGCCGAACCCTGGCGATTTTCCGGAGGGCCGAGTTTGGTTTTTTCGGAGTGGTAGTCGTAACTTTTACGCAGACGCCTCTCTTAAAAGCCGACCCTTTAGGCAGATCGGTCCGGCGTTTGTGCAGGGTATCAAGAGTGGACTGCAGAGCCGGAGACTTGCTTTTTGATTTAATTTGTTTTCGTCCTTTGCGGACCAGCTGATTAACTGTAGGCATAATTTATTTAAGATATAGGGTATAGGGTTTAGCGTATAGGGAAGAAAGTTGCGGCTTCCTAAACACTACACCCCATGCCCTAATTGAAAACTAAAAACAAAGCCCCTTTAGGAGCTGTTATGTGTATCAACAATTTAACAAAATTGAAAATAAAAGTCAAGCGCCGAGCGGGTGAGCGAGGCGTCCCGTAGCCGAAGGCATGCGGGACATGTTAACACTCACCGTCATTTAGCCCGCGATTAACCTAAAAAGAAAATTAATTACCGGAATAATTAGCGGAAAGCCGAAGAGGACAAAAATTAAAACAAGAAACATGCCGTAACGCTCCAGCCCGATTAAAGCTCTTTCCGCGCCAGCCGGAAGAAAAGGCATGATGATTTTTGAACCGTCCAGCGGAGGAATAGGAAGCGAATTAAAAACGGCGAGCAAAAGGTTGATATAGACGACAATCTGGATTAACTGTACCGCCGAAAAGCTGAGCGATATAACGCCGGCGCTAACAATCCTTAAAATCAAACCGAAAAGCGCGGCTAAGAACAGGTTGGAAAGCGGTCCGGCCAAAGCGACCTTGGCGGAGCCGTACTTCCGGTCGCGCAAATTATACGGATTGAAGGGCACGGGTTTGGCATAGCCGAAAATAAAAGCGCCTCCGGTTGAGAAAAAAATCAAAGCCGGCATTAATATAGAGCCCCATAAATCAATATGGGCGAGCGGATTTAGGGTGAGCCTGCCTGATAATTTCGCCGTATCATCCCCGAGCTGGTTAGCGGTCCAGCCGTGCATGTATTCGTGGATAATGGCGGATAAAAGAAGGGCTACCAGTTGGAAAATCATTATATTCGTGTCCATAATAAAATGTTATCACAGCTTGCTATTTTAATCAAAAACTGTTAAGCTCCCATTAAGTCTAACAATTAAAATGTTTAAACACATAACATCATTCAGCGCTTAACAAAACGTTACGCGTTATGCGTTATGCGTTATGCGTAATATGGCAAGAACATGCGACATCTGCGGACGCGGAACAACCCGGGACGCCAGCCGGTCCCACTCAAACATCCGGACCTTAAAAAGGCAGTACATAAATTTGCAGGCTCGGAAAGTTGACGGAAAAAACCTGAAAGTCTGCGCCAACTGCATAAAAACCATTAAAAAAAACGCGGCCAAAATAACGGCGCCGAAGCCCGCGAAGAAAAAAATCGCAAAAAAAATATCCCGCAAATAACGGGATTTTTTTATGGCCGGATTCGTGCGTTTCCGCAAAAAATCTCTAAAACCCAAGTAGCGGATCGCGGACATCAAATCTTCCGGAGCTCCCTTCTCAATTCCCGGTAATCGGGAATTGTTTTTTTTACGAGTTCCCAAAAACGCGGCGAATGGTTCATTTCTTTAAGATGGCAGAGTTCATGGACGACTAAATAGTCGGCGAGACGCGCGGACAACTCGCAAATCTTGTAATTGAAATTCAGGTTGCCGCTCCGCGAACAACTGCCCCATCTTTTTTTCTGGATCTTGACGGCCACTTTGCCGAAATTAAAATTATAAAAATTGTTAAAATGGCCAATCCGCGCTTTTACCAGGCCGAGCGCCCCATCTTTTTTCCCTAAAAATTCTTCTTTTGAAGAACTTTCCAGAATGCCCGGTACGTCATGCTCTATCCGGTCAAGCGCTTTTTCAATCCACGAAGTTTTTCTTTTAATAAAGGATTCAATCTGTTCCAGTTTTCCGCCCCGCGGTATTACGCCGACGATTTTTCTGTCCCGCCGCACAAAGATATAAAACCGCCTGGCGGTCGGACTTTTCCTTATTACGCACGGCACTTCCCTGCCCGAAAAGCTATAAACTTTAGTGAGGGTTTTCTGAGGTTTCATGGAGAATTTAACTCACAAATATACAAATCACCTCACAAACGCGCGCGTACTTCCGGATTTGTGAATAGATTTGTTGATTTGTGAAAATGTCAATTTTTTAAGCAACCAATACTTTACATCCATTCTAAACCCCCGAAATTAAGATGGCAAGCTGAAGCGCGCTTAATCCCGCATTTTAACTAAAAGCCAAAGCCCTTTCCCTTTTTCCCGCCTGAATCTTGTTAAGGCAAAACCGCCTTTTAATTTCCGACCCTTTAAGTTCACGGCCAGATGCCCTTTCTTTAAGGACGTTTCCATGGACGCGGGAAGCAAATTCGCGTAAGTCCCCTTGTCCCAGATTTCTACGGTTCCGGCGCCGTATTCTCCCTCAGGAATCACACCTTTAAAATTCAGGTATTCAACCGGATGGTCTTCAACTTTTACGGCCAGCCGTTTTACGCTCGGGTCAAGCGATGGCTCTTTTGGAACGGCCCAGGACGCGAGCGCGCCGCCGATCTCCAGCCGGAAATCATAATGCAGATGGGAAGCGTCATGTTTTTGGATGACAAAACGATTTTTTCCGGCCTCACTTTTTTTCGCAATCTCCTTTGGCTTTTCAACGGCTTTTTTGCCAACGACAACTTTCCCACCCTTTGGTTCCGGAGTTTTACTAAAATCTCTTTTTTTTAAATATTTTTCCAGCATTTCCTTTTAAGAATAAAGTTATTGGTTATGGGATTTAAGCATCCCGCAGGCCGCCCAAATCGCGCCGCCAAATTCCTTCCGGATGGTCACGGTGATGTTGTTTTTTTCAAGGATTTCTTTAAACGCCTGTACCCGTTCCCGGGAGCTCGGGGCGAGCTTCAGTTTTTTATCCAAAGTAATGGCCTTGTTGTAAATTATCAGGTTGACATAACAAAGCCTCCTGCTTTTTAAAAGTTCGGCTAGTTCGCGCGCCTGCTCAGGAAAATCATTGATTTTTTCCAGCATAATATATTCAACCATCACCCGCCGGTTAGTTTTTTCAATATAATCGTCAACAGCGGAAAGGATCTTTTTAACCGGATATTTTTTATTGACCGGGCAAAGCTCGTCCCGCAGTTTGTCGTTCGGGGCGTGGAGCGACAAAGCCAGGTTCACCTGCAAATTTTCTTTGGCGAATTTCCGAATGCCCTCGGTTATGCCGATGGTAGAAATGGAAATCCGGCGCGCGCCTAAATTAAATCCGTCTTTGTCGTTGAATATTTTTACGGCCGCGAGAACATTATCATAATTAAGCATAGGCTCGCCCATGCCCATGAAGACTATGTTGGTAATTTTATCGCTCTCATAATTTTCCGCCCCGCCGGCCTTTTCAGTAAGCGCCCGGCCATCTTTATCGCGCGTCCCGCAATCCATGTTTTTTAGCATCCGGGCGAAATATACTACCTGCTCCGCGATCTCATGAGCTAGAAGGTTCCTTTTAAACCCACCCTGTCCGGTCGCGCAAAAAAGACAGCCCAAAGGACAGCCGACCTGCGAGGAAACGCAAACAGTATTCCGGCCGTCAGCGTGCCTGATTAAGACGCTCTCGATTTTCCGTTCGTCGTCCGTATTAAAAAGCGCTTTAACAATATCCTCCCCGCCCTTTACCGCTTTGGCGGGAGAGAGGCTGTCCCAAGCGATTTCTTTAGCAAGCTTATGCCGCAAATCTTTCGGGAGTACCGTCACCTCGTCCCATGATCCGGCCAGTTCATTATAATAGGCGCGCCGAACCTGCTTTTCCCGGAAAGCCGGCAGTTTTATTTCCGCGATTGTTTTTTGCAGTTTATGAAAATCCATAGCAGTTAATTATTTTTTATTTTTACATTACTATCTAAACGCCCGAATCCGGCAACCACCAAAAACATTATCATTGCAAGAACAGCCAATGCGACAATCTTCCCCCGGCTCTGCAAAAATAGCGCCGAGAGTCCGAAAGCGGCCGAGAGAAAATAATAAATTAAAACCGTTTTCCGCTGTCCAAAGCCGAGATCTAAAATCCGGTGGTGAAGGTGTTCCCGGTCGGAGAATTTAAAAGGATTTTTTCCGGCCCGCGTACGCCTGATAATCGCCCAGACCACATCCATAATCGGGATGCCCAGTATTAGCAAGGCGATGGCGATTTTACCGCCGGAAATTATGGCGAGCGTCCCGAGCGCGTAGCCTAAAAAAAGCGACCCGCCTTCGCCTAAAAATATTTTCGCCGGATGCCAGTTAAAGACGAGGAAGCCGAGGCAGGCGGCTGACAAAATCAGGGCGGCTAAGCCGACGTCCGGCTGATAATACTTTGTTGTCATGGTAAAAAGAAAAATTATAAAACTGCCGATGGCCGTTACGCCGGTAACGAGCCCGTCCAGGCCGTCCAAAATCTTAGTCGTATACATCATGCCCATGAGCCAAAAAAATACGAACAAGTCGGAAACCAAAACAAAATAATGAGTTATGCCTTCGTAAGCAAAGACCGGAATTTTAAAGGCGTCAAGGAGGATTAGTCCGCCGAAGGGATTGGTAATTTTTTCTATTCCCACTCCGCCGGCAATAACCGCTAACGCGGCGAGCGCCGGAAAAATAATCTGCTTTCCCGGTTTGAGGTCATACTTATCGTCAAGAAATCCGCCGATCATTAATATAAGAGCGCCGGAAAAAAATCCCATGAAATGCCCGGGTTCAAGATTGCCGGAAAGCAGCCTGTCTTTCATAATCCAGAGCCCGGAAAAAAACGCGAAAAAAATCGCGATTCCGCCGAGCAGAGGAATGGAATTTTCATGAATTTTTCTTACTGAGACCGGCCGGTCAACAATATTCAGGGCAACGGCAATCCGCCTTGCCAGCCAAGTAAAAATAACCGCTGTAAAAAAAATAGCCGCAAATACGACTAAACTATGATAGCGCGCGAACAAATCCGCGGAAAATGACATAAAGTAATTATTTATATTTTACAGCTTCCTGCCTTTTACGACTTCCAGCCCAGCCTGATCGTTTATTATAATCATATCCCGCCGTTTCAATTCCCCGGCCAAAATTTTATTGGCAATAATATTTTCAATTTTATCCTGCAAAAGGCGGCGGAGCGGCCGGGCGCCGAATTTCGGGTCAAAGCCTTCATGGGCAAGAATTCCAATTCCCGCTTCGCTGGCTTCAAGGCTAATGCCTTTTTCTAAAAGCCTCTTGCCGAGATTGTTAACCATAAGCCGGGTTATGTCAATGACATCCTGCTCGCTTAACGGCTTAAATACGATGAGGCCGTCAAAGCGGTTTATCAGTTCCGGCCGCATAACTTTGTTCAGATGTTCATTGATCAAAGTTTCTTTAATCGCTTCATAATCCGCGGCGCCCCCGTCTTTTAAAGCGTCCTGAATAAACAAAGCTCCGGCGTTAGAGGTGGCGATAATTATGGAATTGGTAAAATCAACAGTCCGGCCGGCGCCGTCGGTAAGCCGACCGTCGTCCATGACCTGCAAAAATAAATTCAGGATATTTTTGTCGGCCTTTTCAAACTCATCAAGAAGAATGAGAGAAAAAGGCGCTTTATGAACCGCTTCGGTAAGGTAGCCGGGCGCGCCTTCCGCGCCGATCAGGTTTTTTATGCTGTCCGGATGCTGGTATTCGCTCATGTCCAGCCGGATCATGCATTTTTCGTCCCCAAAATAAACCCGGCTGATAGACTTTGCCAATTCGGTTTTTCCCACGCCGGTCGGCCCGAGAAAAAGGAAACTCGCGATCGGCCGCTTTCCTTCAGTCATCTGCGCCCGCGCCCGCCTGAGGCTCGCCGAAACCATATTAACCGCTTCAACCTGATCAACCATGTATTTATGGATTTCTTCTTCCAGCCGCAAAAGTTTCCGGCTTTCGTCGCCCGAGGCTTCGGCGACCGGAATATGAGTCAGTTCGCTTACCACGCTGAAAATGTCCTGCTTGGTTACCCGCCGATCTTTTTCTTCCCTTTTTCCCGCCCGCCCGGCCGCCAGCTCAAGAACTTTTATGGCTTTGGCCGGGAGATAGCTGTCATGCATGTATTTTCCGGTAACCGCGATTGCCTGCTCCAGCGCCGCGTAGGAAAAAAATACCCCGTAACGGCCTTCAAGGTGGCCGATTTTACTGGAAATAATCCGAATCGCCCTGTCACCTTGCGGCTCGTTCACTTCCACCTTAACCATAGCGCTCCCGAGCGATTTTCCTTCTAAATATTTCGCGTAATTCTCCGGGGTGGCGGTGGCGATGCAGATGACGAATTTCCGGTCAATCGCGTTCGCCAGCACTTCGGAAAGTTCAAGGCTTTGTTCTCCGCCGGCCGAGATGCCGGTGATATTTTCAATATCCCGCATGGCTAAAATTATGTTTCCTGACAGGTTGGCTTCGGTTATAAGCTCGTTTAACCGCTCTTCGGCCTGGGCGGCCGTCGCGCCAGCCACTAACCGCGAAGCGTCAATTTCTATGAGCCTTTTGTCGCGGAAAATTTTCGGCACGTTCTCTTCAGCCATCAATTCGGCGATTCCCTGAATCATGGTTTTCTTCCCCGCGCCGGCGGGGCCGACCAAAATCACCCCTAGCTGGCCCGAATCAACGGCGCTGAAAATTTCAGCGGTTTCCTTTTCCCTTTCCACGCAATAATCCAGTTTTCCCCACTTCGCCGCTATAGTTAAATCATAGCCGAAATTATCTAAAAGCGGCGTGGCGACCGCCGTATAGGCGCGATTCATGTTAGTCGCGGGCTTAAAGCGGGACTGGCTCCGGAATCTCCGGTAGCGCCGGATCATTTCTTCGTTTACCTTTAGCCAGCTGACGGCGTTTGCGATTTTTGTCCGATCAATTTCCATCTCATAAAAAAGGTCTTCAATATAACGGTCCCGGGTTATGATTGGCAGGATAAAATTCATCGGCTCCACCGCGGTTTGCCCGATCTCCCGGGCGGAGAGATAAGCCGCGATCATGGCCTTTTTAAAATCATTATCCTCGCTGGCGCGAAAGCTGAAAACGGCCGGATTTTTCTCCAGCTCCGAAAGCCGGCTTTCAATTTTCGCCCTTAAAACCGCTAAATTCGCGTCCAGCCGGATGAGCATGGCGAGCGTTTTTTCATCGTTTAATAGGCTTAAGAATAAATGCCTGACCCCGACGGTTTCATGCCCGAGAGTCCGGGCGAGAAGATGGGCGTCTTCAATGATTTTTTCCGCCGGCAGGCTGAAATATTTTGAAACTTCAATTTTAACCGAACTCTGTTCTTTAAACTTTTTTGTCAGTGAAAAAAGTTTTCTTTTTTCCTTTCCCGGGCCGCCCGGCAAAGGGTCATCCCGCTCAATTTTTCTTTCCCCGTATTTCCGGCTTTCCTCGCTTAAACGGTAAACGGCAAACATGTCAAAAAATACCGAAAGCCAAAACCAAAGCAAGAAGATATTTTTTTTCTGCCAGATAAAAAAATCGCGCGCCGAAGCGTGGCCGGAAGAATAATTTTGAAAAGCCCAGAATCCCAAAGCTAAAACGCCGCTAACGCCGGCGAGGTAGGCGAAAATATTTAAAAAGACATAAACACTTCTTCTCAGGCGGATGATCCGGATAGTTAAGAGCGAGAGTTTTTTTCCCCAATAAAATATCCGGCCGTCCGCGGCGGCTCCGAGGCCGGCGCCTTTGCAATGGCCGCAGGGCATGCCGAGCTTCATCTCGCCCGATCCGTTGCATTCAGGGCAGACGGAAAAGACGGGTTCGCTTATTGTATTATTTTTTGCCATCTTAAAAATCACTTATCAAACTCACTTGTTTAAAAACAATAATAAAACTAGCTCATACCTTAAAAAATAAATACAAAATATAAACAGCGCTTTCCCGCACGTAACATTTGGCGGCAGCGCGCCAATTATTATCTATCGGTCCATTTTTTACCGGCGAGTAAAAATATTCTAATCCAATATCTTTAGCCATTTTTCCAAGCCGCATTATATGAAAACCATCGCTTACGAGAATAACTGAATTTAAATTTTTCTCCTTTAATATTTTTTCAGCTTCGTTCAGGCTTTGTAGTGTTGTTCTTCCTTTTTCCTCCATAAAAATACTGGCGCCGTCAATTCCTTTTTTAATCAGATAATTTTTTCCGGCTACGGCTTCGGAAGTTTCTTCGCCCTCTCCTACACCCCCGGTTAAAATTATTTTACCCGACAGACCTTCGCGGTAAAGATTAACGGCCTGATCCAGCCGGGCTCTGAAAACCGGACTGGGTTCGCCATTCCATTGGCTGGCGCCTAAAACAATAATAGCATCGGCTCTCTGCCGATTATCAATATTGGAAAAATAATATATTCTGGCAAGAATAAAAAACCAAACTGATAAAACTGCCAATAACGAAAATAAAAAGATTTTTTTTAATCTTTTTTCCATATATAATTATCACTCAATTCAACTGATAAAAAACCTGCCCGATCGCGATTAGGGGCAGGCTAAGCCATAAAATGAAAAGCGCTAAAGCAATGGCAATCCATATTAATAGCGCGATAGAGCGGACGATAATCTGAAAAAAACGGACAAGAAAACTTATTAAATACCCGTCCCAGCCGCGCACTCCGTACATGGGCCGGAAAATATTTTTTATCCAAACCATAAGCGCGAGCGATTTTTCCTCGCCCGCGATCATCTTCCCGAGCCGCGCTAAAACCATCATTGCCCCGCGCGTATACCACCAAACCGGAAAATAAAGGATGTCAAAAACGAATCCCAGCCCCAGCCGGGTAAAATAGAAAAGAAAATTATTTTTCACGATGTCCGCGACCATAATCCTCAAACAAGCAAAAAAGATAAACCCTCCCGGCTTCCAGAATGCTTGCATGTTCGGGAAGCCGGGTTTGATTCGTTTGTCAGACCGCGCAGAAGGCGGTCTCCTTGTATTTTATCATTATAACGGTTCAGACGCAATTAAATTGACACTAGGGTTAAATTATCCTAATATTTAAATAGAAAAATCCCGAAGCCTCGGGATTGTTTTAGATAATTCCAGACCCGTCCGCCCAGTTGCGCAAGCAACTCGCCCGGCAAGATTACTGATATATTTCGGGGATCGTCCAACGGCAAGACAGCGGCCTTTGAAGCCGTTTATCCTGGTTCGAATCCAGGTCCCCGAGCCAGTCAAAAAAATAACGCCTGTTTTAGCGTTATTTTTTATTTTATCGCTTTCCATTCAAACTAAAAAATGGTAAAATAGATTCATGAAAAAGCTAAAAAATGAAATCATTATTTATCAATCCTCAAAAGGTGCCATAGAACTCCGCGGGGATATTGATAAGCAAACAATCTGGGCGACTCAGGCGCAAATGGCCGATGTTTTTGGCGTGAATTCACAGGCAATTACTAAGCATCTAAAAAATATTTATAAAGAAGGCGAATTAGAAGAGCATCCAACTTGTTCCAAAATGGAACAAGTTCAAAAAGAGGGCGGACGAATAATTACTCGTTCGGTAAACTTCTATAATTTAGATGCCTTTATTTCCGTTGGCTACAGGATAAGCTCAAAAACAGGCACAAAATTTCGTAAATGGGCAACAAAGGTTTTGCGCGAGCATATTACCAAAGGCTATACTATCAACCCATCGCGGATTAAGAAAAATTACGATGAATTCCTGTCGGCGGTGGAAAAAGTAAAATCTCTTTTACCGGCCGGAATGAAGCCGGATACTGAAAGCATCTTGGAATTGATAAAGGCTTTTGCCGATACCTGGCTTTCGCTTGACGCTTACGACAAAGGAATTTTTGAGAAAGGAAAAACCGCCAAAAAGAAAATTACTTTGACCGCGCATGACTTGACTGATGCTATTGCTGAATTGAAATCCGGCTCGCTTAACCCCGGCGGCGCTAACCGCGCTTACTCTTTTAATCGCGGAAAGCAACCCTAAGGAAAAAGATAAGATGGTTGGGCTGGTGATTATGCTTTTAAGGAAAGGTTAGGATAAGCCGAAAATGATCATACTATCCTTATGAATTTTTGCCGGATCGGTTTTTAATATTTTGGATGCCGTAAAATATTTTATAATAACTTAAAAATATGAAGAAGAACATTATTATCGGCCTGGCATTGGTTTTTATTTTAAGCGGCTGCCAATTTAAAAACACGGGCAACGTTCCGGACAAAGCGTCCAACGAAAGCGCGAACGCTGAAGTAAGCGGCGACAGCGTCTTGGAGAATGAAACGCCCGATGAAAACCAGGGCGCCAATGAAGATTTAAATTCAGAAAACAGCGCCGAAGGACAGTTTAAAGCTGACCCCGATGGCCGCGGCGAGATGCCCATGGTCGGAAACGACCGCGACGAACATGGTTGCATACCTTCGGCCGGCTATAGCTGGTGCGAAGCCAAGAAAAAATGTTTACGAATTTGGGAAGAAAGGTGCGAATAGTCTAATGGCGTAATCAAAAAATCTCTAAAAAGAAAAGAGCCGGTCGCGCGAAGGGGGGTGCGGACCGGCTTTTGTGTTTGGCGGGGTTTTTGAAAAGAGCGGGGGGTGGGGGTGGTGAGAGTGTGGAGTGCCTAGGCGGCTTCGGGAGGCGGAGATGAGAGCGCATCCTCGCACTCGTCGGGCATGAGCACCCGAGCAAGCGCGACAATTCCGGCGTTCGCTGGATCTTCCATAAATCCTTTCAGTTCATACCAGCGATCGCTGGAGATGCGGCTCGGACTCCGCAATAATACAGAAAGAGCCGCCTCTTGAGAAACGCTATCTCCGAAGAGTAAGCTATTAAAGAGAACCTGTTCGGCCTCTTTCTGTACTTCGGGCGAACACGGATCGCTGAAAGCTTGTCCGAGAACTTTCAGCACGCCACACCGATTCATTTTAGCCGGCTGTTTGGAACAGCCAGCTTCCAGTGCACACCCTTCGGTGTAGAGTGCACACTGCCCAATGTCGGACTTATTGACATCGAGAGACCTAATGAAACTTTTTACTTCTTCCATGTTCAACTCTAACACCTTCTTTTCTCCTTTTTTCTTTGTAATCCACAATTTTCGGTTGCCTGCACCTTAATATGAAATCCTGATTTTGTCAAAAACTGTACTTTTTTTAAACAACATTTTTTTTATTTTGAAATGTTTCTTTAATTTGCTATAATTAAAGTGTGACAAATATAAATATCTCAGAAGAAGCTATAAAATTCGTTAAAGCAAATAAAAAATCCATTTTAGACAGATTTGCTCCAAGCGAAATTTATAAACCATCCGCGAATCCGGTTTCATTTTTTATGGCCGGCTCTCCGGGAGCCGGCAAAACGGAAATTTCAAAATAATTTAACGAAATAAAATAAAGGTGAAATATATGAACTTTTCAACAATTTTCAGTAAAAAAAGCAAAACAACGAGTTTTAACGATCTGTCTTCAAGAGAAAAGAAAAAAATTATGAGAGGGGCTATAGAAAAGGCGAACAAGGAGCAATATGACATGGTTAAAGCTTACAGAGAAACAAAGTGCCACGCCCAAAATTAATTTTATCATAGATAAATTTTAAACGATATTTTACCGCTTAAAATAAATAAAATTGTGCGTGCCATAAAAAAACCGGCTAAATAAATCATAGGCCGGTTTTTTTATGAAAAAATTTTACACCTTTGAATACTTGCTTACCGCGATAAGGCTGGCGACGGCGTTGACGGCGGCCAGGGCGAGAAACTGCAAACCAAAAATCCGCAGAAAATTATCGGAAAAATATGAAATGATATCAATGTTATAATCTATAAAAAAGGCTTCAAGGTACGGCTGTAAAAGACCGAGGAACGGAAAAAATATTACTATCACTACGAGGAGGCCGACAAACGTGTAGATGACGCTGGAAAAAAGGTATGGCATTTTAATGAATGAGCTTGAGGCGCCGACCAGGCGCATAATACCGATTTCCCGGCGGTGGATGTAAATCGCCACCCGGATGGAATTGTAAACGAGAAGCGCGGTGATGAGGACGAAAATCAGGCTGATGATCGCTCCGGCCTCGGAAACTTTTTTCGTTATAGCGTCAATTTTTTTTAAGATCATTTTATGGTCGTTAAAATTTCGCGATTCAATCGCCGGACTGTCAATTTCGTTTATTTTTGATATGAGCGCCCCGTACTGGTCAATGTCTTTGGCCTGGATAACGAGAGTCGGAGTAAGGGGGTTATCGTTTAATTCTTTCAAGGCTTCCAGAATTTCCGGATCGCCCTTGTGCTTTTCGTTGAATTTTTCCATAGCTTCCTCTTTGGAAATATAGCGGACCGCCTTTACTTCTTCCAAATTGGACACTTTTGACTGAACCGCGAGGATTTCCTCTTTCTTGGAATCGGATTTAAGGTAAAGATTGATGTCAATTTTTTCTTTTACCGAATCAATGGCCGCCCGGCTGATAACTTCAACCGTTAAAAGCATGTTGACGGAAAAAAGCGCGAGGATGAGGATTGTAATCGTAACAATGCTTAGCCAGATATTGCGGTAAATATCCTGCAGGCTGAATTTTATTACGCGGATTAAGGATAAAAACATAAGAGTAAACTACAAAATACGAAATTTAGTATTTAGCAGAGTTTATAATATATATTTCCCGCACTCCTGATCGCTTACGACGCAGCCGCAATCAAGGGTAACGACCCGTCGCTTCAAGCGGTTTACCACCTCGCGGTTATGGGTGACTAAGACTACGGTCGTGCCGAATTTATTTATTTTCAAAAGCAAATCAATAATCTCTTTCGTATTGATTGAATCAAGATTGCCGGTCGGCTCGTCGGCTAAAAGTATTTTCGGCCGGTGGACGAGCGCCCGGGCGATGACGGCGCGCTGCTGTTCTCCGCCGGAAACTTCATTCGGGTAGCGGCGCATCTTATCTTCCAGCCCGACGATTTTCATGACGTGCGGGACGATGGTCTTTATCTTTTTCGGCGCCTGGCCGCAGACTTGCAAAGCGAACGCGACGTTTTCCTCCAATGTTTTTTTCGGCAATAATTTAAAATCCTGAAAAATCACTCCAATCTGACGGCGAAGAAAAGGGACGTCGGCGGACCGCAACCGGGTAATATCCCAGCCGCCAATAATAACTTTTCCCGCGTCAACCCGCTCTTCGCCTATCAATGATTTTATGACCGTGGTTTTTCCGGTTCCCGACTGTCCGACTATGGAAACAAACTCACCCGGCTTAATATGCAAAGTTACCTGGTTTAAAGCCTTAATGTCCGGCTGGTAAATTTTTGAAACATTTAAAAGTTTTATCACAAATTTTTATTATGGGACAATAAATAAAAATAATTTTACCCGCCGTAAGCCAGATTTTTATTGGCTTCATTTTTCTCAACCGCCAAAAGCCCCCAGCGGATTAGATCTTCAGTTTTAGAAAAACTTTCCGCCCGGGTTTTCGCGCCCATAGTTACGACAATCAGGTTGTCGCCGTTCCCGGCTTTTACCCGCGACATGAGGCAATAAAGCGCTTCGTTTAAGTAGCCGGTTTTTGATCCGGTAAATTCATACTTTCCTTCGCGAACCAGCAGGTTCGTATTGTTTATGGAATGGCTTATTTCTTTTCCGTCCGGCTTAACGGTTGTGAATTTATATACCGCCGTTACGCTCGCGGCCTTAATAACCGGATCATCCAAAACCTCTCCCGCTATTATAGCATAATCTCCGGCCGAACTCACGTTTTCCGGAGCGAGGCCGGTCGGCTCAATAAAGCGCGTGTTCAGAGCGCCGTAAGATTTAACAAGCTCGTTCATCCTTTTTATGAATTCCTCGCGGGTCAGGCCCGAAACCCGAACCAGTGTTTCTACCGTGTTATTAGTTGAGCCGACCAAGCTTGAATAAACGAGATCTTTTATAGTCAAAGTTTCACCTTCTTCCAGGCTGAGCTTCCCCGACTCCCAGGGCTTGCAGTAAAGATAATTATACTCCGCGTCTTTAACGCTGTAAGCGGCGGTCTCCGAAAGATCGGGATGAACTTCCAAAAAAACTTTTACGGCGACGATTTTCGTCAGGCTGGCGAGAGGAAAAGTTGATGAGGCGTTTTGCGAATGGATAATTTCTCCGGTATCTTCATTCATGACAATCGCCGCGCGAAAAACGCTATCCGGCGAAACAGGCGCTCCCCGATCATACTGGGCGAGTTTTATTTTCAGGTCGCCGGTTATCGCCAGCGGTTCAACATAAATGCCGGCGGTACCGTCTGAGACTGAAGCGATTTTAGCGAAAGCTTCCTTAGTCAAATCCACTACCCGGTCAGGATGGACTTTTCGGTCGGGTCCAAAGTCATTAATAGTAACGTCAACATACTTATCCGAATTTACGGCATGCACCCGGAGCCTTGAACCGGACGGAAAATCCGGCGACGCGGCATACAGGCCTTTTTTATAGCTATACCAGCTCGCCCGGCCGCTCGTTAAAATATTCGGATTGGAAAAAACCGCGATCCGGGCGTAAGGAAGATGGATTAATGACCGGACAAAATTCTCTTGCGGGTTATCCCAAGTAGGAAGCGCGCGCCAGGCGGCTACGGTTTTATCGTAAAAGAAGACCTGCTTCATTCCCGCGTCTTCCTTGTCGTAACTGAATTGGATGTAAAAAGGCTTATGGTTGTCGTAAGCGGCCTTATTTTTAAATTCAAACTGCATGACCGGGCTGATTCTTTCCAGTTCCCAAGGGTAAGAAAAAGGCTCATCCAGTTTCAGGATTTCCACCGGCGTATCTTCGCTTAGGATCCCCGGCACGAGCGAAAGCTTTAGGCTGTTATCCGGATAAGCGACGGTATAGCCTTTGGCGATTGTCGCCTTGTCAAGAGTTATACGATAAGGCTCCCCGGATTCAGCGCCTTTTACGCTTCCCGATACCGCAAAAACTCCGAACGACAAGACAAAAAGATAGGCGAAAATTGAATTTTTTATTTTCATGGTCTGCATTTTGTTATTAATTAATTTTGACATTTACTCCTCCTTTCATTATCATGATCAGTGAGATAGTTACAAAATTACTTTTAAGTGAGATTTAGAACTTTTTGGCTAAGACGAGGAAAGCCAGCGAAAGGATTTGAGGCGTAGCAGAGCTACGGTGAAAATCATTTCGCGCCAGCTTGACGAAGTATTAGCCAAAAAGGACAAATCGTAGCAAAAGGAATTTTGCAACTATCTCATTATAACAGATATGTTTCGGATGGCCAAACTCTTCTTTGAAACAGTTTCGCGGGTGTCGTATAGTGGCTATTATGCAAGCTTCCCAAGCTTGAGAGGGCGGTTCGATTCCGCTCACCCGCTCCCAGGATATTGCAACTGGCAATTTCAATGCCGCCTTAGCTCAGCCGGTAGAGCAACGCACTCGTAACGCGTAGGTCCCGAGTTCGAATCTCGGAGGCGGCTCCGATAGAATCGTAAAGCAAGAGTTTGATCCCGCCCTTCGTAAAGGGCGGGATCATCCCGTCCCGCAGTATTGCGGGATAAGGCATGCGGGGCGAATCCCACTTTTGGCTCAAATTTTCAATCCCGCGCCAGCTTAAAAACTCTTAGGCCCGCCTTCTTCTCCGCGAGATACTCATCCAAGGTTTTTGCTTTGACAAAAACATAATCAACCTGATCGGATTTTTTTTCATCAATTCCGCTAAATTTCAAAATATAATAACCGTCTTTAGCGTAAATAACCGGGCTGATTTCTTCAGGCTTGGTAATTCCGCTAAACCCATCAGACTGAAGCCCTAAATCGGCGAGCTGAGCCGTCCCGGACTTATCGGCGTATTTAGCGGCTCCGCTGTAAAAACCTTCTTCAGAAATGAGTTCATGAATTTTTTTTATTCGCGCGATTGGCACTTTATTTATCTCCTCATCCTTAATAATTAATCTCCCGAGCGTCTCTTTCTGGCCTTCCCCTCCGGTCAGCGGCGCCCTTAAAGCGTAGCGCCAATAAAGCCGGTCTAAGGCGATTTTCTCAATAAAATAATCGTCCATTTCTTCCGCCGCGAGCCCGCTTTCCTTCATCGCGTCGGCATAGGTAAAATAGCCGACCACCCACTCTTTCGTAAACAGGGCCGGAACCGGCGGAAAAAATTCTCCCGCCCGCCTCATGTTTGGGTTATCAATTTGAAATACAAGTAGAGCCGCGGAAAAAACAATATACAAAATAAAATAAACCGCGAAAAGCCCTAAAACCGGCAACCGGGAATATTTAACAAAAGCAAACGTTCCGTCTTTAAGACCCTTTCCAAACCGCTTTATCCCGTCCGCGATTTTCACTACCGATTCTTTCATTCTTTTCTTTCTTTCTTCGCGCTTTATTTTTTTCCGCGCCTTTTTCCGTTTCTTCTCTTTTTCTTTCTCTTCCTTGTCTTTCTTTTTTTTCTCCTCCAACAGCTTCCGGCTTAACTCTGATTTTTTCTTTTCCTCTTCTTCCCGCCGCTTCTTCTCCGCTTCTCTTCTTTCTTCTTCCGCAATCTTTAAAAGTATCGCTTTTTGTTTCTCTTCCTCTTCTTTCATCCGCCAGGCTTCTCTCTCCTTAAGACTTCTTTCTTTTTCCTCTTCTTCCCGTCTTTTCCTGTCCGCCTCCTTTATCCGCCTCACCTCTTCGGATCTTTTATTTTCCGCTTCCCGCTTCAGGTCTTCCTGTTTTAACCTGGTTTCTTCTTCTTCGCTCCGCTCTTCTTCTTGCCGGACTTTTTCTTCTTCCTCTTTCTTTTCCCTTAGCAGTTTATTTATTTTTTCCTTATCCCCGGCATATTCTTCTTTTTTTAAATCTCCGGCCAGAGGTAAATTGCGGCCATCTCCGCTTGCCCTGCTTCTGGTTTTTGTTATACCGTCAAATCCCGACGGTCTTTTAGAGC
Organism: Patescibacteria group bacterium; assembly: GCA_041661405.1. GTDB lineage: Bacteria > Patescibacteriota > Patescibacteriia > Patescibacteriales > JBAZCA01 > JBAZCA01. The sequence continues at coordinate 53,091 of JBAZUL010000010.1, forward strand.
GTCCGAATAAAGCAGACTTCATTACTAATTGAGCATTCTTATCTGGCGACTGGCGCGCTGGCGGGGTATTCTCCGGGTCTTTTTCACCGATAGTCTTAAGTACCAGCCTCCTTGATCTTTCCCGATTAAAATGATCTACCTCCCTTTGCTCCGCCGAACGCGGAACTCGGGAGGAATCATTAAGTTTTCTTATGCCATCAAGACTTTTTCCCATATCGGCCTATTTCTTAAAAAAATATTTAAACCATTTTTCCGGATTAGTCTTCGGTTTTTCCGGCGGCAGATTATTAAGCCCCGGCATGTTATAAACCGAGCCGGGCTCTTTTTCCTTTTCCGTTTCAGGAACCGAACTTTTAATACCGATGACTTCCTCGCCGTTTTTTTTCAACGAAAGTTTCAGCCGGGCCTCGCCCTCTATAAACTGATCCGATTCAAGATAGCTTGCCAGTTCCTTTAAACCGCTGTTTTTCTCTTCAATTCGGCTGATTTCTTCCCGCATTTTCTCCACCTCTTCGTCTATTCTATGCCTTTGGCTTAAATTTTTCGCCAAAGGAAAACTAAGCAACGTTAAAATTGAGACCCCTAAAACCGTAAGAAATATCCGCGAGGAAAAAAAACGGCCGGCTAAATTTTTTCTGTTTCTTTCCTGGTTCATGTTTTTTTGGATACCGCCAGATTATTTCTGGCATCGTCTCCTGATTTTCTGAAGTAATACTTTACCAATTCAATCAGCAGGATATTCAATGCCCCGACCGAAATTATAAGCGGCCAGACGTTAAGCTCCAGGTCAACGGTAGAGAGAAGAACCTGAAACGGGGCGAAATAAATGGCCGAGACCAGCAGGGCGAGACTGGCGGATACGGCGGCCAAAAGGCGGGGATTACCGAGCGGATTCATCCGCCAAACCGGAATTTCAAAGCTCCTTAAACTGAAAATATATAAAAGCGAATCAAACCCGGCGCAGGCGAATATGACAGTCCGTATGTAATCAATATTATAATACTCTTTCAGTAAATAGTAAAAAATTCCGAAGACAAAAATATCGCTTATCACTCCGGCGGCGATGACGATGGTTTTCATCTCCCGGTTAAAAATCGGTTCATTTTTCGGCCGGGGCTTTCTTTCCATTACTCCGGCTTCGCCTTTTTCAAAGGAAAGGGCAAAGCTCGGCAGACTGTCGTTTACTATATTGATCCAGAGAATCTGCGCCGGAAGGATGGCGAGCGGCAGGCGGAATAAAAGACAGCCGGCGATTAAAATCATCTCGGAAAAACTGTCGGACAAAAGATAAATCATCACCTTTCGGATGTTGGAAAAAATAACCCGTCCCTGCCGGACGGCCGAAACAATGGTGGAAAAATTATCGTTTAAAAGGACAATGTCGGCGGCTTCCTTTACCGCGTCGGTTCCCGACCCGAGGGCTATTCCTATGTCTGATGATTTTATGGCCGGCGCGTCGTTAACGCCGTCTCCGGCCATGGCGACCACCTCCCCCCGCTCTTTTAAAGCCTTGATGATGCGCAGTTTGTGGTGCGGGCTTACCCGGGCGTAAAGGTTCACGCCGGAACATTTTTCCAGAAGCTCCCGGTCATCCATTAAATCAAGCTCCGGACCGGTAAGAATGCATTTTTCGCTAATTTTCAATCCGGCCTCGCGGGCGATTGAAGCGGCGGTGAGTTTGTAATCCCCGGTAATAATCACCGGCCGGATACCGGCTTTACCGCACATTTCTATGGTTTGGCGCGCTTCAGCCCGAAGCGGGTCTTTTAAAACCATCAGTCCGGCAAAAACCAATTTTTCGCAAAGCTTATTCGGATCATTTTCTTTTTCCCCTTCCGGAACGGCGCGGTAAGCGAGAGCGAGAACCCGGAGGCCTTCGGAGGCCAGTTTCTTAAACTCAAAAATTATATCCTCGCGCTGTTTTTTCGCCATGATCCTAACTTTGGTTCCCTCTAAAAAATAGCGCGAACAGTTTAAAATCACTTCCGGCGCGCCCTTGGCGAAGAGGACTCTTCCGGCGGTTATGAACTTATTTTTCTTTTTCACGGCGTGCAAAGTGGCCATGAATTTTTTTTCCGAATCAAAAGGAATTTCATCCAGGCGCGGGTATTCTTCTTTTTCCTGAAAATAGTTAAACCCCGCCTGGATAGGGGCGAGCATGGCGGCCGAATCAGTCGGCGAGCCGATAATTTTTGAAATGTTGGCGTCTTTGGCCGTCCCGTCAGTGATCTCGCCCTCGGGAAAAGCGTCGTTGGCATGCAGGCCGATGCGGAGAGCATGAAAAACAAGCTCCGGATCTTCGTGCTTAAATTCCCCTTTTACGAGGTCAATTTTCTGGTCCGGAAAAATCAGGTTTACCACCTGCATTTTTCCTTCGGTCAGGGTGCCGGTTTTGTCGGCGCAAATTACGGTAACAGAACCCAAAGTTTCGGTTGCCGAGAGTTTGCGGACCAGGGCTTTTTCGCGGACAAGAGCCTGCGTGCCGATGGTTAAAATCACGGTAATGGCGATCGGCAATCCTTCGGGTATGGAAGAAACCGCTATGGCTACGCTCGCGAGAAAAATCTGGAAAAGATCATATCCGGCGGCGGCTCCGGCGAAGAATATTAAAGCGCAGAGGAAGAGGATTAGGAGGCCGACCTGATTGGAAAACTTTTTTAACCGCTCCTGCAAAGGGGTGGCTTCTTCCTCAACCGACTCGGCAAGCCGGACGATTTTCCCGATTTCGGTATTAAGGCCGGTCGCGGCGACAACTGCTTTGGCGTTTCCTTTTATGGCAACGGTTCCCATGTAAGCCATTCCGGTCCGGTCGCCTAAAGCGCTCCCGACTCCGTTCTTTTCCGCTGACTTTTTTACCGGAATCGCCTCGCCGGTAAGGATCGCCTCGTTTATTTCCAATTCCTCACATTCAAAAATCCGGCAATCAGCCGGGACGCTTAACCCGCCTAATAAGTAAACAACATCGCCCGGCGCGAGCTCGGCGGCCGGAATTTTTTTGTTCTCCCCGTCCCGCAAAACCAGAGCGGTCGGAACCATAAGGCTGGCGATTTTTTTAAGCGACTCATTGGCTTTATCTTCCTGTAAAAATCCGATAACCGCGTTTACTATGAGCGCCGCGAAAATAACTCCGGCGTCAATGAAATGGCCGAAGCCGAGGGAAACCGCCCCGGCAACGATAAGAATATAAATCAGCGGACTTTTAAACTGGGAAAAAAAGAGTCCTAGCCTGCCGGATTTTTCTCTTTCCGGAAGCGAATTTTTTCCAAAGGCGGCGAGCTTCTTTGCCGCTTCAGCGGAAGTTAATCCCGACGCTCCCGACGAAAGCGCCGAAAAAACCGCCTTAATGCCCATGGCATGCCAATTCGCTTCCTTTGTTAATAATTCTTTCGAGTTTTCCATGATGTGAAAATTATTCAATAAAAATCGCTCCGCTAAAATACCGCAACTATATTATTATAACACATTTTTGCTAATGGCTGAAACAACAAAAAACGCCCCTTTCTCTATAAAACAGGGAAAGGGGCGCGAGCAATGAAAAAACTTATCTTATCGCCTTGGCAATTATTTTTACTACCTTTTTTTCGGTTACCAGCGGCAAAATTTTATCTTTTTTCGGTCTAAGCGAATAAGCAAGAGCTTCAGCGGCCTTCAGTTTCATTTTTGTTGTTACCATTTTAACGCGCCCGTCAAAAAGCCCGCGGAAAATGCCGGGAAAGACCAAGGCGTTATTAATCTGGTTCGGAAAGTCCGAGCGTCCGGTGCCGACGATTGAAGCTCCGGCGGAGTAAGCGTCGGGAGGCATAATTTCCGGAGTCGGATTGGCGAGGGCGAAAATTATCGGCCCGGAGCGCATGCTTTTTACCATTTCCCGGCTGACGAGATTTCCTTTGGAAAGCCCGATAAAAACGTCGGCGCCGATCATCGCTTCCTTCAAACCTCCGGCGATTTTTTCTTTATTAGTCTTTTTCGCGATCACTTCTTTGAACTTGTTTAAATTTTTCCGTCCTTCGTAGATTGTTCCCAGGCTGTCAAGAAGAAGGACGTCTTTTACTCCCTCTTCCATTAAGAGGCGGCTTACGGCAATGCCGGCCGCTCCGGCGCCGTTTACGACGACTTTCAATTCCCCTAAAACTTTTCCCGTCACCCGGCAGGCGTTGATCAAAGCGGCTAAAACGACGATGGCGGTTCCGTCCTGATCGTCATGAAATACCGGAATGGACAGTTCTTTTTCCAGCCGCTCAAGAATCTCAAAACATCTCGGCGCGGAAATGTCTTCCAGATTTATTCCGCCGAAGCTCGGCTGGATATTTTTACAGAATTTTATTATTTCCTCGGTGTCGGTCGTTCCAATGCAAAGCGGCGCCGCGTCCACGTTGGCGAAAACTTTAAAAATGGCGGCCTTGCCTTCCATAACCGGCATTCCGGCTTCGGGCCCGATATCGCCTAAGCCCAAAATCGCCGTCCCGTCAGTAACGATGGCAACCGTATTGGCGCGGTTGGTGAGCTCCCAGGTCTTTTTCGGGCTTTCTTTTATCGCGAGGCAAACCGCGGCCACGCCCGGAGTATAAGCGAGCGCCAGGTCAATTTTATTTTTCAGGGGCACTTTAACCAGGGTGCCAATCTTTCCCCGGCGTTTCTCATGCAGGCTGATTGATTTTTTTGAATAGTCCATAATTGAATTAATTCCAAATGTCAAATCAAATCCAAAAACCAAAGTTTTTAAATTTTGAAATTGATTTGAAATTTGACATTTGAGCTTTGAAATTTTTGGTTTCCCTAATTTTAGTCTTTATTATCTTACCATGCTTCCTTTGTCCTTGACAAGATTAGCCGTCCGGCATACTATACCCCAAGGGGGTATGATGGAATAAAACAGCCCGAGTTAATTTATTCTTAATCTTCCGGAGCTAGCATCCTAAAGAAGAGCCAATTCTTATGAAACAACTGATACTGGATAAGAAAAAAAGCCGAAAAAACAGCGCTATAAAGCAATCCGGGCGGGCTAAGGATGAGTCCCGAAAAATTTTTCACCGCATCGCGAGGATTGAAGGCCAGCTCGGGGGCATCCGGCGCATGGTTTTGGAAAAAAAAGAATGCATGGACATAATTTCCCAGATCTCGGCTATCCGGGAAGCGGCCACCATGCTCGGCATTGAGCTCCTAAAAGACGATTTGATCTGCCGGAAGAAAACCGGTAATATTAATGAGAGGTATTTAAAAACATTATTTAAACTTAACTAATCGTCCGCATAACGCGCGATCCGTAACGTAACGAAAAAATTTTCTTCAGAGCCGTTACGCGTTCCATGTTACGCGTTCTACGAAATTTATGTCGCAAGCGATTGAATTAACAAAGGAAAATTTCCAAAGCGAAGTAATAAAATCCGATATTCCGGTTCTCGTTGATTTTTGGGCGCCCTGGTGCGGGCCGTGCCGGATGATGGCTCCGGTCTTAGACGAGCTTTCCGGCCGGATGGCAGGTAAGGTAAAAATCGCCAAATTGAACGTTGAAGATCCCGGCCATCAGGATCTGGCCATGGAATATTCCATCCAGAGCATCCCGAACATGAAGCTTTTTAAAGGCGGCAAAGTCATAAAAGATTTTGTCGGCTTCCGCCCGATGGAAGTTTTAGAGCCGGAACTGGAAGAAGCAATCAAATAAATTATGCCCAATGCTTTTGAAAACGCCATGAAGCAGTTAAAGGAGGTTTCGGAAATTATCAAACTGGACGAAGATATCCGCGAACTTTTAAAAGCGCCACAAAAATTTCTTGAAGTTTCCATACCAATAAGAATGGATAACGGCCGGCAAAAAATTTTTACCGGCTTCCGTTCGCAGTATAATAACGCCCGCGGGCCTTATAAAGGCGGCATCCGCTTCCATCCGCTCGTTACCCCCGAAGAAGTCCGGGCGCTTTCGGCTTGGATGACCTGGAAAACCGCGGTGATGGATTTGCCTTTAGGTGGCGGAAAGGGCGGCATAGTCGTTGACCCGCGCGAATTGTCCGAAGGCGAACTCCAAAGGCTGTCGCGGGGATATATCCGGGCGATTTATAAACTTATCGGACCGGATCTTGATATTCCGGCGCCGGACGTTTATACCAACCCGAAAATCATGGGCTGGATGCTGGACGAATACGAAAAACAGGTTGGCCGCCACTCCCCCGGGGTAATCACCGGAAAACCGCTTTCCATCGGCGGTTCGCGGGTTCGGGAATATTCAACCGCCATGGGAGCGGTCTACATTTTAAATCAGGCCGCGAAAAAAATCGGCCTGGAAAAAAACGCGACCGTGGGAATCCAGGGGTTTGGCAACGCCGGATCTTTCATGGCCAAACTTTTGCATAAAGAAGGCTACCGCATCGCGGTTGTAAGCGATTCAAGAGGAACAATCTGCAATTACATGGGTCTTGATCCGGAGGCTGTCGCGAGCCATAAAGTAAAAACCGGGAGCGTGGCGAATTTTCCCGGCGCGAGCGTCAAAGAGCCGGGCATGCATTGCTTTGAGCATGAAATGGACATCCTTATCCCGGCCGCTCTGGAAAACGCCGTAACCGCCGCGAACGTCGGCGCCTTGAGCGCCCAGCTTATCGTTGAACTGGCTAACGGACCCATAACGCCCGAAGCCGACGAAATTTTAAAAAAGAAAAACATCCTTGTCGTCCCGGATATTCTGGCCAACGCCGGAGGGGTGGCAGTGAGCTATTTTGAACAGGTGCAAAACGCCTACGGCAACTACTGGACTCGCGAAAAAATCCTTGGTAAGCTTGAGGAAACCATGACCACGGCCTTTGACTCAGCCTGGGAGGAAAAAGAAAAATATTTAACGACTTTCCGCATGGGCGCTTACGCCCTGGCGGTAAAACGGGTAGCTCAGGCGATGAAAGACAGAGGATGGGTGTAAGTTTTTTGATTATTAATTTTTACTTATGTACGATGTCGCGATAATCGGCGCTGGTCCGGCCGGCTTAAACGCCTCGGTTTACGCTTCCCGCTACGGCCTCTCTAATATCGTTTTCGGACGATCCGGCGGACTGATTGCCGAAACCCATGAAATCGGCAACTGGCTCGGGACAAAGCTCATGAACGGGGCTGATTTTTCCCGCCAATGTGAAGATCAGGTTAAAAGCCTTGGCGCGGAAATTGTTCCGTCTTTTATTAAATCTCTTAAAAATGAGGATGGTTTAATCCGGCTGGAAGACACGCAAGGCAAAAAATACGAAGCCAAAACTCTAATTTTAGCCATGGGAACCGCCCATCGGCGGCTTGAGATAAAAGGCGAAAAAGAATTCCACGGCCAAGGCGTTTCTTACTGCGCCACCTGCGACGGATTTTTTTTCCGGAAAAAAACCGTGGCCGTCATCGGCGGCGGGGACGCGGCGGCCGAAGGCGCGATGTTTTTAGCCGACTTAGCGGAAAAAGTTTACTTAATCCACCGCCGCGACGAACTCCGAGCCGAAGAATACTGGATTAAATCCCTAAAAGCCAATCCGAAAATAGAAATCATTTACAGCACTAACGTAAAAGAAATAAAAGGCGATAAAAAAGTTGAAGCCATAATTCTTGATAATCCGCGCGACGGCTCGGACGAACTTAAGCTGGACGGCGTGTTTATTGAAATCGGCGCCGCCCCGAGCGTTGAACTTATAAACGCCTGCCGGGTCGGTTGCGATGCCGGAGGCTACGTAAAAGTTGACCAAAGCGGAAAAACCTCGGTTGAGCGGATCTGGGCGGCCGGAGACATAACCACCGGCTCGGACAAGTTCAGGCAGATTATAACCGCCGCCGCTGAAGGCGCGATTGCCGCCCATAGCATTAAGCAGTATTTGAAAAAATAACTTTTTAAATAATTGCTTCATTACTAGCGCGGGTTAGCGCTAATAAGGGGCCAAAATTTATGACCAGGGAAAAAATCCTTGAAAAGGTAAAAAAGGAGGGGGTGGAATTTATCAATCTCCAGTTTACGGACATCCTCGGCGTGGTCAAAGCCGTAACCATTCCGGCTTCAAAATTGGAAGAAGCCATAGACAACAATGTCTGGTTTGACGGATCGTCCATTGAAGGGTTTACGCGGATTTTTGAGTCGGACATGTTTTTAAAACTGGATCTCCCGACTTTTGCCATTCTGCCCTGGCAGAAAAATACCGCCCGGATTATCTCGGACGTTTATCTTCCGGACGGCTCGCCTTTTCCGGGCGACCCGCGGCAGGCTTTAAAAAAACAGCTCGCCATCGCGGCTGAAATGGGTTTTACCTATAATGTCGGGCCGGAGCTGGAATTCTTTATTTTTAAAAAAGACGAACATGGCCGGATCGCGCCCCTGCCCCATGACACGGCCGGCTATTTTGACCTTTCCACTGATCTCGCGCAGGAAATAAGGCAGGAAATGACTTTAACGCTAAAAGCTTTAGATATTGACGTTGAGGCTTTGCATCATGAAGTCGCGGTCGGCCAACACGAAATTGATTTTAAATACGCTGAAGCCTTAACGACCGCCGACCGGGCCGTTACTTTCCGCTACGCCCTGAAAGCCATTGCCCAAAAACACGGCCTGCACGTAACTTTTATGCCAAAGCCGATTGAAGGCATTAACGGCACAGGCATGCACGTCCACCAAAGTTTCTTTGACCCGAAAGGCGAAAAAAATCTTTTCTATGACTCGAGCGGCCGCTATCATCTTTCGGAAATCGCCGAACATTTTATCGCCGGCCAGCTCTATCACGCCCGCGGTTTCGCCGCCATAACCAACCCGCTCGTCAATTCTTACAAGAGGCTGGTGCCGGGCTACGAAGCGCCGGTTTACGTCGCCTGGGGCCAGACCAACCGGAGCGCGCTTATCAGGATTCCAAGATACACGGAAGGCCGGGAAAAGGCCGTCCGTTGCGAGTTAAGATGCCCTGATCCGTCAACCAACCCGTATCTCGCTTTCGCGGTCATGCTCGCCTCAGGCCTCGACGGGATTAAAAACAAAAAAAATCCGCCCGAGCCGATTGAAGAAAACATTTTTAAATTTTCCGACGAAGACGCGAAGAAAAAAGGCGTCGGCAACATGCCCGAAAACCTCCGTTACGCGATAAAGGCTTTGCAGGATGATGACGTTGTAAAGTCGGCTCTGGGATCGCACATCTACGAGCAATACTTAGCCGCCAAAAAAAGCGAGTGGGACAGCTATAAAACTTTTGTCTCAAAATGGGAACACGACCGGTATCTTGAAATTTACTAATAAAACAACAGAAAATAAAAGTAGAGACGAGGCAATGCCTCGTCTCTACTTTTATTTTCCCACTTTCCTCGCCCCTTCTTCGTCCGAGCCGAAATGATGGGCGATTTCGTGCCGGACCACGCTTTTTATCTTATTTTTCACTTCCCTTTCCGTTGTGAAGCTTTCCAGAATCGGCCGCCGGAAAATCGTAATCCGGTCGGGCAAAACCGGGCCGATATTTATTTTTTTGGACTGGATATATCCCTCGTAAAGCCCGAACAGGCTATGCTTATTATTAAGCCGCGCTTTTTTTAACTGCTCTTCGCTCGGATAGTCTTCAACGAAAAAAGCCACGTTGTTGGTTTTTCGGAGTATCTCGTCCGGCAACTCATCAATCGCTTCCGCCACCCATAAGTCAAATTGTTCGTTTGGGATGTTCATTTTTTACTGCGGGGAGAGGCGTAATTGTAACTCATTTTACCCCCCCATCTTTAAATTAGGTTGTACTTTTTACTTCGCGCACCTGAACCCGACTCCGGCCATAACTTCGCTCGGCGCGCGGCTTAAATCCAGGCTGTAAATCCCGTTTTCTCCCCGGACATACCCGCGGACATTGGCGGTTGACTCGCCGGTAATAATTTTTCCAATGCCGTTATCCGCGTCGCTCATATAGTAAGGCGGCCTGATCGCGCCGAGCGATCTGTAAGAGGAAACTTCCGAGTATTCGGACCAATCATAGCTCCCGACTAACGGCAAATCGCTCTGATTAGCAATGCCTTTAGTCCACTGCCCCGCTCCGGATAACCCATAAATGACATTGCCATTAGTAAGCGCGTACTCCTCACCCTCTCCGGACTCGGGGAGGGTCGTCCCGTCTCTCTCAAGAGGCGGGACGGGGTGGGGTAATTGCAGACCTTCTTTTACCGGGTCAGCGTCATTTCCGGCTGACCGGGTAATATTTTCCGCTATGGTCATCCATTCGGCATCGCTCATCAAATGATAGCCTTTTCCAAGGCTCTGGCACCTCAAATCCGCTTCACCCTGCGATATATTAGTCCATAAGCTCCCCTCGCCCATGACGCTAGGAATGGGAGAGGGGTCGGGGGTGAGGGCCGCCATGCGAGCCATAACGCAGAATCCCGGGAGCGTTCCGTATTCAGCCGAACCCGGAACCCATTCAAATCCTTCTTCGCAATAGCCTTCGTAAGCTCCGGCCACGACTTTGCCTTCCACTCCGAGGTCGCCCATGGTGTCGTCAACTTTCGCGTCTAGTCTGCTGTTGCAGGCCCCGGAGGAGCAAACCAGTATCCGGCCGTCCACTTCCATTTCCCCGACAATTACGACTTTGCCGGCGGATGAAACATTCATGATGGAAACATCCCCGGATTTAAAGTCAGCAATATCGCCCGATCCGGACTGATTAACAACAAAGGCGGTTTGAGTAGTAGTACTCGCGGTCTCAATATCCATAACGGCGACAGAAGTTGAGGCTTCGGCAATGTCGGTGATAATACTCACTATCGGGCCGCCTTGTCCGCCGACAGTGATGTTAGCCGGAGCGGTTGAGGAGGCGG
>JBAZUL010000011.1:0-62138 GCA_041661405.1 Patescibacteria group bacterium
CGCAGGGCTGGCCGCGGATAATTGACGGCAAAATGATTTTCAGGCAAACTGATTAAATGAAAAATAATAGACTCAACATACTCGTCTCCGGCTCTTTGGCCATTGACCGGATTATGGATTTTCCGGGCTATTTTCGCGATCATATCCTGCCGGATAAAATCCATAATTTAAACGTCGCTTTTAACATTACCGAATTGCGGGAAAATTTCGGTGGCACGGCCGGCAATATCGCCTATAACCTGGCGATCCTTGGCGAACGGCCGATAGTTTTGGCAACGGCCGGAGCGGATTTTGAAGCTTATAAAAGGTGGCTGGCGGAGCCTGCGGGTATGCCATTTTCTTGCTGCGGAACTCGCCCCGCTATCGGGCGGGGCTCAGACAGTCCTCGTTTCAAAAATGACATACCCACAGGCTCCTTAGAGAAAAAGAAAACAGACGGATCATTTATTAATTTGTCTCAAGTAAAAATCGTTAAAAATAAGCCTACCGCTTCGGCCTACATCATCACCGACAAGGACGATAACCAGATCACCGGCTTTAACATGGGTGCGATGAGTGTTTCGCTTGGCAAATTTAATGAAAAGCTGTTAAAAAATTCTCTGGCCATAATTTCCCCGGGGAATATTTTAGACATGGAAAATTACGCCCGGCTTTACCAGAAGAAAAAAGTAAAATATATTTTTGATCCCGGCCAGGCCATGACGGCTTTAAGTAAAGAAGTTCTAAAGATGGCGAGCGAGGGGGCGGAAATTGTCATCGGCAATGATTATGAAATTGAACTCTTGAAAAAACGAACCGGGTGGACAGAGGATAAATTACTTGATAAAGTGAAAAGGTTAATTATTACCAAAGGAGATAAGGGGTCGGAAATATATACGCCCATTCCAAATTTGCAAATCATTTCATCAGTCTCGGCTAGCGTGAGCCTAGACGGACAAATTCACAAATATAGTGGAAGAAAGAAGATTGTCATAAAAGCGGTTAAGGCGGAAAGGCTGGCTGATCCGACCGGCGCGGGCGACGCATACCGGGCGGGACTTTTAAAAGGCTTGATCCTCGGCTGGGAACTGGAAAAATGCGCCAGACTCGCCAGCACCGTCGCCTCGTACGCCGTGGAGAAATACGGGACGCAGAATCATGTATACAATTGGCGAGATTTGGCAAAACGATACAGAAAGAGCTATGGAAAAAATTTAATTTGAAAATTATCCAATCAGCAACGAATAATATGAAATATGACATCAAAGATATTAATCTCTCAACCGGCGGGAAAAAACGCATTGAGTGGGCGGAAAAAGACATGCCGGTTTTAGGGGCGATTAAAAAAAGATGGGCCAAAGAACAGCCCTTTAAAGGCGTTCGCATGTCGGCCTGCCTGCATGTTACCGCCGAAACCGCCAATCTGGCGCGGACGCTAAAAGCCGGAGGAGCGGAAATGCTTTTATGCGCTTCTAACCCGTTATCCACCCAGGATGACGTGGCCGCCAGTTTGGTTAAAGATTTTGGCATTCCGGTTTTTGCTATTTGCGGCGAGGGTAAAAAATCATATTATTCCCACCTTGAAGCGGCTCTTGATTTTTCTCCGAACGTTACCATGGACGACGGCGCTGATTTACTCCATCTCATCCATACAAAATACAAGAAGCTGGCTGGAAAAATTTTCGGCAGTATGGAAGAAACTACGACCGGAGTGATCCGTTTAAAGGCTCTGGAAAAAGAAAAAAAACTTCTCGTTCCGATCATGGCGGTAAACGACGCGAAAACCAAGAACATGTTTGACAACCGCTACGGCACCGGACAGTCCACCCTGGACGGCATTATCCGGGCGGCCGATATTCTCATTGCCGGAAAAACTGTCGTCGTGGCCGGCTACGGCTGGTGCGGACGGGGATTTGCCTCAAGGGTTCGGGGCATGGGCGCTAAAGCGGTAATCACGGAAGTGGATAAAATCAAAGCCCTGGAAGCGGCCATGGACGGCTTTTCAGTCATGCCCATGCGCGAGGCCGCGAAAATCGGCGATCTTTTCTGCACCCTGACCGGCGATATAAATGTTTTAAGAGGCGAGCATTTTAAACTGATGAAAGACGGCGCCATGATCTGTAATTCCGGGCATTTTGACGTGGAAATTAATATTCCGGAACTCGCGAAAATGTCTAAAAAAATAAATAAAGGAGTGAGGAATTTTGTTGATGAATACATCGTTGGCAACAAGAGTATTTATCTCTTAGGCGAGGGGAGGCTAATAAACCTGGCGGCGGCCGAGGGGCATCCGGCTTCGGTAATGGATATGAGTTTCGCGACGCAGGCCTTAGCCTCGGAATATGTTATAAAAAATAAAGGAAAACTGGAAAGCAAAGTCTATAACGTGCCAACGGAAATTGAAGACTGGATCGCGGATCTGAAATTAAAGTCCATGGGCATTACGGTTGACAAATTGACAAAAGAGCAGGAGAATTACCTGAAGAGCTGGGAGATTGGAACATAAATATAACAGGAAGTCCAGTGAATGAGGATAGTGGGTTTTAATAGCAGGGCTATTTACTTATTGTCCTTATTTACCGGCTTCCAAAAAAATCGTATGGAAGAGAACATCAGGCTTATCACGTCCGAATCGGTTACCGAAGGCCATCCGGACAAAGTTTGTGATCAGATTTCGGACGGCATTTACGACGAGATGCTAAAACAGGATCCGGATTCGCACGCCGGAATTGAGTGCTTTTGCACGACCGGCCTGGTCGTTGCCGGAGGCGAAGCGAGAACCAAGGCTTACGTCAACATTGAGCAGGTGGTTCGGAACGTTTTGCGCGATATCGGCTATGATAAGCAGGAATTCGGTTTTTGCTGTGATGACGTCGGCGTAATAGTGACTCTGCACGAACAAAGCCCGGACATCGCCCAGGGGGTGGATGAAGGATCAGGCGAGCATGAAGAACAGGGCGCCGGCGACCAGGGGCTGATGTACGGTTTCGCTTGCAATGAGACTCCGGAGTTAATGCCCTTGCCGATAATTCTGGCTCACAAGCTAACGGCCAAACTGGCCGAGGTCCGGAAAAACGGAATTTTACCCTATCTTCGGCCGGATGGGAAAAGTCAGGTAACCGTTGAATATCGCGATGGCAAAGCTGTCAGGGTGGAAACTGTTGTCATCGCCGCCCATCACTCAGAACAGGTTGACACCCCGACCTTGCGCGCCGATATCAGGGAAAAAGTTATTCGGCCGATTTTGAGCGATTTAATGGATGAAAAAACCAAAGTATTCATCAATTCAACCGGACGCTTCGTAATCGGCGGACCGCCGGCTGACGCGGGGTTGACCGGACGGAAAATAATCGTTGACACTTACGGCGGAGTCGGAGCGCACGGCGGTGGAGCTTTTTCGGGAAAATGCGCGACTAAGGTTGACCGGAGCGGAGCCTATATGGCGCGCTACGTCGCGAAGAATGTAGTCGCGGCCGGACTGGCGGATAAATGCCAGTTGCAGGTAGCTTACGCCATCGGCGTGGCCGAGCCGGTCGGAATTTACGTCAACACTTTCGGCACCAACAAAATATCGGAAAATAAAATTATTGAACTCGTGAAAAAGCATTTTGACTTTCGGCCCAAGCAGATCATAGAAAAATTGAATCTTAAAAGGCCGATTTATCGAAAAACCGCCGCTTACGGACATTTCGGAAGGAATGACAAGGATTTTACCTGGGAAGCGACTGATATGGCGGAGGTGTTAAAGAAGGAAAGCTGTTAAAATTATGATAGAAAAAGTCAGTAAAGATGTTAGCAATAAAGCTAAATTACTGGGTGCCGGGGCAGTTATGCTCGCGGCTTTGCTTTGGAGTTTGGACGGCGTTTTCATCCGGCCGAAATTATACGCCCTGCCGGCCGGGCTGGTAGTCTTTCTGGAGCATTTTTTAGGCTTTCTGGTTTTAAGCCCATTTATTTTTTTTGGCCGGGCGCGAATCAGGGCGCTGGAATTAAAAGATTGGGGAGCCGTGGCCTGGGTTTCGGTTTTTGGCGGCCTCATCGGAACGCTTTTTATCACTAAGGCTTTTTTCGCGGCCGTGAACGGGGAAGTGACTTTTGCCACGGTCGTGATACTCCAAAAATTACAGCCGGTTTTCGCCCTGATACTCGCGCGAATTGTGCTCGGGGAAAAGTTGAAAAAGAGTTTTTATTTCTGGGCCGGGCTGGCAATCGCGGCGGCTTATTTTCTGACTTTTGGCAAGCTGGTAAATCCCCGGGAAATCATGATTACCCATCAGGCGGCGCTTTTCGCTGTAATCGCCGCTTTCGCCTTTGGCTCTTCAACCGTTTACGGAAAAAAAATCGTCAACCGGCTTGATTTCGGGTCAACCTCGGCCTTGCGTTTTGGCCTTACAACGATCTTGGCCGGAGCGTATGTTGTCGTTACCGGCGGTTTTGGCGGCGTGCCATTGATTACGCCGGAGCAGATGAAACTTTTCGCAATAATTGTCTTTACCAGCGGGGCGGCGGCTATGTTTATTTATTATTACGGCCTGAAAAAAATTAGCGCTTCGGCCGCCACTATTTTTGAACTTACCTGGCCATTATCAGCCGTGGCTTTGGATTTCATATTAAATCGGAATATTCTCAACCCCGTTCAGATCGGGGCTAGCCTCCTGCTTCTTGTTTGTTTTTTTAAAATAGTGAGAAGATAGATTACGGTTACGGGATGATTTGCTCGCACGCTGGGTTCCGCATGCCTTATCCCGCCCCGCATAGTGCGGGGCGGGACGGGACGCCTCGCTCGCACGCTCGGCGCTCGCACGCTCGGCGTTTTTTGTTTTTGGAAAAATGTGTTATAATAAAGGCGATGTTTGACTATATCCAAAAATTCAAAAAACTTCCCGCGGACGTTTACGCCAAACTTTCAGGGCCCGAAGCCGCGTCAATAATTGATTCGCTGGAGAAAGAATATTCCATAAGCCTTGCCAAGCTGGTCATGCTCGCCGCCGTAAAGGAGATCCCTGTTGATAAGCTGGAGAATTACATTCCCGGAGAGTTTGGCTTGACTCCGGAAAAATCAAAAAAATTATCCGATGACCTCAGGGGAAAACTTTTTTCTTTGGTCAAGAGTTATTTTTATCCGCAAACGAAAGTAACGCTCCGGCCGGAAGTTCGGGAAAGAAAAGAAGAGACAAAGAATGAATCGGGAGGTCCGGGGCAAGGCGCAATAAAAAAAGCGACAGTCCAGAATTTTACAGCCGAAATTCCGGAACCGGTTCGTCGGGAAGCGCCGAAAGCGCTGGAAGTAAGGAAAGAATCTTTACCTTCTCCCGTAATCAGACCGGCGGCTACCGCGGTGAGAGAGACGCGAAATTTAAAATCCGCCCCTTTCTTTTTTTCCGCCGAGGATGAAGAGGAAATCTCCAGCCTCTCAAATAAAGCCTTAAGCTATTTAGGGGATAATCGGGCTCAGTCGGACATTGAAGAAACGCTTGACAGCGTTATAAGGGAATTCGGTAATAATTTCGCGAGCGCCGAAGCCGTAAGCCGATTGAAACAAATCCTGAAAACTTATCTTCAGGGAATCCGCGACAAGCTGGAGACGAAGTCCACCCTGATGAAAGATTACCGTTCCGGGGGGATGGGAGTTGATGAAAAATTCGCTTTGTCTGTTCTTTCAGCTATTGAAAGAGGCGGCGCCGGACGAGAAAGCGCGCCGGAAAAGGATATGGATCAGAAGCCGGATTTTCGTCCGGTTTGGAAACCGATTACTGTCCCGGCGGCGAGAGACATGGATTATGACCTTAAAAGCGAGATTGAAAAAAGAAAAAAAGAAATTTCAAAAATAGTGGATAAAGATGAACCGCCCAGGGAAGCCTTAACCCCGGAAAAGGAAAATAAAGTGAAAGAAGAACTGTCCAAGGCGCTAAAGGCGGCGGTCGGGAAGTCCCGCTTTGTCCCGCCGAGCGGGATCGCGGATGACAAAAAAATTACGGAAGAAAAGCTCCGTTTCGCTGAAGCTTCGCGAGATAAGCCGGCGGTCGGAAAGCTTGAAATTGCCTCGGCGCCGGTACGCCTCGGCGGTAATGGCCGGAAAAAGATGGAAGACGTAAAATTTACGCCGAAAATCCTTACGCCGGTTGAGGAGCTTAAATATCTTGATTTGAATAATTTCCGGAGGCTTTACAAAGATTCTCCGGTTGAGGCGGCGAAAAAAATATTGGAAAAGATATCCCTTTTGGAAGAGGAAGAATACGCTAAAAGATTGGCCGGAATAAACGCCTGGCGCCAAAGTCCGCTTATCCGGCTTTATCTTGAGACCGGAAGCGAAGCAATCGCCGCGAGGCAGTCAGTGATTGATATAATCGCCAAAAGGAAAGCCGAGAAAAAGGATTTTCTGACCGAAGATGAAATCCATGCTATCATGGATTTAAACCGGGAGTTAAGGTTTTAGTTGATTGGTTAATTGGCCGATACAGCTTTCAAAAACTAATCACTAATTAACCAATTAACTAATCAACTAACACATGCAACAGTTTACCATTCCTCAATTCATAGACGTGGAAGATAAAATTATCGGACCGATAACGACGAGGCAGTTCATAATCATGCTTTCCTCTTGCGTGATAATCGCCATTTGTTATAAAATTTTTGATTTTGAACTTTTTGCCGTTGCCGGCCTTTTGATTTTCGCGATGGCGGGAACCTTTGCTTTTTTAAAAATTAACGGCCGGCCTTTTCATTATTTTATCCTGAATTTCATTGAAACCTTAAAACGGCCGGGTATCAGGGTCTGGAGGAATCTGGCCCCGCAAACGGCGGAAGCTGGCGATGACGGCGCCATTAAGGCAATCTCAATGAACCGGCCAATCGCGAACAGCGGGCGGAATTTTTCCCGCTCCCGGCTGGCGCAATTATCTTTGATTGTTGATACCCTCGGAGCCTATCGGGAGGAAAATGAGGGTTCAAACTTGATAAATGGAATTAATTAAAACGTTTTGTGCCAGAAAATAAATTAGCTAAAAATAAGATAACCGTCTCAACCCAAAGTTACCTGGATATAGCCGAAATCCGGGATGATACCGTGGTAATGAAGGACGGCACTCTCCGGGCCGTTATTATGGTTTCCAGTCTTAACTTTGCTTTGAAAAGCGATGATGAACAGAACGCCATTATCTCTTCTTACGTGAGTTTTTTGAATAACATCGAATTTCCCCTGCAGATAGTCATCCAGTCGCGGGAATTGAATATTGAGAATTATCTTATTGATCTTGAAAAAAAAGAAAAAGAACAGACTAATGAGCTTTTAAAAATTCAGACCACCGAGTATATTCAGTACGTCAAGGAACTCGTGTCCATCGGTAAAATCATGTCAAAGCGTTTTTATGTCGTTGTCCCTTACAACCCGCTCTCGGATAAGCAAAAAAAATTTTTTACGCGGATTACGGATGTTTTCCGGGCGGCGACGCTGATCAAGATGAAAGATGATGTATTTTTCAGGAGAAAAAGCCAGCTTAATTACCGGACGGAGAATATTGTTTCCGGTCTTATGTCCACCGGACTTAACGCCGTGCCGCTTGACACCCAGGGATTGATTGAATTGTATTACAATACCTATAACCCCGAAACCTCGGCCAACGAAAAGCTGGCGGACACGCGGGAGCTGAGAGTGAGTGATTAGTTAATTAGTTAATTGGTTAATTAGGTAATTAGGCTCCTAGTTAACTAATCAACTAATCAACTAATCCATGTTTAGCCCGAAAAAAATTGAAAAAGACAAAGCCGATCTAAGAAGGGGTCTTGAAAAAGCCGGTTCCCGGGAGGCGCTTGAAAACCAGACTGACACGGCCGGAGAATTAATCGTTGAAGAAAAAGCTTTCCGGCGGGGGACTCTCGGCATCAAAGATTTAATCGCTCCGGCGGCGATTGAAGTTAAGCCGAACTACCTTAAGCTCGGAGATAAGTTTGTCCGGACGCATTTCGTTATCGGTTATCCCCGCTACATAAGCGTCGGCTGGTTCGCGCCAATAGTTAACCTCAACTCCACTTTTGATATTGGCATGTTTTTTTACCCGGTAAATACCGCTTTGGTGCTGGAACAACTGAAAAAGAAAGCCGGAGTGCTCGGAGCCCAGATCATGTCAGACTCGGAAAAAGGAGCGGCCCGCGATCCGCTCAGGGAAACGGCTTTGCGGGACGTTGAAAGCCTCCGAGACGCGCTAACGCAGGGGATTGAAAAATTTTTTCAGTTCGCCCTCTACATTACGATTTATTCAAACACGAAAGAAGAAATGGATAAGCTTTCGGACGAAGTAGAAAATATATTCGGGTCCAGACTGGTTTATTCCAGAAAGGTTTTTTACCAGTCCGAACAGGGATTTAATTCAACCCTGCCTCTCGGCAACGACGAGCTCTCTATCAGTTTTAACATGAACTCTTCGCCAATCGCCTCTTCTTTCCCGTTTATTTCTTCCGAACTCACTTCGGACGAGGGAATTCTTTACGGCATTAACCGCCATAACAACAGCCTTATTCTTTTTGACCGTTTTAGTCTTCAGAACGCCAATGCCGTGGTTTTCGCGACTTCTGGCGCCGGCAAGAGCTACGCCATAAAACTGGAAGTGCTCCGGAGCCTGATGCTCGGCGCCGAAGTAATAATAATTGATCCCGAGCATGAATATAAGCATTTATCGGACGCGGTCGGCGGAACCTATATTAATATCTCGCTCGCCTCCGAGGCCAAGATCAATCCTTTTGACTTGCCGCGGGCCATCGGCGAAGATTCAAAGCCACAGGATATAATCAGGAGCGCGGTAATTACCGTCAAAGGACTTCTAAGGCTCATGCTCGGCGGAATAACGCATGAAGAGGATTCAATCATTGATCGGGCGCTTCTTGAAACTTACGCTAAAAAAGACATTACCCCGGACGCCGATATCGCCCGGCTGGAACCGCCGATACTTTCCGACTTTCAGGAAATTATTGAAGGCATGGAGGGCGGCGAAGGTATCGCTCTCCGCCTGAAAAAATATACCGAAGGGACTTTTTCCGGACTTTTAAATTCTCCGACCAACGTGGAAATGGACAACCAGCTGGTATGCTTTTCCGTCCGCGACCTTGAAGACGAGCTTCGGCCCATCGCTATTTATACTATCGTTAACTATATTTGGAACGCGGTCCGGAGTAAAATGAAAAAACGGATTCTGGTCATTGACGAAGCCTGGTGGCTCATGCAGCACGAGGACAGCGCCAAGTTCATTTTCGCCCTGGTCAAAAGATGCCGCAAATATTATCTCGGGGTTACTACCATCACTCAGGACGTAAACGACTTTTTAACTTCCCCTTACGGCCAGGCGATCGTTACCAATTCCTCCATGCAACTTCTCTTAAAACAATCTCCGGCTTCCATCGATCTTATCCAGAAAACTTTTTCCCTGACCGAAGGGGAAAAATACCTGCTCTTAGAGTCCGGAGTGGGCGAGGGGATTTTTTTCGCCGGATCAAAGCACGCGGCGATTAAAGTCGTCGCCTCCTATACCGAAGACCAGCTCATAACCTCTGATCCGCGCCAGCTTTTGGAAATTGAAGAAGCCAAAAAAGAGTTCGCGGAAAGTTTGGAAGGCGGGGGAGCGGACGGCGCTACGCAGGAGAAAGCGTAAGATATTTAATATTATTTTATGAACCGCAGATATTTTGCCATTGCCATAATCTCCTTCGGAGCGATTATGATCGTTGTCCTGGTTTATTTTTTCTTTTTCTACGAGTATCAGGCTCCGGCTGAAACGCCTGCCGAAAATAAACCGGCGGTTGAATTGCCTCAAACCGGAAATACGGTTCAGCCCGCCGCTCCGGTTATCGGGGAAAATAAAACCGCTTCCGCGCCAAGGGCAGCAAAGGAGGAGATGAGCGAAGAAGACGCGGAAAGAATGGCCGGATCTTTTGCCGAGCGATTTGGCAGTTATTCCAACCAGTCTGATTATTCCAATATTGAGGATCTGATGATTTTTATGACCGGCTCCATGAAAGAGTGGGCTGAAGGATATATTATAAAAACCGCGGGGAAGAGCGGGGACAGGAGCATCTATTATGGGATTACCACCAAATCAGTCGCCGAAGAAGTGAAAAACTTTGATCAGTCCGGCGGAGAAGCGGAAATACTCGTTACAACCCAAAGGCGGGAGGCATCCGGCGCCCGGGCAAATTTCCGGACTTTTTATCAGGATATAACTATCCGTTTTAAAAAAGAGAGCGGCGCCTGGAAAGTTGACGCGGCAGTCTGGCAGGCGGACTGACCCTCACCCCCCAACCCCTCTCCCGCTCTCCCGAGGACTCGGGATCGCAGGCGAGGGGAGCTGGAATAACAATTAGCGAGCAATTACGAATTAAGTTGATGTCCTTTAGGCTCTGGAAGCATGCCGCAGCTATCAAGAATAGGAAAATTAAAAGCCGTTCTTAACCGTTTTGGCGTAATGGCTCTGGACGCCGTATTCCCGATTGAGTGTTTTGGTTGCGGCCGGGAAGGCGAGTGGGTTTGCCCGGATTGTTTTAAAAGCCTGGCTTATAAGGAAAAGCAGTATTGCCTTCATTGCAAAAAAGAAAACCTGTTTGGTGAATTTTGTCCCGGATGCTCGCGCGATTATTATTTAGCGGGTATCCTTATTGCCGGAGATTATGACAACGAGCTTCTTTCCCGGGTAATTAAAAATGTAAAGTACCATTTAGTAAAAGGCGCGGCCGGTTATCTCGGGAGTTACCTGGCCGCTTTTTTAATTAATGAAATCAGTAAAGCCAGAGTCGCGGGCATGGACTTAAAGGCCGGACGGATATGGGAAAAGTTTTCCGGCGCTTCTTCCGCTCCGGTATTCCTTTTTAACCCGGCCGGGGTGATAATTGTTCCGGTCCCGCTTTCGCGAAAACGTCTTCGGACTAGAGGCTTTAATCAGTCTGAGCTGATGGCCGGCGCAATAACAAAAAGACTGCCGTTTGCCATGGAAAACCGGCATCTTAAAAGGATTAAACACAAAATTCCCCAGGCCAAATTAGGCGAGGAGAAAAGGAAAAAAAACATCTCCGGCTGTTACGGCTGGAGCGGAAGCAATCTGGAAGGCCGGAGCGTGATTTTAGTTGACGACGTCGCCACGACCGGCGCGACCTTAAACGAATGCGCGCGGATTTTAAAAGAAAACGGCGCCGGAGAGGTTTGGGGGCTGGTCGCGGCTAAGGGGTGAGAATCGGTTTATGGAACCTTAATTCAAGTAATTTTGACTTTTGCGGCTTTCCTTTTTGATGCCGCAATTTTATGTATCGCGCCTATAATAACAAGAGCGATAATACCTACCGCAATTTCTGTTATAAGATTACCTGGCATAAATTTTTTTCCCGAAGGCTGGATTCTTTCCGCCGGGGGAGCCCCTTTACCCAATTTAGCCAAATCTTCGGCGGCTTGGGACAATGTGTTTGTCCGTTGGCAAAAACTTGTGCCAAAAGTTCCATCGCTTTGTCTGGAGGCGTATACTAAATATTCTTCATTGTCCTTGAACCAATATCCATTACAAGTAAAAGTGTTGTGGACGGTATGCAAAACAGCCTGTTTTTCGTCTGAGCCTTTCCACCATTGTGAAACATCAAAGGTTACAACAGTCCTTGGCTCGGGGGAGATTTGTTCCGGATTATCCAAGTATTCTATCTTACTTACCTTGCCCGCGAAGACGGCATCAGAATTTGAAAGCGCGCTGTCAATAGAAGCAGGAGCGCATTCACAAGCAAAAACACTGGATGGACAGAAGAGAGCAGGTAATAAAAAAATAATGGGTATAGAAAGCGCTATGCGCAATTTTTTTGTAAAATCCTTTAAATCCATACTTTGCGCGCTCGCGAGGAATCCCCGCCTGCCGGCAGGGAACCTGGATTTAAAAATCTACGCCTTTGTCTGATGGCTTTGGCGGACAAGCGCAATTTATATGTGCACTCGCCAGGAATCGAACCTGGATTACCAGCTCCGCAAGCTGATGTCCTATCCGTTGAACGACGAGTGCTTAAATAAAGACTCTGCCATTTTTCGCGAGGCAGAGTTTTTTATGTCCGGTTGCCTAGAGTTTAAACAGCCTGGCAAGACCCTCTGAGGCTGGCGGGTGCAGGCGGTCCAAGTCCTCCGGCAGGTATTTTAGCAAAGTATCGCGAATTGGCAAGGGGTTCATGTCTAAAAGCGGGATGGAGAGCCGGTGTTTCAGGGGATTTTTAAATTCAATATAGAGGTTTTTAATTTCTTCCCGCGGTTTGTAGATTATGGAAAAATCTTTTAAATCGTCATAATCGTAAAATTTCCGGCCGACAATAACGCCCTCGTCGGTAATAATAACGGCTACCGGATCAGGTTCCCGGCCGTCGTTTAAGATTATGACTATAGCGGCGATTACTATAATAAGAGCGAAGAGGAAATTAGGAGAATAAGAGATGTTAAAAGGGAAGAAGCTGACGGAAAAAAAAGACGAAACCAGAAGAAAACCCCCGATAATGAATGCCCAGGTGTACCAATGCTTTGTCCGCTCATGCTTATCATATTCCGGCACTTCCCAACCGATAAGCCCTTCGGCGCGGCTCGCTTGCTCTCTTTCTTCCTCCATATTAAGATTGACATTTAAGGCTTTTTTTAATATAGTTATTATAGCAAAATCAGGGGAATTGGGAAATAGGCGGCTGGAATCAGGCAGGACAGGATTGTCTTCCAATGCCAGGCTCGGATTTCCCAGTTCCTGTTTGTTTTTGGAGAGGTGGTTGAGCGGCTGAAAACAACACCCTGCTAAGGTGTTAGGTCTTAACGGGCCTCGAGGGTTCGAATCCCTCCCTCTCCGCATAGAAATTTTAGATTTTAGATTTTGTAGTTTGAAATTTGTTCCTCTAAAATAGTCACTGATTACAATAGATCAAAAATCTAAAATTCCTGGAGAGATGCCAGAGCGGCCGAATGGGGCAGTCTTGAAAACTGCTGGGCCTTCACGGGTCCCTAGGGTTCGAATCCCTATCTCTCCGCATACTAAAATAGCCCCAACATCAAGGCTATTTTTTTGTGTAAAAATTTCCGAAAAAAATTCTCGGAGCGCCGGACGAAAAATATCCTAAAAACGCCCGTGAACTATTGCAATTAATATTTATTAAACTTATAATTAGGATAATAATTATTAAAAATATAAAAAAGCGTAAAGTAAGTTATTGAAAGTCATTAAGTTAAAAATAAACAAAACTTGAATCGCTTTCACCTTAAGGCTTTTTATCACTCGTATGGCCAACGGAAATAACGGCAATCTTGGAGGGAAGAATTTGCTCGTCGTCAATACCGGATCAGTAAAGAAAAAATTCATTTTTCAGGAATTAAAAAAACTCGGACTCAACATACTGGTTTTAAACAAGGAAAAAAACTGGGCGCAAAGCTACGCCGATCACTGGATTATCGCCGACAACTACAACCATCCCGAATCAATTGAAGCGATAAAAGATTATTTGGCGGCCAATAAGATAAAGCTGGACGGCGCGATTACTTTTTGGGAGGACGATATCCCGTTGCTCGCTAAAATTTGCCGCGAGTTTAAACTGGCGGGAAACAGCCTGGAAACCGCGACGAATACCCGCGACAAATTCCGGATGCAGGAAATCCTCCGGCAATCCGGGCTTTGCCATATCCGCCAAAGGCTTGTCCGAACCTGGGCGGACTTAAAAAAAGCAACCGAAGAAATCGCTTTTCCGGCGGTCTTAAAACCGATTTACGGCGCGGACAGCCAGTTTGTCGTGCAGGTCAACAATGAAAAAGAAGCTGAAGACGCTTATGATTATGTCTTAAAAAACTGCACTCCCGATTATGACCCGATTTTTAAGTATAATAAAAGATTATTCGTTTATCAGGAATATATCGCCGGTCAGGAATTTTCCCTGGAATGCTATTGCCAGCATGGCGTTCCGCATGTTATCGGCATTCACGAAAAAACCGCCATGGACCTGCCATTTTTTATGGAAACCGGCGACTACCTTCCGCCGCGGATCGGCCCGGAACAGGAAGCCGAGCTTATAAAAGTAACCGAGTCGGCTTTAATTATCCTCGGCGTACGGGATTCGCTCGCCCATGTTGAAGTAAAACTTTCCAAAGACGGTCCGAAAATCATTGAAATCGCCTCGCGCATGGGCGGCGACTATACCCAGGAAAATATCTGGCAGGTTTATAATTTTGACCTGATAAAAACTGGCTGTGAAATCGCCTTAAAGGTTAATTCGCCCGCGCACCATAAAGACGCGAGAAAATACGTCATCGGAAAGTTTTTTATTCCCAAGAGCTCGGGGATTATTACGAAAATCATCGGTTTTGAAGAGATAAAAAAGCATGCCCAGGTTTTGGATTATTTTCTCTCTAAAAAAGTCGGCGACTCGGTTCTCGTTCCTCCGGACGGTTATGAAAACATCGGCTGGGTAATCGTCGGCGGATCGTCCTATACCGACGCTGAGCGGGCCATGGCTTATATTTTTGAAAAGGTGGACATTGAAATCGCGCCTTTTAAAAGTTATTCGTCTTTCGGCCGAACTCAAAGAAAAGACCGTTTTTCTTCGGCGCTACTCACTAAGAACGCCCTGGCGCGTTCGGCTAAAATTGAGCACATCCGGAGCGTTTCGGACGAGGAATTGAAAAATCTCCATATCGGCGTGGCCTGCAATTTGTACGATGAGGGTTCCAGCGCCGTGGACAGAGAATTCGCTTTAGTGAGTAAAAACATTGAGAAGACTCTCCTTGAAAGAGGGTATAGGGTAACACTCTTTGATTTTAATGATTTCCCCAAAGCCTTTAATGAGCTTCGGGAATCGGACGTGGATTTGGTTTTTAATATCTGCGAACGGATAAATAATTTAAGCCTCTTAGAGCCGCATGCCGCTTCAATTTTTGATATTCTCCAAATTCCCTATACCGGATCCAACCCTTTTACCCTTTCAATCTGCATTGATAAAATCCGGGTGAAAATTTTGCTTAATTACCACAACATTCCGACGCCGAAATGGGACTACGCTTATTCTCTGGAAGATAAGATTCGCGACGATTTGCGCTACCCGTTGATCGTCAAACCGGCCAATACCGACAATTCCATCGGCATTACCAACGATTCGGTCGTTACCAATAAAAAAGAGCTGGACCGCCAATTGGAATACGTAATTGAAAAGCTTGACTCGCCGGCTTTGATTGAGGAATATATTGAAGGCGACGAGTATGACGTTACCATTATCGGCAATGATGAAGACGATTTAAGAGTTTTGCCTCTGGCCCGTTCAATTTTTAAGGCTATGCCCGAGGGATTCTGGCATATATATCCTTATGATTCCAAATGGACCGAGAACCCGGCTTATGAAGCTATAGTAATCCAACAGCCGCCGAAAAATATTTCCCGACGCCTTGAGTCGCTTTTGACCGAAATGGCGCTTGATACTTATAATATTCTTGACTGCCATGATTACGGCCGGGTGGAGATCCGGGTGGATGAAAATGATAACCCTTATGTCTTGGAATTAAATCCCAACTCCTCAATTAATATCGGCGATGTTACCCCGAATACGGCGGAATTAATCGGTCTGGATTACGGGAAGTTCCTGGAAGAAATTATCAAAATGACTATCCGCCGCTACAAAGACCGGCCGCCTTATTATCACCTGCAGACGAGTTTTTAGGGTTCGGGCGTGAAATATTTCGCGCCCTCAATTTATGTTTAAAATAAAAGAAATTACCGATTTGGAAGAGTGTAAAAAAATATGGAATATTATTAGTCCCAATCAGTCAATTTATGACAATTGGGATTTTCGTTACGCGTTCTATAAATATTTCAATAATCCTTTAAGGTTTCTCGCCGGGTATGAAGATAAAAGATTAGTCGGGCTTCTTCCGCTCCAGTATAATAAAGAAGACGATTTGTATGAATTTTTTGCCGAAGAATTTATGGAAGACAGTCGGCTGTTTATCGTTAAGGGTTACGAAAAGCGCGTTCCGGAATTTTATTATTCGGTAAAAGAAGATTTGCTTTTGGATGATATCGCCGGAGAAGACGAGTTTACGAAAGGGTTGCCTTTGGAAGATTATAAGTATGCCCTGCCGCTTTTTGGGCTCAAAAATTTTGAAGACCATCTGGCTAACTCATTTTCATCAAAGCGCCGCCGCCAGTTTTTAAAAATTAAAAGTGAAATTGAAAAAAACGAGGTTAAAATTATCCATAACGATTACGATGATATTGATTTGCTTTTTGACCTGAATATAAAACGGCACGGCGGGGAATCTTATTTAAGCCTGCCCCATAAAAAAGAGATTTTCAAGGATCTCGTGAAATTATTTAAAGTTGAGCTAATGACCGCGGCCATAAACGACAAAAAGGAAGGCGTATCTTATTCAATACTATACAAAGGCGTTTATAATTATCTCTCGGTAGGCGCGAATTTAGCCGACTATTCAAGTTTAGGCGCCTACGTCGGCATGAAGAACATTGACTACGCCATTTCCTCGGGCGCGCTCGTTTTTGACGCCGGGCTCGGCGATTGCGGCTGGAAGCATCTTTGGCATTTTGAAAAACAGCCGCAGTATTCTTACTATAACAACGGATACGAAGTTAAATAATCAATTTATGTTTTTACTGCCTGAAGCTCATATTGAAGTAAGAAAAACTAAAAGACGGGGAAACGGGGTTTTCGCCAAGCGCGGAATTGAAGGCGGAAACGTCATCGGCGATTATCTCGGGAAAATAATCAGCGAAGACGAGGAAGAAGAGTATGAAAAAAAGAACGGTTTTTACGTTTTTGGATATACGAGCGACTCTTCAATCGCGCCTGATCCGGCGGTTCCCGGCCCGCATCTGATAAACCATTCCTGTTCGCCTAACTGCGAATCGTTCCAATACCGGGGCCATATCCTTTATTTTGCTTTAAGAAAAATTTTTTCCGGCGAGGAACTGACGGTGAATTATTATGTTTTGGCCGATGTCGGGGAGATATATGATTTCCCTTGCTATTGCAAAAGTTCGGTCTGCCGGGGGACGATGGCCTGCACGGAAAAAAAGTTTGAAGAATATAACGCGTTTATTGAACGGATGGATAAAAAGTTCAACAACAAAATGGAAGTCGGTTTTGGGGAGTATCTGCCACCGCTCAAGCGATATCCGAAAACCATTAAAGATTATCCGGTCTTTGATATTTTTGGCAGTATAAAAGTCCGGCCTCTGGTCTGCGATGACGAAAATCTGCCCCCGAAGATGGAAATAAGAAAAAGGATCCGCCAAAGCGGCAGATGCCTCCATTTTAAAAAGTTGAAATTAAAGGTGTTCGGCATCATGAACGGGCTGGTGGTCGCGCTGTAAGAAAACAAAAAACCATCCCGCTTGGGACGGGATGGTTTGTAAATTTCAGTTAGTCTCTTACAAGAACGGTTACTTTGGCTTTCTTTCCTTTGAAGAATTTTTGGCAGAATAAAACCGCCTTTTCCGCTTCAAAGAACTTACAGCTGAATATGTCAATAAAGGCTTTTCGGTGCGTCTCTTCAAAATGGGCGGTAATGGATGAAGTTTCAATAAACTGCATGAAGGAATAGCCTTCGCTTACCGTAACCCCGTCTCCAAAACGGTCAAGATGGGTGTCCCCGTGCCGTTTCATGCCGATTTCTTTGCAAAGTTCAATTACGAATTTTTTGATATGCTCCGGCGAACTGATTAAAGCGAGTTCGCAATCGTAGATATCAATGACCGCGTGTAATCCCCAGGCTTTGTCTTGGCCGAAATCATTTTCGGTAAGGGTTTGGAGCTGGGTCCCCGAATAGGTTTTT
Source organism: Patescibacteria group bacterium (assembly GCA_041661405.1). Lineage (GTDB taxonomy): Bacteria > Patescibacteriota > Patescibacteriia > Patescibacteriales > JBAZCA01 > JBAZCA01. Next base: position 17,789 of record JBAZUL010000011.1, read on the forward strand.
TCCATAGGCCTTTTTTCTAAAGGTTGAAACTAGCTAGGCCGATACCTTGTCCGCGCCGGATTATTTTCTGAGCAGGAAAAGATAACCGCTTTAGCACTAGATTTATTTATTAAATAAATATTCCTTTGGAAGAACTTTCTTCCTTAAGGGAAATATTCTCGTTATAATAAAACATATCCGGAAAAATTGCAAGAGGGGATAGAATTTTTCGCTCATCCCGCATCTGCGGGACTCACTTTACTCAATTATATCTGAGGATGTAATTTCATTCGCTCAGAAATGACGAATTGATATTCGTCATTTCTCTCACTCATTTCAATTATATCTGAGGATATAATTTCGCGCGCTCGGAAATAATAAATTGATATTTATTATTTCCTCGCTTTACTCAATTATAAATCCAAATTCATAAAGAGGCAATAGTACTTTCGGAAAATAGAGAGGGAATTTTTTAAGATTAAAATTATGCTTGACGCGGGGAGCGGTATTTCAAATTTAAGCGGGGTCGGGGAGGCGGCCGCGCGGGAATTAAAAAAAATCGGAGTGGAAAAAATTCGCGATCTCTTATTTTATTTTCCTTTCCGCTATGATGATTTTTCCCGGACGGTTCCCATTGCCGATTTAAAAATCGGGGAAAATGCCAATATAATCGGCCAAATTGAACTGATTAATGCCAGGCGCAGTCCGCGAAGGCGCGCGCATATAACCGAAGCGCTTATCCGGGACAAGACCGGGAGCTTGCGCGCGGTGTGGTTCAATCAGCCTTTTATCGCCCGTCAATTTTCGGCCGGAGATACGATTTCCATCGCCGGAAAGGCGTCCGAAGACTATGGAGGGATGGCAATGCTTTCTCCTTTTTACGAGAAGGCCGGAGCAGTTATCCACAGCCGGGATAAAATCGCGGAAAAAAAACCGTCCGAAGGAACTCATCCTTACTTCCATACCCGGGGATTGGTTCCTGTTTACCATCTTTCCGGAAAGCTGAACCAGAAGCGGCTAAGGTCGCTTATAGGCCGGGTTATTTATCTCGCGGAAAAAATTCCCGACTGGGTTCCGCCTGAAGCGAGAGGAAAAAAATATCTGTCCCTGCCGGAAGCGATCAGGTTGATTCATTTTCCCAGGAATCAAAAGGACGCCGCGAGCGCTAAAAAAAGATTGGCTTTTCAGGAGCTATTTTTAGTCCAGCTCCGGTCGCAGATGGCAAGGCGGGAAATGGATTTGAGCCTCAGCCATCGGCTTAAATTTTATGAAAAAGAAACCCGCGAATTCGTTTTTGGCCTGCCTTTCCGGCTTACTGACGCGCAAAAAAAAGCGGCCTGGGAAATCCTTCGCGACCTGGAAAAAGAGCGGCCCATGGCCCGGCTCTTAACCGGAGACGTCGGGTCGGGAAAAACAATCGTCGCGGCCATCGCCATCCTGAACGCGGTTCTAAACGGCAAGCAGGCGGTTATTATGGCGCCGACCGAGATTCTCGCCAAACAGCATTTTGAAACGTTTGGCAAATTGTTTTCCGGAATGGACATCAAAATCGGTCTGGTTACTTCCAGTGAGAAAAAAATGAATTATGAATCACCTGCCCGCAATGAGCCCCGCGAATGCGGGGTTCATTGCGGGCGAATCATAAATAATGCCGCTGATTTCGATAAGACTGGAGGCAGGAAAAAAAAGAAGCCCATTACTCATGATTCGTTATTCATAATTCATAACTCGCAGGTAATTGTTGGAACGCATGCATTAATTCAGGAAAACTTACATTTTAACAACCTGGCTTTAGCGATAATTGACGAACAGCACCGTTTTGGAGTAGAGCAGAGAAAAACCCTTATTGAAAAAGCGACTGCCATGGGCATTGAAAAAAAGTTCGCTCCGCATTTTCTTTCCATGACCGCCACGCCTATTCCACGCAGTCTCGCTCTCGCCTTGTACGGCGAACTGGACGTTTCCATAATCAATGAAATGCCTAAGGGGCGGAAAAAGGTCCTTACCCGGGTTATTCCCGAAGAAAAGCGCGAAGCGGCTTACGAATTCATCCGAAAAAAAGCAAAAGAGGGCCGGCAGGTATTTGTCATTTGCCCGCTTATTGACCCGTCCGACAAGCTCGGGGTTAAGTCGGTTAAAGAAGAATTTGAAAAGCTGAACCAACTGGTTTTTCCTGATCTTAAAGTCGGGCTTTTGCATGGCCGGCTTAAGCCGAGGGAGAAGGACAAGGTGATGGAGGGTTTTTCTTCCGGCAAAATAAAAGTGCTGGTTTCCACTTCAGTCGTTGAAGTCGGGATTGATATTCCCAACGCGACCGTTATGATGATTGAAGGCGCCGACCGTTTTGGCCTGGCGCAGATTCACCAATTCCGGGGAAGGGTCGGACGGGGCAGAGAGGAGTCATTTTGCTTTCTTTTTACCGATAGTGCGGCGGAAAAAACTTTAGCCCGGCTGAAAGCGGTGGAAACCGAGAGTGACGGATTTAAGCTTGCCCGGATGGATCTTGAACTTCGCGGCCCGGGCGAGGTCTACGGAATTGCCCAGAAAGGCTTTCCGGAACTGAAAATAGCTTCGCTTTTTGACTACGAATTGACGCGGGAAGCGAAAGCGGCGGCGGAGAAAATAATGAGAATTGATCCGAGCCTCAGCCGCTGGCCGCTTTTAAAGCGCGAGATCGGGGAATGGGAAAAGAGTACGCATATGGAGTAGGGGTTTTTTAGAACCGCCTACATCTATCTATTGATGAGTTTTAATAAAAGTAATATAATTCAAGAAGAATTATTTTTAACCAAAAGGAGGCATGAAAAATCTATCACTCAAAGGGTATCATGTCCTGTCCCGCATTATGCCGGGCGAAATTAAAAAAAGACGCAACCATGAATGCGGCTCACGCGAATTGTTTGGAATAAAAATCAGCCTGTCTCTCTCCGAAAAAGTTTTATTGACCCTCGCTCTGGCGGGGTTTTTTGTTTTTGGGATGCCTTTTACGAAAGACGGATTAAGGATTGCGGCGCTTGATTTCTGCGTCCCCGAAGCCCGGGCCGAAGGCATAATGATTTCGGAAGACACGGTCTGGGAAAAAGGCGAAGTTAGAGCAATTGACGATTCCATGAACGGCCTCGCGATCATGCCCGGCGCCAAGCTCACAGTCAATCCGGGCGTAATTATAAAACTAGGGAAAAATACGCCGATTCTCGCCATGGGCGAACTGGATATTAAGGGAAGTGAAACCGATCCGGTAATAATCACCTCGTTAAAGGATGATGAAGCCGGCGGCGATACCAACGGAGACGGGAGCGCCACAACTCCGGCTCCGGGCGATTGGTACGGGATTATGGCTAACGGTTCTGGCTCTAAAATCAATATTGATTACGCCGAAACAAGCTATGGCGGCGGGTATGAGGATATGGCGGTTACCCTTATTGCCGCGTTCCAATCATCCGGTTTCAGCGTCGCCCATAGCTCGTTTACTAATGACATGGGGACGGTTTTTATCAACGAAACGCCGGATTCTAAAATAAATTTTACTAATTTTTATTTTAATCCCGATTCATGCTATCCGGCGGACGGAATTAATATCTGCGAAGAACTGGCGTTAAATTATTTTGGAACCGATCCGCTTGATGCCGCCAATAATTATTGGAACAGCATAGAAGGACCGACTCAATCGGAAAGCATGGATACTCCGGATGATTTTAAAGGAATATTCATTTCCGGCAATATCAATTACGAGCCATTCTTAACCGAACCCTGGGAGCCGGAGGTTGATGATGTTTTGAATCCTGTCATTCTCGTGCCGGGGATTATGGGGAGCTGGTATTCGGCGGAAAAAGGCTGGGAGTTGGATCCGATTCTTCATACCTATGACAATCTATACAAAGCTTTGGCAGAGAACGGCGGCTATATTCCCGGGGAAACATTATTTGAGTTTCCGTATGAATGGCGCCAGGATAATAAATTGTCAGCCTATCAGCTTAAACAGAAAATTGACGAAATAAAAACCGCCACTGGCGCGGAAAAAGTTGACATTATTGCTCATTCCATGGGCGGCCTGGTAACCCGCTATTACGCGGAAAGCGATGATTACGAAAATGATATTGATCAGATAGTTTTTCTCGGCACGCCGCACCGGGGTTCGCCGGAAGCGTATTTAAAATGGGAAGGGGCGACGGGGTTTCAGGGCAAATTGGGGGCGATAATTGAATTTTATTTTACCGAAGAAGGTAAGTTTAGAGGTTATAATGATTTATTTGATTACATCCGAAATGGCGTGCGATCTGTTGAACAATTATTGCCCGTCTATCCATATTTGCAGGATGTCGGTGCAACGCAATTCAGAGATTATGACCCGATAAACTATCCGAATAATTATCCCTATAATAATTTTCTTGAAGATTTAAACGCCGGGGAAAACATAAATAGATTTATTAACAGCGGAGTAAGAGTATACAATATTATCGGTGACACCGGAGACGATACTATCGGCGCTATTACCGTAAGCCCGGGCGGAAGCTACGCGCCGATGTGGGAGCACGGCAAAGAAGAAGGGGTTATAAAATTATCCGGCGACGGCACCGTGCCGGAGATGAGTTCATCGCTTTTCCCGGCCTCAAAAATCAGCAATGCCGATCATTTAAATTTACCGAGTAGAGCTCAAAAAGAAGTTTTGGAATATTTAACCGGAACCCTGCCAGTCATTGATATAACCGAAGCGCCGGAAGCGAAAAAAGTTTTGATAATAGGGGTTCACTCTCCGGTTGATTTTGTAATTATTTCGCCGGACGGAAAAAAATTAGGCAAAGACTTTACCGGAAACGTGAATATAGGCGAGATAGATTACGGTTTTTACTCGGGCTTTAACAGCCAGTCTGAGTTTGCCGTAATAATTAACCCGATAGACGGCGAATACAAAATTGAACTGCAGGGCGTTGATAACGGCGGCGAATACAAACTCTCGGCGAGCGTGATTGACGATGAAGCTGAAATTGACAAGGAATTTACAGGAACTATAGCCGCCAGTCAAATTCAGGAATTTAACCTGAATTACGCCGAAGAATCAGAAGACCCGATTGTCGAACTGGAACCCGAAGACAATGTCCCGCCGGTTATTGCGATTAGTTCGCCTGCCAAAAACGCCGAGTATCTGCACAACACAAAGTTGGAAATTAACTATACCGCTACTGACGATTTCTCTGATATAGCCTCCTCAACGGTTAAACTGGACGGAGAGGAAATATTCAGTTCAATAAGTCCGGGACAAGCAACAACCACGATTGATCTGTTCTACGAAAAAACCGGCGAGCATATGCTGGAAATCATCGCCAAAGACAAGGCCGGGAATATTGCGAGTTCAATAGTGAAATTCAAAATAATCGCCACCCCGGACAGCGTCATCTCGGACATAAAAAGGCTCTATGAATTAAGATGGATAACCGACCGGACAATCAGCAAAATTTTAATCAAAGAGATTGAAGAGATAAAATGGCGGCTCAGGCTGACGGACGAAGCGAAAAAGCTCATTTTAAAAGCTATTGAGAAAACCGAAAAGAACCGCTTTCTGCCGGCAAAACTTAAAGCTAAGATGATTGAGAGATTTAACGAAGAGCTTTTGCGCCTAGATCGGGAAAACGAAAAGAAACTCAATATTATTTATGACCGGATTGAAAGGAATCTCGGTAAATATCTGAGGAGAGATTTAATCAATCAAGGGGCTTATGATATAATTAAAGATGACGTTAATTATTTAAGGGATAATTTATGAATGGTAAAATTAAAAATTTATTCACGATTATTGGCATTTATGCAGGCTCAATTTTTTTGGCGATTATTTTAGCACCTCTTGGCGGAACAGCGCATAGTAGCTTACTGAATGTGCGTTGCGGAGGAGGACTCTTTTTACTGGAAGGTTTTGACCGAACATGCAGCATCGACGGTTTTATTTATTTTTATATATTATTGCTCGCCGCTTTTTCTTTTTCAATTTTAAAAAAGAAAACAGCCTGGATAGTGTTTTTAACGGGATCTTCTATATTTTGGCTGGCGACAATTTTATTTATTTTTATGGACTGGCCGAATATTGAATTTGATGAAACTGCCGGGAGTTTTTTTATTATGCTGGTGTCATTCGCTATCGGCTATCTCCTCGCGCAGGGTATTTTGTTCGCGAAAAAGAAGCTGATTTAATCCGCTTTTATTCCGTTTCCCGGATTTTTATTGGATTTAAATTAACCCTCCCTTAACTATTTTCATGCTATACTGTTAAAAGGATTAGCGTCCGGGTTTTGGGTTGATTTGGGAATTAAACACCGCGGTCTTTTTAAAATTAACCCGACCTTGACAAAAAGGCCGTTTTTTGTTAGGGTAAAAAGTCGCGTTTTGACAGATTTCGGTAATTTTACCGTTATTTTTTTAAATAATTGGAAGTTTTTAGGCTCTTTTTCAAAAGAATCCCTAACCCGAGGCATGGCCTCATCAGAGAGGAACGAAGCGTGAGCTCAGTGAAAGAAGCAACGATGGCTAGAGTTGCGGTTGAGATGCCTGCTTTTAAAGAGGCGACTCCCGAAGTTAACGTTAACATTAGGCGCGCGGTTGACGAGGAAGAAACCGGCAGACGATGGATTTACATCGTAGTTGAAGTGTCCGTTTACTTGTTTTTCCCACTCATCGTCGGTTGTGTGCTGGCCTTGTTTTTTCCTAGTCAACTGGCCCTATGCACTTTGGCTGGTCTAGTGTTTTTACTTTGGCCGTTTCTGAAAGGAAAAGCTGGAGTGATTGTAGCTAGACGGCGGAAACTGGTTGACCCTCGGCACGGGATTCAGTCATCCAGTTTCTGGTATGACGGATTCATGTTTATTGGGAGTCCGGCTCTTCGGCAGATTCGGAAGTATTCCGCGCTATCCAAATCTTTGGACATGATTTATAACTACTTCGGGCGTTTTGGAATTATGCCCGAGGGAATGTCCGAGGATTGGTGGAGGAAGCTGACTCCGATTCAACCGGTCAACTGGCTGGTCAGGGCATGGACCAGCTTTTGGATCGGCATGCCGATTGCTCAGGATGTACGCTCTAGATTGAACATCGTCGCCGAGGAATTTGCTCGGCAGGTAACAAAAAAGTATGACGATCTTCAGTTGACTGGCAATACTCGGCCGGTCAGGGTAGTCGTTTTGGCTGGTGGCACCCTGCAGGACATCATCATTGGTGTCTCAAAGGCGATGGAGCGATGCCCGGGCATTCGACTCGAGGTAGTATCAGTCGAGCCGGACGGACTTTTTTCAGTGAAAAGGTTCCGGAAACTCCTTAAGTTCTACGGAGTTCCCGCCGAATTTTTTCAATGCATTATGAAAAAGGTCTCAACAAATCCCGAGAAACAGTCCACGCTTCGTGAGGTGGTTGAGCGCGCCGGACACAGTCTTTACGACTTTGACTTGGTTATTTGTATCGGATTGGGTGACTATATGTATGGAAAAAAAATCTATGACTTTGTCCGGATGCTGGATAACGGCGGCAAGATTATCACTGCCAATATTACGGACAACTTCGTGGAGCGTTTTTTCCTGCATATTTTCATCCAATGGCCCAAGATGCAGTATCTTGGGCTGGCTCAATATCTCCAAGTTCTCGATTCGACCCTCGGTTCCGATCGCAAAGTTTCAATCATTCAAACACCGCACGGCATTTTTAACATTGCGGTAATTGAATAGATATTGCGAAAGGGAGGGTTTTGTGGATGGACGCTTTCGGCCCGGGTGTGCTATAATCAACACAGCACCTCGGGCCTCTTTTTGTTTTTTGAGTATGAATTTTTACGCTATTTCCGCCCTGATAAATTTTTTTACCAGCCTTATCTTAGGTGTATTTGTAATACTTAAAAGCCGGAACTCAAAAAATTTGAGTTTTTTTATTTTTTGTTTTTTTGTAGCTTCCTGGAGCCTTGGCTATTATTTTTGGCAGATTGCAGATGATGCCATTTCCGCGCTTTTTTGGTGCCGGGCTTTAATGGCCGCGGCAATTCTTATTCCGGTTTCTTATCTTCATTTCGTTTATGCATTAGTGGATCTAGTGGAAAAAAGAAAAAAGTTCTTAATTTTTAGCTATGGGTTATTTTCTTTATTTTTACTGGGTGATTTAACGCCATATTTTGTTTCTCATATAGAGCCAATATTGAATTTTAAGTATTGGCCGATTGCCGGGCATCTTTATAGTGTATTTCTGGTGGTTTGGTTTTTTTATGTGGTTTATTCTACGTTTTTATTGTATGACAAATATAAAAAATCTTTCGGTATCATTAGGCTACAATTAAAGTATGTCATGCTTGGCATGATTATCGGTTTTGCTGGCGGGTCAACAAACTATCTTTTATGGTATCGGATACCGGTTCTTCCAGTTGGAAATATTTTGGTCTCTATTTATGTCGCTTTTTCCGCCTACGCCATCATCCGCTACCGCCTTATGGACATCCGGATTGTGGCGCGGAGGATTTTTATTTATTTCGGAGCAGGGGCGTTTACCTACGGCTTTTTTTATTTTACCATCTGGCTTTACAGCCGGGCTTTTGGCGGCATTTTTACTTCGGGAGCTTACGCCGCCGGACTGGTCGTCGCACCGCTTTTCGTTTTCGGTTTTTACCGGATAGACGGCGGCCTCCGAAAATTCGCCAATAAATATTTATTTGTCTCTTTGTATAATTATCAGGAAACAATCACCCGGCTTACCGATGAACTGAATAATTATATTGACCTTAGTAAAATCATAAACCTTATTGTGGAAACGATCAAAAAAACCATGCAGCTGGATCGGGCCGGCGTTCTCCTTATTAATTCTGAAACCAGGCCAATAAGTTTTCAGATCGCCAAAGTTATCGGCTTCAACCGGCAAAACGGCATCTCGCTCGTTCAGGATAATTTTTTAACCCGGCACCTTGAAAAAATCCAAAAGCCTTTGGTGCGGGACGAGCTTACTCTGCTGGCTCGCGACGCGAGAAGCGAAAAAGACAAGGAAAGCATAGAAACTTTGCATGGCCACATGAAAAAGATTGAAGCGTCGCTTTGCCTTCCCCTTATGAGTTCTAAAAAATTGATCGGCATAATCGTTTTAGGCGCGAAAATTTCCGGCGATGCCTATACTTCGGAAGACCTGGAGCTTTTAAATACTTTATCCAAGCAGGCCGGCATCGCGATTGAAAACGCCCGGCTTTACAAGCAGGTGGGAGATTTTAATAAAACTCTGAAAGATAAAGTAAGTGTTCAAACCAAAGACATAACCGCGAAAAACGAAGAATTGGAGAAAAAGGCTAAAGAGCTCAAGGATGGCAACGAATATCTGAAAAAACTTCTAGCCATGCGCTCGGAGTTTTTGGATACCGCTTCGCATCAGCTAAGAACGCCGGTTTCTGTTATTAAAGGCATGCTTTCCATGATTCTAGAAGGCGGCATGCCCAAAGATAAGATAGATGAATTTTTAAAAGCGTCTTTTGAAAAATCCGTTAAACTCACGGAAATTATCAATGACATACTCCGGGCTTCGGAAACCGAAAGCGAAAAATTCAACCTGAGTTTTCAATCCGCTGACCTTAAAGAGGTTCTTCAGAAAATCGTTGAAGATAAAAAAATTCTTGCCGAGAAGAAGGGCATCAGCCTGAAACTGCTCTTAGCGGGAAAAATTTCTCCGGTCATGATTGACGAAAAATATATGACCGAAGCCATCGGCAACCTTGTTGACAACTCCATAAAATACACGGTCAAAGGCGGTGTATTTATCAAAGCCGAAGAAAAAGAGAGGATGATTTTTATAAGGGTGAGCGACACCGGCATCGGCATACCGAAAGAAGACGAGCCGAAACTTTTTGATAAATTCGTCCGGGCGAAAAACGCGGTAAACGCTTATGCCGACGGAACCGGCCTCGGACTCTATATCGTAAAAAAAATAATTACCATGCACAAAGGCGCAAACGTTGAAATAGAATGGACCGAAGAAAATAAAGGCACAACGTTTTTAATAACGCTACCAACCGTTTAAGCGGGTAAATCGCTATTTTATCCGCCGCGTTTCAGCAGCTCCACTATCTCCCTCAAATTTTTCATTTTAACGATTTCCAGCCCCTGGGTTTTAATTTCAACGTCGGGTATGACGGCTTTTTTAAATCCGAGCCGTCCGGCTTCATAAAGCCTTTGATCCAGATTTTTTATGTTTCTTATTTCACCGCCGAGTCCTACTTCGCCGAGGATAATGGTTTTTTGGCTTAAAGGCAGGTTTAAAAGGGATGAGGCAATGGCGGCGGCGACGGCCAGATCCAGAGCCGGGTCATTAGTTTTTAATCCGCCGGCGATATTCAATATTATGTCCTGGGTGGAGAGGTTTATGGCCGCCCTTTTTCCGAGGACAGCGGCGAGAATGGCGAGCCGGTTTAAGTCAAAGCCGGAAGCCCGGCGCACCGGGTAGCCGAAAATGGTTTTAGTAACTAGAGCCTGAATTTCAAGAAGAAAAGGCCGCGAGCCGGAAAGCATGGCGCTGATCGCCGATCCGGAAAGATTTTCTCCGCCCGGATGCAAAAATATTAAGGAAGGATTTTTTACTTCGCGAAACCCTTCGGCAGTCATTTCAAAAATACCAAGCTCGCTCGCCGACCCGAAGCGGTTTTTCGCGGCCCGGAGAATCCGGTAGCTTTCCGACTTGTCGGTTTCAAGATAAATGACCGTGTCAACAAGATGCTCTAAGGTTTTCGGTCCGGCAATGCTTCCGTCCTTGGTAATATGGCCGATTAAAATCACGGCAATGTTATGGCCTTTTGCCATTTCCATGATTTGCGCGGCCGAAGCCCGGATCTGCGAGGCGCTCCCTGGTTCGGATTCAAGTTTATCGGTGTAAACCGTCTGGATGGAGTCAATAATAAGCAATCCGGGCTTTAGCTCTTCGGCCGTGGCGATTATTTTTTCCACCCGGGTTTCATTTAAAAAATTGATTTTATCTTCTTTGATCGCGAGCCGGTCGGCGCGCAGTTTTATCTGCTCGGCTGATTCTTCGCCCGAAGCGTAAAGCGCGGTTGAGCCGTCAGGCAGGGAACTCGCGATTTGGGCGACAATCGTTGATTTGCCGATGCCCGGTTCGCCTCCAAGGAGGATAAGGGAGCCGGGAACAATTCCTCCGCCTAAAACCCGGTCAGCCTCTTCAATGCCGGTTTTAATTCTTTTAAACAGCCCGGCGTTAATTTCCGAGATCGGAATGGTTTTAGCGGCGGCTAGTCGTTCATTGCCGGATCTTTCTTTTTTTTCAATGGTCTGGGTCTGCGAGGTTCCCCATTTTCCGCATTCCAAACAGCGGCCGGTCCATTTTAACGATTGGGCGCCGCAGTTTGAGCAAACGTAGATTGTTGAGGATTTGGACACGAATTATTAAATTTCAAATTTATTAATTTAAAATTCAATTAAAATTTAAAACTAAAAATTAAAAATTGACTACTTTTGAAGCTTATTTTTTTAACTCCTCTTCAACCGCCTCTTTCAGATTTTCATATCTTACTTCTCCGGTAAGTTTTTTGTTGTTAATATAAACCGTTGGAACGCCGGAAATGCCGAGCGCTTCGGCTTCGGTAAGGTTGTCAATGATAAATTTGGTTTTTTCGCGGCCGAGAAAACAATCTTTAAACTTTCTTTCATTAAACCCGATCCGCCCGGCGAGAGCAGAAAAAAGGTTGTCGTCCCAGGGCGCGTTTTCGGAATAAAGCGCCAAGGCGTAGCCAAAAAAATCGCCTTGTTCGGCGGCGCAGCGTCCGGCCAACGCGGCCTTCCAGGTAGGGGAGTCAATATCGGCTTCGGGAAAATCTTTCCAGATGAATTTAACTTTTTCCGGAAATTCATTCACGGCTTTTAGCGACGCTTGCAGATCGGCAAAGCATTGAGAGCACTGGAAATCGGAGAACAGGGCGATAACTACCGGCGCCCCTTCGGCGCCGGCTGACGGATCGCCGGAATTGGCGAGCGGCCGGGTGATTAAATCGCTTAGACCCGGAATTTTGGTCAAAAGCGGATCGCCGGAGCTGAAGTTTTGGTTGTTAAAGGCGGATAAAGATAACCGCTCGTCGGCGGCTTTATCCGCCGGCGCGATTAAAGCCCTGAAAAAAATTATCAGCAAGGCCGCCAAAAAAAGATTAGCCAGGGCGGCGGCGATAAAAATTTTAACCGGGAATTCTGTTTTTTTTCTTTTAGGAAAACGTGGAATCATATTGTTGGCTGTTAATAGCGCGGACCATGGCGAGCGGCCGCGTGGAAAACAGCCGTTGCGCGCCGGGTTATTTTAGTCTCATTTTATAAGTTTTTCCTTCAGGGTCGCTGTAATAAAGGTAACGTCCGTTTTCGGTAAGGATAAGGTTACGCATTGACGCGGGAGTTTCCGGCGTAGCGACTAATTTTTTTTGGCCGGTGTAAATATTAATCTCGTAAAGCGCGTCCGGCGAAGCGTTCGCCAGTTCCGGGTAAAGGCCGGATCCTTCTTCAAGCGTTTCCGGGACGGCGCAGTAAGCATTTTCGTTGCCGGAGAAAACGCATTTGTCGGCCCAGGTAAAAATATTCAGATTTTTTCTTCCGCTGCCGATTGCCTCGCCTTTGGCGTTGGCCGCCCAAAGGGCTGGTTTTAAATCGCTGTCCGAGGAGTAAACGCTGTAAAGCAGGCGGTCGCCTTCGGGCGACCAGAGGAATTTCAGTCCCCGGCCGGTTATAGTTAAAGATTTAAAGTTTTCGTTGTTCAGTCCGACAAAATAAACTTTTTGCTCGTCAAAACCGGTTGACTCGGTAAACATGGCAACTGACTGCTTGTTCGGAGACCAGGAAGGGTAAACCCGGTCTGCTTCTCCGCCGAGCGCTTCAAGCGCCCGGGCCTTTGATCCGTCGGCATTGGCGATAGCCAGCCAGCGGTTATTTTCGTCGGTCCCGATGCTCTTCATTACTATCTCGTCGCCTGATGAGGAAAAATCAAAATCCTTCCAATGGGCCGGAAGCGTGGTCTGGCTGTTAGTTTTGAAATTGTAAAGGATGTTGGCTCCGTCGGGATATTCTAAAATCGCCTTTTCCCCTTCGGGCGCCCAGTAAACGCTTTGCACCTCGTGGAAAATTTTGTCGGTCAGCGGCTCAGTATTTCCATTTTGGTCAATCCGGTAAAAAAGGCCGTCCCGGCCGTTATATTGGAGGAGGCTTAAACCATCGCCGGAAAGTTTTGCCGCCATTCCTCCGGCTTCGGAAATAACATTGGCGCGCGTTATTCCGCCGCTGGCGATCTCGTCCCCGGCTGATTCTGGTCCGGTTTCTGGCTGAAGCCTTGTTTGCCCTTCAGGCTCCGTTCCGGTTGACGGGCTTCCCGGACCAGCCTCGGGCAGTTTCGCTCCCGGAGTGGTAGTGCCGGTCGTAACGTCTAGCGACGGCTCGGAGAGCGATTTGAAGAATAAATTGTAAATCAGAATGCCAAACAAGAGCGCAACCAGCAGGAATGCGGCGATCCGGATAATTTTATTGTTTTTTAAAAAAGAAAACATAGAAAAAGTTTTGAAGGAAAAATGAATTCATGGTATAATTATTCAAACGTGGTATAATTAGCTAATGGTTTATCGGCGGCGTTCTCCGCTGCCGGCTCATTATATTATATTTGTCGGGGGGCTATGAATATTATATAATAATATAAGGATAGCGGCAACCCGCGTTAATAGGGTAGATTGGTTGACGGTTGAATAATGTTAAAACGCAAAGCGCGAAGAGATTATGTTTTTATCTAATTCTGCCAAAAGTTATCTTGGAGTGGATATCGGGGCATCAGGCATAAAAATCGTTGAACTGCGAAAAGAAGGCGCGAAAGTGCGGCTTTCTTCTTATGGAGTGGGCGAAATAAAAGACAGTTTGGTGTCGCCTAACTGGCAGAATGAACCTGGCCGGATCGCAAGGATGATGAAAGAGGTTTACAAAAAAGCCGGAATGATCTCAAAAAATGCCGTGGCGGCTTTGCCCACTTACTCGGTTTTTTCTTCAATAATCACCTTGTCAAACGTTGATCCCGGTGACATAGAATCAGCGGTGAAATGGGAAGCCAAAAAAGTAATTCCTCTTCCGCTTGAGGAAATGGTAATTGACTGGGTGGAAGTTAAGGACGACGCGGGGATTCCCGAAGCCTCCGGAGCAAAAAATTTGAAAGTCCTCCTTACCGGCGCCCCGAGGAATCTTATTGAAAAATACATGGCCGCTTTTAAAGAGGCGGAATTTAATTTGATCAGCCTGGAAACCGAAACCCTGTCTCTTATAAGATCGCTCGCGGGAAACGACAGATCCTCGCTCGCCATAGCGGAAATCGGCTCGGGCACTACCGACATTTTTATCGTTGAAAAAGGGATACCGGTATTAAGCCGGAGCCTTGATGTCGGCGGACTGTCAATAACCAAAGCGGTATCAGAAAGCCTTAACGTAAATATGGATCGCGCCGAGCAATTTAAGTTTGATCTCGGCATGAGTTCCCTTGAATCGGATGAAAGTTCCATACCGAAAACCATAACCGATTCAATCACGCCCATCGTCAATGAAATCAAATACGCCCTTAAGCTTTATCAAAGCAAGAACGGCGGCAGTCCGGAAAAAATAATCCTTTCCGGCGGCTCAGCCCTTCTTATGAATTTTACCAATTATTTAAGCAAGGTTTTGGATCGCAAAGTTATTATCGGCGACCCTTGGGCTCGGGTCCATTGCCCGGTTGATTTACTGCCTAAATTGAAAGAACTCGGCCCGAGATTGGCCGTAGCCGTAGGATTGGCTATGAGAGAGATGTAATTTATTCCGCTCCAGCGAAGGGCGGGACGAAATTAACGCTAAAATAGTTTTTACGGCTTGAGACTATCAATATGGATAAAGAGATAAATTTTCTTGAAGGGAGCCGCAAACGCGAAAATAAAAAACGGCCTCCGGATAAGGAAAAAGAAAAAATAGAATGGACGTCTCCGGAAAAGTTGAAGGCGCTAAAAGAAGCCGGAGGTTCTGGCGGCGTTTTCGGCGGCTGGAAAGAGGTTCTATCCGGCTTGCTGAAAAAAGGCGGTAAGGAAGCAAAAAATGGATTATTGGCTAAAACTTCTCCGCCGAGTCTGCCGGTCCGAAAGAAAAATTATCCGGATAAAAGGCGGGAAGTTTTTTTCGCGTCCAAAATGAATAAAATAAATAAATTGAAAGAAGAAATATCCGGTTTATTTAAAACCGGAAAAAAGAATTTTTTGAATGTCAAAGGCCATGAGGATGAAATCAGGCCGGTTAAAGAGGGCGCGAAGAAAAAAATTCAGCCGCTTCCGGAAACGCCGGACATTAAGATTGATTTTACCGAATCAGTTAAGCCTAAACCCGATTCAACTGAAGTCGGACAGGAGTCCTTCGGGGCAATCCGCTCCGGTGAAGAAAAGAAGATCAAAGCTGGCGCGGAGAATGAGTCCGAATCCGGCGACTGGGCGGAAGAATCTTTCAGGGGGACTAACCTGATCAAGGAAAGGGTGAGCCTCCTGGAAATAAAAAAAAGAATTGTAATTACGTTCTGCCTGCTTATTTTCTCGTTTTTCGCGGTGGGAGCGGCTTACTACTCTTTGGGGCTATGGGAAAAGGGCGGCGCGGGCGAAAAGGCGAGGCTTGTAAACGAGGCGGAAAGTCTTAGCGCTGAAAAAAAGGTCAGGGAGAAAGATTTGAGCGAAGTTTTTATTTTTGAGAACAGGCTTCAATACGCCAAACTTCTTCTTGACCGGCATATTTATTTTACTAATTTTTTTGATTTTCTTGAAAAAAATACTTTGGAAGACGTTTTTTACTCGGATTTCGCCGGAGATAACGGAGGGTTTTACACGCTGAATGCCATAGCCAGAGATTTTAATAATATCGCCAGACAGGTTGAAATATTAAGGGCCGATCCTTTGGTTAGAGGAGCGGCATCAACCGGAGGAGAATACGCTGAAAGCGGGGAAAAAAGCCGCGATGACTCCAAAAAAAATTCCGCCGCAGGGGTGAGTTTTAAGCTTAATCTAGAGCTTAACAAAAGCATTTTTAATAATCCGCCCGAGTAAAACACTCGGTTGCGATTAAAAATATGATCCGAGAAGATATTATTTCCTCTTCAAAAAAGAAAGTTAGTCCCGGTCGGTTGTATATTAGGTATTGGGGGTTAGTGAATTTGCTTACAATGTTTGTTGTTGTCGCGGGAGGAACCTTCTTTCTTTTAAAGCCAAAGTATGAGAAGGCAAAGGCCGAAACGGAAACGGAGTCGCTTCAAAAGGAGATTGAAAGCACTCGCCGGGATTTGAAAAAGATGAGCGAGGTGAATGAAGTTTTTGCTGAGATTTCAGACGAGGAAAAGAAGAAAGTGGCCGCGATTATCCCTTATCAGGAAAACCTTGAGAATTTATTGCCTTTAATTGAAACTCTTGTCAGGAAGAACGGACTGATAGTCGTCTCGCTAGACGTCGCGAAAGAAGAAGAGAAGATTTTTAAGACAAAACAGGAGCAATCGCAAGATCAGACCGCGGAGGAAAATTCCGCGGGAGTCGGAACTGGCGAGGAAGTAAGCTTGCCGCCCGAAATAGGGAAAATAAAAATAAATTTGACGGTCGGCGGAGCGGATTATCGGGGGCTTAAAAGCCTTCTCGCGAATTTTGAAAATAATTTAAGGCTGATGGATGTCGCTAGCGTTAATTTTACGGAAGGCGAAAATGTAAGCCTTGAGATATACACATATTTTTTAAAGCGTTAAAATCCGCCAGAGCTTAAATGCCGCGCAGTTTATTTTTTAAATTCGCGGCCCGTGATTATGCTGATAGCCTTAAAAGCCAGTCCAAAAAGAATTGCGATTTATGTTCTTGTAATGATCGGGATGCTTTTTGGCACGGGTTTTATGATATATGATAATTTCATCAAGGATTCAACGCCTGGTTTTTATCCGGAAAAAATTCCGGTTCCGGCTGATGACGGAATTTTAGCTTTTCCGGCAGAAACAGCCGCTCCGGCAAAGGCTGGCGATTCCGGTTTTCCCGCCGAAGAGCCGGTTAACAATAAAAATACAGATGCTATAAAAAATATTGATCTGGTAACGGATAAAAGATTTATTGATTTAAAGGAAGTTATTGTTGAGCCGGCTATCGGAAAACAGGGGAAAGATAATCCGTTTATGTCTTATTAAACAATGATACAATCTTATTCGTTCGTCCCGCATAATGCGGGGCTCACTCATTGCGATTATATCTGATGATATAATCTTATTCGTTCGTCCCGCATAATGCGGGGCTCACTCATTGCGATTATGAATAATTTTTTAGCCGGGTTGGTAGCGAAGAAAAAAATCACCAAAAAACAGGCCGGGGAAGTAGAGAAGCTTATGGCCGATACGGGTAAATCTCCCGAAGAGCTTATTGCTGACCGGGGAATGATTGACGCTGAGGATATCTACAGCCAGAAGGCTGATTTTTTCAACCTTCCCTATCAAAGCCTGATAGGGAAGAAAATTGACGAAAAGATTTTGAACTTCATCCCTTTTGAGGCGGCGCAGAATTATCAGATAATATGTTTTGAAAAGAAAGAAAATGAATTTTACCTGGGGCTCGCCGATCCGGAAAATTTTAAAGCCATTGAAGCGGTTGAATTCCTTGCCAAAAAAAAAGGAGTAAAAGTAAAATATTTTCTCATCTCTCCGTCAAGCTTTAATCAGGCGCTTAAGCAATATAGTTCTTTAAACCAGGAGGTTACCACGGCTTTAGAGCGAAAAGCGCTGGAGAAAAAAAAGGATGACAAGAAAGAGGAAAAAGATAAATCGGAGTTTCAGGAAGTGATAAAGAGCGCGCCGGTGGCAAAGATAGTTTCGGTGATTATCCGCCACGCGGTTGAAGGCCGGGCGTCGGACATCCATATTGAACCCTCGGCCAAAGAGAGCCGGGTGCGCTACCGGATTGACGGCATCCTCCATACGTCGCTTATAATGCCCAAAGATATCCATGGCGCCGTGGTAGCGAGAATCAAAGTGCTTTCTAATTTAAAATTGGACGAGACCCGCATCCCCCAGGATGGACGCATAAGAGAAGTTGTAAACGATAAAGAAATTGATTTCAGGATTTCCATCATTCCTCTTACTAATGACGATGAAAAAGTGGTCATGAGAATACTTGATGTTACCCGCGGAGCGCCGGAGCTTCCGGATCTCGGCTACATGGGAGAAGGCCTTGTGGTTATAGAGAAAAATCTTAAGAAGACCGACGGCATGATGCTCGTTACCGGACCGACCGGTTCGGGAAAATCAACTACTCTTTTTTCGGTTTTGAATAAATTGAACAAAGAGGGGGTAAATATTTCCACCCTTGAAGATCCGGTTGAATACCAGATTAAAGGCGTTAACCAGTCCCAGGTGAGGCAGGAAGTGGGTTTTACTTTTGCCTCCGGCCTCCGCTCGCTTCTGCGCCAGGACCCGGATATTGTCATGGTTGGGGAAATTCGCGACAATGAAACGGCCGAACTGGCGATTCACGCCAGCCTTACGGGGCATTTCGTCCTTTCCACTCTCCATACCAATGACGCCATCGGCGCTCTTCCCAGGCTTCTTGACATGCAGGTTGAGCCATTTTTGTTGGGCTCCACCCTGAATATCGTTATTGCTCAGCGACTGGCGAGGAGGATATGCCCGCATTGCGCGGAGGAATATAAACTGCCTAGGGATATTATTGATGAAGTAAAAAATACCTTTGAAGGCATTCCCGCCGAAATCATAAAAAAACACTTTCCCCAGCTGGAGAAAAGAGATTTTGTTTTTTATAAAGGCAAGGGTTGTCCGCGATGCGGCAATACCGGTTATAGCGGCCGGGTGGCGGTAGCTGAGGTCCTTGATGTTAATGACAAAATAAGGGACATAATCCTTGACAGGACAAGGAACCTGCAGCTTAAAGAAGCTAAAGAGTCGCAACTGTTTATCACTTTAAAAGAAGACGGAGTAATTAAGGCTCTCCTGGGGCTTACCACCATGGAAGAGGTAATGAGAATTATACAAGATTAATTATAAATTTATGCTCAAAAAGAAAATACTTATCGCGGAAGACGATTCTTTTCTTCTGTCCATGTACGCCAACAAATTTGAAATGGAAAATTTTACCGTTTTTATGGCCGAGGACGGCAAAAAGGCTCTAAGAATCGCTTTAAAAGAACTGCCCGATTTAATCCTCCTGGATCTGATGCTTCCGGCCATGGACGGGTTTGAAGTCCTGAAAGAACTGAAGGGCGATGAAAAAGCGAAAGGTATTCCGGTAATCCTTCTTACGAACCTGAGCCAGAGGGATGAGATTGAGCGGGGGATTAAGCTCGGAGCCATGGATTACTTGATAAAGGCCCACTTCATGCCTTCGGAGGTGGTGGAAAAGGTAAAAAATATTCTTAACAGGGAGTAAATATTATGGAAACATCCCAGAATTATCTCTACAGAATTCTTTCAACGGCAGTCAAAAAGAATGCCATCCTCGTGCATTTTTCGGTCGGCAACCGGCCGCAGGTTAAAATTGGCGGAAGCTATCAGCCGATTGACGACGCGATACTGGAAAAGGAAACAGCGGAGAAGATTCTCAGCGAGACGCTCTCGGATGAGGAGAGAGAGAAGCTCGGTAAAGATAAGGAGATTGTGGCGGTCAAGGAACTGGACAAAAATCTTCGCTTCAGAATAAACATATATTATGAAAGAAATTTTCCCGCTTTTTCCTTTTATCATATAAGCGGAAATAATCGCGAACTTTCGGATTGCGATTTTCCGGAGTCCGTAACCGCTTTTACCTCTGTTTCCTCGGGGCTCTTAGTAATTGCCGGCAGTCTGGGTTCGGGTAAAACTTCAACCGCTTTTTCGTTCATTGAGGAAATAAACAAAAATCAGGCTAAGCATATAGTCACCATTGAAGAGACAATAGACCGCGTTTTAGCGGCGTGTCAGAGCATTGTTGAACAGAGACAGATCGGACGCGACGCGGTTTCCTTCAACGACGCGGTAAGATATTGCCTGAAGGAGGATATTGATTTGGTATATATTAACGGAATTAAAGACGATCTTAACGAATGCCTGATTTCAATTATGGAATTGGCATCGGGAAATTCAAGAGTAATTCTTGAGCTTAACGCCGACAGTTCAGTGGAAATTATTGACCGGCTGGTAAACATTCTTTCCAAAAGCCTCTCCGCGGAATCTTCGCGCTATATATTGGCGGACAACCTTTTCGGGATTATAGTCCAGAAGCTTATCTATGGACGGGCAGGGGAACCTAATATGGCGGCTGAAATACTCTTAGCGAACTCGGTTGTGCAATCATACATCCGCGAAGGGAAATTTCACCAGATTGAAAGCGTAATCCAGACATCAAGGCGGGAGGGGATGATCAGCATGGAAAAAGCCGTTGATGAATTAGTGCGGAAAGGAAAGATAAGAAGGGAAGACTTGTAATATATGCCCATATTTAAATACAAGGCCACGGACAGGAAGAAACAAACCGTAACCGGACTGGTTGAAGCGGAAAATATTGGATTCGCCGAAGAAATATTAAAAGACAAGGGTTTTTTTATTGTTTATCTGGCGCTTGAATCGGAAGGGAAGACCTCGGGTTCAGGTTTTTTGAACCGGATAAAATTGAAAGAGGTTGTCGTTTTTTCCCGGCAGTTTTCGGTTTTGATATCCGCTAATGTTCCGCTGGTTCAGTCGCTGAAAATTCTCGTTGAGCAGACTACGAATCCCAAATTCAAGATAATTATTTCCCAAGTAGCCGACGAAGTGGACGCGGGCTCCCGTTTATCGGTCGCTCTTGGTCGGCGTTCCAGCGCGTTTTCCGATTTCTACGTAAGCGTGATAAAGTCCGGCGAGACTTCCGGAAAACTTGACGAAGTGCTGAATTACCTCGCTGATGAAATGGAAAAAGATTACGATATGATGAGTAAAATAAAAGGGGCGATGATCTATCCGGCTTTTGTTCTTTCCGGCCTCACGGTGGTCGGGGCGCTGATGCTTACTTTTGTCGTACCGAAACTTACCGACATAATGTCCGAGTCGGGCGGAGAGCTTCCGATGGCGACGAGGATTTTAATCGGCGCTTCGGGTTTTATGTCAGCTTATTGGTGGCTATTGCTGATAATAATCGTCGGGCTGATTATCGGCGGCAAGATGTTCGTCCGCACCGAGCGGGGAAAATTTATTTTTGACACGATTACTCTTAGGATGCCTGTTTTTGGAAAATTGCTTCAAAGAATTTATTTGGTCCGCTTTACCCGATCAATGAAGACTCTGATCGCCGGAGGAGTAACCATCGTCCGGAGCCTGGAAATCGCCGGAGACGTGGTCGGCAACTCAATTTATAAAAAAATCATAACCGAAACGATTAAAGAGGTGGAAGACGGCAACTCCATATCCACGGTATTTATCAAAAGGAAAGAAATCCCCGCCATGGTTTCGCAGATGATGAGCATCGGGGAAAAGACCGGAAAGCTTGACGTCATCCTTTCCCGGGTTACGGATTTTTACGGCCGGGAGATTGAAAATATCGTAGCTAACCTTATGACCCTTATGGAGCCGATAATCATGGTGGTCATGGGTCTCGGAGTCGGGCTCATGGTCGCGGCGATTATCATGCCGATGTATAATATGGCCAGCCAGTTTTGATGGATGGCGGATAAAAAAATATGAATCGCGGATGATGTTTTATTTTATTATTAATAAGATTTATTGCCATGACAATTAACAAAAGTAAAAAAGGTTTTACCCTGATTGAGCTCTTAGTCGTTATTACCATTATCGGCCTTCTCTCTTCTTTCGCGGTCGTATCGCTGAACGGGGCAAGAATTAAAGCCAGAGACGCGCTCCGGAAGGGCGACATGGCACAGGTAAGGACGGCCATGAACTTGTATTATGACGATCATGGCGGTTTCCCTTCCTGCGGAACTTTTAACCCCGGGGCGCCGGATTTCGGCGCCACCGAAGGTTGCTGGAACGGCGCGCTTACAACGGCGCTAACTTCGGGGACAAGACCGTATTTCGCCCAGATGCCCGAAGATCCGAGAAACCCGAATAATGATCCGGCCGTGAGCGCCACCTATATATATCGTTATGTTTCAAACGGAACCGAGTACGCGATAACCTATAGGCTGGAGGAAGCCACCGATCTTAAAGTGATCCGGGGATGGTAAAATAGTTCAAAGTTATTGACTTTTTATTTTGCGGCTCATGGGTTTTGTGGTATACTGTGGATAAGTAGTTATTCAATTGTCAATTACGAATTACGAATTTAATATATTAAAAAAATTCGTAATTGATAATTCGTAATTCGTAATTGATTATTAATCTATTCGGGATTGTTAATTTAATTCCTGGGATTAAATGAATAATCGCGAGCCTAACGAGAGGGGGTGAATTATGAGAAAACAAAAAGGTTTTACTTTAATTGAGTTGTTGGTGGTTATCGCCATTATCGGTCTTCTTTCAACCCTGGCCGTTGTTTCCTTAAATAACGCCCGGTTGAAATCAAGAGACGCGCGCCGGGTTTCCGACGTGAAGCAGATCCAGACAGCTCTGGAGCTGTATTATAATGACGTTAATGCTTATCCGGCAACAGGCGCGGCGGATTCCGGCGATGCCATTGTTAACGGCAGCGTGACTTATATGGCCGTGGTTCCTACGGCTCCGACGCCTCCGACCGGCAACGCTTACACCTACGCAATGACCGAAACCGGAGCGAGTTATACCCTGACTTATACCCTGGAAGGAGCTTCCGGCGGAATAGTCGCTGGCGCTCACACCGCCACTCCGGCCGGCATAGCTAATCCGTAAACCGAAACTCGGTTTTATTGCAGCAAATCCCGTCTTTCCGCCCCGCAAAACGCGGCAAGGAGGCGGGATTTGTTATTTTAGCCGGCTTTTGTAGCGCTGGTTTTTCGGCGCTCGCGAATAATGGGATGGGAAAAAAGCTGGCGGTTTGCATCGGTAGTCTGGTATAATAAAAGCATGAAAGAAAAAATAATTAAAATTAGCGGCCGGCTCATTGATTTTTTTATTTTGGCGGTTATTTTTTTAATTCCGCTTTTTTTCAATCCTTTGACTTTTTTAAGTTTTGAAATTGATAAAATAGTCCTTTTCAGGATTTTAACCGAACTGGCGCTGTTTTTTTACGCGGCAAGGGTGATACTTGAAAAGAAAATTGATTTGCCGAAGAATAAAACGTTTTTTTTAGCCGTTACGCTTATTTTTTTTAGCCAGGCCTTGTCAGCGTTTTTTTCCGATCATCTTTATCAGAGCTTTTGGGGAAGTTATTTTCGGGGCATGGGGATTTTTACTTATGCCCATCTTTACGCGTTCGCTTTGCTGGTTTTTATCCGGCCGATATCCGTTAAAAAAGTTTTTGGGTTTATTACCATTTCCGCTCTGCTGGCGAGCCTTTACGGTCTCGCGCAGGTGACTGGGTTTGATTTTTTAAAATGGCAGGAAAACGGGACGGGTTTGCATTCCCGGGCGAGCGGAACCTTAGGGCAGCCTAATTATTTGGGTGGTTTTTTGCTATTCGCTTTGCCTTTGGCTTTTTATCTTTTTATTGCCGCGAGAAAACCGCTCCTCAAAATAATTTTAGCAACGGTTTTATTTATTGAGCTCGCCGCTTTTTACTTTACTTACAGCCGGGCGGCCTGGCTGGGGTTTATTCTTTCGCTTCTCATTTTTGGGGCGGTTTATGCCATCAGAAAATTTGGCGCCGGCAAAACTGCTATCGGTTTGGCGGCGTTTATATTCTTCATTTCCATTTTCGGATTTTCTCTCTCAGGATTAAGCGCCGAACGGTGGGCCATTCCCGGATTCGCCGTTCCGGAAAGAATTAAAAGCTTAAGGAAAATCGGCGAGGGAAGCGCCGGAATCAGGCTTTACTATTACGACGCGGCCATAAACATTATCAAAGAGCGGCCTTTCATCGGCTATGGACCGGATAGCCAGAATTATTATTTTGCCCGTCATTACGCTCCTTATTATGCCGTATTGGAGCGGATTAACACTTATCCGGACCGGGCTCATAACGAAGTTCTGGATATTCTTATAACAACCGGATTTTTCGGGCTTTCGGCCTGGCTAGCGCTTTTTTATTTTCTCGCGGCGCGGCTCGTCCGGAACCGTGAAATATTTTTTGAAAAAGAAGGGCGAGCAATCGCCGCCGTATTATTCGGATTATGCTCTTTCGCCGTTTATCTTTTGTTTTCTTTCGTAACAGCGGTGAGCGCGATTTATCTTTGGTTTTTTCTCGCGTTTTGTTCTAAGCTCTCCTGGCGGGAAAAGAGAGAAAAAGTTTTTGCTTTCAGCCTGAAGACCCCGATTATGATTATTGGCGTATTAGCGCTCTTTTTTCTGCTCGTGTTTTTAATTTACGCTTTTAACCTAAAGTTCACTCTTGCTGATTATTACCACCGCCAGGCGAGGCTAGCGTTAATGAAGAATGATATAAGCGGGAGTTTCGTAAATTTTGAAAAAACCATTGAGCTATTGCCGCGGGAAAAATATTATCCGGAGCAGATGGCGGCCCAGCTTTACGGAGCGATCATAAATCTTCCGGACGCTGAAGCGAAGAAATTGGCCCTGGAAGAGTTAAAAGATAATTTAAACAGGATCGGCTTTTCCCGGCTCAGTTTTGAAGGAAAGGCATACCTCGCGATTATTTCGGGACTTTTATCGGAATACGGCGAAGCGGACCGGATTTTTTTAACGCTCAGCCGCGATTACCCGGGTTTCGCGAGAATTTATCTTGACTGGGGAAATTCTTACTCTGACCGCAAAGACTATAAAACCGCCCTGGAAAAATATTATTCCGCGCTCATCCGCTACCCGCGGCTTGACGATCCGGCTCTGAACGCCGAACACGAAGCGGAGATTGTTTTTGAAATGCTCATGGTTTATAAGAGGATTGTCTGGTCGGAAATCGCTTTGAAAAATTTTAAGCGGGCCGGGGAATGGAACAGCCAGGCGCTAAAGCTCGCGCCTTTTGATTTTGAGCTTTTGGATTTAAAAAACGTGATTTTGGCGTCAATGGGCGAAAGAGAGAAGCTACTGGCGTCGCTTAAGCATTTTTTTGTCCTTTATCCGGAGAATGAAGCAATAAGGAAGCAATTAGAGATTATTGATTATCAGCCATAATTAATATCATTTTATGCCATATTACCTTTTTTTAACTTTCATCTTCATCTTCGGCGCTATTATCGGTTCGTTTCTTAACTGCTTAATCTGGCGCCTTTATACCGGCGAAAGCATGTGGAACCGCTCCCATTGTCCCAAATGCAAAAAGCAAATCGCCTGGTACGATAATATTCCGATTCTGAGTTTTGTTTTATTGAAAGGGAAGTGCCGGAATTGCCACCGGCCAATATCGTGGCAGTATCCGGCCGTGGAGATTATTACCGGATTATTATTTACGCTGGCAGTTTACCTGAATTTCCAATTTCCAATTTCCAATTTCCATCCCGAGGACTCGGGACAAAATTTTAAATTTCTGCTTCTTTTGGCGAGGGATTGGTTTTTAATTTCGGTCATGATAATTATTTTTATTTATGACCTGCGTTGGTATCTTATTCTAGACATAATAACGCTCCCGGCGGCCGCGATATTACTGGCTATGAATTTAATGCTGGGCTACTCTTGGCAAAGTTTGCTGTTTTCTGCTATAATAGGAAGTAGCTTCTTTTTAATACAGTTTGTCGTTTCAAAAGGAAAGTGGATTGGCGGAGGCGACATACGTTTAGGACTTTTAATGGGACTGGCTTTAGGGTGGCCGGACGCGCTAGCAGCGATTTTTTTAGCTTACTTCATCGGGTCAATCGCCGGACTGGGATTAATAGCTTTTAAGCGAAAAAAATGGGGTTCGGAAATTCCTCTGGGAGTATTCCTTTCGCTCGGCGCGGTAATAACTCTATTTTGGGGTGATATAATTTTAAACTGGTACCTGAACATTTTTAAATTTTGAATCAGTTTTTTCAGATCAATCCGCCCCGCCGCTTTAGCCCTCTTTCTATCTTTTTTTAAAAATGGTATAATATGATTGAGCTCGCAATAAAAGAAAGTTTTATTAAAAGAAGAAAATTTTTTAATACTAAATATAGCCTCTCGGTAAAATTTAATTTTGTGTCCCCAAAGAAAGCTTTAATCATTCTCTCTATAATCGCCGCGATTATTTTATCGGCTTTTTTAGCCTATTATTTTTTTAGCGGAATCAATAATTCTAAAAGCGGCTCTAAGCTTCCCGGAACCGGAGCGGTGACGCCTCCGGCCGCGGTTCCGTCGGAAAAGGACTTAAATAAAATAATTGAAAAGAAAAACTCTAATCTGCCGCTCACCGAAGAAGAATCCACGGCGCTTAACCGGGCTATAAGCGAAAAGGCGCAGGAAAAAGTCGGTGAAATTCAGAAAGCGGCCGAGGAAAGATCTTATAACCAGAACGAGGTGGATATTATTGCCAATCCGGATAAGGCGGCGAAAGAAGATTTGGGCGTAATAGAAACCCCTGTTCCCGAAACAGGCGCCAATCCATTAACTCAGGAGGAGATAGACGCGATAGCGAACCCTAAAAAATAGCCCGTTGAGAGTTGCCGCGGAAAAAATGAAGAAAAGAATTATTTATATTAAAACTTATATGCGCGCCACTAAATCAATTATTTTTTCGCTGATTTTAATTATCGTCGTCTTGGGGCTTTCCATCTCTTTTCAAAATCTTCTGGCGGCTTGGGTTTCTCCCTCGGTCGCCCCTCCTGACGGAAATGCGCCCAAACCTCTAAATGAGGGGAGTGACAATCAGCCAAAAAACGGAATGTTGCTTCTCAACCATGATGGCAATACCAACGGATTGATTGTTGAGCATGGCAACGTCGGAATAGGAACAGTTTCCCCGTCGCAGATTTTAGACGTGGCGGGGCACATGGCTTTGCTCGGAAATATTAATCAGTCCGGAACATATCCCCAGATGGATATTAACCCGTATTCCAAGATTCGCATTGGCCGCAGTACTAACAACGCTGGTTTTGGCGTCGGGATTTACAAGGGTGATAATTCAACTACTCAGAATCATTGGTTTGCCGGTAACGGAAACAGTTATCTCGCAGGCAATAATGGCAACGTCGGGATTGGAACAATGGGACCGAACGCCAAGCTTTGGGTTTCAACCGGAGCTTCCGGCCAGATTACGCCTAGCGCCAATGCGGATGAATTAGTCGTTGAAGGAAGCAATCATTCTGGCATTACGGTTCTTACGCCAAACACAATGGTAGGGAGTCTGCGTTTTGGTGACCCGGAGAACAATGCTTCTGGAATAGTGAGATATAATCACGTAACAGATGATATGTCATTTTGGACGGCTGGAAGTCAACAGGCCACAATATTAAATAACGGCAATGTCGGAATCGGCGATACCACCCCAAGCTACAAACTGGACGTAAACGGCGATATTAACTTTACCGGCATCCTGCGCCAGAACGGCACGCCTGTTTCAATGGGTAGCGGTACTAGCCAGTGGACGACCTCGGGGACAAGCATCTATTACAATACCGGCAACGTCGGGATTGGGACTGAGGCGCCAACCGGAAAATTCCATGTTGTCGGCGGCAACGCCCTGTTCTACGCTAACACAAGCGGCCAATCCCCCTACACTCAGATAAACGGCAACGCTATCCGCGGTTACGTTGGCGGTGTTATGACTGGCGGAGACATCACCGTTGACGGCGGTACGAGCGGCAATGTTCTCTTGAATTCCGTCAGCACCGGTCGGGTCGGCATAAGGACCGCCGCTCCCGGTTATCCGCTTCATGCAAGCGACGACAACAGCACGGCGATTGTAAATATTGATAACGAAGGCGACGCTCTATGGACAGGCATCAGGCTGGAACGATGGAATAATGAACAGTGGTTTATCGGCATGGATACCTCAGGACTGGGACTGCATTTCAGAAGAGGCGGATCATTAGATGATCTTGTCATAAGAGGCGATACCGGCAACGTCGGCATAGGCACGGCGGCGCCAACCGGAAAACTCCAGGTTGTCGGC
Organism: Patescibacteria group bacterium; assembly: GCA_041661405.1. Taxonomy (GTDB): domain Bacteria; phylum Patescibacteriota; class Patescibacteriia; order Patescibacteriales; family JBAZCA01; genus JBAZCA01. The sequence continues at coordinate 45,819 of JBAZUL010000011.1, forward strand.
GGCGACGCCCTGTTCTACGCCAACACATCCGGCCAATCCCCCTACACTAAGATAAACGGCAACGCTATCCGCGGTTACGTGGGCGGTGTCATGACCGGCGGGGACATTACTGTTGACGGCGGTACGAGCGGCAATGTTCTCCTGAACTCCCTGAGCACCGGTCGGGTCGGCATAAGGACCGCCGCTCCCGGTTATCCGCTTCAGGTGGACGACGAAAACAGTACGGCGATTGTGAATATCAATAATACCGGAACCAACCTCTGGACCGGTCTGAGGATCTCCCGGGACGGAAGCGAGAGATGGTTTGCCGGGATAGACGCGGCTTCAAATTCACTCCTCTTCAGAAGAGCCGGATCAACGAATGACCTCGTAATCAGGTATGATACCGGCAACGTCGGGATCGGGACTGATAACCCCGCTAATAAACTTGATGTCGTGGGCGGTACGTTTTCCGTTAATTCCGGCACCCCGGTACCGAGCTGGACAAAAATCGTAAACAATACAATCACTGGCGGAATTGACGGCACGATGACCGGCGGAAATTTAGCGCTCCGCGGCGGTACGACCGGCGATATCATTCTTAATTCAAACGGCTCCGGCAACGTCGGCATCGGGACTGAGGCTCCGGGCTATGACCTGGACGTAAACGGCGATATTAACTTTACCGGCACCCTGCGCCAGAACGGCACGCCTGTTTCAATGGGTAGCGGTACCAGCCAATGGACAACTGCCGGGACGAGCATCTATTACAATACCGGCAACGTCGGTGTCGGCACGACGGCGCCAACCGGAAAACTCCATGTTGTCGGCGGCGACGCCCTGTTTTACGCTAACACATCCGGTCAATCCCCCTACACTAAGATAAACGGCAACGCTATCCGCGGTTACGTGGGCGGTGTCATGACCGGCGGGGACATTACTGTTGACGGCGGCACAAGCGGCAATGTTCTCTTGAATTCCGTCAGCACCGGTCGGGTCGGCATAAGGACCGCCGCTCCCGGTTATCCGCTTCAGGTGGACGACGAAAACAGTACGGCGATTGTGAATATCAATAATACCGGAACTAACCTCTGGACCGGTCTGAGGATCTCCCGGGACGGAAGCGAGAGATGGTTTACCGGGATAGACGCGGCTTCAAATTCACTCCTCTTCAGAAGAGCCGGATCAACGAATGACCTCGTAATCAGGTATGATACCGGCAACGTCGGGATCGGGACTGATAACCCCGCCAATAAACTTGATGTCGTGGGCGGTACGTTTTCCGTTAATTCCGGCACCCCGGTACCGAGCTGGACAAAAATCGTAAACAATATAATCACTGGCGGAATTGACGGCACAGGCACCGGCGGCAATCTGGAACTCCGCGGCGGTACGACCGGCGATATCATTCTTAATTCAAACGGCTCCGGCAACGTCGGGATCGGGACTGAGGCTCCGACTGAACGGCTAACCATTAGCGGAAACACGCCCCGGCTTCTGCTGCAGAGAACCACCGGAAATCCGGAAGTGCAGTTAGCTGACGGATCCGGCCATTGGGGCATCTACAATGCCGTGGGCGACAGCAACAAGCTGAAATTTTGGTATGGATCCGATTTGGTTACTTTAGTGACTAACGGCAACGTGGGGATTGGATTAGAAAATCCGGAAGCAAAACTTCATATAGGCGGAGGCGATTTACTGTTGAATAACGGCAGAGATATCCGTTTTAAAGCCGGCTTGGTTAATGGCAGTTGGCGCGCTCTAGCATTGAACAATTCCGATACATTAATGATATACGAGAATAAGATGGTGATTGAAAACGGCGGCAACGTCGGCATCGGCGATACCAGTCCAAGCTACAAACTGGACGTAAACGGCGATATTAACTTTACCGGCACCCTGCGCCAGAACGGCACGCCTGTTTCAATGGGCGGCAGTCAATGGACAACTGCCGGGACGAGCATCTATTACAATACCGGCAACGTCGGCATCGGCACGGCGGCGCCAACCGGAAAACTCCATGTTGTCGGCGGCGACGCCCTGTTCTACGCTAACACATCCGGCCAATCCCCCTACACTAAGATAAACGGCAACGCTATCCGCGGTTACGTGGGCGGTGCCATGACCGGCGGGGATATCACCGTTGACGGCGGTACGAGCGGCAATGTTCTCTTGAATTCCGTCAGTACCGGCCGGGTCGGCATAAGGACCGCCGCTCCCGGTTATCCGCTTCAGGTGGACGACGAAAACAGTACGGCGATTGTGAATATCAATAATACCGGAACTAACCTCTGGACCGGCCTGAGGATTTCCCGGGACGGAAGCGAGAGATGGTTTGCCGGGATAGACGCGGCTTCAAATTCACTCCTCTTCAGAAGAGCCGGATCAACGAATGACCTCGTAATCAGGTATGATACCGGCAACGTCGGCATCGGCACGGATAACCCGGGGACAAACAGGCTTAAAGTATCCGGCGGATCGTTTGAGGTAAATTCCGCCACCCCGATACCGAGCTGGACAAAAATCGTAAACAATACAATCACTGGCGGAATTGACGGCACAGGCACCGGCGGAAATTTAGTGCTCCGCGGCGGTACGACCGGCGATATCATTCTTAATTCAAACGGCTCCGGCAACGTCGGGATCGGGACTGAGGCTCCGGGCTATGACCTGGACGTAAACGGCGATATCAACTTTACCGGCACCCTGCGCCAGAACGGCACGCCTGTTTCAATGGGCGGCAGTCAATGGACAACTGCCGGGACGAGCATCTATTACAATACCGGCAACGTCGGCATCGGCACGACGAATCCGACCGAAAAATTGCACGTTATGGGTGATATTAAGGCGCAAATTAACGCTGACGCGGGCGTCGTGCACTTCGGAGATACAAGCGACCAAACAAAAGTGGTTGGTTACGATGATAGCGGAGGGAGCTTTCTCGCTTTTTATACTAACAGTGTCGCTCAGATGAGAATAACAGCGAACGGCAACGTCGGGATCGGGACGACGAATCCGGGCGCCAAGCTTGACGTAACCGGCGATGTTAAGTGGACCGGAAGTCTTACCGGCGGCAGTGTGCCCTGGGCCAGAGTCACCGGCACGGCCAATGTTGTTGATACCGGCATGATCATTGACGGTACTGTCGCGACAGCGGACATCGCGAATCAAGCGATTGATTATTCTAAAATCGGGGATGGCCAGGTAAATACGTTAAAAATAACAGATAACGCGATTAGCATCGCTAAAATGCAAGATAATTCAATAGGTAGCGCGGAAATTGTTAACGGGTCTATTGATAATGCGGATATAAAAGACAATACGATATTGATAGGGGCGAAAACAACCGGCACATTAGGCCTTGCCCGCGGCGGAACCGGAGCGACAACAGCGGAAGCTGCAAGGAATTATCTCAATGCTCCCAAAGAAGCGTCATGCGCTGCCGGAAATTATCTAAGTTCAGTATTATATAACACAAAAGTCTGCGGAAACCCTTCGGATTTAAATCTAAAAAAAGATATTGAACAGCTTGATAACGCGCTTGATTCCATGCTTCAGCTCAGAGGAGTTTCCTTTAAATGGAAAGATCCTGAAAAAATCAACGGAACCGCCGATACGCAAATGGGCATGATCGCCCAAGAAGTGGAAAAAGTTTTTCCGCAATGGGTAATTAACAATCCTTCCGTCGGGTATAAAACCATAGGCACGGTCGGGTTTGAGGGATTGACCATTGAGGCGATTAGGGAATTAAAAGAAGAAATTGACGGCTTGAAGGAAGAAAACGAAATATTGAAGAAAAAAGTTGAGTCATTAGGGGAATAACTAAGCTAATCACTTATCTTATTTTGTAATGCTTCGCCTGAATGCAAAGACGCAATATTGTAAAAATTACGATTATTTTATCGCTGGCGATTGGCCTGGTTTTATTCAGGGAAGAATGGGATAAAAACGGAGGACTTACCGCGCTGGCCGGAACAGGAGAAAATATCAGGGGTTTTGCCTGGTCCGAAAACATCGGCTGGGTAAGTTTTAATTCGCGCGATTGCGATATTGACGGCGATGGGATTTTTGAAGGCGCTACTGAGACCGGCGGTTCGGCTCCGGCCGGCTGTCCGACTGCCGGAACCGCTGTTGATTACGGCGTTAATGTTGATTCAGGCGGGGATTTTTCCGGTTATGGCTGGTCTGAAAATATCGGTTGGCTGGTTTTTGAAAGGATAAAAGTTTGCGATGGAGATAAAACAGTCGTCTGCGCCAATAATGGCCAGTGCGTTTCGCAGGGATTAGGCTCATGTAATTTTATCAATCCTCCCGGGTTCCCCTATAACGAAGGAAGCGGCAAAATCGCCCATTATGATTCTTCTACAAAACAAGTAAACGGCTGGGCGTATATTTTAGCTTTAGGCGATAACGGTTGGTTGAAATTAAAAAAAGAAGCTTCGGATTCGGGAGCGGCTTATGGTGTTTCTATTGACACTGACAACGGCGGAAAATTTAAAAATTGGGCCTGGAACGGCAATACAGCTTACGGAACAGGAATCGGCTGGCTTAGTTTTAACTGCGAGGACGCGGGAACCTGCGCGGCCGCCGAATATCATGTCCAGGCACCCGTACCCGCTGAATTGAATATTACAAGTATTGATCAGCACGCGGTAAGCCCTTGCGACTCCTGTTCCTGTCTTAAAATAAACTGGACCGTGGGCGCCCAAAGCCAGCAGGACGGATTTAATCTTTATGAAAATACGATTGAAGTGGCCGGGGGTCTTAATCCCGACATTCTTTCTTACCTTCGCAATGGTCTCGAGCCGGGAACGGCATATGTCTATAAGGTACGCGCCTACAGCAGCTTCGGGTATGTTGAAGATACTGATACCGGAACGACAAAGTCAATTTGTTCAATCGGAAGCAGTTCAATTACCGGCATTGGAGTCTGCCCGGATACCATAAATTTGAGCTGGAGCGCGCCGGCCAGCGCCTGCGCGATAAGTTATTATCGGGTTGCCCGGTGCGATTGCGCGACCACTGCCTGCGCTAACTGTCCGGATAGCGGAGGAGCGAGTTATATTGAGCTTGCTTCCGGGGGATGCGGCGATCCCAAACCAGTCGGCGCCGCCTGCTTTGACGATACGTTTACCGCGGAAAACAACGCCGGCTATTTTAGGTATATTGTGAGCGGACACTGTAATGAAGAGGATATTGACGGCGATTGGTCTCTGGCCTCTTCCAAAATTCAACCTTGCCCTAAAGCTCCTAAGTGGATAGAAAAGAAAGTGGAATAGTTAACCATTATAACGCCCGGCTTATATTTTATTTCCGTATCGGGCCAGGATTTCGCAAGCGAGAGAAACATTATAAAGCCGGATTACCGCGGCTTTTTTGTTTTGGCAAAATATGTTAAAATAAAAGCGGATTTAAGCGAGAATTACAGCAGTCGTTTTATGAAATCTGCCAAAAAAAAAATTAGGAGCCAGGGAGGATTTTCTTTAATGGAAATGGTAGTAAGCGTTTTTATTCTTGCCTTGATGTCGGGGATTTTCCTGGCTAACTATCGTTTTGGATCAAGCGGAACGGCGCTTAAAAATACGGCGGAAAAAATGGCTTCAGACATTCGGCTGGCGCAAAATTATTGTCTGGGAGCGAGAGATTTTAACGGCTCATCAGCATCGGGCGGCTGGGGAGCGTATGTCAGCAAAGGCACGAATACCTATATCATTTTCGCGGACCAAAATCAGAGCGGCGACCGGCAGACATCAGAAGATTATCGGGCGGTTTCTTTGCCTTCGGATATTGAAATTTCTAACATCGCCGGCGTTTCCGCCGTCGCCACGACCATAATTTTTTATCCGCCGGATCCGGAAACGAGGATTGACGGAGCCGCCGCCCAGGTTGAAATAACGCTAAGGGATAAAAAAACCGCTCAGACTTACGGTATCTTAGTCAATAAGATGGGGTTAATTGAAGCGCGTTAAGCCGCGGCCAGGCGTCAACGTTCAGGCCGGAATCGGTTTTGCTAAAATGATAATGAATTCCAATCCACTACTCCGCGTTCGCGGAGACAGAGCATTAAATGTTTATCATTCTTCAAAGGAAGGATTTTCCATTTTAGAAGTGGTGATCGCGATCTTTATCATCGCTATGGGTCTTATAGGAATTCTTTCCCTGGTTGAACAGAACCTTCAGGTTAAATATATCAATAAGAACGGGATTATCGCTTCCATGCTGGCGCAGGAGGGCCTGGAGTTAGTTAGGAATATTCGTGACACCAACTGGCTTCTCGGGATTGACTGGGATAACGGCATAAGCAACGGCGGAGTTAAAACTTTCCGCATAAGCTACACCGGCAAGTCAAGTATCGCCGACGTGAGCGGGATTGACGATCCGTCCGCTAAATTATTTGTTACCCCGGACGGATATTATGCTAACGTCGCCACCGCGCTTCCCACTCCTTTCTCAAGAGTAATTATCACAAGTGATCACGGGGATTACCTTGACGCTATCTGTCTTATAAGATTTAAAAAGGGCGCCAGCAATTATGATTATATCGCTCAAACCCAGATTTATAACTGGAAAAAATGATGAAAACAAGTCTGCTTAAAAAACAATCAGGCTTTGGCTTTATTGAAATGGTTGTCGCCGTGGGAATTTTTTCTTTTACCATTGTCGCGGCGGCCGGAATATTTCAGGCTGTCGTCGCGGGCCAGCGAAGCGCCATCGCGGCGGAGAATATCCAAGAATCATTTCGTTACGGACTGGAAATAATGAGTAAAGAGACGAGAAGCGCCCGGAGGAATATAACCGATTGCCCTTCGGTCGGGAGTGGTAATATTTATATGACCGAAAATGGCGCGTCCGGGGAAGGAGAGGAACTTTTTTTTGAAAACAAAAACAGCCAGTGCGCCCATTATTTTTTAGCCGGCAACCGGATTTATATAGCCCGCGGGACCGCCGACTCGGGGGCTTTGCCGATTACGCCGTCCGGCGTCATAGTAAGCTCCATGAAGTTCAGGGTTAATCAGGAAGGAAGTTCTCAGCCTTCCGTAACTCTTCTTATTGCCGGATATTTTCAGGGTCAGGCCATCCAAAAGGAAAATATTAAAATCCAGACTACCATATCATCCAGATGGTATGAATAATAAATTAACCGGCGGCAAATTATAATGAAAAATTGTTACAAAAAGCGATTTACGCATCTCCGGCTGGATAATAAAAGGGGGAATATATTATTGGTTACTCTGTTGATTATGACTTCAATGCTGACTATTGCCTTGGGATCGGCGGTTTTGATTGTCCAGGGGATAAATTTGAATCGGACGCAAAAATGGTCAACAACGGCCTATTTCGCGGCCGAGGCCGGAGCGGAAAGAATATTATGGGAAGATCGCAAAGAAGATTTTGATTTCGTCAAGGCCGACGGGGTAAGTCCGTGCGACGAAGGAGATTATATAAGTTTTAATTCCGCCGCTTGCGACGGAATGGATGTATGTTGCATAACATCTTCGGTTCCGATTACGACGACATTATCCAATAACGGGACTTTTGAAATAAAATACAATTCCAGCGCGGAAGAGATTATCTTAACGTCAACGGGTAAATATTCGGGAGCCGGACGATCAGTTGAAATAAGCTACGAAAAGTAATCCGGCGGAGCGGGGAAAAATAAAGCGATATGGATAAAAAAGAAATAAAAAAAAGAATAGAAAATTTAAGGAAAGAGGTTGAACATCACCGCTACCTTTATCATGTTTTAGATAAAATTGAAATTTCCGACGCGGCGCTGGACAGTTTAAAAAATGAGCTTCAAAAACTGGAAGAAGAAAATCCAGAATTCATAACGCCGGACTCGCCGACGCAAAGGGTCGGCGGAAAGCCTTTGGATAAATTCCGGAAAGTTCGCCATAGTTCGCCCATGATGTCTTTGTTTGACGCGTTTACGCGGGAAGATATGATGGCCTGGGAAGAGAGAATGATGAAGATACTGGCGGAGAAAAAAATTTCCAATTTCCAATTTCCAATTTCCAATAAAATTCCAAATTCCAAATCCCAAATCCCAAATTTCGGTTTGGAATATTTTTGCGAGTTAAAAATGGACGGGCTGGCGGCGGCTTTAATTTATGAAAAAGGCAAACTGGTATTGGGCGCGACCCGGGGCGACGGCGAAACCGGCGAAGACGTAACCGGAAACTTAAAGACTATTGAAAGCGTATCCCTGGAACTGCGCTTACCGACCGAAAGCGAATTAAAAAAGGCCGGTTTAAGCGCGGAATTCATAAAAGAAATCCGGACCGGGCGGATTGAAGCCCGGGGAGAGGTAATCATGACCCGCAAGGTCATGGAAGAATTGAATAAAAAATTAAAAAAAGAAGGCAAAGCCATGCTCGCCAATCCCCGGAACGCGGCGGCCGGTTCCATCCGCCAGCTTGATCCGAGAATCGCCGCCTCCCGCCAGCTGGATTTTTACGTTTACGCGGTAATCAATAATCTGAAACTGGATAAATACAGCCAACAGCCGGAAATGGCGAGGATGATGGGTCTTAAGGCGTTTAATAAAAATAAATTGTGTCGGAATTTAAAAGAAGTTTTTTTATTCCATGACTATTGGGAAAAGCATCGGGATAGTCTGCCGTTTCTTTGCGACGGAGTAGTCGTAAAAGTAAACGACCTCTCGCTCTGGCCAAAGCTCGGAACCGTTGGCAAAGGTCCGAGGTATATGATGGCCTATAAATTCGCGGCTGAGCAGGCGACGACCAGAGTTAAAGACGTAATTTGGCAGGTCGGACGAACCGGAGTCCTTACACCCGCGGCGCTCCTAGAACCGGCGCGGGTCGGCGGGGTGACAATTTCGCGGGCGACTCTCCATAACATGGATGAAATAAACCGGCTCGGTTTAAAAATCGGCGATACCGTTATAATTGAACGGGCGGGCGACGTTATTCCCAAAGTGATTAAGATTTTAACCGGACTCCGCGACGGCCGGGAACGGGAAATAAAAGTTCCGGCCGAATGCCCGATGTGCGCTGGCGGAGTGGAAAAAATACCGGGCGAAGTGGCTTATCGGTGTAAAAATAAAAAATGCTACGCGGCTCATTTGCGGGGGATGTTCCATTTTGCTTCGCGGGGAGCGGTGGATATTGACGGCCTCGGGCCAAAAATAATTGAACAATTAGTTAAGGAGGGATTGGTAAAGGATATCAGTGATTTGTACACTTTAACTGAAGGCGATCTGGCCGGACTGGAACGGTTCGCGGAAAAGTCGGCGGAAAACTTGATTAAGGCGATAGACGCGCGCCGGGAAATTGATCTGGCGCGGTTTATATATGGACTAGGCATCAGGCATGTTGGCGAAGAAATGGCGGTGCTTCTATCGAAGCAAATCCCAAATCCCAAATCCCAATTTCCAATAAAATCCCAAATCCCAATTTCCAAACTAATTAAATATTTTAATGACACAAATTTGGAAGATTTACAAAATTTGCCGGATATCGGGCCGGTAGTGGCTAAAAGCATTTATGAGTGGTTTCATGACAAGCATAATTTGGAATTACTTCACAGGCTGGAAGAGAATGGAGTCCTCCTTCGCCCTGCAATACTGAGGAACTACGGAGGACAAGTTAGCCGAAAGCTGGATGACAAAACCTTTGTTCTGACAGGCTCTCTTAAAGGTTTGACAAGGGACGAGGCAAAGGCTAAAATCAGAGAATTAGGCGGTGAAGTTTCCTCGTCAGTTTCCAAAAATACCGATTTTGTCGTAGCTGGCGCCGAACCCGGGAGTAAGCTGGATAAGGCGAAGAAGCTCGGGGTGAGGGTGGTTGATGAGGAGGAGTTTTTGAAAATGATAAAATAAATAACTATGCAGTTAACCAAAAAAGAAATTGAACATATCGCTAAGCTCGCCCGTCTGGATTTAACCGAGGCGGAATTGGAAAAATACGGCGGACAGCTGTCGGGGATTTTGGGGTATATTGATATGTTAAAGGAAGTGGATACCGCCGGCGTGGAGCCGACGGCGCAGGTTACGGGGCTTTTGAATGTTTTGCGCGAAGACGCGGTTGAAGAATGGGACGAGGCCGAGCGGGAAGCGGCGTTAAAAGACGCGCCGGAGCGGGAAGAGCGGTTTATAAAAGTTAAGAGGGTGTTTGAATAATCTGTTCTTAATATTTAGAATATTGCTATAAATTAATTTTTAAGTAATTAAGCCAAAATATATGTCCAAGAAAAAAATGTATAATTTTCCGGTTATTATCGAAAAGGATCGGGATGGAGTTTATGTCGGTAAAGTCCCGGGTTTGCGGAGTTGCTATACTCAGGCAAAAACTCTTCCCGAGCTTTATAAAAGATTGGAGGAGGTTGTCGGCTTGTGCATTGAAGTGGAAGAGAAGTTGTTTAAAGACGGAATTCCGCAGAATGAATTTATAGGAGTGCAAAATTTAAGTTTTGCTGTTTAATAGGCCTAAATTGTTAAAGGAGATTTTAAAGGATATTGATTTAGGTGTTGATGAATATGAAAAATTGAGAAGGAAAATTTAACATTATGAAATTAAACCAGCTTACAATAAAACAAGCCTCGGAAAAACTGGCTAAAGGCGAAATCACTTCGGTTGAACTGGCCGCGGCCTGTTTAGCGCGGATTAAAGATGTGGATGGAAAAGTTAAAGCCTGTTTGACTGTCTGCGAAAAAGAAGCAATGGAAGCGGCGAAAGCGGCGGATGAACGCCGGGCAAAGGGCGAGAAAGGTGAATTGCTTGGCATCCCCATGCTATTAAAGGACAATATCATGACCCGAGGCATCCGGACTACGGCCGCGTCAAAAATTTTAGACAATTATATCGCCCCGTACGATGCCACGGTGGTAAAAAGGTTGAAAGAGGCCGGAGCGGTGATTTTGGGAAAGACTAACTTGGACGAGTTTGCTCATGGAGCTTCCACTGACAACTCGGCTTACGGCGCTTCGCATAACCCCTGGGATTTAGAGCGGGTGCCGGGCGGATCTTCGGGCGGATCAGCCGCCGGAGTCGCGTCTGACATGTCAATTTTTGCTTTAGGTACTGATACTGGCGGATCAACCCGATACCCGGCGGCCTTTTCTGGCATTGTCGGATTAAAACCGACTTACGGCCGGTCTTCAAGGTTCGGGCTTATTGCGATGACCAGTTCCACGGATGTCCCGGGAGTGCTCGGAAAAACCGTGGAAGACGTTGCCATGGTTTTAAACAAAATCGCCGGGCAGGATGAATATGACGCGACTACGGTTCCGGCTGAATTTCATGACTGTACAAAAAATTTGAACAAGCCAATTAAGGGCATGATCATCGGCTTGCCGGATGAATATTTTATAGAAGGAATCCATCCGGGCGTTGTTAAGGCGACGGAAGAAGCGATTGAGGTTTTAAAAAAGCTTGGAGTAAAATTTAAAAAAGTCAGCCTGCCTCATACTAAATACGCCATTCCGGTTTATTATATTATCACCCCGTCGGAAGTGAGTTCAAACCTGGCGCGTTTTGACGGTATCCGTTACGGCTTTTCAGAACAAAATGGCGCGAAAAATTTATTTGAGATATATTCTAAGAGCCGGGGTAAGGGATTCGGGCCGGAAGCTAAAAGACGGATCATGTTAGGCACCTACGCTTTATCAGCCGGATATTATGATGCCTACTATTTACAAGCCCAGAAAGTCAGGACAAAAATTCGGGAAGAGATGTATACCGCTCTGGAAGATGTTGATGCGTTACTTACACCGACGGCTCCGCACCCGGCGTTTAAAGTCGGGAAACAGGTGGATGATCCGTTGGCCATGTATTTAGAAGACATATTTATGGCCGGCCCTTCGCTCGCCGGACTGCCGGCAATTTCCGTCCCATGCGGTTTTGCCAAGCCGGATGACGGTGAAATACCGATGCCGGTTGGCTTGCAATTAATCGGAAAACGGCTGGATGAAGCAACGATCCTCCGGGTCGGACACCAGTATGAGCAGGCGACTGAGTGGCATAAGATGAAGCCGGAGATTTAACGCAACACATAACATGAAACACGCAATAAAGGCTGTTTTATGTTATGTGTTTCATGTTATGTTAAAATTAAAGTCACCCCTTACAATATTATCATCAATTTGCGTTCTGTCCGTTATCGCGGCCGGTATTGTTTTTTTTAGTGTTGATCCGGCGAAAAGGGCGGGCGCGGATAGAAATAGTGAAGTTGAGAAAATTTACAAGGAAAATAATATCGGGGTGGAAAATAACAAAAGCGATAAGGCGGGTGGAGAAGTAAAAAGCGTTAATAACCTGCCTGAAATAAACGCGGATGACCATTTATGGGGCGATTTGCAAAATCCGGTAAAAATGATAATCTATAGCGACTTTGAATGTCCGTTCTGCTCCAAGTTCGCGAAAACAGTTGAAGAGGTGAAGTCCGCTTACGACGGAAAGGTGGTAATTGCTTTCCGTCATCGGCCGCTGGCTTTTCATTCATCGGCAATGCTGGCGGCTCTAACTAGCGAATGCGCGGCCGAGCAGGATAAATTTTGGCAAATGCATGATAAGTTATTTGCGGACGCCGGGGAAAATAACCTTAGCCCGGAAGAGTTCAAGAAAGACGCCGGAGAAATCGGGCTGAGTATGGAAAAGTTTAACCAGTGTTTTGACTCGGAGAAATATAAAGATAAGATTTTGGATCAGTCAAAAGCGGGCGAGCCAGCCGGCGCCCGCGGCACGCCGACCTTTTTCGTGAATGGCGAGATTTATCCCGGCGCTTATCCTTTTCCGGATTTTAAAGGCAATGACGGAAAAATTAGGGAAGGGGTGAAGAGTATTATTGAAAGACACCTCGCCCCCAGCCCCTCTCCATAAGTTTGAAATGTAGATGGGAGCTAAATAATTCAATATTAATACATGAGTTTGGAGAGGTCGCCTAGTGGCCGATGGCGCGCGCTTGGAAAGCGCGTAGGGTGTCAAAGCCCTCGAGGGTTCGAATCCCTCTCTCTCCGCCAAAACTAAATAACCTGTGAAACATTTTAAAAAAATCAGTTTGCCTTTCGCGGTATTTTTGACCGGCGCGTGCGTCCTGATTATTGAGGTTGCCGCGACCCGGATTTTATCGCCTTATTTCGGCAATACTATTTTTACCGTTTCAAGCGTCATCGGCGTCGTGCTCGCGGCTTTGAGCGCGGGTTATTATTTTGGCGGCACGCTCGCCGATAAATATCCTGAGGAAAAAGTTTTTTATTCCATTATTCTATTAAGCGGTTTTAGCGTAGCGCTTCTTTATTTACTAACGCGGTTTTTACTGCCATTACTGGGTTACAGCCTCTCAATTGTTAGCGGGCCGGTTATCACCGCGCTTATTTTATTTTTCGCGCCAAGCTTCCTGCTCGGCACGCTCTCGCCATTCGCGATTAAATTGCAGGAGCAGTCTTTTCCCGGCAAAGGGATTGGAAGCATTGCCGGGGAGATGTTCTTTTGGTCAACCTTGGGCAGTATTTTCGGCAGTCTATCAGCCGGATTTGTCCTTATCCCCCGATTCGGCGTCAGCCGGATAATCTTAGCGGTTGCCGTCATCCTTATAATTACAGGATTCCTCCCCCTCGTAAAAACAGGGATTGTAAAAAAAAAATTTTTTAAGGCGATTGTCTTAAGCGTTGCCGGAATTTTACTGGTTAGCGTCTTTTCCGCGTTTAAAAGCGACGGCGTTGTTTACAGCCGCGACGGGATATACGAAAAAATTACTGTTTACGACGGTGAATACGCCGGAAGGCCGGCAAGATTTTTTCAGCAGGACAGCAGTCTGTCGGGAGTGATGTTCCTTAATTCCGATGAACTAGCTGTTGATTACACAAAATATTACGCCCTATACAAAGTTTTTAAGCCGGACGTCAAGGACGCGCTCGTTATCGGCGGCGGAGCTTATTCAATCCCAAAGGCGCTTTTAAAAGACCTGCCGGACGCGGTCGTTGACGTTGCGGAAATAGAACCGTCTTTGTACGAGCTGGCGCAAAAATATTTTAATGTAGCTGAAAATGAGCGGCTAAATAACCGCGCGGAGGACGGCCGCCGCCTACTCCATGACACGGAAAAAAAATACGATTTAATATTCAGCGATGTTTATTATTCCTTATATTCCATTCCCGCCCATTTTACAACGAAGGAATTTTTTAAAATCGCGAAAGATAAACTTAACGCAGACGGCGTCTTTATCGCTAATTTGATCGGTGATTTATCCCGGCAAGAGCCGTCTTTTATCATGTCGGAGATGAAAACTTTTCAAGCGGTTTTTCCGAACAGTTATTTTTTTGCCGTTAACGCGCCTGACGAGAGCGGGACACAGAATATAATCTTCGCGGGTTACAATAGCGATAAGAAAATAGATCTTAACGGTAAGAAAATTATAAATGATGAAAATCCAATCATAAAATCGCTGGCAAAAAAGGCGGTTAACCCCGAGAGGTTTGAACTGTCTGATTATCCGATTTTAACCGATGATTTTTCCCCGGTTGAATATTTGGCGGCCAAGGTTATTCAGAGAAGTTATGGCTTTCATGATTCCATTGACGGGAATGAAATACTGGCTCTTGTTAATCAACAATTGCGCTATGGTCCGCGCCATCTAAGCGCTCCCGGGCATGAAAAAACGCGGAAATTTTTAATCGCGGAAATGAACGCGTTAGCGCAAGAAACTAAGACGCAAGTTTGGCGGCACGCGGAGCCCGACGGGCAGGAGCAAGAACTGACCAATATAATTGGCAGTTTTTATCCCGAGAATGAGAAGCGAATCATATTAGCCGCCCATTATGACAGTAAAAAGTTCGCCGATCGCGATATAAATAAACAGGAACCCGTGCCCGGAGCTAACGATTCGGCTTCCGGCGTCGCGGTACTGCTTGAGGTTGCCCGCGCGCTCGCCAATTCCGGAGTATCGCCCGACATTGGCGTTGATATGGTATTTTTTGACGGTGAAGAAGGGGAAGAGAGCCAGGTCGGGGATTACAGGAACTGGGAGCCGCTCGGCTCAACTTACTTCGCGGAACATTTGAGCGGCATTTATGGAGATAATAAACCAATATCCGGACTGGTATTGGATATGGTTTGCGATAAGGATTTAAGAATTTTAAAAGAGCAATCGTCAATGAAAAATGCTCCGGCGCAGACCGAAGCGTTCTGGAATGCCGCGAAAAAGATTAACAGAAATGTTTTTCGCGACGAAGCCGGGAGCGAAATTCGGGACGACCATACGCCCCTCAATCACGCGGGCGTACCGAGCTTCCTTGTAATAGATTTTGATTATCCCCCTTTTCACACGACAGCCGATACTTTGGATAAATGCGGCGCGAAAAGCCTGGAAACAGTCGCTGGCGCGGTTCTTAATTATATTTACGCGCTAAAGCAGTAACAGCGTGATGACCGCGCCATTGGCGGCGAATTTAAAACGAACGTTCCATCTTTGTTCCACACTCTCCGCAGATTACGACGAAGTCCCGCTGAAGCGGGATTTTGTTTTGTGTTTACAGGGTTTTATCCAGATTGATCCGGAAAGCTTGTTTTTGGTCGTCTGTTCATCGGTAGCTTTAACAAAGAAAAATTTTTTATAAAAATAATTTATTTTGATCAGCCGCAGTTAAAAATCGGGCGGATTGTGCATAACTCATAGAAAAAATTTTTAAACGGCGGCACAGTTAAAGAATCCGAGAAAAATATTAGCCGGTGAGGAAAATTAAAGGTTCTAATAATCAGTTAGAATGCCAGATAATCCGTTAAGTTTTGATTAAGCTATAGGTGTTTCTTGACGGCATGCCACTACGACTGGCGTAATAATCGAATTATTCAAGAGTCAATGAAAATATGGTATAATGGCTATATGGCATGGTTATAAAATGGTTAGATGATGGTTATATCTTGCTCATATAAGTAAAAATAAGCGTTTATTAAGTTATGAACGGCGACACAGCAGCTAAAAACACAAGACTTCTTCCCCTTCGGGCGCTCGCCAAAGAGGGCCCTTACAGCCTGTCTTACCTTTCCAATCTGGTCCAAAGAAAAAAGCTTAAGGCCAAAAAAATCGGCCGCAACTATTTTTCCTCGAAAGAGTGGTTTTTTGAATATCTGGAAAAACATGGAAGGATCGCGACTGAGGTTGAGGTGAAAAAAAAGGAAGAAATGAACAAGCGGCTTTTACCCCTTCGGGCGCTCGCCAAAGAGGGCCCTTACAGCCTGTCTTACCTTTCCAATCTGGTCCAAAGAAAAAGCCTTAAGGCCAGGCGGATTGGGAGGAACTATTTTACCACTTTGGAATGGTTTAACGAATATCTTCAGCAGCACGCGCAGGAAAAGAAGTTCGTTGCCGCGAAGACTATGGCGG
>JBAZUL010000012.1:0-52663 GCA_041661405.1 Patescibacteria group bacterium
TTAAGGAAAATGCCTTATATCCATACTGCGTCGCTTGTCCGGCGCGAGGATTTCCCCGGATTTGACGAGTCCCTGAAAAAATTTCAGGATTGGGACCTCTGGCTTACAATCGCTGAAAAAGGAAAGAAAGGCGTTTTTATCAACCAAACCCTTTTTAAAATCAAGCCGGGAGGGACGATGTCCGATTGGCTCCCTTCGTTCGCCTACAAGCTGATGCCTTTTCTTCCGGCAGTAAAAAAATATAAACAAGCGCTGGGAATTATAAAACAAAAACACGGACTTAATTTGTAATTACTCGCATCTCACCCCTAGCCCTCTCTGACGGCTGATGCCGCGGAGAGGGGAAAAACTTGATGAAGCTTCCTTTCCCCGCGATCCCGAGTCCTCGGGAGAGTCGGGGGAAGGGGGCGCCACTATTCGCCAGCTAGGCCGGAACACGACTTTTTTTTATTCGCCAGGCCTTCCATAACTTTATTAAACTTGCCAATGTCCACCATGTCTATGGTTACCATGCTTCGTAAAATAAGGATCTGGTCCGTATTGTAAATAGTCTTATAAATATTTTCATAAATAAAACAGGAAAGCTGAAACAGGGCCGTAATTCCGAGAACGGCGGTCAAGGCGTAAAACGACAGTAAGAGATTTTTTGGACTGCGAAAAAATTGCATTGTTTTTCAACTCCGCCGGCTGCGGATATTTTTTTAAAAAAGGCTCCAATAAGTCAAAGCCTTAAGCGAAAGGCTGTACTGGCCGCTATTCGGAGCGGAGGAAAGCTCCAGTCCGGTAAAATTTATGTAATATTCCGAAGACTCCATGTCAGAAAGATAATTGATGATGTTGCCATACGAGCCGGTAAGCCGGACATATAGATTGGCTATCCTGGGCACGCCTTCTTTTTGGCCTTCTTTGCCGGCCAGACTGATCTCCTGGGAAAGGGAATTTTTCGCGGCCAGCCTCTCAAGGCTCGTGATGAATTCCAGCTCGCGGTTTTCGTTAATAAAAACATTATTCATTTCAGCCATTTCAGCTTCTATCTTATTCAGGCTTAAAGCGGTTTTTTTTGAGCGCTGGATTTTAAAGTATTTTTTTTCAAGATCAAGGCGCTGGAATTCTATTTCGTCCTTTATTTTTTTAATATTCCTGATCGCCGGCAGATCTATAAAAATAAAAATGGCGGCGGCGGTAACGCAGAATATTCCGAATATAAGCATTATTTTTCCCCGGTAATCAAGTTTTTTCGGCTTAAAATAAAACATAATTTTTAGAATTTTTCCGTTACGGCGGCGGCCGTCATTTCAAAGTCAATTTCTTCCCTGGTCAGAAGATTCTTTAAGGGCAAATCAACAACGGAGAACCAGCCGCTCTTTTCAAGTTTTTGCTTAAAATCTAAAAGCTGATCCCGTGTTTTTGATTTCCCTCTTATAATAACCGATGTCTTTTCCCGGTTAAAAATTATTTGATCAAGAGAAATATCGGGTCCGGATAAATTTTTTACGCTTCCAAGAAAGCAGGACAGGCGGATGAAGTTTTCCTGAGCCTGAGTGACAAAATCAAGGGAGGAATTTATTTCGCGGACCCGGGAGTTATAACTTTGCGCGTTTTTAGTAATCAGGGTTGTCTGGGCGACAACATCTTCAAACTTATTTAATATCAACAGGCGCGAAAAAAGAAGGGTAATTGAATAAATAATAACTATGAATAAAAAAATAAAGGCTGTTTTTTTTATGACGCCGTAAACGCGCCTTAACTTGATTTCATTTTTCAGGTTTTCGGAAACCAAATTTAATTTTATCATATTAACTGGGTGGCGATGTCTCGTTTATTCAAAAGTCATTAACGAAGAAATCCCTGAGCGCCAGGCCGAGAGCCGTAGCATAAGAACGTCCCTGGCCGGCCAGGAAGTCCTTAACCGGCTGGCTGGATTTTTTCTTATCTCCTCCGGATCGGCCGTTTTTCAGGTATTTTTCAATAAATATTTTTTGATAATTCTTCCGGTCGGCTCCGAGATTGGCAAAGGGATTTCCCATTGCGGCGTCAATACCAAGCTCGCTTTTTAAAAGCAAGGGCAGTTCTTTAATATTAGCCCCGCCGCCGCTCAGAATTATTTTATTAATCGCTCCGCGCTCCGGATAGCGGGTATAAAAAAAATTAAGGCCTTCCTTAATCCTTTCGGTAAGTTTTTTTAGTTCCGCGGAAAGGATGGTTTTCACCGCGCCTTCGGCTTTGGCGCTGTCCAGCCCGCAGATTACTTTGGCTTTTTCCGCCTGTTCATGGCTTAACTTGATTTTTGACGCTATGGTTTCGGTTACTTCTTCGCCGGAGAAAGGCAAGCTTAGGGAGAAAAGGATTGAGTTTATTGAGTAGATTGTCAGGCTGGCGTGCCTGGCGCCGATGTCAATAACGCAATAATTATTTTTTTCCCGCGTCCCCGCTTTTAAACCTTCCTCAAGAAGAAGCGCCCGGCAGATGCTTACCGGTTCAATTTCAAGAGCAATGACCGAGAGTTTCAGCCGGTCAAGTATGCCGGTAAATTTATCCACAACCGTTTTTGGAGCGGCGCCGATCAGAATCAGATTTGAATCAATCCTTGACTCAATCACCTGATAGTCATAATAAAGGTCGTTGATGGAAAAAGGGATTTCTCTTTCAATTTCATCCTTAATCGCGTCTTCAACGCGATTCTTTTTTCCAACTGAAATCAGTTTTATGAAAGTTTGCGATTCGGGCAGGCAGGCTATCACTTCATC
Source organism: Patescibacteria group bacterium (assembly GCA_041661405.1). Classification (GTDB taxonomy): domain Bacteria; phylum Patescibacteriota; class Patescibacteriia; order Patescibacteriales; family JBAZCA01; genus JBAZCA01. The sequence continues at coordinate 2,748 of JBAZUL010000012.1, forward strand.
CGATTCAACCTTGCCGTATTCCGGGGAGGAAATAAGCTTTTCAATCTCTTTAACGAGCTTTTCTTCATTTTTTATCTCGCCGTTTTCCATGATCTTATTTTCCAATTCAACCCGGCCTAAGGCGTTGATTTTTATTTTATCGCGTATTTTTGTCAGCTGAATGAGCTTTACGGAAAGGTCTGACATATCCAGGCCGATAGGATAAACGGCTTTGGGAGAGAAAAACATAAAAAAATTTTAAGCGGAATGATTATACTTAACTTATGCAATTGTATTATAGCATATTAATACTCTTCTTCCCAATGTTCAACGGTGATTACCGGTGAAAATTCGCCTCCGCTGCCGCTAAGTTCAATGATATTGTCCGGGTTAAATGTTATATTTAAAGGCTGCCAGCAGCTGAGTATTGACAGTTTTCTGGCTACCGCCGCTCCGATGACATTAAATCCTTGGGTCGGAAGGCTCCCGATATCAAGCTGGTCGTTGGCGTAGAGAAGGCCGTTAATGGCAGCGCCTTCGGTATAAACTCCGAACTGGATTTTTCTTTTCGCAATCAGGCCGGCCGGAATCCCTTCGGCGTGGTTAACGGTTACCATGCTGTTTCCGCAACGGGAACCCCGGCACCGATCTCTCCCGACCGCGACATCCCGCTGGGATACCAGCAGTCCGTTTATGATCAGGTTTTGGTCTCCCTTAATATCTATGTCGCCTGAGACAAAAGTAATCGGCCCGGGCAGGGTGAGATTTTGGTTATTATTCATCAGAGTATTAAACTGGGCTGGGGTATAAGTCGCGGTGGCCCGGTTTTTTAAGGAATTTGGGTCATCCGAATCAAAATCAATGGCCGGCATGGCGATTGCTTCCGCGGCCGGGGAATAGGGGCTGTTATGGGCATGAATCGCGCCGCCCACGTTAACATCGGAAAACCAGGAGTCATTAAAATTACCCGTGGCGTTAAGGTCGTGGCTTACGTTAACCAGGCTTACCAGGGTAACAAGGATATTGCCGTTTGAGTGCACATTGCCGCCGGAAAAATTAACCCGGCTCGCGGTTATGTCAATATTACCGTCGGCGTAGCCTGAAGTAGCGAGCGTCGACCCTTCTCCCATAGCCTTAAAGACCGTGGTTTTAACGATTCTTTGGCTTGTTTTTCCGCCGCCGATATTAACCGATCCGGCAGATATAATTTCTCCATGCGCTAAAGACGAATTGGTGATTGTAACCGTATAGGATCCGGTGCCCGAGCCAAAAGGGTCGGTTCGGGAAAAAGACGCCGTCCAGGCCGGATCAGTCTCAAAACCGGTTTTGTAGCTTTCGTCATTTTTAAGTTTCCATACCATATCGGCGATTCCGGCTTCAGAGAGATAATACGTGTTCACGCCGGCGATTTGATTTTTAGAAATTTTTTTTTCCGTCAGGCTGAAGCTCAGGTAATAAACGGCGAGCAGGAGGATCAGCATGGTCAAAAGCACGGTGAGTATCAGCGCCGCGCCCTTGTTGTCCGGTATTTTATTTTTGTCGGGATAATTAATCACGTCAGGAAAATTATAATTATGTAATTTTATGTTTTTTCTGCCGGCAGAAGTTTAAGCGCTAGGTAATTATTTTCAAAATTAAAAATTTTATTTATTTCGGCTGTAAACGCTTATGGTTATATTCATCGCGCGCGCGTTTTTTAAAAGGCTCAGATTAATATTGACGAGTCCGCCCGAACCGTAAAATCCCAAACTTTCAAAGTACTCGCCGATTACATCGTCGGAAAAATATTCAATAAGCGGCGGATTGCCGAACTCGTCGGTTGTTTCGGGGGTAACAAAAGTTTCCGGGTTATCGCTGAGATAATAGCCGTAATGCTGACGCATTAAGTCATTACCCGAAAGATAGTAGCGGATATAGGTGATCGTTTCCGGGTTATGGCCGTCGCCGATAATGAATTCGCTAATCGGAGGATTTTCCGGGTCGTCGGCGGACGGCGGCAGGGAAGAGATAATGCTTCCCGACTGGCGGATCTCCCGGCTTATGCGATCCAGGGCGACTCGCGCGTTTTGCGCCAGCTCGCCTTCTTCCGCCCCTTTTTTAAATGAGCGCTGGGCCAAGAGATAGCTTTCACCGGTCATGATCATTAAAAAAGAAAAAAGAAAAACCGCCACCAGGATTTCCATTATTGTGAAACCCCTGTCTCCCCGGAATTGATTATTAGGTTTTATTTCTGGCGGCATAATATAATTATCTCTGCGCGATCAGGGTGGAAACCGCGTAGCTTTTTTCCTTTTTAGAAAGCGCGTCCGGGTAATACACGCTCACGGTTATTTTTAAGAGCCCGGTATCCGCGCCGGAAGCGGCGAGATTGCCGTCAACAAAACCAACCGATGTCTCGCGCTGGAAATTATAAAGATAATTTTCCTGATTAACCGACAGCCTGTGTTTTTCTTCAATTGTTCCCGGCGATACGGCCTCGTAACCGAGCGAGTGGAGTTCCTCAATTTTTGACTGGGCTAAAAAAGAGGCCAGGGTGGCGTTTTCCGCTTCCCGATTTATGGCCAACCCCAGAGGGAAGGAATGCATAAGTCCGGTAAAAGCCAGCGAGACGATCATCATGGATACCATTATTTCCAGAATGGTGATTCCTTTTTGATTGAGACCGGGCCTAATCTTTAAGTTCAACATATCCCGATGGTTTTATGTTAATAATCATTGTCTTGTCGTTAATATTTTTAAGCTGGATCCGGCCTACTCCGCCGCTTGCCGTCCCGCCATAGGAATTAAAGCGGATTTCGGAAACCGTTGTGCTGGCTGAATCAAAAAAAACGTCAGAGGGAAGAATAACGCTTTTTATCGTCGTTGTCGCCGCGCCTAGCGCGAGGAGGCCGTAGGTTCCGCCTATGGTATCAAGGGAAATCAGGTGCACGGTCTGTTCGGTTACCGTTAACTGCTGGGCCAGCCGCAAATCGGCGGTGAGCATCCTCGCGGCTCCGGTCAGTTTTAAATTAGGCTGGAATTTAGCCAGGAAAGGAATAGCAATGGCGGTTAGTATCGCCATTATAAATATAATTGTCGTGAGCTCAATAATCGTAAAACCTGGCTGGGTCTTTTTTAAACTGTCCATAGTAATATCAGATAGCCGTAGTTAAACTGTACATGGGCATGATAATCGCCACGGCCATGGCGCCGATACCGCAACCTAAAATAAGGATAAGCAAAGGTTCAATTAAGGATGGCAGGGTTTCCATAATCTGAAATACTTCCTCTTCATAAAATTCCGCCAGTTCGGTGAGAATGCTGTCCAGTTCGCCGGTTTCTTCGCCGACTGCCACCATCTGCGTCACCAGCGGCGGAAATAACGCCGGGTAAGCGGAAAGCGTGTCGCTTATTTTTTCGCCTTTTTTTATCTTTTCGGCGGTAGTCCGAAGCGCCTCGCGGTAATGAAGATTGGGCGATACATTAGCCGCGATTTGGAAAGATTTTATGATCATGATGTCGGTTTTTAAAAGCGAACCCATTACCCGGGCGAAATTAGCCAGGTTAATTTTTTTTATGATCGGCGAAAAAACCGGCGCGTGGAGGATTAAATACTGGAAATAATATTTTCCTTTCCTCGTGCGGAGGATTGCGATGAGAGAAATGACGGCGGCGATAAATATGGCGGCGCTTAAAAGGCCGTTCGCGACGATCGCGTTGGACACGGCGATAAGAATTTTTGTCGGCAAAGGCAATTCCGCGCTAAACCCTTCAAACATCTCGGTAATCTTAGGGACGATAAAGACAATCATGAAAGCGCCAATGCCGGACATGGACACAAGGACAATCACCGGATAAGCCAGGGCGCTTTTCACTTTTGATTTCAGCTCGTGGCTTCTTTTTGACTGAATATATACCTGGCCGAGAACCTCTTCCAGCTTGCCGGAAATCTCCCCGGCCTCGATCATGCTGATAAACAGCTCGCCAAAAATCTTTTCGTGGCTGTGCAGGCTCTCGTGAAAACTGTCGCCTTTTTCAACTTTCTGGGCAATATCAATAAGGATGCCGCTGAATTTTTTACTTTCCGTCTGCCGCGCGAGGGTTCGCAGAGCCGAGGAAAGGGAAATGCCGGCTTTAAGCATCACTCCCAGATTGCGGAGAAAAAAAAGTTTTTCCTTTTCCGGCACCGAAGATAATTTCAGGAGAAAATTATTTATCCTCTGATCAATACTGCTCTTCGTTTTTTCTTTTGTCTCAGCGGTCTGGACACTTTTTAAATCTACGGGCATATATGCATCTCCAAATTACAATTTTCCAAATTGATTTTGGTTATTATTCTTTTGTCACCCTCAAAATTTCTTCCAGGGTCGTTATGCCGTTTTTAGCTTTAATAAATCCGTCTTCAACCATATAAAGCATATCCTGTTTTCGGGCCGCTTCCTCAATAGCCGGCAAATCGGCTTTTTTGAGGAGCAAATTGGAAATTTCATCATTTACCTCAAGAGTTTCATAAATTCCGATCCGGCCCTTATAACCGGAATTTTTGCATTTAACGCAGCCTTTTCCCCGATAAAAAAGCATGGACTCCAGCCCCTTTTTAGCGTCGTCAATCACTTTTTCCTTCTGCAGAGTCAGGAGAATATTTTTTATGTTCAGCTGTTTTTCAATATCAGCAACCGCGTCCCGCGAAAGATTATAGCTTTGAATGCAGTTAGGGCAGATTTTACGAACCAGCCGCTGGGCGATTATCACGTTCACCGTGGACGCGAGAAGAAAATTCGGCACGCCCATTTGCGAAAGGCGGGGCAGGGTGGTTATGGCATCGTTAGTATGCAGGGTGGATAAAACGAGATGGCCGGTCATGGCCGCGTGCACGGCGATTTCGGCGGTTTCAGAGTCCCGGATTTCACCGACCATGATTATATTCGGATCCTGCCTTAAAAAGGCTCGGAGTCCGAGCGCGAAAGTATAGCCTATTTTCGGGTTAACCTGCGATTGATTGACGTGCGGCATGCGGTATTCAATCGGATCTTCAATCGTAGAAATATTCACTTCCGGCCGGTTAAGAATATTAAGAATAGTGTATAAGGTGGTAGTTTTTCCGGATCCGGTCGGGCCGGTAACCAGCGTCATTCCCTGCGGCTTGCTAATATTGGCTTTTACCGTTTCAAGGCAGCGCGTCTGCAGTCCCAGCTGTTCAAGAGTAAGGATCTGGGATTTCTCGTTAAGAAGGCGCATGACTATTTTTTCGCCGTCAAAAGCCGGAATGATGGAAACCCGGAAGGAAATCTTATAGTCGGCGTTGGTAATCTTAAAACGGCCATCCTGCGGCAACCGGTGTTCATCCACCTTAAGATTGGATAACACTTTTATTCTCGCCGTAATACCGGCCTGAAGTTCTTTGGGCAAAGTCATGACCGTATTTAAAATCCCGTCAATCCGGTAGCGGACTAAAACATCGCCTTCTTCCGGTTCAATGTGGATGTCCGAGGCTTCCTCAAAAATCGCGTATTCCAAAAGGGTGTCCACCACCCGGACAATCGGCAGGTCAGCGGCCATTTTCTTTAAATCCCCCGTCGTCTCAAGAAATTTTCCGTCGCGTATATCCCCGAACTCGGCTTTAAGGCTTTTATGGTAAGCTTTTAAGGAGTCGTCTATAGCCTCGGGGAGGGCGAGGCTGATTTTAGGCTCCAGCCCGGTCTTCTTTTTAATGAATTCAAAAATCTGAATGTCTGAGGGGTCGGCAACCGCGAGCATTATTTCCTTAGCGTCCGCGCTGAAAGATATAATCCGGTGAGCCGAAGCGAGCGGCTCGGGGATAAGTTCAAGTATGTCTTTCCTTATTATTTTATCCTTTAAATTTACGAAAGGGATTCCATAATAGCCGGCGGCGGCTTCGCAGAGGGAATTGACATTCAATATTTTTTTTTCAAAAATATATTCCTCAATTTTTTTTCCGCGCGCGCTCGATTCTTTTTCCACTTCGCCGAATTCCTTGTCGGAAAGGATTCCTTGCTTGATGAGAATATTTTTTAGCTGGATATCGGTAAACATAAAATAATTATAACATAATTTTAATAAATACAAAAATCCCGGCGGCAGGCCGATAACTCTTTCCCGCACTTCATTTTTTTATCAGTTTGTGATAAATTAACAACATGACAAAATACGGGATAAATTTATACGCCTTTCGCCAGAATGTTAAAGAGCGTTATTTGGATTTAGCGGCAATACCCGGACAAAAGACTTTTATGGCTCTGAATTCAGCGGCTCTGATTTTAATTTCTTTTATCGCCTTCTTAATCATCCGAAGCTCTTCGCAGGATCTTTTGATTCTTCATTACAATGTAGCCACGGGCGTTGATTTTATCGGCGGAGAAAAAAATCTCCTGATTTTTCCCGCGCTGAGTTTTTTATTTTTCGCGCTAAACACCGCTCTTTCGCTGGTAGTAAAAAAAGAAAGGAAATTCGCCGGTTATCTCCTGCAGGCCGGATGTCTTGCCTGCGACGTCATACTTTTTTTATCGCTAGCTATCGTTTATGTTGTTAATTTCAGATAACCATTTTGCCTAAGCTTCCGGCCGGCGCGGGTCGGGTAAGGATAAAATCTCTTTACTAAATAATAATTATCGGGTTAACGTCAATATGATGGATTTTTATATTATAAAAGTTTTATTTTTTTCTTCTCTGGCTTTTGTTTTTACTATGGCCTGGACTCCGCTTTTTACTAATTTTGTCTATAAATACCGGCTGGGAAAACAGATTCGGAACGACGGATCAACTCCGATATTTTCCCGTCTTCACGCCCATAAAGCCGGGACGCCGACCATGGGCGGCATGCTTGTATGGGTAACCACCTTTCTTTTTTCAGTAGGATTTTATTACATCTCAAAACTTCCCTGGGAGGTTTTTTCCGGCTTAAGTTTTCTTTCGCGGTCCGAGACTTTTCTGCCGCTCGGCTGTCTGGTTTCCTCCGCGCTCGTCGGCCTTGCCGATGATTATCTTGACGTCCGCCGCTTAGGTCATAACAAGCGGGGAATTAAGTTCAGCCACAAACTTGCCATTTACGCGCTCATCGCTCTGGCTGGCGCGCTTTGGTTTTATTTTAAACTTGAGTGGGATGTCGTTCGCGTGCCATTTTTAGGACTCTTTCATTTCGGCTGGCTGTACATTTTGTTTTTTATCGCCGTCGTCGTAGGCACGGCTTTTTCCGTCAATCAAACCGACGGCCTGGACGGTCTGGCCGGGGGAATACTTTTAAGTTCCTTTATCGCCTACGGAGTCATCGCTTTTTTAATGGGCAAATACGACCTCGCGGTTTTCTGTTCGGTGATCGTCGGCTCTCTGCTCGCGTTCTTATGGTTTAATATCAATCCAGCAAGGTTCTATATGGGCGATACCGGTTCTATCTCGCTCGGGGTTACTTTGGCTCTGGTCGCCCTTTATACCAATACCGTTTTTATTCTGCCTTTTATCGGACTGGTTTTTGTTCTTGAAGCCGGATCCACAATCATTCAAATCCTTTCAAAAAAATTGCGCGGCGGAAGAAAATTTTTTTTATCATCTCCCATCCACCATCACCTTGAAGCCCTGGGCTGGTCAGAACCGAAGATAGTTATGCGTTTCTGGGTTATTGCCTGGATCTCGGCCGCTATCGGGATGATTATATTTATATTAGACAAGCAGTTTTGATCAATATGGCTTTCCTTAGAAGAACAGATTATCCGGCCAACCGGCCGCCGCGTGAATCCGGCGACAATATTTTTTTGTCGCTGGTGGGAATTTTATCCCTGTTCGGCCTCGTCGCCCTTTTAAGCGCTTCATCGGCCAAATCGTACATAAAATACGGCGACAGTTATTATATAATCAAACACCAGCTTTTTTTTCTTGTTCTCGGAATCGCTTTTTTTATTATTGCCGCCAAAGTAAGTTACGGGGTCTGGAAAAAAAACGCTCGCTGGATGCTTTTTTTTTCAATTTTCCTTTTAGTTCTCGTCTTTATTCCCGGCCTCCGGGGCGACTGGGGAACGGCCCGGAGCTGGATAAGCATATTCGGATTCTCTCTCCAGCCTTCCGAATTTGTTAAAATTTCGTTTCTTTTATACCTGGCCGCCTGGCTGGAAAAAAGAAAAGGCGATTTAAGGGACATGCAAAAAGGGACCCTGCCTTTCATTTTTATTCTTGGCATTATCGCCGGCCTTATGCTTTTGCAGCCCGATTTCGGCACTCTCTCCATAATCGGCGCCGGATCGCTGATTGTTTACTTCGTTGCGGGGGGAAAAATTCGCCATATTATCGCCATTGTGCTTATTGGCGCGGTCTGCCTTTTCGCCATGCTTCAGGTAAAAGAATACCAAAGAAACCGCTTCAAATGCCTTATTGATCCCGGCTTTGATACGCAAAAAATTTGTTACCAGACCAACCAGGCGCTGATTGCCGTCGGCTCGGGCGGAATTTTCGGACGCGGACTCGGCGCTTCCAGACAAAAATTTTTCTACCTTCCCGAGCCGACCGGCGACTCAATTTTTGCCATAATCGCCGAAGAAATGGGATTCGCGTCCGGCCTGATTCTTGTTATTCTTTACAGTCTGATTTTTTACCGGGGTTATAAAATTTCCGTAAACGCCCCGGATGATTACGGAAAAATTCTTGGGCTCGGGCTCACCAGCTGGATAACCATGCAAGCTTTCATAAACATCGGAGGGATAATAAACCTTTTTCCGATGACTGGCGTGCCTTTGCCTTTTGTCAGCCAGGGAGGGTCGGCTATTATATCGGCGCTGGGAGCGGCAGGAATTATTTACAACATAAGCAAGTACAGCAAAGTCCGGTAAGAATTTCTAATTTCTAATAAAATACTAAATTCTTAATGTCCAAAAATTTGGCGGTAACGTAATTTAATAATAATTGGACATTTGGAATTATACCTGCCTGCCGGCAGGCAGGTTGGAAATTAGGAATTAGGAATTGGAAATTTATGAAAATAGCTATTGTCCATGACCACCTGGGTTTTTGCGGGGGCGGGGAAAGAACCGCCCTTCTTCTGGCTTTGCATCTCAAAGCTGATTTTATAACCGCTTACGCCGACCCAAAAACTTTCTCCTCCTATCAGAAAGACCTCGGATCGCGGCTGAAAAAACTTTCCGCCGGAATTGTAAAATTAAGAGTGATCCGGTTCTTTTGGCTGAGATTTATTTTTTGGAGACACAGAAAAATTTTCCGGGAATATGATATTTTGATCGCCTCCGGCCAGACCGCTACCGAGGCAGTCGCTTTCCACGCCCGGCCGAAAACTTTAAAAATTGTTTATACCCATTCAACTCCGCGGCGGGTTTTTGACCAGTACGAATTGAGCCGCCTCATGTATCCGCTGATTTTAAGGCCGGCCTATTCGGTTTTCGCCCATTTTTGGAAACGGCTTTATTTAAAATCAATAAGGAGATTTGACATCAATATCGCCAACTCGGAGAATGTGCGCCAAAGAATTCGCAACCACACGGGCGGGGATGCTAATTACGTCATCTGGCCGCCGATTCTTACCGGCGAATTCAAATGGCGGGGAAGCGGAGATTATTTTTTTTCCTGGGGCCGTGTGGATGAATCCAAAAGAATTGAGCTTATAACCCGCGCTTTTAAAAAAATGCCGGACGAAAAACTGGTTATCGCTTCGGGCGGCCCGCGGCTGGAAAAAGTCAGGGAAATCGCCGGAGCAGCGGAAAACATCAAAATCCTCGGCTGGATAAGCGATGAAAAATTAAAAGATTTGGCCGGCCAATGCCGGGCGGCTATTTATATTCCTATTGACGAAGACGCCGGTATTACCCAGCTTGAAGCCAACGCGGCCGGAAAGCCGTATCTCGGAGCGCGTGAGGGCGGGCTCATAGAGTCAACCCTTGACGGCCGGACAGGAATCCTTGTTAAAGCCGATCCGGACGAAAGCGATATTATTTCTGCGGTTAAAACCATGACCCCGGGCTGGTGCGCCGAACGCCGGCAGGACTGCGAAGAACACGCGAAAACTTATGATGCCGAAATATTTTTTTCCCGCGTTGAGTCGCTTATAAGAAAAAATGACCCTGAAATTCCGCTCCTCGGCGTTGACGCTTCGCGCTGCGAGGATCCGCGCCGGCCGGGCGCCGGGATAATGACCGGAGTGGAAGTCTATTCAACGCGGATAATCAGCCATCTTATCGCCTCTGCGGCGAAAAAAAATATCCGCCTGCGCCTGTATACTCCCCGGCCGATCCCGTCTTTTCCGGCGGAAATACAGAAAGTCATTCCCGGCGGAAAAGGCTGGACCCGGCGCCGCCTGGCCGCTGAATTAAAAAATTCTCCGCCGGATTTTTTCTTTACTCCGGCCTATTATATCCCCAAAAACGCCCCGGAAAAAAGTTTCGCCGTCATTCATGATGTGATTTTTAAATCTAGTCCGGAAAAATACGCGCTCAGGGAAAGGCTCGCCCAAAGCTACGCGTTACACCAAAACCTCAAAAGGGCGAAAAAAATAATTACAATATCGGAAAACAGCCGTTCGGAAATAACGCGGCTCTGCGATGTTTCGCCCGGCAAGATTATAACTGTTCCGATGGCTTACGAACCGCGAAAAGATTTAAAGCGCGGGGAGCAAAGAAAAAAACAGGCCGTTTACATCGGCCGGATTGAAAAAAAGAAATCAATTGATCTGCTCGTCCGCGCGTTTTCCGGGTTCGTAAAAACTAATCCCGGCTGGAAGCTTATTCTCGCCGGCGGATCGGGGTATGGATACGAAGAAATTTTAAAGCTAATCAGCCGCCTCGGCCTCGCCGGTGATGTTATTTTGCCGGGTTATGTGGCAGAAGATGAGAAGTGGAAACTCCTCGCTGAATCCTCGCTTTTTGTCCACCCGAGTTCGCTTGAGGGTTCGTCCATCCCGCTTTATGAAGCCTTTGATGCCGGAGTACCCGCGATCGCGGCCGATATTCCGATTATGCGCGAAGTCGGCAAGGACGGCGCGTTATATTTTAAACCCGGCGACGCCGGCGATTTAACCGAAAAAATGCTAAAACTCGCCAAAGATAAAGTCCTCGCCGCCTCGCTCGCGGAAAAAGCCGTTGCCAATTTAAAAAACCTCTCCTGGACCAATGCGGCGGAGAGGGTGTTGGAAATTATTACGGGAGGATAAAAACCCGTAAATCGCGCCATGCCGTAAATTGCGGCGAATTTGCCATAATTAAATTCGGATTATAAATTCTTTCCCAAATACCCAAAATTCAACCGTATTTCCATTTCTCAGTCAATTTATGATAGAGGAGGCGAAGTTTGGGTGAAAGAAAAAGTGTATCCTTTGGACATATTAACACACTTTTTTTGAACCTCATACACGTTGTTATGTGATGTTTATTTTTTGCCATTAAAACATTAATACTTTATTTTTTATCGCTTCTTTGTAGATATAATATCTTCTTAGGATTAAATAAATTGGCCACTTGGTAAAAAAAATTTTTAGTTTTTTGCCCCCATGTATCACGTACCTAATGAATAATAGAGGGATAAAAATTGGCGCCGTTAGTAAATATAAATAATCTTCCATGTTTACAATCAAGTTAAATTTGACTGGCGGACCAAATAATAAATAGTGATTTGGATATTTTTCCTTTAATATTGGCCAAACAGAAGCATTTCTGGCTGACCTTAAAATTGATTTAGTGGTCCAATCCATCGCTTGGTGATATACAATCGCAATAGGAGTTCGATCAAATGAAAATCCTTTACTTACCGCGCGAATAGCCATTTCCGAATCCTCATTATTGTATTTAAAGAAAAAATTATCAAAATCACCGCAGGTAATAAAAACTTTTTTTCGATATGCAATATTGCACCCCATTGGCCATTTAGCATTTAAATTTGAGACGAGTCGTTCAGGAAAATAACCTTTATAGTTTTTACTGATGTAAAAAGTTTGGCCGATGACGAATCCCGTTGATTCACTCGTAAAACCTTTTAATAATTCTGTAAGCCAATTTTTATCCACTTCACAATCATCATCCGTAAAAGCAATAATATCGAAATTAGTATGTTTTATACCAGCGTTTCTTGAGGCGCTTAGCCCCCGATTATATTGATGATGAACTACCTTAATTCTTTCATTTTTAAGATTATCTAAAAAATTTTTTGTATCATCAGTTGAGCCATCATTTACAATAATAATTTCGTATTTGGGAAAATTAATTTCTAATAAAGATGCGATACATCTCTTCAGATAATCTGGTCTATTATATGTGCATACTACAATTGAGCATTGATTTATGTTCATAGATGGCAAAAAATAAATTTCACTTAACGTTTCAAAAAAAATTATTATAAAAATGGCTCTTTGAAAAATTTTGCGGGTAAGGGTAAATTGAACCGACTCGCTCCTGTCATTCCGGCCAGCGAGCCCGAATCCAGGATTAGAAGCTATTATTGAATTTTCTGAATAAATGCCTTATTGCCTCTAAACCCTGGATTCCCGCCTCCGCGGGAATGACAAAGGAGAATTTTCAATTTATATGCGAACTTTTTGCCAGCTATATTGATAAATTTGGTATATTATGCGAATTTCACTGCGTCTAAATGCCTAAGACAATAATAACATGCCGGCTTTGGAAATCCAAGACCAGTCGGTAAAGCTGTGTTTGACGCGGAAGACGGTTATCCAACAGTCTTAATGCAATAAAAATTGTTTTTACGGCGGTATTTTTGCTTGGTAGGGCGTGTTGTGGTATAATTATTTCGTCAGAGGCGCGCATATCTGAAAAATATTACGGCTTATCGCGAAGCAAAATTTTCAAACAATTTTTTAACTTTGAACTTCAAACTCCTAATTTCCCCATGCCCAAAAAGAAAAAAAATAATCCGCTTCCGGCATTTTCGTCGGACAATCCATCCCGGTTTGTTATTGACCTTAAACCGGCGGCGCTTAAGCCGTTTTTAGGAAAAAAAGCCGGATTATTTTCATTGATTAAGCGGATTAAAGAAAAAAAGATCAAAGCGCCGGAGTTAAACTTTAACTTTTCCGTTTTTGGCGGGGCGGCGAAGGAAAAATTAAAACAGCTGGCTTTTTTTTCACTGCTTATTTTTGCTTATAGAATTATTAAAGCGGTTTTTACCGCCTTATTCAGGCTTTCATACGGAACCGGCTGGCTTATGGCTTTTACCGTAAAATTAATCATAAATTTTTCGCTCGCTTTATTAAAGCCGGCCATCTTCGCGAGCGGATGGTTTATTAAAACTTTTATCCGGGGGTTGGAAAGCAACGGAAAAAAAATTTATTCGTCCGGATTGAACGCGGCAAAAAACATTTTTTTAAAACCTTTTCGGCAGGGGATTGCCGGCATTTTTAACGGAAACAAAGAAAAAATAAACTGGAATTTTTTTATTCCCCGGCCAAATTCAAAATCAGCCAGAGCGGCGTTCTCTTTTTTCATTTTAGCCGCTGTTTTAGTTATTCCGGTTAAAGTCTTTTCCTATTATAAGGAATTAAACCTTTCGGCCGCCAAAGGCAAAGTGCTTGGAGCGTCCATGGACGCGCTCGGTAATATAATTTCCGCCGGATCGGCTTTGGGCGATTTTCGGTTCTCCGAGGCGGGAAAAAATTTTTCGCAAGCCTCGGAGGATTTTCTCGCTGCCGAAAATGAGGTAAAAAAAATCAATAACGCTCTTTTTCTGCTCGCGGGACTTTCGCCCGATGAAAATTTAAGGCTCGCGTCGGAAGGAAAAAATATTCTTGCCGCCGGAAAATTGGCCGGAGAGCTGGGACAAAGCCTTTCATCGGCCATGGACGCGTTATTTTCACTCGGCGGGGATGATCTTAAAGGAGAAAAAAATTTAATTGATGTTTTAAACGCGTTTACTCCGAAGATCAGCCAGGCGAAAGATAGCTCTCATGAATTAAACGGCGAATTAAAAAAAATAAATAAAAACAACATACCGGACGAACAAAAAGAAAATTTCATTAGAATCGTCCAGGCCGGTGAAAAAACGGAAAAAACGTTAAACGACGTTTTGTCCCTTTCCGCGACTCTTTACGACGCGCTGGGCGGAAAGGAAAAAAAACGCTATCTCCTGGTTTTTCAGAATAACGCCGAAATGCGGGGAAGCGGCGGTTTTATCGGAAGCTTTGCCATTCTTGACCTTGATAAAGGAAAAATCAAAAGCCTTGAAGTCCCCGAAGGCGGCGGTTATGACACAAAAGGCGCTTTGACCAAGCTTGTCCGTTCCCCAAAACCTTTAACCATTCTCGGGCCGAGATGGTTTTTCTGGGACGCGAATTGGTGGCCTGACTGGCCGGCGTCCGCAAAAAAACTAATGTGGTTTTATGAAAATAGCGACGGTTCCACGGTTGACGGTTGCATCGGCCTCACCCCGACGGTAATGGAAAAACTCCTTAATGCTATCGGCCCGGTTGATATGACCGGGGATTACGGCATTACGGTAAGCGCAGAAAATTTCTGGACGGAAACGCAGTCCATAACAGAAAGCGACGAAGGAAGAGCCGCCGGAAAACCGAAAAAAATAATCGGCGATTTAATGAAAAAAATTATGGACGAACTGCCGCTCCGCTTCAGCCGGGATAACCTGGCCGCGCTCGTTAAGGCGGTTGAATCGGGCCTGAATGAAAAACAGGCGCTTGTTTATTCTACCGAACCAAAACTCCAAAAAGAAATTGAAAGATACGGCTGGGACGGTAAAATGGGAGAAACCGCCGGGGACTATCTTATGGTCGTTAATACTAATATCGGCGGCGAGAAAACCGACCGGGTGATCAGTCAAACCATAAGACATAAAGCGGAAGTAAACTCCGACGGCGCTATTATTGACACTTTAAGAATTTCAAGAACCCACAACGGCGTAAAGGGCGAAGCTTTTACCGGCGCCAGGAATGTTGATTGGATAAGAGTTTATACTCCTTCCGGATCCGAACTCCTGGAGGCCTACGGCTTTGACCCCGTTGATCCGAGTCTCTATAAGGAAAGCTATAATGAATTGGCTGATGATCCGGACGTCGCCGCCGGCGAGCGCACCGAAACGACTCATGAGCCGAGCCGGACTAAAATATACAACGAAGCGGGAAAAACGGTTTTTGCCAACTGGTCACAGCTTGATCCGGGAGAGACGGTTGAAGTAGTCCTTAAATACCGTCTGCCGTTAAAATTTTCGTCCAAAATAAAGCGCGGGAATATAGCGGAACTGGCCGGAGATTTTTTCAACCCCGAAAAAACCGAAGTCTATCCTTACAGTCTTATGGCGGAAAAACAGCCCGGCAGCCTCAATGTCCGCCTGGAAAGCTCTTTGGTCCTGGCCAATGGCTTTGGGATTATTTGGCGTTACCCGGAGAATTCTGCTATTATGAATAACGGATGGACAATCAGGGAAAACCTTGATACTGATAAATACTGGGGGGCGATAATAGAGAGCGTAAAATAAAAATTCTTATGTGGAAAAAGAAAAAAATTGAAGATAAAAACATAGTTTTGCCGGAAGAAGGAAAAAATGAACGGATTAACGAGAGCCTCCAGGAGATTTATGAGGATGACAACGGGGAAGTGGTGGACGTAAAGAAATTTGATATTAAAAAAAGACGAGGGCCTTTGTTCTGGCTGGCCGCCGCTTTGGTTGCTTTAGCCCTGGCCGGAGGCGCCGGCTGGTTCTATCAGGACTATTATTCTTTCGCCAAGCCGGGAAAAAACAATTTTGAAATTACTATCGCGCCGTCAAAAGACAAAGTAATCGCCGGTGAGGAAATTACCATTACGATAAACTATAAAAACATGGAAAAAACCGCTGCCGACAATCTCGGAGTGCGCGCGATTTTTCCCGGTGATTTCATTATTGCCGATTCTTCGCCGCAAGGCGAAAAAGGTTCAGCCGACGCGCGAAACCTTTTCTGGAGTATCGGACAGCTTGACCCGAAAAGAGGCGGAGAGATAATAGTAAAAGGGAAGATTATCGCCGAAGCCGGGAAATTTTCTACCATTTACGCCGAAGCCGTCTACACACCGGCTAATTTTTCTTCGGAGTTCAAAAAAACCGCCACCGCTGAAATCGGAATTACGGATATCGGGATAAATTTCAATTTCGGAGGATTTACCAGCGCCGTGGCGGGCGAGGACAATGAATTGCCGGTAAAATTCGCGGGGAGCGATAAAACCCGGCTGAACAACTTTTCTTTGAAGCTGGAAGGCAAAAATGGCAACTTAAAAATTTTGCCTTCCGATTACGCGGGACTGCCCTGGCTAAAGAAAAATCCGACCGTAGAAAACGAATGGAAGGTTAATGAAATTACTGTCGGGGAGAGAGAATTTCCCTTAAAATTCGTGATCAGCGATAAAATCGTTGCTGATGACGAAATAAAATTTTCTATTTTTACCGAGTCGGATGGCGAAGAATTTAAAATCCTGGAAAAAACTTTCCCTTTTGAGGTGATAAAAGGCGATTTAGCGCTTAGCCTGATGATCAACGGATCAAAAAACGGCCAGGGAATAAACATAGGCGATACGCTCAACTGCCTTCTCAGTTATTCCAACAAAGGAGACACCGCGCTTTCCGACGTTTTAATCATGGCGGTCGTTGAAAGCGACGCGATTGACTGGGGGACGCTTAAAGATTCCGCTGGCGCGAAAAGGAATGGCAATTCTTTAAGCTGGTCCAAAAACGAAATCACCGGATTGGAGAATATCGCCCCCGGCGCGCAGGGCGACATAGAGTTTTCAGTAGCGGTAAAAAGTACTGTTGCCGATAAAAAAAGCGAAGAGATAAAGAGCTACGCGAGATACAGCATCGCCGGGAAAGAAGAATCCAAAGATAATACCAGCAACGAGATAATAAATAAAATAAACAGCCGGCTGGAACTGAAAGAAAGCGTGCGATATTTTAACGATGATAACATCGCCGTAGGCTCAGGACCCCTTCCTCCTCGCGCCGGAGAAACGACTTCGTACCGGGTAAGCTGGGAACTCGGCGGAAATATCCATGAATTAACCGGAGCGAGCGTTGAAATGAATTTGCCCGAAGGAATGATTTTTGGCGGAAAAGAATTTACCAACGTGGGACAGATATCTTTTCTGACCGCTGAAAATAAAGTTGTCTGGACGATAGGACGCTTGCCTCTGCTCGGCGAAGCAATAACCGCCGGGTTTAATATTAATGTAACGCCCCGCGAAGAAGACCGGGGAAAAATAATGGTTTTGACCGGAGGATCAAAAGCTTCCGGCTTTGATACCGAAACCAACGCCGCCGTTTTAAGCATAGCCAGTCCGAAAACGACAAAACTGGAAGATGACGAGATTGGCGCGAGCGACGGCGTGGTGAGGTAATTCACTCATAACGTAAAACGCCTAACGCGTAACGTATTTCGGAGCAATATTGATTCCGCGTATGTTGCGTGTTGAGCGTTATGCGTTACGTGTTTAATAAAATCGGCAAATCAGAAAAACGCCATGGGCGGATTAAAACCGTTCATGGCGTATTAAAGACTCCCGCCTTCCTCCCAGACGCCACCCGGGGATTTATAAAAACTTTGTCCAACGAAGATCTGGCGAGATCAGGAGTCGGGGCAATGGTCGTTAATACCTACCATTTGTTTTTACAGCCCGGAATTGGTATAATTAAGAAAGCCAAAGGCATTCATAATTTTACGGGCTGGAACCGTCCTCTTGTTTCCGACAGCGGCGGGTTTCAGATTTTTTCCCTTATAAGAAACACGGCGCGAAAAAACGGAAAAAAGCCTTTGGGCAAAATAAGCGAAGAGGGAGTTTACTTCAAATCTCCCGTCAACGGATCCGAACAATTTTTAAGCCCGGAGAAATCCATAGAAATCCAGTTTGAGCTCGGAACCGATATGATTGTCGCTTTGGATGACTGCCCGCCTAATAATTCAACGCGCGCCGAACTGGGGAAATCAATTGAACGGACAGTCGGCTGGGCGGAGAGATGTTTTAACGAGTATATTAGACAGATCAATAAAAGAAAAATCCCGAAAAATAAGAGGCCGCTTATAATATCCGTTATCCAGGGAGGGGGATATAAAGATTTAAGGAAAGCCTGCTACCGGGGACTGGAGTCGGCGGCCGGAAAAAATAAAAATAAAATTATCAGAGATTGGGACGGATTCGGCTTCGGCGCCAGGCCGGTTGACGCGAAAGGAAAATTTTTAAAAGACACGCTGGGATTTACCGCCAGCCTTATCCCTGAAGAAAAAATCCGCTTTGGCCTAGGTATAGGCTCGCCCCGCGATATTTGGGAATGCGCTAAGATGGGCTGGGACGTTTTTGACTGCGTCATACCGACCCGGGAGGGACGCCACGGAAAATTGTATCTCAATAAAAAGGAACATTTGATTAACGAAGGGAAAATACATTATAATACAGTTAACATCTCTTCCTCAAAATTCGCGAAGTCATTTAAACCGATAAATGCCGGTTCGGGAGTGGAATGCCTTAAAAAATACAGCCGCGCCTACCTGAAATACCTTTTGAAATCCGGGGAATCGCTCGGAGCGAGGCTCGCCAGCATGAATAATTTAAAATTTTATTCAGACCTGATGGCTGAAATAAGGGACACGGAATAATCCGTACTAAGTATTGAGAGCTATGTCTAAAAAAATTATTTAGCCCCCTTAATTACATCATAATACCCAAAATAAATTTCTAAATATTTAATACTAAACTAAACAACGCCCAGCAATTAAACTAATTTATGACGGCTTTCAAAAGCTGGAATCATAAGTGCGGCGGGCGCGGAACAATTATGGCAAACTTCTTCAAGACAAAAGAAAAGACTTCAGCCCCGGCAATGGACGGAAAAAGCAAAACTATTGATCTTATTATATTCGGATGCTTGGGATTGATTTTTTTTCTCTGTCCGATTTTCTTTACCGGACTCGTTTCGCAGGGACTCGGTTTTGAAAAAATGATGCTTTTTTATTTTCTTGTCCTTATCGGGGTCGTCGCGTGGGTTACCAAAGGAATTATGATGGGAGAACTAAAAATTAAGCGCACCCCTCTTGACTGGCCGGTCCTTGGCACTCTCGCCCTGATAGCGCTGTCAACCTTTTTTTCCGTAAGCAAAAAAGATTCGCTTATCGGGACTTACGGCAATCCGACTAAAAGTTTTCTTGCCGCCGCCGCTTTTGTTCTTTTCTATTATCTTCTTGTTAATAACATCACTACCGAAAGAATAAAAAAACTTTTTTCACTGCTTTTAGGGTCATCCGCGCTGTTGATTATATTTTCTCTTCTTCAATTGTTCAGTATATATTTAATTCCGCTCGCCATAACAAAATCCAATTCTTTTAATCCGCTGGGGTCGCTTACCGGCTTAACGATGTACCTTGTAATAATTATCCCCATGTTTGTCGTCGCCATAACTCAGGCGGATAAAATATACCCCAAATTAAGACAGGCCGCGCTTTACGCGCTAAAATCCGTCCTCGGAGTCCTGCTTCTCGCCGATGTTGTCACGCTTTTTCTCTTAAACGGGTTTACTTATTGGCCGGTGGCGATTGTATCAATTGTCGTAGTGCTTATGTTTTTCCTTTCCAAAGTAATCCCCGCCGGAAACAACAGCCTTATTGTCCCGGTTTCGGTTTTTCTCCTCCTTATTATTTTCCTGGTACTCGGCAATTTTAACCTCGTAAATCTGAACCTTCCGGCCGAAGTAAGTCTTTCCAGAGGAGCTTCCTTTGACATTGCTAAATCCAGCGTTAAAAAATTCATTTTTTTGGGTTCCGGCCCCGGCACTTTTTATTATAGCTTTTCAAAATTCAAAGGACCTGAATTTAACGCTTCACCGCTTTGGAACGTGCGTTTTGACTCGTCAACCGGAACTTTTTTTGAACTGGCGGCCACTATCGGAATTCTAGGCGCGCTAGCCGTCATTGCCATCGCCCTAATCGCGATTTCACTGCAATTTATCGCCTTGCTGAAAGCTGAAAAAAAAGAAGATTCACACATTCTTCTTGCCGGCCTGGCTTCCTTCCTCGCTATCATTATTTATTCATTTTTATTTTCTCTGAGCGCTTCGCTCACCGTTTCTATAGTAATCATTTCCACTTTCGCGGTCGTAATAGCAATACATGTCTATCCGGAAAAATTCAGAAGCATCAGTCTATCGTTCCGCGCTTCACCTAAATTTGCCCTGGCGTTAGCCGCCGTTTTCCTTACTGTTACCGCCGGTGTGGCCGTACTTTTTACCATGGGCGCTAAAATTTACCTGGCCGACTTTTACGCCCGTAAAGCCGAAAAAACTGAATCTTTTGAAGCTAAAATTGAAAACCTCAACAAAGCCGTTTCGCTTTCCCCTTATCAGGATGTTTATTACCTTTCGCTGGCCAATAACTACATGGCGCTCGCCAATAATGAAGCCATGACCGAAGCCAAAGACCAGAATAAAATCCAAAATTACCTTTCGCTCGCGGTTACTGCCGGAAAACAGGCGACAACGATCAATCCTAACCAAGCCGCCAGCAATGAATCTTTAGCCTTAATCTACGAAAACGCGAGTTTTTACACCCGGGGAGCGCTTGAATGGGCGGAGAACTTATACAACAAAGTTTCCGAGCTTGAACCGGATAATCCGGTTCCTCACCTCAGGATAGCTTTGATTAATATGGCCCGCTCAAACGCCGAGACCGATAAAACTGAAAAAGAATTTTATATTAACGAGGCCATAAAAAAATACGATGAAGCTATAGCGAAAAAAAATGATTTCGCGGCCGCGTTTTACGGCAAAGGCGTCGCTTATGAGTCTCTGGGCAAGACCAACGAAGCGATTGAACAGCTTAAAAGCGCCGCGGTTTTTGCCGGCACCAATGCTGATTACCAGTTTGAGCTTGGGCGCATGTACTTTAACCGCGGCATTATTGATCCCGACATTTCCCAGTCGGCTTCCAAAGAAATAGTTGAAGCGGAAGTTGAGAACAAAGCCGCTGACGACGAAAATTTGAGCGTTGACGCAAACTCGCCCGCCGGCGGCGAGGTAAAGAAAAATGAGGATCTTGCGAACGCGGAAAATATGTTTTTAAGCATCCTGCAAGCCAATCCGAACCACGCGAACGCCTTATACAGCCTCGCCCTGCTTTACCAGAAAACCGGCGAAATTGATAACGCCAAAATCGCCGTCAAAAGGCTTTTGGAAATCGTAACCGACGAACCGACTAAAGAGGCGGTAAAAAAACAGTTTCCGGGATTATACGAATAAGAAACAAATAGCTTCATTTAAAACTGTCCCGCCCGCGCGTAGCGAAGCGGGACAGTTTTTTTTATGAAAAATTTGATTAATTACAGCGTCTAAGCTAAAATATATATAATAAAAGCTGATGATTTAATCCCATGAAATTGCGACTCCATAACACATTAACAAAGAAAAAGGAAGAATTTAAGCCGCTCAAAGAAGGCTCCGTGAAGATGTACGCCTGCGGGCCGACGGTTTATAATTACGCCCATATCGGCAACCTTCGGACTTATATTTTTGAGGACATTTTAAAGCGCGCGCTTTTTTATAACGGCTTTAAGGTTAAACACGTAATGAACGTTACCGATGTCGGGCATTTAACCGGCGACCGGGACATGGGCGAAGACAAGATTGAAACCGGAGCGAAGCGGGAAGGGAAAAGCGCCTGGGAAATTGCCGAATATTACACCCGGACTTTTAAAGACGACATAAAAAAATTGAATATTCTTGAACCCGATATTCTGTGCAAAGCCACTGATCATATTAAAGAGCAGATTAAAATGATAAGCGCGCTGGAAAAGAAAGGCTACGCTTACAAAATTAGCGACGGAATGTATTTTGACACGCAAAAATTTTCCGCATATACCAAACTTTCGCATAAGAATTTGGCTTCGCTGAAAGAAGGCGCCCGGGTGGAAAAAAACCCTGAAAAAAGAAATGCCACCGATTTTGCCTTATGGAAATTTACTCCTTTTGGCGTTAAGCGGCAGATGGAGTGGGATTCGCCTTGGGGCAAGGGCTTTCCCGGCTGGCATATTGAATGTTCAGCCATGAGCGTTAAATACCTCGGAGAGCAGTTTGACATCCACTGCGGCGGCATTGACCATATTGACGTTCACCATACCAACGAGCTCGCCCAGACCGAAGCCGCGACCGGCAAAAGCCCCTGGGTCAGGTTTTGGCTGCATGGAGCTTTTTTAAACGTCAGCGGCGGAAAAAAAATGGCTAAAAGCGGCGGCAATTTTTTAACCCTGGAAAACGCGGTTATTAAAAAAGGCTTCAACCCTTTGGCCTACCGTTTCGCGACCCTGAATACTCATTACCGCAAGCCAATGGAATATTCCGAAATTGCCATGGTAAACGCCCAAAACGGCTTAAACCATCTTTATAATCAGTTAAGAGAATTAAGACGAAAAATGAGATACAACCAGTCTGCCGGAAAGGCGGGCAGGCGGCGAGCTACTGCCGAAAATGCCAGTCAGGAATTCAAAGAAAAGTTTCTTTCAGCCATGAACGACGACTTGAATATGCCAAAAGCGCTGGCCGTGGCACAGGATTTATTAAAATCAAAACTGCCGGATAAGGAAAAACTCGCCGCCATCCTTGATTTTGACCGGGTATTCGGCCTTTCTTTTAAAGAGGCCATCGGCAAGGAAGAAGCGACCCCCGAAGAGGTCAAAAAACTCGCGGACGAAAGGGAAGCGGCGCGCGAAAAAAAAGACTGGAAAAAATCCGATGAACTGAGGGATAAAATAAAAACTTTAGGCTATACGGTTGAAGACTCCGGCGAAGGGGCGAGGATAAAAAAAATTAATACAAAGTAATTTACTTTACTCTTTCGGAAAATATCCGAGCTTGGGCAGGATTTTTTCCGCGACACAAGTTTATGAAAAAAAACTTCATCATTGCCGGGGCGATAGCATTCTTAATATTCGCTTCAGCCGCCGGCGCTTTTTACTTAAAAAACTCCGGCAGCAAACTCGCGATTTTTGGTCGGAAACAGATTTTTCTGAAGGCGAGTTTTGCCAAAGTTTCGGATAAAGCTTTTAACCTTTCCAATATCCAGTCCGGAGCAACCTCCGGTCTCGGCGCCAATGGCAGTTCATCAGAACGAGCCGTTTCAGCTCCTGCGGCCGGCGGTTCTATAAAAACCCAGTCTGAAACCGCGCGGAACTCCGGCCTAACGGCCATGGACGCCGGACAATCGTCAACCGGAATGGCTCTGGACAGCAATAAAACCGACATAGCTTGCGTTGACGGCGGCGTTGGCTGTTACAATCCCATGCCCGCGCGCTATAAGTACGTATATAAGGGTGAAAAAATAAACCTCCCTGAATCTCGCCTCCCGGTATTTAAAAGACTGAAAGGCTTTGGAAAAGATGTTAACGCCTCAGATATCCTCGGGAACTTCGGCGTTGACGGTATAAACCTGAACAAATTCGGCTCTGCCAAGGCGGATAACCTTAGCCTTATAGAGCAAAGGGAATACGGCTACAGCCTGAATATAAATTTTACTGAAGGCAGTTTTTCCCTTAACCAGAGCTGGAATACCTGGCCTCATCCGGAAAATCAATGCAAAGATGATGCCTGCTATGAATCTTTCCGGCTAAAAGAATCGGACATGCTAAACGACGGGGAACTCACGGCCATCGCCGGCCAATTTCTAAATGATTACGGCGTGAGCCTTGACGGATACGGCCAGCCGGAAATTATTGATGACTGGAGAGCGTGGTACAACGCTTCAAGCGAAAAAACCAATTATTATTTTCCCGACGCCGTGAGCGTCGTTTATCCGCTTATTATTGGCGGCCAGCCGGTTTTTGAGGAAGGCGGCGCTAAGGTCGGCATCAATGTTTCCATCAGCGTCAGGGAGAAAAAAGTTTCCGGAGTTTATAACCTAAATTCACAAAACTACCAGTCTTCGCTTTACGACATTGAAACCGATCAGGATAAAATTCTGGAAATGGCTCAATCGTCCGATGGCGGTTATTATTACCCCCTAATGATGAATACCGGCACGGCTGAAAGCCGGCCGGCGCCGGATAGCGAGACCGGCGAAATTGTCTCCGAACCGGAAGACGACGAATTTGGATTAAAAGAGAGGGTTAAAGAAATCGGACTCAATACCCCGGTTTTAGGATTGGTGAGGATGTGGATTTATAAGGACAACGCGAGCGACGAGCTCTTAGTTCCTGCCCTTATTTTCCCGATTAATGATCCCGGCGCTGAAAGCTGGCAGAAAAATATTATCGTGCCGCTCGTTAAAGAGATAATTGAAACGCGGTACGGCAACGATGACGGAGGACCGGTCAGGATTATGAATGGAGCGAACGGGTCATCCGGGTCGTCCGCGGAATCATCCCCTGCCGAACCGATCCAGCCAACGATCCAAAGCGTAAAACCAGCGGAGTCGTCATCCGGATCTACCGCAGATCCGGTAGAATAGACAAGAAAAAACGCCTTTAAATTTCAGACAAATTGAAAGCCCGCCGGTAACTCATTCGGCGGGCTTGTTTTGACGTTGCCATGTTACTGGCTCCGTCGTTTTTCAAAAACCCGATTCAACAAGGCTTTTGAAAATCCCGGATGAGCCGGGTCGTGAACACACCGACCACAATTTGTAGAGCTTGGGTCGGCGCATTCACAACACCAGACTAACCCGGGGGAGATCGCCAATATCTCCTCCCGAGTCAAACTCTTTCTATTATCTTCCATTTCTTCTCCTTTCCGCGCGTGGAAGAGTCGCGCTTTTTGAGGAACAATCTTGACTTAAGTATAAAACTCTCAGCAAAAAAAACAAGCCCCTGACGAGTAAAGGGTTCTTATGTGTTTGGGTGGATATATTACCCACCCCGTCCCGTAAATACTGGACACCCCTCCTAAGAGGGAAATTTTCTACTGCCTGTTATCGGTTTTCTAATTTACAGCCACTTTTTCCTTTCAAAAAAGAGGAGCATGCCGAGGGTGATGGTAAACATGCCGCTTAAAACGATAAAAAAACCTTGGGGATGGTCGGCGAACGGCATGCCTTTTACGTCCATGCTGAAAAGCGTCGCGAAAAGCGTAAGCGGAAAAACAATGACCGAAAAAATCGTCAGGGTTTTCATTATATCCGAAAGCCGGTAATTCATGAGCGACTCGTAGGTGGAATTATAAACATCAATCATTTCTTTCTGGTTTTCAAGGATTTCCCAGACGCGGATGGAATCATCAACCAGTTTTTTATAGCGCGCCCGGATTTTTTCCGGCGGAACCAGCCGCGACTTCATTTCCATGAGTTTTTTTAAAATATTCTTATGGTTCTGCATGATCCTCCGGAAGCTTAAAACATTCCTCCGGAGATGGAGGATTTTTGGAAAGAATTCGCGCTCAAGGCGCCCGAAAATAAGGTCTTCAATATTATTTATTTCCAGTCCGGACTTGTCCAATAAAGGAAAACAGCCGGCCATGAGCCGGTCAAGGATCTCGTAAAGAAGAATGGCTGATGATTCGTACTTAAAAGTAAGGGTGGAATCCCCGTCTTTTTTGCAGAGGTTAAAAAAGTCGTTTAAGGGCTGGAGATTGTTGTTATGGATGGTAACTAAAAAACCGTGGCCGATGAAAAATTCAATCTCTCCGGGGATTATCGTATCATAAATGACCGTTGGAAAATGAAGGATTAAAAAAAGATAATCCCTGCCGGTTTCAATGGCCGGGCGCAGGCTGGTTTTATGGGCAAGGGAAGAACGCAGATGCGAAAGGTCAAATTTATATTTTTTTCTTAAGTATTCCACCTCGTCTTTTCCGGCGTTGGCAATATTAATCCAGCGGACCTTTTCGTTTTTGGTCTTCGGGTTGTCAATTTCAACCTGCTGTATTTTCTGGGTTAGCTGTTTAAAACGCATGAGTAAAGTTTAGGTTGTGGATAACTTATCATATTATAACATCAGCCGCTGATTATGAAAAGCGCTCGTATTAATCTTTAAGGCTAAACTATGCTATAATAAACCCATGCGAAAAAAAGACTTGATTGAAAAAATCGCCGAGGCGCCGGCCGTTGCCTTGGAATACGGAATTGAAGAGGCGGAAAAATTTGAGAAAGAACTGATCAGTAAAAAACCCGTTATGGCCGCCGAAGCCTATTGGAAAAACCTCGGTCCCGGTCTTACGACCGGCGCCGCTGACGACGACCCGTCCGGCATCGCGACCTATTCGCAGGCCGGAGCGAAATTCGGATATCAACTTCTCTGGCTGGCGCCGATAACTTTCCCTTTGATGGCCGTGATCCAGGAAATGTGTTCCCGCGTCAGCATGATTACCGGCCGGGGACTGGCGAAAAATATAAAACTCCATTATCCCGCCTGGGCGCTTTATTCGGCAACGGCCATGCTTTTTTTCGCGAACAGTTTAAACATCGGCGCCAACCTCGGCATCATGGCCAAAGCCACCCAGCTTATTTTTCCGGGCATCGGGTTTATTTTTCTTCTTATTGCATTTTCCCTTATCTCCGTTCTTTTGCAGATTTTTACCGCCTACGAGCGCTACGCCCGTTTCCTTAAATATCTCGCGCTCGTCCTTTTTTTCTACGCCTTTTCCGCCTTAAGCATGAATCTTGACTGGCGGGCGGTTTTAAAAAACGTCATAACGCCGTCTATTACTTTTTCCCGTGAGCAGGCTTACATCATCTGCGCGATTTTCGGCACGACAATTTCGCCTTATCTTTTTTTCTGGCAGAGCTCGCAGGAAGTTGAGGAGGAAATACTCGCCGGACGGGTAACCGTAAGGGAAAGACAAAAAAACAACACAGACGCGGACATAAAAAAAATGCGGATTGACGTCTGGTCCGGCATGCTCATTTCCAATGTCGCCATGTTTTTTATTATTATCGCCTGCGCCGGAGCGCTTTTTAAAAACGGCATTACTGATATAGAGTCAGCCGAACAGGCGGCGCTCGCCCTCCGGCCGTTCGCCGGGGAGCTGGCTTTCTTTTTCTTCAGCGCCGGAATAATCGGCACAGGTCTATTATCTATTCCGGTTCTGGCCGGATCAGCTTCCTACGCCTTATCTGAAGCCTTTGGCTGGAAAAACGGCCTTTACCGTAAATTAAAAGACGCCAAAGCTTTTTACGGTATAATTATTACTTCCATGGCTCTCGGGCTCATTGTTAATTCGCTTGGCATTGACCCGATCAAAACCCTGATTTTCTCTGCGGTCTTAAACGGCCTCATCGCCCCGGTAATCCTCTTCCTGATCGTCAACATCGCCAGCGATAAAAAAATAATGGGGCGTTTCGCCAATTCCAAGCTGTCAACGCTCATTGGCTGGCTTACCATACTGATTATGAGCCTCGCTGGTATAGCCGTGATCGCGGGTTTTTTCATTTAAAATTTTGAACGATAAATATTCAGTATCATTCCGTTAATTTCAAAAAGGTGGTAAAATTTAATAACCGAGCTATCATATATAATTGCCAGCGACTATGGATGACAAAAATAAAGCCAAGCCGGAAAAACAGCCCGAGATAATTAATCCGGAAAAAATCGGTCGTGAGAGTGCGGCCGGCGGAACGCCGGAAAAAATAAATTCGCCGGAAATAAAGCTCACGCCGGAGAAGCCGGCTGAATTTAAAGACCGGCCGGCGGAAAAATCCGGCTCGGATATTAACATTCCGGGTAGCGGCGGTTTAGCCGGTATTTCCAACCAGCAAAAAGCCGGCCAGGCCCGGCAGAAAGAAGTTGAAAAAATAATGGAAGAAAATATTGAGGAAATTTTCATCAGCCTGCCGCCCGAGAGGCAAGCTGAGTTTAAGCTGGCTGGGGAGCGGACAGCGGCGGAAATAAACGGATTATTTGAA
This sequence comes from Patescibacteria group bacterium, assembly GCA_041661405.1. Classification (GTDB taxonomy): domain Bacteria; phylum Patescibacteriota; class Patescibacteriia; order Patescibacteriales; family JBAZCA01; genus JBAZCA01. The sequence goes on from JBAZUL010000012.1 coordinate 30,508, forward strand.
AAGGGTAAAGCCACTATGAAAAAAATCATGGATCTCGTCAAAAAATGGCTTTCTATCCTGCCGGGCGTTAATAAATTTTTCCTGGAACAGGAAGCTAAAATCAAAGCCGATAAAATTTTGGAAATGAATGATCAGTAAACAGCGGGCAGGATTTTCTGCTTACTGTTTACTGCCGTCTATTCACTAAACAAAAACAGCCTGCCATTAAGGAAGCTGTTTTTCGCGCCAGATCCCGCATGCCTTGCGGCTGCGGGATGATTTGCTCACACGCAAATCATTTTTGAGGAATAACGCTGACGATGCTGGTCGTAACCAGCTTGCTGTTGAATTTCTTCAGCTTTTTCTTCGCGAATTTAACAAACCCGGCCGCTACCGCGAAAAGAGTATCGTCTTTGCCTTGCATCACGTTCTTTCCGGCATGGAATTTCGTTCCTCTCTGGCGGATGATTATCGCCCCGGGTTTGGCGTATTCTCCGTCGTATAATTTTACTCCTAGCCTTTTGCTTTGCGATTCGCGACCCAGCGCGGTTGAACCGCCGGCTTTTTTATGCGCCATATGTTTGTTGATTGGTTAATTAGTTAATTAGTGATTGGCTGATTTGACTAATTAACCAATCACTAATCACCGATTAACTAATAAGTAGCCTCTAGGGGAGTTGAACCCCTCTTCCGTGGCTGAGAACCACGTGTCCTAGCCGATAGACGAAGAGGCCGCGGAAATTTACAATTTAAGATCCCGCATGCCTTCGGCTGCGGGATAATTTGCTCAGACGCAAATTAATTTATCTTTATAGCCGTTTAAAAATTCCTCTCCTGTCATCGGTTTCTTTCCGGCCGGCTGCAATTTTTTTATTATAAGCGCGTCTTTTCCACACTGGATTGCCAGCTTGCTTTCATGAACAAAAAATTTTCCCGGCTCGTATTTATTAACGGCTATCGGAATATTCTCAACCTCTAATATCTTAATTGACAATTGTAAATTGGCAATTGTCAATTGTGTGCCCGGCCAGGGGTTATAAGCCCGCGTCATCCTTTCAATTTCTTCAGCTGATTTTTTCCAGTCAATCAAGGAGTCGCTTTTTTTCAGCGTCCGGGCGTAGGTCGCTTGCCGGCTGTCCTGCGGCTCGGGGCTTATTCCGCCTTGGATATATTTTTTCAGCAGTGGAATGAAAATTTCCAGGCCGCAATCCGTCAGCTTATTAAAAAGCGATCCGGCAGTGTCGGTCGCTTTGACTTTAACTATATTTTGCCCTAAAACCGGCCCGGTGTCAAGCCCGGCTTCAATTTTCATTAAACTGACTCCTGTTTCCTCGTCTCCGTTTATAATTGCCGCCTGGATCGGCGCCGCGCCGCGGTATTTTGGGAGCAGGGAAGCGTGGATGTTAATACAGTCGTATTTAGGGATATCAAGGATTGACTGCGGGATAATCTGGCCATAAGCCGCGACAATAACCAGACCGGGCGCCATATTTTTTATCTCCGATTCCAGACTGGCGATCTTTTCCGGCTGATAAACTGGCAGTCCATGTTCCGCGGAAAAAATTTTTATTGGCGATTGGCTTAAGACTTGCTTCCGCCCGGCGAGTTTGTCGGGCTGGGTAATTACACCGATTACGTCAAAAAACTGATCCTCAGTAAGTGCCTTTAAAAAAGGAACCGCGAAATCCGGCGTGCCCATGAAGATTGTTTTTATTTTGTTTTGCATGTTATAATATGAATATATGTTTACGGCATTTTTTGAACCATTACTCCAAATCGCCCAAGGGTTAGGCTACGGAGGCATTGTCCTTATGATGACTATTGAAAGCTCTTTTTTTCCCTTGCCTTCGGAAATAGTCATGCCGCCTTTCGCGTATCTCGCGTCCAAAGGAGAATTAAATATTTTCGGAGTTATTCTTTCGGGTACTTTGGGGAGCTTGATTGGCGCTTCTTTTAATTATTTCGTGGCGAAAATTATCGGCCAGGCTTTTGTATATAAAATTGCCGGCCACCGCTACGCCAAATATATTTTTCTTAACCAGAAAAAAATGCGTCATGCCGAAGAATTTTTTCTCCGAAACGCCGAAGCGTCAACTTTTTTCGGCCGGCTCGTTCCCGGCGTGCGCCACCTCATCTCCATTCCGGCCGGATTTTTCCGGATGAATTTCCGCGCCTTTATCGTTTACACCGCCTTTGGTTCGCTTATCTGGGTGAGCATGCTTTCCTCGCTCGGATATTTTTTCGGGCAGAATGAAGATCTTCTGATGGCCTATTTTAAAGAAATTTCCATCGGCGTCGCCATAGTTTCCGTTATAGCGATAACCGGAATTTTCCTCCGCAAAAGAAAGAAAAAATAACAACCGCTTCAAATTCTATTTTAGAACATTTTTAAGGTTCCTTGCTTTGGTAATAAACAGTATTCCGTCAAGATGGTCGGTTTCGTGCTGGATTACTCTCGCTAAAAGTCCCTCGGCTTTGATTGTTTTCTTTTCCCCTTTTTCATTAAAATATTCGCAGGTTATTTTTTTATGGCGCCGGACTTCGCCGAAAAAACCCGGCACGGAAAGACAGCCTTCCTCCCCCCATTCTTTGGTTAAGGATTTTTTCGTTATCTCTGGATTAAAAATAATGAGCGGTCCGTCTTTGGTATTAATCACCGCCAATCGCAAACCCTGGCCGATTTGTGGCGCCGCCAAGCCGGCTCCGTCGGCTTTGAGCATCATCTTAACCATGTCGGCAACCAGTTTTTGCGTCTTTTGGGACGTAATATGTTTAATATCAACCGGTTTTGACCGGGCGCTGAGTATTTTATTCGGGTGAGTTAAAATTTTCATAATGCCGTAATTTGGGCTGATTTGCAAATATCGCGCCAGCAGTCCGTTTAGCGCTTTATCCGTTAATTTATTGTAAAATACATTTAACTTTAGGTCAAATTTTATACCATTGACAGCCGGTGATTTTTATTATATTCTTGCTATTAGAACTTACACATTTCGCCCCGCGTTCCTGCGGGACGATTTATTTAATTTAATATCTTACATGTCCTGTCACATTTCCTTGTCCCGAGTACTTCCGCCCGCCGGCGGACAGGCGGGATAATCAGGACAGAAGATTAAAGGAAAAATGCGAGCTCGGCTCGCACCCCGCCTTATCGGGGTAATTGAAAAGCAATTATGGTTAAAATCCCGTCAATTGATGAAATGCTCAAAGCTGGAATGCATTTTGGGCATCGGACATCAAGGTGGCATCCGAAAATGGCCCCCTACATTTTTACCGCAAGAAATGGCGTGCACATTATTGACCTGGAAAAAAGCCGGGTGATGCTCTCTCTGGCTCTTGAGTACTTAAAAACATCCATCAGCCAGGGAAAAGTCGTGCTTTTTGTCGGCACTAAAGAACAGGTAAAAGACCAGCTGAAAAAAATGGCCGCCGAAGCCGGACAGCCTTACTCGGCTGAAAGCTGGCTTGGAGGCCTTCTTACCAATTTCGGCGTTGTTCGAAAATCTATTCGTAAATATAATGACTTGCTCTCTAAAAGGGAAACCGGCAAGCTGGAAAAATACACGAAAAAAGAACGCCTGGAAATTGACCGGGAAATAAAACGGCTGGAAGCTAAAGTCGGCGGACTGGCGGCGCTTGAAAAAATTCCTGACATTATCTTCATCTGGGATCCGAAAAACGACCAGACAGCCTTGAAAGAAGCGGTAAAACGTGGTTTGCCGGTAATCGCGGTCTGCGATACCAACGTAAACCCGAAAGGCGTGGACTACATAATTCCGGCCAATGATGACGCCACAAAAACCGTCAAACTGGTCCTAGCCGTGATAAAAGAAGCGGTGATGGAAGGGAAAGAACTGAAAAAAGGCGAGGACATAAAAAAATCCGAGGAAAAAATCATTAAAACAAGATAACTCATAAATAACTGGCGGATTGATCGGGGGGATTTGTTGGTTAGGTAAACCGGCAATTTTCATATGCCTCCGGCTAAAAAATCCGGCATCCGAATATGATGAATAAAATAAAGACTCTTCGCGAAAAAACTGGCGCTGGCATGGTGGATTGTAAAATTGCCCTTGAAGAATCAGGCGGCGACATGGATAAGGCCGTGGAAATTTTAAGGAAAAAGGGCATTGCCAAGGCGGCCAAAAGGGAAGAGCGCGCCGCTAATGAGGGTGTGATAATCGCCAAAACCGATGAATCAGGGAAAAACGGGTTTATTATTGAAGTGAATTCGGAAACTGATTTTGTTTCCAGGAATGAAAAATTCATTAACTTTGCCGGCGAGGTTTTAAAAACCATAGAAAAAGGGCGGCCAAAAAACCTTGACGACCTCATGGCGCTTAAAATGGCCGACGGCAACACGGTGAAAGACAACCTTGATAATTTAAGCGGAGTGATCGCCGAAAAACTCGCGATTAAAAGATTAGATATTCTCTCCGCTACGGGAGCCGCTGGCGCTTATTCCCATTCCAACGGAAGAGTCGCCGCTATCGTCGCGTTGAGCGCCGAAGGTCGGACCGAATTGGCCTACGATTTGGCTATGCAAATCGCCGCTTCAAATCCGAAATACATAACCCGCGAAGCTGTTCCCGCCGGGGATATTGAAAAAGAAAAGGAAATTTACCGGGAACAGCTTAAAAAAGAAGGAAAACCCGAAGAGATGATTGAAAAAATTCTTCAGGGCAAACTCAATAAGTATTTTAAAGAAATCTGCCTTGTTGACCAGGAATATATAAAAGACGACAAAAAACGGGTACGGGATATTTTAGGGGAGGTAAAAGTAGAAGGGTTTATTCGTTATAGCCTGTAAGCAATTCTCAATTACGAATTGACAATTACGAACTATTTCTATTTAATTCGTAATTTGTAGTTCGTAGTTCGTAGTTTCTATGCGCGTCGCTAAAATCCAATTTTCCCCCTGGGATAAAACATATTACTTTGATCCCCGCGATCTCATCTTAGCCGCCGGGGATAAAGTTATTGTAAAAACCGATCTGGGCGACGAGCTCGGAGAAATAACCGGGTTTGCCGAAATCAACCCCGAAATAGTTGAAAAAGAATTCGGCTCCAAAGAAATTAAGCCGATAACCAGGAAAGCTGGAGATGGGGAAATAAAAAAAGTTTATTGTTCCAAAGCCAAGACTGAGGCCATGGATGTCTGTCGCGAACTCATAAAAAGATACGGTCTGCCCATGAAGCTCGTAGATGTCCGTTTTTCCCTTGAAGGAGCGCGGACGACTTTTGCTTTCATCGCCGACAGCCGGGTTGATTTCCGCGAACTGGTAAAAGAACTTACCCGCCGCTTCAACGCCGCCATTCGCCTTCAGCAAATCGGCATCCGCGACGAAGCGAAAATGACGGGCGATTTCGGACACTGCGGCATGAAGCTTTGTTGCGGAAATTTTTTAAAGAATCTTGAATCCATTACATCTGAAATGGCTGACTTACAGGGAATTTCAAGCCGCGGCTCGGAACGGATTTCTGGCATCTGCGGCCGGCTGATGTGTTGCCTGTCTTTTGAGGCCCAAGGATACAAAGAAATGGCCGCTCATCTTCCTAAAACCGGAGAGCGGATAAAAGCCGGCGGTAAAACCGGAACAGTAATCAGCCAATGCATCCTTAGAGGATGCGTGAAGGTAAAAATAAACGGTGAAAAAGGGGAGGACAGTTCAATCGTTGAGGTGAAGATTAAATGAAAAAAAACTCCTATCACATAACCGCCATCGGCTGTCAGATGAACAAAGCCGACTCGGAGCGGATCGCCGGTTTTTTAAATAGCCAGGGTCTCCATAGCGCCGAAAACCGCGAAACCGCTGAATTTATCATACTCACCACCTGCGGCATCCGCCAATCCGCCGAAGATCGGCTTTACGGATTAGCCCACAGAATAAGAAAAAACCAGCCCAAAGCGAAAATTATCATTACCGGTTGCCTTTCCGAAAGAAAGGATGTTTATGACAGGCTAAAAGGCAAGGCTGATTTATTTTTGCCGATCGGAAAAATATTAATTCTGAAAAAATGGATTAAGCGGTTCGGCCAGTCAAACGCCCGGAAAAAGACCGAAATTATCTTGTCCGACCGCGCACCGGACAACTGTTATTTAAATATAAAACCGGCCTACGAATCAAATTTTCAGGCGTTCATCCCGATCGGAAACGGCTGTGATAATTTCTGCTCCTATTGCGTCGTGCCGTACGCCCGGGGCCGGGAAACTTACCGACCGGCGTCTGAAATTTTCAGTGAAGCGGCAGGGCTTATTAAATCCGGATACAAAGAAATCACGCTAATCGCCCAAAACGTTAATAGCTACCGGGATAATAAATCCCAAATCCTCCCACTTCGCCAAGGCTCCGAGGGGCGAGCAATTTCCAACCCGCCTGCCGGACGGGCAGGTTTCCAAAATTACGATCTAAAAGATAAAAGCAGCCAAGGAACTATTAATTTTCCAGAATTACTCCTGATGATCAACGCCATACCGGGAGACTTCTGGATCCGGTTTGCCACGAGCCATCCTAAAGACATGTCAGACGAACTAATTAGTACGATCGCGCGCTGTAAAAAGGTCTGCCGCCATATTCACCTTCCGGCCCAATCCGGGGATGATAAAATTCTAAAAAAAATGAACCGGAAATATACTGCCGGCCATTACGCTAAATTAATCTCTAAAATAAGGAAAACATTAAATAAAACAGATAAAAATATACTGTCAAATCTTTCAAGTGAGACAGATAATAATAATTCATGGCAACCGCCGGTTTCTGTAAGCACCGATATAATCACCGGTTTTCCGGGCGAAACGCGCGCCCAATTCAATAACACAAAAAAACTCTTTAAAGCCTCGAATTTTGATATGGCTTATATTTCGCAGTACAGCCCCCGGCCGGGAACCGCGTCCGCTAAAATAGCAGACAGCGTGCCAAAAGCGGAAAAAAAGAAAAGGGAAGAGGAACTAATGGAAATTCTAAGAAAAACCGCTTTGGCAAATAACAGAAAGTATAAAGGTAAAACTGTCCGCGTTCTGGCAGAGGGAAAAAACAAGAAAGGCGAGTGGTATGGGAAAACCGAAACTTACAAAGTCGTAAAATTTCCGGCGCTGAGCGTTGACGATTTAACCGGAAAATTCATCCAAATTAAAATAATAAAAGCGGAAGATTTTGGATTAAAAGGAATAATTGCCGAGCAACGAAAAACGAAAAAATGACATATCGTTTAAGTATTCATTACGCGTTACGCGTTCCACGTTATGTGTGATAAAATCATCGTCATCCTCGGCCCGACCTCGAGCGGAAAAACCGGATTGGCCGTCCGGCTGGCTCATAAATTTAACGGCGAGATTATCTCGGCTGACAGCCGGCAGGTTTATCGTGGCATGGATATCGGAACCGGTAAAGATTTAGGCGAGTACGCAATAAAAAAGCGGGGCGGGAAGATAAAAATTCCGTATCATCTCATTGATGTCGCGGATCCGAAAAAATATTTTGATCTCGCGCGATATCAAAAGCTGGCGCAAAAAGCCATAGAAGATATTCTTAAGCGGGGCAAACTGCCGATTATCGCCGGCGGCACCGGATTATATTTGCAAGCCTTGGTTGACGGCTATTGTCTTCCGCCCGCTAAGCCTGATCGGAAGCTGAGGATGGCGCTGGAAAATAAAACCGCCGAAGAATTGTTCATAATGTTAAAAAAGCTGAACCCGAAATTCGCCGCTAAGATTAATCAAAGCGACCGGAAAAATAAAAGGCGGCTTACAAGATATGTTGAAGTGGCAAAAATGCCTAAAATCAGCGAAAGAAATGGACAAAGCCCAGAAGCGTTACCTGAAAAAAAATATGATTTTTTGATTCTTGGGATTAAAACTCCTAAGGAAATTCTAGACCAAAGGATTGAAAAAAGGCTTTTTGACCGGCTGGAAAAAGAGGGAATGGTCGCGGAAGTGGAAAGGTTGCGCGAAGAGGGTATTAGCTGGAAGCGGCTCCTAAATTTCGGCCTGGAATATAAACACATCGCGCTTTATCTTCAGGAAAAACTTGAGTATGATGAAATGACGGAAAAACTGCTCATGGCCATAAAAAAATACGCGCGAAAGCAGATGACCTGGTACCGGAGATGGGAGCGGCAGGGGAAAAAGATAAATTGGGTGGGTGATTATGAGGATGCGAGAAAGCTGGCCGGTAAATTTTTGAGTCAATAAACACGCGATAAAAAAACACCATCATGGCGATGGCGTTTTTTAGTTGGTCAAAAATTGATTAGGCGGCCTCTTTGTATTTTATCGGCGCAGTCTCATCCGGATTATTAATAGCCTTATCGGCTAGCAGTTGAGCCCTCATTATCAGGTAATCGGTTGAGTCAAAACCATCGCCTCCTTTATCCGTAGCCAGCTCAGCTTGTTTGCCCATTTCAATAAACTTTGAAATTTCCAGCCCGTTTATTTCCCTTCTACCATCTTCAATTTCCGCCGCTAATTTCCGCGCTTCGGGCGTGCCGATTTTATTAAGCCTTTGGATAACAGCGCCGGGCAGGTTCCCCGCTTCAATTTGCGACGCAAAAATTTTTTCTCTCTCAGCGGGGTGTTTGATGAGTTCCATAGTTTTATTAATTATTAAATTAAATTTTTTAAAATTTCCTGAACTTTTTTCGGGTTAGCCTTTCCTTTCGTGGCTGATCCCGCCATGCGGGATCGATCTACTATTTCAAGAGCGCTTCTTTTAATATTTTCGAGACTGATTTCGGGTTTGCTTTGCCTTTCGTGGCTGACATTACCTGGCCGATTAAAAATTGCAGGACGCCTTCTTTACCGGACTTGTATTCGTTTACCTGCTTCGGATTTTTATCAACCACATCTTTTATTACGGCTGAAAGCGCCCCGTCGTCATCCATTTGCTCAAGCCCAAGTTCGCTCATAATATCGGTCGGGTCGCCGCCTTTTTTATACATCACTTTGAGAATCGTCTGGCCGGCCGAGGAATTGATTTTATCAAGGTAAACCAGAGTTAAAAGCTCGGCGAAATTTTCCGGGGTAATTTTTAAATCTTTGACTGAGATGCCGCCTTCTTTTAAATGCTTAAATAATTCGCTTATCAGCCAATTGGCGGTAAGTTTGGCGAGCTTCTTTTTTTGCCGCTCCCAAGTATCGCCTTCGGCAATGATCCAGGCGCGCAGTTCGGAAATAACCTCTTCGGCAAAAGCGGCCAGATCTTTGTCGCCCGAAAGAATCTCGGCCGTCTCAGGGGTTAAATCGTATTCGGCAATAAACCTTTTTTTCTTTTTCATCGGCATTTCAATCAGGCCGGATTTTATTTTTTCTATCCATTCGGGTCCGATATTGATCGGCGGAATATCCGGCTCGGGAAAATAGCGGTAATCAGCCGAAGTCTCTTTCGCGCGCTGGGAAAAGGTCGCCTGATTTTTTTCATCCCAGCCCCGGGTTTCCTGAGTAAGCTTATCCCCGTCCTTAATCGCCTTAACCTGGCGCTTTATTTCATATTCAATCGCCCGTTCCATCGCCCGGAATGAGTTGATATTTTTTACTTCAACCTTGGGATTTAATTTATAATCGCCTTTGGGGCGGATTCCGCCTCTGCCGTCGCGTTCCCATTTTCCTTTTTCCTGCGCGCTTATGTTCGCCTCGCAGCGCATCTCGCCTTTTTCCATATCAGCGTTGGAAATATCAAGATAGCGCAAAACCTGCTGGTAAACCGTGGCGAATTTTTTTGCCATTTCAGCCGAATGGATTATTGGCTCGGTAACCATTTCTATGAGCGGCGTTCCGGCCCGGTTTAAGTCAACGAGCGTATGGCCTTTGCCGGCCGGATGCATTAATTTTCCCGTATCTTCTTCAAGGTGAATTCGGGTAATTTCAATTTTCTCATCATCAATGTCAATATGGGCGTCATATATAAACGGCAGGTCAAATTGGGAAATCTGGTAGCCTTTCGGGAGGTCGGGGTAAAAATAGTTTTTCCGGTCAAATTTTGAAAGCCCGTTTATTTTTCCGTCCAAAGCCAAGCCTAAAAGCAGGGTCCATTCAATCGCCTGTTTATTGGGTATCGGCAATGTCCCCGGATGCGCCATGCAAACCGGACAGACAACAGTATTCGGCTCTTTGCCCTGAGAATCATTATCGCAAGCGCAGAACATCTTGGATTTGGTTTTCAGTTCGGCGTGAATTTCCAGGCCGATGATTATGTCGTAGTCCATAGTTAATAGTAAATAGTAAGCAGAATAGATATTAGTTGTTGTTCACTGGTTACTGTTTACTGAGTCAGACGCTTTTTAACTTGTTCATAAATCTGTTCATGAACTTCATTAATATCCTGATTAGCGCTTATTATAATCCAACCATATTCGCGAGCTAATTGCAAATGCGCCTGACGGGCTTTGGCGATCAGTTCTTCGTTTTGCTCGTGCTGATGGGCGGCTTCAATCCCGTCTTTAAACCGTTCGCCGTCCAAAAGAATCGCCAGGTCAGGCGGCAAAATAAATTTATTCAGGTATTTAAGCAAACCGGCATCCACGCCAGACGCCATTCCCCAGGCAATAGACGTTCCGAAATAATCTTCGGCAATAACATTTATCCCTTTTCGGAGCGCGGTAAATAAAAACGGCTGGTTAAAAATGCGGTCAATGAAGTGCAGGAGTTGTAATTCCCGCGGATTAAAATTATAAGGATTGCCGCCGCGCAAATATTCGTTAATCAGTTTGCCGGCTGGCTCAACCTCGTATCTCGGGTACTTGATGACCGTGGCTTTTTCGCCTTCGCCCTTAATCCTTTCGGCTAAATGTTTCGCCTGAGTCGTTTTGCCGAGATTATTAACGCCGTAAATGACGATGAATTTACCTTTCATAATAGCCGCTCCCTCTTTAAAATAACATTTATATTCTTCTCCAGCTCTTTCCTCGTTCCCTCATTAACGATCATATAATCGGCTATTGCTACGGGGCCGCCTTTTTCAATATTTTCAATTTCGGTCCAGTCGCGGGTTTTAAAGGTTTTCGCGTCTTTAATCGGCCGCCAGTTTTTCCTCTTTTGGAGCCGCTTAAATCGGATTTCCGGCGAAGCGTGAACAGCGATTACTTTAAAAATATCGCCGAATTTATTTTTTATGATTTTATACTCAGACCAGCTGTAAAGGCTTTCAATTAATACCACCCTGCTTTCGGCCAGGGCTTTTTTAATTTTCGGCAAAGATAATTTCGCGTAGCAGGCCATGCCGAATTTTTTCCTCAAGTCCTCGCGGGTAATCCGTTCGTTGGCGTAATTTAATTCAAGGCTCCGTTTTTTCATCTCGTCAAAAGTGATATCGCCGAAATAAACCTTCGGCCAGCCGAATTTTTTCATGAGATAATTTATCACTTCTGATTTTCCCGACCCGGCCATCCCGACCACGGCGTATATTTTTTTCATAGCTTATTTATTTAATATTAGCCACATTTACTATTTTTAATTGCTTCTTAATATACTTTTTGCTATACTGATATTACAAAAACCTGTATTCCGAACTGTCACCGGATGGTGGCGTGTCTGGGACAACCAGAATAGGAACGTGGTTGGGGAAAGCCTTTTTGAGGCTTTTTTTTGTTATCTGAAATTCCACTCATCAACTATATGGCCTCTTATTATTTCTTTATATATTTTACAATCGCTTTTTGAACCTGCGCAATCTCTATTAATACTTCCGGCCACCATATCCGCCAGCTGAACCAGAACGTTAGTCTTAGAATCAACCATTTTACAGTTTTTCATTATTTTCCTTTCATTATTATTCAATTCTCTCCTTAAATATGCGGCAAAGTTCTTTCTGAATATTCTGTCGCCGGCGCCATCAATTCTAATCTTGGCATTCAAAATTGTGTTATTATTATGTTTCAGCGCTTCCTTAATAAAATAGCTGTAAAATGAACTCTTATTGCTTCTTAATTCAGCGCTTCTAATTAAGGATTTATCCACTACCAGGCATCTAATCGTGAACCTGAACTGATTTACGGCTTTAAAAAATTTAACTCTTATATCTTTACTGGTCTTAAAGAACCTAAATTCGGTTGTATTTGAAAATCCTATCGCTCTCTTAAGTTCTTTGATAGTGACGGCGGCTTTCTCAGCTTCCAGTTCATCGCTAAAAATAACCATAGCAATAATAAAAAATCTCGTTGATCCCTTTTCAATTTTAAACCCGGGATCACCTGAATCGTCTATAAAGACCAACATAAATCCTCCTTTCAAATCCTATATTGCTATTATTTAATTACTTTATATTTCATCGCAATCGTATTTTCATTCAATTTCTCCATGCTCAAAAGCTCCAGCTTAACGTCAAAATCCCCGTTAAAAATCCCCAGCCCATCGCCGAATATTTTCGGTTCAATGGTGAGATGCATCTCGTCTATCAAATTTTTTTCTAAAAACAAGGTATTGATTTTCGCTCCGCCGGCGAGTATAACGGTTTTGTATCCTGTTTTTTCCAGTTCGGATAATACCTCTTCCGGTTCGCCGGTTACCCATTTCACTCCAGGTATTTCTTCGCGATTCTTATCTTTAGTAAAGACTACGTTCAGCCGCCCGGGCAAAGGAGAGGGAAGTGTGTTAAACGTATTCCGGCCCATGATAATTACGCCAGCCTCTTTCGTAACCCGGGCGAATAATTTTTTGTCCTCGGAACTACCCCAATCAGGAAAATGATCGTCCGTTTTAGCGATTTTTCCGTCCGCAGTCATGACCATCATGAGAATAACTTTTATCATAGAATAATAGCTATATTTTCAGTCATAAAATCCTTTAAAATATCTTTAACTTTCTCCATCGCCCTTGCACGGTGATCGCTCGCGATCTTTTCTTCAAAACTGATTTCCGCGAGAGTTTTTCCCAGTTCCGGAGCAAAAAACAAGGGATCGTAGCCGAATCCGCCCTCGCCTTTTAGCTCGCGTCCAATAATACCCTCAATTTTTCCCTCGCAGGTTCGGACTTTTCCGGTCTCCGGGTCGTAAACCGCTATAACCGATTTAAATCGGGCTGTTCTTTTCTCATTCAGAACATCTTTTAGCTCTTCCAAAAGCTTTTTATTATTTCCCTCGGCGGTTCCATCCCCATAGCGGCGCGAATTAACTCCTGGCCGGCCGTCCAAGGCGTCAATTTCCAAACCGGTGTCGTCGGCCAAAGTCAGCATTTTAAAGCGATTACCAATAATCATGGCCTTGATTATCGCGTTTCCCTCGTAAGTCATGGCCGGTTCTTCCACTTCTTTCAGGTTATCATCACCCGGCATGTCGTTCATGCTCAAAACCTCAATCCCGAGTTCTCGGGACAAGCCGTCCAGGGCATGCTTTATCTCTTCAATTTTTCCCTTATTTTTTGATGCTATCAGTAGTCGTTTCATATCAAAACCCCCCGATATTAGCGATTTCGGCTTTTATGGCCGGATGCGAGTCATAGCCTTCCAGCTGAAAATCTTCGTATTTAAAATCATCAATATTTTTTATTTCCGGATTTATTTTCATTGTCGGCAATGGCCGCGGTTCGCGGGATAATTGCTTCTTGGCCTGATCAAAATGATTGGAATATAAATGCACGTCGCCGAAGAAGTGGACGAATTCGCCCGGTTTAATTCCGGTTACCTGCGCGATCATAAGAAGTAAAAGGGAATAACTGGCAATATTAAACGGTACGCCTAAAAACAGATCAGCGCTTCTTTGGTATAACCCGAGATTCAGCTTGCCGCCGACGACCGCGAGCTGAAAAGTCGTATGGCAGAATGGCGGGACTTCGTTTTTATTGCCGGCCGAGGCCATGGAATAAATAAAATCCGGGTTCCAGGCGGAAACGACGTAAGACTTTCTGTAAGGTTTGTCTTTTAATCCTTTTATTACATACCCGAGCTGGTCAATTTCCCGTCCGTCCGACGCCGGCCATCTGCGCCACATCCGGCCGTAAATCGTTATGAGGTCGCCCCATTTTTTAACGAACTCGCTATCCGCGGGTTCGGCTTTGAGTTTCGCGATAAAATCGGCCTGCGTTAAATCATCCTGCGGGGAATTGGCAAGGCAATGTTTATGGTAAGCTTTCCAGGCCCAGTCGTCCCAGATATGGACATCGCGGTCAACGAGATATTTAATATTAGAACTGCCGGATAAAAACCAGATCAGCTCCTCAATAATTCCCCGGATAAAAGTTTTTTTCGTGGTAAGAAGAGGGAAACCCTGCGATAAATCGTAGCGGCAGACCCGGCCGAAAACCGAACGAATAAAGGGCGGCTCCTCGCCTTTTCTTTCATATTCAGCTAAAACTTCCGGCGTAAAAAATAGCTTCTTATCCGAGCCGTTGTCCATGATATCCTTTAAGAGGTTTAGGTATTGGTATTCGGGATGCATATCTTATGCATGGAACATAGAATAATTTTTGTTATGTACTCCATGTTACGTGTTGTGTGTTATGTATTTAAACTTGCATCTCTTTTCCCTCCGTCGCTACCCGGCCGCCCTGCCATTGCCCGCGGTATTCTCTGCCTTCGCCTAAAACTTCATGAAAAGTAATATGGACCACGCGCGCGCCGAAACTTACTTTAATATTGCATTGGCCGAGATTGCAGATTCCGAAAGTAAGTTCGCCGGAATATCCCGGCTGGACTATGCCGTTAAATAATCCGAGTCCTGACCTGAACAATGTTGTCCGGGGAAAAATAATGCCGGACATGGTAATCGGCAAATTAACTTTTTCCATGGTCTTAATGAGGTAATATTTTCCCGGCTCAAAGATAAAATAATTTTCATTCTCCGGTTTTCCTTCTTCATTTTTGGCAAGCAGATTTATTTTCGGCGTATCCCGTTCCTCCACTCCGAGAAATCCTGCCGCCTGGCCATGTTCGGTTGTTTCCAGAAGTTCATAAACCTCGCCCATGCGCAAGTCAAAACCGGCGCCTTCGGGATTATTCATCTCCCGCTCGCAAAGATTTTCCACGAGTTTATTTTCTTTTACCAATTTATGGAGTTCTTTTATGCCAAGAATCATAAGAAAGCAATTAAAATTATTCCGGCAATTCAGATTGAAAAAGAGTTTGAATCCCTCCCTTCAGACTATCCTGAAGATCAACAATTCTTTCTCCGGCCGCTTGCGCAAGATCGGATTTTGCCGGGAATGCCAGCTCTTCCGAAGCGAGCGAATCAAGGCTTTGGGTCAAATTGGGGTACTTTCCGGCGGCGATCTCCTCAAGCAGTTCTTTCATCTTTCTATTATTTCCTTCTCCTGCTGATAATAACTTAACTGGATCGGTTTCTTTCAGCTTAAGAAACAGGTCATAGAGTATTTCTCTTTTTCTCCTTAGTAATACTTCCGCGCCTGGTAGTTCCGAAAGTTTTTCTTGGACCATATTTTTGCTTACTTCCAAAGAAAGTAAAAATTATTTTAATAAATGGTATTAACCTGGGGGCAGACCCCGAACCCTAATTCCGCCGCAAACGGGGGGGTAAAACCCTATAAAGAGAATATGCTTAAAACATTTTACTCACAGCAACTCGGCGCAATGTTTTTTCGTCTGGCTGAAATCCGGCATGTTTATGAACACTTCTCCTTCATATTTCCTTATCGCAATGCCTCTTTTCCGAGCCAGCTCCCGAGCCTCATTTTCCTCTTCAAAATTCTCGCCACCGGTCTGCATGCGTTTATATTCTTTGTAATAGACAATTTCCTTGATGCCGACATTGTTCAAGGCTTTCATGCAGTCATAGCAGGGAAAAAGAGCGGTGTACATGGTGGCGCCTTCAAGCCGTTTAGCGTCTTTGGCGTTGATGATGGCGTTTATTTCGCCGTGGATGCCGCGGCAGCGTTCCAACTTTCCCGTAACGGGATCGCCGTCCACTTTGGCGCAGCCCACTTCAACGCAATGTAAATCGCCCTCAGTCGGCCCGTTGTAGCCGAGGGAAATGATTTTATGCTTTTCATCAACAATAACCACGCCGGCTAAATGATAACGGCAGGCGGTTCTCTGCGCCACGAGCATGGCGAGGCTCATGAAGGTCTCGTCCCAAGACAGGCGGGAAGTACGGGGGTTTTTTATGGAAGGCATAGTAAAAATTAAATGCTATTAATATCCTTGAAGCCAGTCATTATTAACTGGTTCTCGCTCCGATTCCGGATCAATACAAACTAATGTTCCGCTATTATTTTCAACCGCGTTAAATTCCTTTTCCTTGCCATCTTCGCGGGCAAAATCGGAATTTACCCGGAGAAAATATTTGTTTCTTTCCTGATCGTAATATAAAGCTCCTGGTTGAACCTTTTCAGCCTCATTAAAATTGTACAGCTTTCCGTCTTCCGCCAACGCGTTCGGGAACTTACCTGACAAAGTTTCCAGCGAGGGTTTATCTATGGCGGTGTATCTGCGGCCATCAATAGCAAAGCATTCTCCCGGCGTTAATTCTTGTTTTTCCTTATCAGGGTTCGGTGGCGCAAACTCGCGTTGTTTGGCCGCGCTCATGTTAAATTCCGGCATATGTTTTATTTCTTCTCCCCCTCCATAAACTTTTTTAATTCCTTTACGCTGGACATGAGCTGGGCGGGGAAGATGATGGTAGAATTTTTTTCTATGCTTATCTCGGCCATAGTCTGCAAATTCCGGAGTTGCAGGGCGATCGGGTGCGCCTCAATAACGTCCGCCGCCTGGCCCAGTTTTTCCGAGGCTAAAAGTTCTCCTTCGGCCGCGATAATTTTCGCCCGCTTTTCCCGTTCGGCTTCAGCCTGTTTGGCCATGGCCCTTTGCATATTTTCCGGCAACTCAATGTCTTTTATTTCCACGACCGACACAAGAACGCCCCAGGGTTCGGTATGAGCGTCAAGGACATTCTGAATCTCCTTGTTTATTGTTTCCCGCTCCGATAGTATCTCATCCAGCTGGAATTTTCCGACAATGTTCCGGACCGTTGTCTGCGCGATCTGGTTTATCGCCGACATGACATTTTCAATGGCCACTATGCTTTTTATCCCGTCAACGATTTTGTAATAAGCAACGGCCGATACGTCAACCGAGATGTTGTCCTTGGTGATGATTTTTTGCGGGGGAATAGGCATGGTAATTGTTCGGAAATCCACTTTCCTCATCCATTCTATGTAAGGGATAATCCAAGTCAAACCCGGCTCTTTAGTCCCGATGATTTTTCCCAGCCGAAAAACCACGCCAATTTCGTATTGCTGAACGACCCGAAAACCGGGGAGGATGATGAAAATAATGATGAAACCGAGAACAAAAAATAATATTGGCATACTGTTTTAAGACCCTTGGACGCTTCTTAAATGAAAAGCTGCCGCGGGGCAAAGTATTAATTTATGCTAAAAGCATAACAAAATTTCACCGCGAATGCAACAAAAAACCCGATCTTTTAATGATTGGGTTTTTCGCTGTGTTTTATGCTGAGATTAAACCCGCGCCGCGCCATGGCCGTTGGCCGCGCGTTACGCGACGTTTACTTTTATCCCGGGTCCCATGGTTGTTGAGATGGCGATATTTTTAATATAAACGCCTTTGGATTTCGTTGGTTTGGCTTTTTTTACGGCCTCAGTCAGGGTTTTAAAATTTTCAGCCAGTTTCGGCGAATCAAAACTCACTTTGCCGATAGCGACATGGATGTTGCCGGTGTCGTCATTTTTAAAACTCACTTTGCCTTTTTTCAGTTCCGAAACGGCTTTGGCCGGATTCGGGGTTACGGTCTCATTTTTCGGCGAAGGCATAAGCCCGCGGGTGCCTAACACTTTGGCTACGGCCGCGAGTTTTTTCATCATTTCCGGCTCGGAAACCGCCACATCAAAATCGGTTTTTTCGGTCTTTTTTATCTCAGCGATCAGTTCATCGCCGCCGACAATATCAGCCCCGGCTTCGCGGCAGGCGCTTTCATTAGCAGGCGATACGAAAGCCGCCACCCGGACGGTTTTCCCGGTTCCGTGGGGAAGGGAAATGGCTGAACGAACCTGTTGGTCGCCCTTTTTCGTATCAATGCCTAAGCGGTAATGGACTTCAACCGAAGCGTCAAATTTCGCTTTAGAAGTTTTTTTGGCAATCTCCAAAGCCTCTTCAATTGAATAGGTTCTGGCTTTGTCATAGATTTCCGAGAAATCCTGCTTAATCTTTTTTTTCGCTTTTTTCATATTGTTTCGTGGTGCGAGCGTCCGACTCATTCAGACTCCCACAATTATTTATTAATCATCTCATTAGCATGAGCGAGCAAGTATTTGCGATTTTGAAACGAGGACTTAGCATCCGGGCATGTATATTTAGAAATACGCGCAATTATCACGATTTATAAATAACGTCAAAATGTCGGCGCTTCCGCAGTGAAAAATCGTAAATGCTTGCGAGCGAATCACTTCACTTCCACGCCCATCTGCCTCGCGGTTCCTTCAATAATCCGCATGGCCGC
Source organism: Patescibacteria group bacterium (assembly GCA_041661405.1). Classification (GTDB taxonomy): domain Bacteria; phylum Patescibacteriota; class Patescibacteriia; order Patescibacteriales; family JBAZCA01; genus JBAZCA01. The sequence goes on from JBAZUL010000012.1 coordinate 48,886, forward strand.
GTCAATGTCGTTGGCGTTCAGATCTTCCATTTTCTTTTCGGCGATCTCTTTAACCTGGGCTTTGGTGATTTTTCCGACTTTTTCGGTTAAAGGTTTTCCCGAGCCTTTGGAAATACCCGCGGCTTTTTTTATCAATTCCGAGGCCGGCGGGGTTTTCATAATAAAGCTGAAAGAACGGTCTTCGTAAACCGAAATTTCAACCGGAACGGTTTCGCCCATCCGATCCCTGGTTTTTTCGTTAAACTGGACACAAAACTGCTGAATATTTATTCCGTGCTGTCCGAGCGCCGGTCCGACCGGAGGAGCCGGGTTAGCCTGTCCGCCCGCGACCTGTAATTTTATCACGGTCATTACTTTTTTTGCCATATGATTAGTTAAAAGTTATAAAGTATAAAGTTGAAAGTAGAAGCGCTATAAAGAATTACTTTATAAACTTTTAACTTTTTACTTTTAACTAAATTAAATTTTTTTAATCTGCAAAAAGTCCAGCTCCACCGGAGTTTCCCGGCCAAACATGGAGACTAAAACCTTTATCTTGCCTTTGCCTTCGTCAACTTCAACGACTTTTCCTTCAAGATTTTTAAAGGGACCGTCAATAATCCGAACCGGCGAACCCGGAGAAACATCAATGATAAATTTCGGTTCGTCCACACCCATCCTTTTCTGCAGGGATTTCACTTCCTTTTCGCTGATCGGCGTCGGGACCGTTCCGGTGCCGATGAAGCCGGTAACGTTCGGTGTATTCCGGACAACGTACCATGAATCGTCGTCAACGATCATTTCCACGAGCACATAGCCCGGAAAAATTTTTTCTTCAATGACTTTTCTTTTGCCGTTTTTTATTTTTATTTTTTTCTCAGTCGGAATGAGGACGTTAAAAATTTTGTCGCCCATGTCAAGCGAGTCTATCCTCTGCTTTAGATTATGGGAAACGTTTTCCTCGTAGCCTGAGTAAGTATGTATTACGTACCATCTCCGGCCTTGTTTTAAAATTTGACGAGCCATATATTAGTTGATTTGTTGATTAGTTAATTGGTTAATTAGTTTTGCCGGATTGACTGATGCCCGATTAACTAATCAACTAATTAGCCAAAATCATCTGTTTATCAAAAATTCAAAGCCTTTAGCAAAGGCGTAATCAAAGGCGCCAAGGATAGCGGCGACAAAGACGCTGATGCCAATTACCATCAGGGTGTAATTATACGTTTCGCGGCGGGTCGGCCAGGTTACTTTTTTCATTTCGGCGACAGACGATTGGATGTAATTTTTCACGCTGGTTATCATAATTTTCGTAATTAAAAACAGCCCTTTGGGCCGCTTTCACTAATATATACATATTATCGCATCCGGCCGCCACCTGTCAAGTGGGAAGAGTAAAACAAAACTGCGCGTCCGGCCGTTCATGTTTTATCCTCCATTATCAGGCGATCAGCCGGCTAATAAGAAAAACCGTTGCCGCGATTATTCCGGCCGCCGGAATGGTTATGAACCAGGCCCAGACAATGCGCAAAGTTATGTCCCATCTTACCGCCGAAAATCGCCGGGCCGAACCGACTCCGGAGATCGCTCCGGTAATGACGTGCGTGGTGCTAACCGGGACACCAAGATGGGTCGCTAAAAAAATACTCAGGGCCGAGGCGGATTCGGCGCAAAATCCGTCAATCGGTTTTAATTTGGTTATTTTTTGGCCCATGGTTTTAACGATCCGCCAGCCGCCGAGCAGTGTTCCGGCGCCGATTGTCAGGTGCGCAGAAAGCACGACCCAGAGTGGAACGTCAAAACTGGCGATCCAGCCGACGGAAAACAATAGGCTTGTTATTATTCCCATGGTTTTTTGCGCGTCATTAGAACCGTGCCCCAGCGAGTAGGCGGCGGCGGAAAAAATTTGTAAAAAATATGACCAGCGGTTAACCGTATCCGGCCGCCTGTTGCGCACCATCCAGGATGTTATGATTTTAAAAATCAGCCCGAGAACCATACCGATTACCGGAGCCAGGACGATAAACACGAGCGTCTTGTACCAGCCGGCGAAAATAATCGCCTTAAAGCCGGCCTTGGCGATTGCCGCTCCGGCGTAACCGCCGATTAAAGCGTGCGATGAACTAGTCGGCAATCCGAGATACCAGGTAATTAGATTCCAGACAATAGCGCCTATGAGGGCGCATAAGATCAGCGCGGGAGTAACAACGCTTATATCAATCATCCCTTTGCCGATGGTTTTTGCCACTGCCGTGCCGAAAATGAAAAATGAAATAAAATTAAAAAAAGCCGCCCAAATGACAGCTTTAGCCGGCGTTAAAACCCGGGTGGAAACTATGGTCGCGATGGAGTTGGCGGAATCATGGACGCCGTTGGTAAAATCAAAAGCCAGCGCGATAAATATGATGAGGATGATAAAAATTGCGTTTGGATCGGGCATAAGGATCGTTCGGTCAGGTGGATTTGACCATTATCCTGACAATGGAGCGGCCGACATGATTGTAGGTGTCTATTATTTCTTCCAAATCAGAAATTACATCCTTCCATTTTACGACCAAGAGCGGATTATTTTTCCCTTTGTCAAAAATCATTGCCAGGGCGTTCCGGAAAACCAGGTCGCCTTTATCTTCCAAAGCCTGAATACGAGCGGCGCGCTTTTCTATGTTTTTAGTATCCACCCGGTCCTGAAAGCATTTTAAAACCAGCCGGTCAAGAATGGCGCAGGCGTCGGTTATTAGCTCAACGAACTGATCCATGAAATCTTCTTTTTCAATAATTCCGTATAGAAAAATATTGTGAAAAACTTTTTCCGTCAAGTCAATAATCTCATCCATTTCTTCGGCCAGCGAATAAATATCTTCCCGATCAAACGGGGTGATGAAAGTTTTATCCAATTCGCCGATAATCCTGCAGACTATGTCATCGGCCCGATGTTCAATCTCTTCGGCTTTTCTCCAGCGATCTTCAATGCCGGACGAAAAATCCATACCAGTGAACAGACCGGTAACTTCTTTTACGCAGGCGTTTAAATCCCTGAAATAATCGTTAAACCTCGGCTGTTTTGGAAAGAAAAATTTCATATTTTTTATTTTGCGTTAATTTTGCCGCCAATCTCTTCTTTAAAATAACCATATCATAAAATCCGCGTCTTGCAAACCGCTGTATTGATAAAGCGGATGAAATGGGCTAAATTGGAATCATGTCCACAAAATCATTTTTTGCCGGCTTTTGTTTTTTAATCTGGTCGGCTTTGGCAGGGATTGTTTTATTTCTAGTTTGGCAAAAGATTGTTCCGGCCGGAAAAATAAGCTTTGTCCGGGATTTTAAACATGACAGTTATTTTTTAGGCAAGCTGGCTCCGGGTGAAAGGGTAGCGGTAACCGAATCAGGCGCCGCAAAAATAACCGGCAACCCGGTTTACTTTTCCTTAAAGCCGCCGAGGGGATTTGAAAAAGCCAAAGTTACGCTAAAATACCGGTTTAAAAGCGGCTGTTCCGAAGTCGGCGATGAAACCATGGAAAGCGAAGAACAAATAAATTGCGCAAACGGATCCAGCCTCGCCTTGCCAATCATGGAAGCCGGAATCTTAACTGACCAATTCTGGCATTATGCTCTTAATCCCTTGCGGAATACCATTCTTGATGAGTTAAAAAAAGACTGGCCGTCAATTAAAGATAAGGGCGCGATCTTACTCCAGAGAGAGAAAAAATACAGCCGGATTGATGATTTTTTTGCCAAGCCGCCGGCGGCTGGCGAAATTGCCGTTTATAATTACGATTTTTCGCCCAGGTTATAATAC
>JBAZUL010000013.1:0-37047 GCA_041661405.1 Patescibacteria group bacterium
TTCAATTAGATTATAGCAGATAAAATTAAATGTAAATATACGCAATTGCTTAGAGACGAAGGCCGGGATTGGCTATTACTTTTTCCGGCTTGTCAAAAGCGCGGCTTTTTGCCTGAAAATATCCGGCGGCGGCGATCATGGCGGCGTTGTCGGTTGTAAATTCCGGCCTGGGGACTAGAAATCGGACTTTGGGAAGCCTTTTTTTTATGGCTTCGTCCATCTGCCGCCTTAATTCATTATTAGCGGAAACGCCGCCGGAAAGCATGATTGTTTTTACTTTATATTCTTTCGCCGCTTTGATTGTTTTTGTAATCAAGACGTCTATAATTGCCTGCTGAAACTCGGCGCAGTATTCAGGCACGCTTTTTTTCCAGCTCTCGCCCGCTTCGTCTTTGGCAGGGTAAAGCGGGTCTTTTTGTACTTTATATAACAGCGCGGTTTTCAGGCCGGAAAAAGAAAATTCATAATTACCTGAGTTTATCATGGGACGAGGGAGAGAAATTGGGAATTTGCTCGCCTCGCTTCGTGGGTCCGCCTCGGCGAGCCTTAGGCGAGACGGGCGAAGCGGGGAATTTTTAATTTTAGCGGCCTCAGCCGCGATGGCCGGTCCGCCGGGATAACCAAGGCCTAAAATTCGGGCGGCTTTGTCAAAAGCTTCGCCGGCCGCGTCATCCCGTGACTCTCCGATTATTTTATATTTCCCGTAGCCCGTCATGAGTACGAGCATGGTATGCCCGCCCGAGACGGTTAAAACCAGGGCGGGGAATTGAAGGCCGGTTTTTCCTTCCGACTGGCTGGCGGGCGTTCGTTTAGTTGAAGATTTGGATCTGGCGCTTACCGGTTCCAGCCAATTCGCGTATATATGACCCTCAATATGGTTGACGCCGATAATAGGCAAATTCCAGGCAAAGGCTAAAGTTTTCGCGGTTTCTACGCCGACCATCAGCGAAGTCGCGAGACCGGGTCCGGCGGTTACGGCAATAGCATCCAGTTTTTTATTTTTTGATTTTTTTAGCGCTTCGTTAATTACCGGAATGATCATTAAGACGTGCTTGCGCGCCGCCACTTCCGGGATGACGCCGCCATAGCCTTTAAAAGTTTCTATCTGCGAGGAAATGACATTAGAAAGGACTTTTACTCTTTGGCCTTTTCCTTCTATCACCGCCGCCGAGGTTTCATCACAGCTTGATTCAACGCCTAATATGATCATAGAGTTGCCAGCTTTTTATATAACTTCAAATATTCCTTGGCTGGTTTATTCCAGGAAAAATCTCTTTTCATGCCATTAGCCTGGATTTTTTTCCATTGGCCGGGCATTTCGTAATAGGTTTTTAAAGCCTTTATCAAAGTTTTGACAAAGGCTTCGGACGAGTATTCTTTAAAAGTAAAACCGACCCCGGAACTTACAGTGTCCTTTAAACCGCCGGTCGCCCGGACAACCGGAACTGATCCGTAGCGCATGGCGATCATCTGCGTCAGGCCGCAAGGCTCAAATCTTGAAGGAACGAGAAATATATCTGAACCGGCGTAAATTTGGCGGGCGAGTTTTTCGTCAAAACCGGTTATGGTTTTTACGGAAGCGGGATATTTTTTCGCGAGTTTTTTAAGCTGGTTTTCATATTTTTTTTCGCCGGCGCCGAGGAAGACGAAACTGCAAGGCAGATTGATTTTAATGATTTTAGCAATCAGCTTTTCATCAAATAAATCAATGCCTTTTTGCCAGACCAGCCGGGTTACGAGGCCGATAAGGCAGGTTTTTTCGTCCGGTTTCCAGCCTAATTTTTTTTGCAGAGCCAGCTTGTTTTTAACTTTATTTTTTAAGGATTGCGATGTGTAATGGAATCCGATGAATTTGTCGCTGGCCGGGTTAAAATCGTCCGTATCAATCCCGTTAATTATCCCGCATAGATTTTTCTTTTTTCTGCTAAGGATATTTTCAAGTCCGGCTCCCTGGTAATGAGTAAGAATTTCTTTGGCGTAAGACGGACTTACCGTTGTAACCGCGTCCGAGGCGAGTATGCCCTGGACCATGAAATTAAGATCCCCGTTTTTTAAATCAGCTTTTATTATTGGGAGATCGGGATCAATCCGCGAATAGCCGACGATTTTCGGTTCGGCGATTCCCTGGTTGGCGAGATTATGGATAGTGTAGATTACTTTAGTATTTTTAAAAAAGCCGTCATGCTCGTTGGAAGTTTTTATCATGTCGCCGATGAGAGCCGCGTGCCAGTCATTGGCGTGGATTATGTTTGGTTGGAAATTTATCGCTTTGGCCGCCGCGAGCGTTGAGGCGGAAAAAAAAGTAAAACGTTTTATATCGTCCATGCCCCGGGTATACTTATTGTTTTTTATTTTTCGTCCGTGAAGATAAATATTCTTGGAATTAAAAAAATCGTGCTTTATAAGATAAACCGGAACCGCGCTTCCCGGCAGGACGGTTTCCCAAAGACTTACAAAGGTTTCTTTATGGTCAACCGGAACAGCGATATTTTCCCTGATTTTTTTAAGGTGATATTTTTTCGCGTCAATAAATCCGTAATACGGCAGGCAAACCCTTATATCCGCCCCTAGCCTTCCGAGCGCTTTAGGGAGCGCCCCGGCCACGTCTCCTAAACCGCCGGCCTTGGCGAGCGGCGCTACTTCGGCGGAAAGGAAGAGAATTTTTATTTTTTCGTCATGTTTCATGGATTTTTTATTATTTTTCTCCGATCCAATAGAGTATTTTTTTTACTAAAGATTCGTCCGGAAGTTTATCGGTCTCAATAATCAGAGAGGGGAGTAAGGATTTTTTAAGCTCTTTTATGTATTCTCTTTGCTGGCCGATATACCAGTCCGGGTCTCTCAGTATTCTTTCGTAATGCGGATAAAGTTTTATCCGGTCGTTAATCCTTTTTTTAAGCAAAGCTTTGTCTTCCGGAAAAACGACGAGGACAATCTTAAAATTAAGCGCCAGGAGCCTATCTTCAACCGGCCGGTAATCATTTTCAGCCTTCCGGTGCAGACGATTGTAAACCAGGTCAGAGAGATGGAATTTTTCCACGAGCAGATTTTTTCTTTCCAGCTCTTTTAAAATTTTTAAATAATGCCCGATTATTGGCAATCCGTTTTCAGTCCCGTAAACCCCCACATCGCAGTTAAACCAGTGACAGCCGTCAAGAACCAGCCGGTTTTTGTTGTATTTCGGCTCAAGATAATCGTAGATCCGCGACATGAGCCAGCTTTTTCCCGCCAGCTCAGGGCCTTCAAAAATTAAATGGTGGGTCATATGCAATCATTATTTACCGATAATTTTTTCAACTCCGTTTAAATAATCGGAATCAATCCGGTAATAGTCATGGGAGCATTTTACCCTGGATTTAGTGCGTTCAAACTTATGGAAATCCGATCCGCCGGTGGAGATGAATTTTAATTCCCGCGCTAAAGACTGGGCGTACATGACTGTCCCGAGATTATGGTGCGGAGACAGGACTTCAAGCCCCTCAAAGCCGATTTTTTTCAATTTAAGGAGAAAATCCCGTTTTAGCTGGTTGTATTTTCCCGGATGGTTAAGAATTAATTGTCCGCCCAGTTTTTTTCTTAAAGCTATAACCCTTTTCACGTTTAAATAACTTTCCCGCAAAACGCCGATTTCCGGATTGCGAAAATAGTTCCGTATTACTTCGTCTTCCCGGATAATTTTAACTTTTAATTCTCTTTTTATTTTTTTCCTGTTAAAGGGATTTTTCAGCACATCATCTATTAGGTGGTTGATAGCTATGTAGTGGGTGTACTTATCAACCGTGGCGTTGATTTTTATTTTAAATCCGTGATTTTTCAAAGCCTTGAGCATTTTTCTCACCATGCTTTTTCTTCTCTTCTGGCTTTCCCTTAAGAGGGAATGGAGCGCCGGGTCGTCCTGAAAGTTGAACCAAAGCAGATTGAATTTTCTCCCCCCGAGTTTAACGTAAAGCTCCAGCCCGGGTATGGCTTTTATTTTTTCCTTCTGGCAGGCGCGGAAAAATTCTTCCTGGCCGGCGATGGTATTGTGGTCGGTCAGGGAAGCGGCCGCCACGCCCCGGGATTTTAAGAATCCGGCCAGCTCGGAGGGGGTTAGGTAGCCGTCAGAATAGGTTGAATGGACTTGCAGGTCAATTATCATTTTATTTCGGGATTTAAGTCCCTAGGAGGTTATTTTTTACTTCTTCCAATAGTTCCGCCGCCCGTTCGGGTTTTGGGTCGTGCTTTAAAAGAAGATAAACGGCGGTTCGGAGGGCGGTCCAGTTGTAATAGGTGGCGATGCGCTCGGTTATGGCGTCGCCCATTTTAATTTCCGAGTTTTTAAAATACGCGGATAAGAAAATATTTTTTACTTTTTTCGTAAATTCTTCGTCGCCGATTCTTCTCCGGCATTTGTATTCCAACTGCTGGAGGAAAGAGCCGATGTCTCTTGTAAAATCAGCCAGACAGATATCGGTAAAATCTATGAAAGCCATTTTTTTATGCCCGATTTTTATGACGTTTTCCGGGTGGGCGTCGCCGTGGATAATCCAGCGTTTGCGGCTCGCGTTAAGGAATTTTTTTTCCCGGCTGATGACGATATTGAACGCCTCTTCCAAAAGGCCCGAGTATTCAGGATAACGTTCGCCGATTACCGAGAGGATATGTTTTTTTCCGGGGACGACGGTTTCTATCCGGCTGTTGGCTTTGTTAAAATTCAGGGCGTTATCAGTCGGGGCTTTATGGAGCCGGGCGAGCCAGAGCGCGGATTTGCCGACAATCCTTTCAATCTCAGGGTAATTTTTTTCGCAGATGTAATGGAAGAGGTTATGCCCTTTGACCCCGCGGTAAAAAACGGCGTTAAAGCGGTTGGAATAGAAAAGCGGCCGGGGAATAGTGAGATAGCCTTGGGAAAAACCGTTATCCCAAAGGAACTTCAAAGCGGTATAGACGTTTTTTCTCGGCTCCGAGTCATGAGCCGAACAAAAAACCGGAAGCTTCTCTATCCTTTTTTTATCGTCAATAAAAGAAACTTCGTATTCAATCACAACGTGATAAGCCTTTTCCCAGATGTTTTTTTTAACGGGAAAAATTTTTACCTTTTTAACTTTTTTAAAATTCGGATAGCGGGGCAGGATTCTTTCCTTAAAAAGATCAGCCGCGAAATTTTCGTCAAAGAGACTAAGGATGGGGTTCATGGTTTTTAAAATGTTTGATGGCGTTAATAATTAGTTGTATTGCTTCCAGTGCCTTTCCCAGATCATTTTTTTTATGTCCAGAGCCAGGCGTTCGGCGCTTAGTTTTACTTCCAGGCTGGTATGCTTTTCAAGCGACCGCACGGACCGGACAAGTTCGTTCACTCCTTTTTCCGTTTCATCGGGATTCCAGGCCACCGGGCCGAAAATTTCGCGGAAATCTTTTCCCGACGCCCACCAGAAAGTACAGCTCGCGAGGCCGCGGAAAAGATGCCAGCGCGACCAAAAAGATTCATCTTTATTTTTATGGTTTAAATATATATCCTGGGCGAGATCGGCGAGTTCCCAAAGCTTGTTATGGATAATATCATCATTATCCCAGAGCGCGTAAGGCTTGTTTCGGGCGAGTTCCTCTTCCGTTGATTCCCACGAGCAGGGGATAAGATTAACCGGTTCTTTGCCGCCCGCCCGGTCTTTAATGAATGATGATACAGTAAGCGTTTTAACGGAAGGATTATCCATAAGCTCTTTCAGGCTGTTTTTCGTGTCAGAGTGCCGAAGCCCGTAAAGCTCGGCGTCAGTAGCCGTGACAATGGTTTTTTCCGATTCTTTTTCAAGCTGTTTAAGAATAAGCCCCGGGACGAAGCCGCTTGAGTATTGGCGGTTCCTGAAAATAACATCCAGGCCGCTTTTCTCGTCCCGATAAACTTTACCGCAATCAATAGCGCCGAGTTTGCCTCGCGCGCTTATCTCATCCAGAATTATCCACTCATAACCCAGGTTTTTTATGATCCTGGCAATTTTTTCCGACCAGGCCATTTCCGGAAGGAAGAACCCCGGAAGCTTCAGATCAGAACCGAAATATTTTTTCAGTATCTCTTCGTTTTGGAGTATTTGCTCTTTCGCGACTTCTTCTTTTACCAAAGGGAGGAGGGCGTGATAAGCGGCTGATCCCGTTAGCTCAAGGCGGCCTTCTTTAACCAGCCGGCTGATCCTTTTTATCAGGGAGCCGTATTTCAGTTCCTCATCCAGCCGCAAGAGAAGACAGCCGGAAATATTGGCGGTAAATTTAGCGTCCGGATTTTTTTCCAGCCGCCTGATTATCCGCTCATAGCTTTTCTTCGCGGCTTCAATGATTTTTTCCGGCTCCAGGTTGGCCGGCTGGTAGAAATGAAGGAAATTTATCCAAAGCATTTTTTGTGGGATTACCGGGATTGTCGGGATGTTATAATGTATTTTAGCATCCTGATAATTTCATTACCCGTTTATCGCTTTCCGGAACAATTTGACGTATTTCTTCGCCGGTATTTCCCAGCTGTTAGACTGCTTTAGCGCCCGGCTGACTATCATGTTCCAGTAATTTTTCTGTTTATAAGTTTCCAAAGCCCTTATTATGGTACCGTATAGGGAAAATTTGTCAAAATTCTTAAAAGAAAAACCCGTTCCCCGGGAAGGCTTCCGGACGTCAAAATTATCTACCGTGTCATTCAGCCCGCCGACTTTCCGTATAATCGGAATCGCTCCGTAACGCATGGCGATAAGCTGGTTGATGCCGCAGGGTTCGTGATAGGAGGGGAGGAGAAATAAATCCGCGCCGGCATAGATAAGGGTCTCAATTTTTTGGTCAAAAGGCGTCCAGTAGATTTTTTTCGGATATTTTTTTCGGATTTTTTTTAAGGCGTTAATGTACTCTTTATCGCCGTTCCCCATGATGATTAACTGCAAATCAAGTTTGGCCAAAGGCTCAAGCAGTTTTACGATCAGTTCAAAGCCTTTTTGGAAAGTGACCCTTGAAGTTGAGCAGATAAGCGGGCAACCGGGTTCCGGAGCCAGGTTAAACATTTTTTGGACATGCTCCTTGTTGATTATTTTATCCGCGCCGGATTGTTCGTTAAATTTTTTTACGAGCCCCGGGTCGTTAGCCGGATTATAGGCGTTGTAATCTATGCCATTGATAATGCCGTAGAGCCGATCAGAGCGGTTCCTTAGTATGCAGTGGAGGTCCTGGCCGAATTTTTTTGTCATTATTTCTTCCCGGTATTGTTCGCTTACCGTATTGATTATATCAGCGAAAAGGATGCCCCTTTTAGCGAAATTCAGGTATTCAATATTCGGATCGGTCAAAGCCGGTATGTCGCTTTTTCCGTAGTCCTTTTTTTCCGCGGGCACTTCCCACCAATTCCTTCCGAGCTGGAAAGCCAGGTTATGGATGGTAAAAACCGACTTGGCGTTCCTAAGGATTTCATAATCTTTGGGCCGGGTTTTTAAAAGATAGGGAATGAGCCCTGTTTGCCAGTCATGGCAATGGACAATGTCGGCTTTGAATTTTAGCAAAGCGGCCAGCTTCAGGGCGGCGGCGTTAAAAATAAAGAATCGGGCGTTTTCATGCCGCGATCCGTAAATGGCTTTTTTCCTGGAAAAGTATTTTTTGCATTCAACGAAATAAACGGGCAAGTCTTCCCTTAAATAGCCGCGCCAGTAACTGACTTTTATTGAATCGCCGGGATTGAGGCTAATGTCAATGTCCCTTTCAACCAATTCCAAATTAAATTTTTTCTTGTCAATTATTTTTCCGTAAAGAGGGGTGATAACTATTATTTCATGCCCGAGCCGCGTGAGCGCTTTAGAAAGGCTTCTCGTAACATCCGCCAGGCCGCCGGTTTTTGAGAACGGCGCCACTTCGCTGGCGATGGAAATGATTTTCAGTTTTTTGGACATTGAGGTGAGCAGTGAATAGCAAACAGGTTATTAATAAATGAAGAAAAATTCTGTTTTCCGCGCACTGTCTTTTGAAAGCCATGATTAACCGACAAAGTTTGGCTCATTCGCGCTGAAATTATTAAAATCAGCGATAATTTTTTTAACTATTGCCCTGGTTATGTCCCGGCCGCCGAGTCCAACGATAAAACTTTTTATTTCCGCCGGATTTTTTTGAAGGACGGCTTTAAAGTCCGAGGCCAGCGGCCCGATATGGCCTAATGAGATGGATTTATCAATAACCGCGATTTTTTTTGTTTTTTTGAGAATTTTACTGATTTCTTCGCCCGGAAAAGGCCGGAAGCATTTTATTTTCAAGATTCCCGCTCCGTCGCCAGCGGATGGCTTATCTATATTCCATTCGTCAATTGCTTCTTTCATGGTTCCGATGACCGAGCCCATGGCGACGAGGATGAGGCCGGGATTTTTCGGGCCGTAATATTCAGTTAAGCCGCTGTCAATAATTATTGATTTTTCTTTCCCGGCGGCCAGCGGCTTAGGACTGTTTTTTGAGTTTAGGATGCCCATTAGTTTTCCGTATTCATCCGCAATTATTTTTTTAGAAGCCAGGATGTCGTCGCTTAAATCCTGTCTGATTTCCATGTAATGGTCGGGCGTAGCGAGGGCTCCGAGTGTAACCGGGTTTTCAGGATCAAGATATTCTCCGGCTTTTGGTTTGTAATCCGGCAGGAATTTTTTTATGGTTTTTTCGTCCGGCAAAGACACCGGTTCAAGCGTATGGGTAAGGATAAATCCGTCCAGGTTTACCATTACGGGAATTTTTAATTTTTCCGCGATCTTGTAAGCTAAAAGATGTTGAATAATAGTTTCCTGGACATCTTCCGCGAAAAGCATAATCCAGCCGGCGTCGCGAACCGCCATAGCATCGGACTGATCGTTCCAGATATTGATCGGCGCGGAAATAGCCCGGTTGGCCACGGTCATAACGACCGGCAGGCGCATGCCGGCGATATTAAAAACCACTTCAGCCATAAGCAAAAGCCCTTGGGAGCTCGTAGCCGTGTAAGTCCGGACTCCGGCGGCCGAGGCTCCGGCGACTATGGACGCGGCGGCGAATTCGGACTCGGCCCGGACGTATTCGTAATTGCCCTTGCCGTCGGCTTTGAATTTCGCCAGGTCTTCAACGATATGGGTCTGGGGAGTAATCGGGTAGGCTGAAACCACTCCGGGGTTAATCAGGCTGATCAGCCTGGCTATGGCGTTTGAGCCCTCAAGTATTTGTCGCATAGTTAATGTAAAGATTAAAAATTATTTTTCCTCCAATTCCATCCCAATCGCCTTAAACGGGCATTCGGCGGCGCAGATCCCGCAGCCTTTGCAGTAGTCGTAATTGATTATGGCTTTGGGTTTCGCGTGGCCGCTCACCGGGTCAATCGCGATAATTCCCTCCGGACAGAACCGGGCGCAGATTCCGCAACCGGTGCATTTATTAAAATCCACCTTTGGCTTAAAAGTCCGCCAGGCGCCGGTTTTATTTTTCTCCGTTGAATTGGGTTTTGCAGATATGGGTAAGCTCATAATTTTATTTTGTCGCCGCGAAGGCTTTTTCTATGGCAAGAATATTCTTTTTTACCATTTCTTCGCCTTTTCCGGCAAGCTGTTCTTTAATGGCTTCGTCCAAAGATTTAAGGCTGATAAATCCGGTGATCTTCGCGAAAGCGCCGAGGATTATTGTATTAACGATATTTCTTCCGATTGTTTCCAGGGCGATTTTTGTCGCGTCCAGAGTATGGATATTTTTTGCCGCTAGGCCGGCGTTAAGGCTTATTTCTTCCGGGGATTTAGGGGTATTGATAATCATCAGCGTGTTTTTACTCGCGCCCTCGGCAAGGTTGACCGTCCCGAGAAGAGTTGCGTCCTGGACGATTATTACGTCCGGATGGTAAACATGCTCGCGCAGGCGGATCGGCTTTTCGTCAATTCTAGCGAAAGCCATTATCGGCGCGCCCCGTCGTTCAACGCCGAAGTAGGGGAAGGCCTGGGCTTCTTTCCCATCGCGGAAAGCCGAGATTGCGATCAGTTCGGCCGAAGTGACAACGCCCTGGCCGCCGCGGCCATGAATCCTAATTTGGATCATATAGAGTCATTAATTAATTGCTTTATCAATTTATCCCATATATCCAGCGGGATATCTCCTTTTACCATATATCCGTTTATAATCCAAGCCGGGGTGCCAGAAAGTCCGATCGCTTGCGCGTCCAGCACGTCTTTTTTTATATCTTCCCGGTATTTATTTTCCTCAAAGCATTTTTTAAAGCGGGACTCGTCAACGCCGATCTGCTTCGCGGCCTCAAAGATTCCTTCGGCCGTATTGACTCCCTGGTTTAAAAACAATTTATCATGCATGAGCCAAAAAAGCATGCGTCCCTGCTCTCCGGCGCAACGGGCTCCCTCGGCAAGATCCAATGATTCTTCAAACTGGGGATAATCCTTGTAAACCAGTTTAACGTCATTTTTGTAAGTCGTTATCAGTTCGCGAATAACCGGGAAAGAGTTTTTGCAGTTTGGGCAGGCAAAATCGCCGAATTCAATAATGGTTACTTTTGGATCGGGCGCGCCGAGCCAGTAGTTGCCGGCAATGTCAACAGTATGCTTTTCTCCGCTGAGCCGGATTTTTCCGGACAATTCAGCCCTGGTCTCGCGGTAAATTTTAAACGTATAGAGGCCGAAAGCTATAGCAAAAGCCAGGATAAGAAAAAGGAGAAAGAGTAAAATGAATTTAAATAATTTTTTGCCCATTTTGCGGCATTTAAAGAATAGGTTATAATAGAGGCAAGGATGACAATAGGAATATTATATCATTTTCCCATGAATAAACAAAGTAAAAATAATTATGAGGCCATCCAGTCCGAGCTGGAGAAAAAGCGCGCCCAAAGGGAAAGAAAAAAGCGCCCAAAAATGAAAGTTTCCGGCGCCGGAGTGAAGCGCCTGCAGGGGTTGATAATTAAGAAAGCGGGGAAGTGAAATATTACGCAAGTGTTGGCTGGTTGGCTCTGTTGACAATCTCGGCCATAATAAGGTAAGTTGATGAGTTGTTTGTATATTTTGCTCGTTTAAATAGCGTTTTTTTCGGATGCGGCCAGATGGGCTGGCTTTGTCCGGTGGAGGATATATTTTTGAATTCGGAAAAGGGAGGGAGGTGATTTTTTTGTTTCGTTGGATTTGGGATTTTTTTTGCGACTTTTTCCTCATGGAAGAGTCGCAAGGAGTCTCTAGGCAGCCGGAGTGCTGCAAACAGGCTCAACAGCGGGCGATAAAGCTCGGTTCCAGCATGTGTCGTTGCGACACATGTGAAGCAGAGTTTTATCGGGATGTGGGGCCTACTTGGTATCTTTACAGGGAAACCCCTAGTAAATACGCGGCTTCATTTCCGCGAAGCCGCTGAACCATGTCAACACAGCCGGGAGATAGGAACCCGGCTTTTTTTTGGCTTATTACTTGAAAAATATTTATAATTAGCTTAGAATAAGGAACATAATAATTGACGCGATAATCAAGGAAAAACCATGAAATACAACCATAAAGAAATTGAACCAAAATGGCGGAAGAATTGGGATGAGTCGGAAATATATCGGACAGGAGAAGGAAAAGACAAGCCCAAATACTATATTCTGGATATGTTTCCTTATCCTTCGGGCGCGGGACTGCATGTCGGGCACCCGAAAGGCTACATCGCGACCGACGTTTACGGCCGGATGCGGATGATGCAGGGGTATAATGTTTTGCATCCCATGGGCTGGGACGCGTTCGGTTTGCCGGCCGAGAATTTCGCCCTCGCGAATAAAGTCCACCCGCGGATCGCGACGGAAAAAAATATCGCCACTTTTAAAAAACAGCTCGCGCAATTAGGGTTTACTTATGACTGGGAGCGGGAAATAAATACGACTGACCCGGAATTTTATAAATGGACTCAGTGGATATTTTTGGAAATGTTTAAACGCGGCTTAGCTTATGAGTCGCGCGAACCGATAAACTGGTGCCCGTCCTGCAAGACCGGCCTGGCTAACGAAGACCTTGAAAACGGCAGATGTGAAAGGTGCGGTTCGCTCGTTGAAAAAAAGCCGATGCGCCAATGGGTTTTAAAAATCACCGCTTACGCCGACCGGATGTTAAATGATCTTGATAAACTGCCGGATTGGGAAGAGTCAATAAAAGTGATGCAGAAAAATTGGATTGGGAAATCCGAAGGCGCGAACGTGAAGTTTGAAGTTAGAAGTGAGAAGTTATCCGCCCGAGGCGGATCCGCCTCGGGCGGAGAAGTGAAAAGCGCTATTGAGGTTTTTACTACCCGGCCGGACACGCTGTTCGGAGCTACTTACATGGTTATCGCGCCGGAACACGAATTAGTGGAACAGTTGAAGGACAAAATAACAAACTACAAGGAAGTAAAAGAATACGCTGAGGCGGCGAAAAATAAAAGCGAGGTGGAGCGGGCGGAATTGAACAAAGAAAAAACCGGCGTGGAGTTAAAGGGCGTGAAAGCGATTAATCCGGTTAATAACGAGGAGATTCCCGTGTTCGTTGCCGATTATGTTTTAATCGCTTACGGAACCGGGGCGATTATGGCCGTTCCAGGGCATGACGAACGGGATTTTGAATTCGCGAAAAAATATAATTTGCCGGTGAGAGAAGTAGTAAAAGCCGAAAAGAAAATTGACGCGGAATGTTTTTCCGGCGATGGCGTGAGCGTGAATTCTGATTTTTTAGATGGATTAGAAACAGCGGAAGCCAAGAAAAAAATGATTTTATGGCTGGAAGAAAAAGGCATTGGAAAGAAATCGGTGAGCTACAAGATTAAAGACTGGGTATTTTCAAGGCAAAGATATTGGGGGGAACCGTTCCCGCTTGCTTATTGCGAGAACTGCAAAAAATTGGCGGAGGAGCATATTGCCGCTTCAGAAATTGATTTGAAAAAAGTTAGATCCTTCGCTGATGCTCAGGATGACAAAGAGATGGGCGGGTTTACTCTCGGCGAACTATTAAACCCGGGTTGGATTGGAAATGAAGAATTGCCGGTTACTCTTCCGGAAGTAGAGCATTACGAACCGACCGGAACGGGTGAATCGCCGCTCGCGAATATTAATGAGTGGGTGAATACGATCTGCCCGAAATGCGGGGGAGCGGCTAAGCGCGAGACTAACACCATGCCGCAGTGGGCTGGATCGTCATGGTATTATTTAAGATTTGAAGACCCGAAAAATGACCTGGCTCTCGTAGATAAGGAAAAAGAAAAATATTGGTCGCCGGTGGATTTTTATGTCGGCGGCGCCGAACACGCGACCCGGCATTTAATTTACGCCCGTTTTTGGCATAAATTTTTATTTGACATCGGCGCGGTATCTTACGACGAACCGTTTACCCGTCTGCAACATGTCGGTTTAATTCTGGCTGAAGATGGCCGGAAAATGTCCAAGCGCTGGAATAATGTAATCAATCCCGACGAGATCGTGGAAAAATACGGAGCCGACGCCATGCGGGTTTATGAAATGTTCATGGGGCCGTTTTCGCAGGCGGTCGCCTGGAATACTAACGGGCTAATTGGGGCGAGGAAATTTTTAGAAAGAGTATATAAATTAAAATCCCAAATCCCAAATCCCAAATCCCAAACAAATTCAAAAATTCAAAATCCAAATTTCAAAATTGATAATTTGCTTCATAAAACCATTAAGAAAGTCGGGGAGGATATTGAATCATTCAAATTTAATACGGCGATTTCCCAGATGATGATTTTGGTTAATGAAATGACGGCGGCTAGTGGACTCAGCAAGGAACAATATGAAGCGCTGTTAAAAATTCTCGCGCCGTTCGCGCCGCATTTATGCGAAGAACTATGGGAAGAAGTTAGAAGTGAGAAGTTAGAAGTGAGAAGTGATAAATATAAAAATTTAAGTATTTTTAAGGAGGAATGGCCGGCCTACGATCCGGAATTAATTAAAGACGAGATGATTGATTTAGTAATCCAGGTAAACGGCAAAGTCCGGGACACGATTAGCGTTGACGCCGGAATTTCCGAGGAAGAAGCGAAAAAAATCGCCCTGGAGAGCGAGAACGTGAAAAAATGGACTCAAAATAAAGAGGTGAAAAAAATCGTGTATGTTAAAGGTAAGCTGGTTAGTATTGTTGTCTGAACCGCTGATATCGCTGATATTTATGACCTGCCTCGCCGGTAGGTGACGCTGACAATCCGGAGTCCTCTGGATTGGCGGTTAAAGATTAACTAAAAGCCATTTTCCGTCGGCCTGCTTTTTTACGTGATAATTAACTTTGACTTTATAGCCGCCGAGGGAAAAGAAAACTTCATTCGTGTAGGTATGTTCTTCCGCGGAAGACTGGGAGAGCTTCGCGCCGAGGAGCATATTAGCCAGCGTGAATTCCCCGTCCGCGTCAAGAAAATCAACAGTGTATTTGGCTAATTTTTTGGTATTGGAGGTAAAATAAGAAGCAGTTTTAGCCGAATCGCCGGCCTTTATGGCTTTTGCCGCTCCGGCCATAACCGCGCCAGGACTGCTTCTTTCCGTTTCGTTGCCGCAGTCCGCGCAACCCGGAAGCTCTTCATTTCCCTCACCGGTAATTCCCCCAGCTCCTCCCGGGCCGGAGATTATTTTATTAAAATTATCGTTGGTTATTCCCAGCCCGAATTGCCTGATAACCAATAAGATATCCCCGGCATCGCCCAAAAAATATCTTTTATTGTCCAGCGGGTTAACATACCAGGCCCGGCCTTTATTTTCCACCTGCAGAAACATCCGGCCGACGTTTCTTTTGGCAAACGCCGAATCCAGGGCTGTTTTTTCCCGGCCCAAAGGGCTATAACCGTTTTCAATTTCCGTTTTATCGTTATAACCGTCCGCATCGGAATCACTGTTATCGGGATTGGTTCCCAAGGCATCCTCAAGATTATCAGGGATCCCGTCAGCGTCGCGGTCGCCCGTTCCGGCTTCAGCGGCAAAGCCAACCGGTATTTTTGAAATATTGGCATCGGTAATTCCGATGCCGGCTTTTTTTATCGCTTCAAAGGGATCGGGGCGCTGGCCCAGCCGGTATTTTTTTAAATCCGTCGGGCTTAAATACCAGGCTTCGCCCGCTGACTCAACCTGCAGGATTATCCTGCCCGATAATCGCTCAACGAGAGACTCGGCGGCGAAAGTTCGCGTAATAAATCCGCCGGCTATTGCTACAGGGATGATTATTATAAATATCTTTCTCATTTTATTTAAAAATGCTATAATTAAAGCAATGAAAATAGCCGGGTTATGAATATCAAAAAAAGAATCTTTCAATTAATAATCGCGGGGGCAGGGGCTTTATTTTTAGGCGCGGGAATTTATTTCGGAATGGGAGTTAATGATTATCTGAAATGGGTTAAGGTTAAATCGGCGGTAGCGGAAGGAGGTTTTCCCTGGCAATGCGGAGCGTTTCAGATAATCGGCGGCATGGCGGGGTGCACGGAAACGCAATATGGCTGTACCTGTAAACTCTGCGACGCGCTCTGCGATGAAAGCACTTTTGTCCAGTTCGCCGGACAGGCAGGTTGCGGCGGGATGAATTATGCCTGTATCTCCCCCGAGGTCATGCCTTCAGGAGTGCCGATTCTCATGTCCAGCCAGGCGATTTTGGCGGGAACTTCAAACATGATAAGCGCTAACGGCGTTGTCGGCACCCAGTCGCTCGCGGCCCATAGGGTGGAAAAAATTCTGGATTACTTTAAGATTATTATAGCAGGAAAGAAGGAAAGTAAAAAATAATTGATTATGCCGGTTAAAAGAAGATACATTTTTTTGATTATGCCGATAATTTTAATGGCCGGCGTTATTTTTTTCGTTCTGAAAGATGAATCGGCGGAAGCGGCGGCTAAAGCATTAAACTATTGCGCGGACGCGAAAAATTATTTTTATACCAACATCGGTTCCTTTGACAGGAGCCGGATGAATGAAAATGACAGGGCGCAGGCCAAATTGCTTTACGAATATTACGGCCGCGACGCTAAATGCGACACGGGAAGCGACGAGGAAAAAAAAATGTGCCGGTTAAACAAGTTTCCTTTCGGCTGGCCCGGGACATTCCGCCTCGTCGGCAACCTAGTTATCCGCGGAGCGAACATTTTTAATTACGGCGCCGACTCTTCCGGTCTCCATTGGATTATGAGCGGATTGTATGAAGGAGTAAATAACGCGATCGGACTTTCCAAAAAAGAGAATAAGGTTTTATTCGGGAGAAACGTGTTCATTGACGGAAGTTTCATAATGCCGGCGGCGGGGAACAATAGTATCGTATATAACGGGAAGGGCAGAATTTCCATAAACGGAAAACAGGACGCCGGCGGAAAAGAACTCAGTTTTTTTGTTTATTCGGGAGATGTTTTATCTCTGCGAGATTTAAAGGAATCGGTTGTAAGCGTAAAACAAACAGGAGCGCATACGGGCCAATTGATCGTTGGCGATTTTTTTAAAGCCGATAAAATAAGTTTCAGGGGCGAACGGCTAAAGTACTGCGATTGCGGGAATATTTCCTGCTCTTGCGCGGGAGAGGTTAAGGATTGCTCCTGCTCCTGCGATAACGGCGGCAAATGCGTTTGCGGATGCCCGGATTGCGCTTGTTCCGGTTATAGCTCCGAATACCGCTGCGATGCGGAAGGACAATGCCGGCCCGTGTATAAATGCAGAGGACTGGAAAATATCTGCGCGAAGAGCGGAGAAAAAATGATTATTAAATAGCCCATTCATGAAAATAAGAAAAGTAAAAAATTTTTATTGGGTGATTTTTTTGTCTTTAGCGGCGATGTCAATCGCCGGCGCGTATTTTTATTCGTTTTTTCGCGCCAGCCGGGCCGCGGATTCTGGCGGAGCGGCGGAATATAATGAAACGGAAATAATTTATGATTATATTGATTGTTACGACGGCGCCTGCCATATTGACGTTGACGGTAAAGGCAGGGATTCAAAAGCGCTTTTTAAATTATCCGGGCGCGACGCGGATTGTCTGGGCTTAGAGGTTGACTGCAAAGATTTGGAACAGTGGGAGTGCAAAGAAGCGTTGAAAGGCCAATACGATGATTGCCGGAAAAAACATAATTACGGGCAAGCGGGCTCTTTTGAGATGGCCGGAGACCTTAAAGTCAACGGCATAAGAACTTACATTGACGGTTATGATAATTTCGGCCGGCATTGGTATAAATCAGGACGGGAGAATGAGAATACGGGACAGCTGGCGCTTTTAGACAACGCCCGGGGCGTTCTTTTCAGCGGCAATATTTATCTGCAGGGCAATACGGCGATTTTTGAGTACGGGCCGAATATTATCGGCTGGGATATTGCTAAGGGCGAGAAAATTGCTTTTGGCGATAATCTCATAGATTTCTTTTCAAGAAATATTAAATTGGCGGAAATAGACTGGTTCGGCATGGTAATAGAGTCGGGATTGGAAGTAAAAGACATGAGAGTCAACGACGAAATAAGCTGGCGGAATAAGAAATTGGACTGGTCCCCGGTAATCGGCAATACTTCAAGCCCGGCTTATAAAGGTTCGGGCGAGAATAAGCGGGTTTTAATGTATTGCGATAACGGATTATTGGATTGTCTTGAGCAATAGTTAATGACAAATTCAAATTTATCCCGCGGAAACCGGGACGAACGCATGAAATTTAAATCTACAAACAATATATTTCCGGTAAAAATATTTTTAGGCCTTTTGTTTTTTTTATTTTTTCTGTCTTCGCGGCCGGTATCGGCTTATTCTTATGATTGCTATAGCGCTGGCTCGGGCGATGTTCTGGACAAATTTTTAAATTATATTCTGCCGGTTGGAAATTGCCGGGCTCCATTATTCTTAAAGGATGGCGTTGCCGCCGTTTTCAAAGGCTATGCTTTATATGAATGGGAAGAACCCGGCTGTCCAAAAAATAACCTTACGATAGAAGATGCGCGGAATTGCGGCGATAAAGGCTTTCCCTGCTATTGCGATTCAAAATCCGGCAATCCCGATTACCAATGCGGAAAAGTAAAAGGAGCGGCTTACATTGACCGGCCGTTTTACTATATCTATCATAATGACGGAGATTTTGAAATTAAGGGAAACATCGGCACGACCGGAAGCGTGACTTATTGCTTAAGCGCCAATACCAGCATCCGGGGCGCTGGCGGCGGCTTTATCAGATTTATTAAAGACAAGCTTTACGCGTTTTTAGGCAAAACGGCGGTTTTCCGGCGGGGGTTGGTTTTTAACAAAGCGAGCGGCAGTTTTGATTTGGGCGGCGGAACGGAAGTATCTAAAGTTAAGCGCGGAAAAATAGTCGCTACTAATCTCGCTGGAAGAAAAGAAGGGGTAAGCTGGAAAGAGTTATCGCCCGGAGATTGGGGGATGGATTATTACAGAAATATAAATTCAATCGCCGGACAGGGAGGCTATATTTATCTCGCGGACAAAGACGAAAGAAGGATAATAAGAACCGATGAAAAAAACGCGACAGTCCTTGGCGACGCTAACTGGAGCTGGACTCCCGAAGATATAGCGGTTGATTCTGATTCCATGATTTACGTTGCCAGTTCGCTTAACGAATATAATGAAACGGCCGTTACCGGTTTCAATATTATCAATCCCGAGGACGGAAGCGCATATTACGCCGGGGACCGGGTTAAAGTCTCCTGGAATTCGTTCCCCGGAGCGAACGCTTACCGGCTTGTTTACGGCAATGGCAAGGAGAATGCTGAAATAATAACCGCTGAAACGATCGCGAATGCTGAGCTTAAAGCCAGGGGGAATTATATTTTTAAAGTTGAGGCGCTGTATAATAATGAAGTTCTTGCTAATTCAGGCAATGAATTATCGCTTTTCGCGATTAGCAAGAAAGAGCAGGTTTTTAGGCTCCTGTACCCTAAAAACGGTTCAGTTTTCGGATTAGGAGATACAATAACATTTTATTGGGACAGATATCTGGGGAATTTTAAAAATTTAAATTATAAGCTGGAGTTTAAAAAAAGCGGCCTTTCCACTCCGCCCGTTCCCATCGTTAGAAAGGATACTTCTTACGAGCTTACAATCGATGATGAAAACATGATTGGCGATTATGAATACATTGTAAGGGCTTATGACGGAGATAAGCTTCTTGCCGCGACGAATGCCGGCGCGCTTTCAATCGCGGAAAAATCCAAAGCCGAGAGCCTTACGTTAGGAGGAAATGTTTTTAGAACGAAAATTGACGGTAGCGGCTGGCGGCAGTTTTTGCCGGATCAAAAGAATGAGAAAGCGGTTAAGCGGTTTAACGCGCTGAAAGAATATCTCATCGTTGCCAATAACGATCCGCGGGCTTTGTCTTTTAACGAGCCTTCAGGATTGGCCTTGTCCGGGAATTATCTATACATCGCCGATACCGGCAATAACAGGGTTATAAGGCTCAGTAAAGATCTATCAGTATCCGCGGATTTGGGCGATTATTTAATTGACTTAAAAGTCAATAACGGCAAAGACTGGCCGGCAAAAATAGCGGCCAATCGTAAAGCCGAGGCGGAAAATTACTGGCAGGTTTATAATACCGGATCGTTAAGCCTGAAAAATCCCCGCGATATTTTTATAGGAAACAGCACGTATATCGCCGACACGGAAAACAAAAGAGTTGTGTTCAGGAGAGGCAACGACTGGATAAGCATAGGAGGCGAAGGCTTTAATTGGGAGCCGAATCAGGTGTACGCAATAGGGGATACGCTTTATGTTATTGATTCCTTTAACGGGCGGATTGTCAAAATTGACATTTCCGACGGCTGTAATTCATACTTTTCCAAAGGCCTTATTTTAAAAGAAAGTTATTTTATTTTCGGAAGAAGAGGAGGGGAGAAAATGGAATGGACCTACCCGGTTGACATGATTTCTTTATCCGGAAATTTTTATGTCGTTGACTCGGTCGGGGATTTTGGCTATTCATTTATCTCCGGAGGAGATAATCTTTTTTCCCTTTATTCCCGGGAGAGCAATCGGGATATTAAAAATTCCGGCGCTCCCAACCCTTTTAACGCGGAGATTACCGCGCCAATCGCTACTGCCGAACATTTAGCGTCATTCGGAATAGTTGACGGTTTTAACCGGGAAGAAGATCATTATATTGAATGGACGCGGGGAGAAGGCGTTTCGCATTGTCCTTCCATTTCCAGTTGCGCGACTACGACCTGCCTGGGACAATGGGACTGGGACTCTAACGCCGGCAGTTGTTATCATTACACCCAAGGATGCTGTGAATACAGTTCATCAACCCCGGCTGTCTGCCTTAATACCGGCTGTTGCGAAATTAAAAGCGAGGATTGCCACGTTGGTTATTCGGTTAGTTTTAAGGATTATATTAAACCTTACAAAGAGCAGGATTTAAGCGATGACCTTATTTACGGCTGGATGGCATCGTCAACAAAATATACGTGTGATTGATAATGTAATCGGCCTGGCGAGCGGTGATTGAAAAATTAAATGGATATACTGAGGCAAGCAAAGAAACTCTGTGAGATATACAATATCACCCCCTCCCGATCCAAAGGGCAGAATTTTTTAATCAGTGAAAGAATCTATGACTCAATTGTAAAAGCGGCGGAACTCAAGCCGGATGATACGGTTTTAGAAGTCGGGCCCGGACTCGGGTTTTTAACAGCCAAGCTCGCGAAAACCGTGAAACGGGTTATTGCCGTTGAACTGGACGACAAATTGGCGCAGGCTTTGCGCGACGGGCTGGACGCGCATGGCGTTAAGAACGTGGAAGTGGTAAACGAAGATATTTTGAAAATCGGGCATCCTGTCATTCTGAGGGAGCTTGCGACCGAAGAATCTATTATAGATCCTTCGCTGACGCTCAGGATGACAAAGGCTTACAAAGTTGTTGCTAATTTGCCTTATAACATTACTTCCATTTTTTTGCGGAAATTTTTGGGAGAAGCGGAAGTGAAGCCAAAGTCCATGACTTTGATGCTGCAAAAAGAAGTGGCCGAGCGAATTGTCGCCAAGCCGCCCCGCATGAGCGTTCTCGCCGTTTCCATCCAGCTTTATGCTGAGCCGAAAATTATCCGGAGCGTTTCTAAAGAAAATTTTTGGCCGGCGCCGAAAGTGGACTCGTCCATTATCAAGTTAGAAGTTAGAAGTAAGAAGTTAGAAGGGTTGGGAGGAGACGAGAAGAAGTTTTTTCGGCTGGTAAAGCACGGGTTCAGTTCAAAGCGGAGGATGCTTAAAAACAATCTGGCGGGCGGATTAAAGATAACTAATGAAGAGGCGGAAAAAGCGCTTTTGGCAATCGGCTTGAATCCGAAAATCCGGGCCGAGGGGCTCGCGGCAAAAGACTGGATAAAATTGTTTGGCGAGCTCGGCAAGTATATGGTATAATAAGTTCAACTACAAATTAAAATATTCTTCCCCCATGCCTCTAAACAGAGAAGAAGGTAATAGTGGCGGGATGCCTGAGGAACCAATCCAAAAGCAATCCCCGGGTTTAGGAAAAAGCCAAAAAATCGCCGTGGCGTCTTTGGCCGTTTTTGCGTTGTTTATAATGGTCATGTGGACTGTCCAGTTTAAAAAAGGTTTGTCAGAACCTTTTGTTTATAAAGGGCCGGCTGATTCAGGCGCTGAAAATACGTCCGCCTGCTCGGGGCCGGATTGTCCGGCAACTATTGAAGCGCTGAAAGGCAAAGACACAGACAAGGACGGGCTGAACGATTACGACGAACTGTATGTCCATAAAACTTCCGCCTACCTTGAAGATTCGGATTCGGACGGGATTAGCGATAAAAAAGAAATAGACGCCAATAAAGATCCGAACTGTCCGGAGGGGAAGGAGTGTTACCAATCTCCGTTGGTTAATTCGGAAACCGGAACAGAAATAAACAGCGGCGCTACTGGCCAGGATAATGAAGCGCTCAGCGAGATGCTAAAGCAGTACGGCGCCACAGATCCCGGCGTACTGCAAACGCCGTCAACAGCTAACGGTAGCAGTTCGCCAGCCTCGGCGCAGAATAGTTTAAATCAGTCAGATAGCGGTTTGGCGCAGGCATTAGCTAGCGGCCAGCTGGATGCCAAGAGTTTGAGAGAATTATTGGTTCAGTATGGCATGAATGAGCAGGCCTTAGCCGGAATCAGCGACGAACAGCTGATGAAGAGTTTTGGGGAAGTAATAAGTCAGAGCCAATAAAGAGGCGAAAGAAAATTTTAGTTTTCAGGGTTTTGGCGGAATGAAGTATTGCGAATTAATATGGAAGAAAAAAAGAAAAAGTTAATATCGTTTTTGGTCGCGATTTGTTTTAGCTTTTCAATATCGGCGTCTGTTTTTATTTCCCCGTTAATTTCCCTTAAGGCAAGAGCACAAAGTATCGGCCTTGAGGGAGCTCAGTCCGAATTGGCGGGCGTTGCGGCTGGAATGGGAATAACCGTTATAGATCCGGGCGTAACGGCGGGAGTAGAATCAACTTTTTTAGAGACTGCCACCGGCTGGTTAATGGATCGGGCGAGGGAAAATTGGAGAGATATGCTGTTTAACGCGTCCGCGATGGCTTTTAAATCGGGTCTGCGATTTTTTTTAAACGAGTTAGCCTATAACAGCGCCGTATATCTCGCGACCGGAGATAAAGGGCAGACTCCGATGTTTTATACCGACAGCTGGAAAGATTACCTCTTAATGGCGGTCGACGGGGCGGCCGGTATGTTCCTTGATAAGATGGTAACGAATATCGGGAGCGCTACCGGCTGGTGGCAGAATTTTAGTATTTGCGACCCAAACATAAACGTAAAAATCATGATCGCCCTCGGCCTCCGGCGGCAGATGTACGAGCGGCCGAGATGTACTTTTTCCCAATTAACCGAGAACTGGGAATCCAAACTTTCCAGCCCGACTTTTTTAAATGATTTCCAGAACATGTTCAACCCCTGGGAGAGCGATATGGGAATCGCCCTGACCATGCAAGCCGGAAGCGTTGATTACGCCCAAAAAGCCAAAGAAAGCGCGACTTACCAGCGGCTGTCAAACGATTTTAAACCCATAACGGAAAAAATATCAGGATTTATAAAAAGCCCTTCCAGGGCGACGATGAAAGCGTTTGACAAGCCGATTGACGATTCGGACGCGCCGGAAAAAATATTTACCGGTTCAATGGCGGCGGACGCGATAGACATATTCATCAGCACCTTAATCGGAAAACTGTTTGAGCAATGGCTGATGTCCGGGCTGGTATCCGAAGTGCCTTCTATCCCCGATTTGGATATGCCGGAAATTGAATCTTTAAATGAGGGTATTGAAGCCGCGAAGGAAAGATTCAGGAATTTAAAAGAACCTCAATTCGGGACGCGCGGCGATTATGATATTTTAGTTGAACTCGCATCCTGTCCGGATCCGTCCAAACCCGGCCCTTCCGATTGCGTAATTACGGAAAAATTCCGGCAGGCGGTCGCTAACCGGCTTACGCTTAAGTCGGCCATGGATCAGGGGTATCTGAATAAAAACGGAGTATTCGGCTTTGTCGCCGGGAAAAGCCTTGAGCCGAAATACGAGAACGAAGATTACCCCTACCGCAGTCTGGTTATTTTAAGAAAATACCGGATTATTCCGGTCGGCTGGGAAATCGGCGCTCAGTACATAAAAATGAACTGTCCGCAATGCGACAACGACAAAGGCAAGAACATCACTTTAAAGGAGATGGCGGAATGTTTTGAAGCCGATGACGGCCTTGAAGGCTATGAAGAATCCTGGTGCCGGGGTCTCGTTGATCCGAATTGGGTTTTAAAAGCGCCTTTGAATTACTGCAAAAAGCTCGGTTATGGATCAGAAATAACGTCTAAATCGGTTTCCGGCGAAGGGGTTGCCAGTAAAGTAAATATTACAAGGGCTGACGACTATTGCGCTGACGAACAATCTTGCGTCAAAGAGAATTTTGACGGCTCGTGCCAAGTTTACGGTTATTGCTCCGAAGAGAGGAGAACCTGGAATTTTAATAACCGGTCCTGCGACCCGCGCTTTAACACCTGCGAAACTTTCCGTTCGCGCTCCGGTAATACGGCGTCTTATCTTGAAAACACCCTGGATTATAACGGCTGTACGGCTGATAATGTCGGCTGTCTCGGGTATTGCAAAACCGAAAATTACGTTCCCAGCGTGAAAAACACGACTTTTATAATTGAACAGGATTATGAAATTGAAGGCGGAAAAATAAGGACGAGGAAATGGGAACTCCCGGCGACTTTCCAGAACAGCCAAACGGCTGAAGAGTTTTACGGCTACAACTCGCCCAAATCATTAATGGAAAATCAGTGGGTTGTAAAAGCCGACCGGACAGAGTTTTTCATCCATTATAATACAGTCACCGGAAAAACCAGTATCGGCTGGTTGCATGACAAACCGCAACTAGTCAAATGTCAGGCTTACATAAAGCATCCGGACGATCCTAATGACGCGCAAAGCGAAAATGACTGGTGCGTTGACGGCGCCAATCCCGGAGCCTGCGGCAATGGCGAAAATTGGCAATATAGCGATCCTTCGGGCAACTGTTTTGAATATGAAGACCAGAATAGCGATGGACAGTATTATTGCGACAAGAAAATAAGCGGAAGAATGGAAGACAGGCTTGATGACGTTAACTGCGACGGCGGGGAGGTGTCGCTAGGATTCAGCAAAGTTCAAGCTAATGGAAATAGGATTGTCGTAAAAGACGATGGCGGAGACGCTAACAACAGCGGCATAGGGAATGTAATAAAAGAGGGAGATAAGTGGACGGAAGCTTGGAGCAAGAGGAACACTGACGGCGGCGTGATTGAAATGCCTTCCGGAAACTGGGGAGTTGAGATTACGCCGACGTTAACAATGGGCGTGAACAAGCTGATTTTCGCTTATGAGGGCGGCAGTTTGGATGAGAGCCAGGAGTTTTTCGGGGATAAGCCTTTTAGAATTAAATCCAGCCCGGACACTCTAAGCGGGGAATGGCAATGCAAGGGCGCGGACGATAAAATTTATTTTGACAAAGACGCGGAAGAATGCGACTCCGGCAACGAGGGCTGTCATGAATTCATAAGAACTAAAGCCGGAACCGGAGCGAATCTGCTTATTAATTCCGGGTTTGAGGATTACCTTGATATCGGGGGATGGGACGGCTGGGGAAAGGTTGACTCGGATCGGAGAAGCGGTAATAGCGCGTTGAAGTTAATGGATTATGATCAAAATAATCCTTTATCAAAAAGCATAGCTGTCGGTTCGCGGGAAGCCGGCGAGTATTTCACTTTTTCTTTATACGCGAAAAATTGCGCCGGCCTTAAAGCCGGACTGGGAGATGCGGAGAATGAGACCGGATTAAGCGATTCTTCGGACTGGCAAAGATTGACGCTTAGCG
Organism: Patescibacteria group bacterium; assembly: GCA_041661405.1. Lineage (GTDB taxonomy): Bacteria > Patescibacteriota > Patescibacteriia > Patescibacteriales > JBAZCA01 > JBAZCA01. The sequence goes on from JBAZUL010000013.1 coordinate 25,280, forward strand.
CGAAAATTGAAGGCTCGGGCGATAAAGTCAAAATCGGGTTAAAAGAATATACGGCCGGATGCGTTATTGACGATATAAAATTGGAAAGAGGCGCGGCCGCTACCGACTACGGCAGTTACGGAGGAGCGGGAAAAATTTATGAAAAATTAATTCCGGCATACCTTGAAAATAGCGCGGAAAATAAAAAAAATAGCTATTGCTATGTTGACGCGTATACCGATGCCACTGACGCGAAGACCGATTACAGCCTGAAAGAAGATGCTTTGCCCGAGTGCTCCAGTTTCGCGAGAAAGTGCAATCCGGACGAGGCTAACTGCGAATTATACACTTCGGTCCGGACTAAAGAGGCCATACCGGCAAAAATTTCGGCTGATGACTCCTGCCCCGCTTCGTGCGTCGGGTATGATATGTTTATTCAGAAAGAAACCGGCTTTGACTCGGCGCGGGATGAGTATTTTATCCCGAAAACCGCTAAAACCTGCGGCTACGTTTCGGCCGGTTGCGACGAGTTTACCAATTTAGACGAGCTGGAAAAAGGAGCGGAAAAAAGGGAATACTATTCGGAATTAAGGCAATGCGTCAAACCGGAAGAAGCGGGCAGTCCCGGATGCAATGATTTTTATACCTGGGAAGGTTCAAGCGAAACCGGATTTCAATTAAAAGTTTTTAAATTGAAGCAGGACGAGAACGACAGCGAGACTGGCGACGATTGGGATGCCGATCCGGCGGTTACTGGCAACGATTCCGCTAAATGCAGTGAGGAAATATATAATATTGAAGACATGAATGACGCGCGCTTTAATTCCGATTGCCGCCAGTTCTATAACCGCCAGGGGGGTATTTCCTACCACCTTTATTTAAAAACCATATCCTGCTCGGATAACTGCCACCCTTACCGGCGGACGGAGAATAATGTTGACGCTTCAATAACCAGCGAAGGCGATTGTTCCGGCGCTGACAAGCACTGGGACGCGGGCAGTAAAGAATGTGTATCATGCAAAGGCGGCGGAGTCTGGAGAAATGACCATAACGCCTGCGTTTATCAGGCTATCCCGGGCGAAGGAAGAGCCTGTTCGGCCGGAGCGGCCGGTTGCCGTGAGTATAACGGCAATAACGGCGCTAACGTCCGGACCGTGTTTACTGATAATTTTGAAGACGGAACCGGAGGCTGGACCGCTAACGGGAAGAAACCCGCGTTGTCCGGCGAAGCGGTTTTTGTCGGCCAGCATTCCATTGAAATTACCGGCGAGGATGCCAGCATCGGACTTTCAAAAACCGTCGGAACAATGCTCGCCGACAATGATGAGAGTTCTTATGTTTTAACTTTTACCGCTAAAAAATTAAAAGGAGGAGCCGGGGGAAGCTGGATTGCTGGCAATGGCATCTATCTTTCAAATCAAACCGATAACCCTTCGTATTTTGAGATTGATGAGGAAACTAAAGCCGGATTGGCCGGAGACGGAGACTGGCTTTTATATAAATTTAACCTGGAAAAACTTAATCACGCCGAAACCGACGATGAAATTTTGGTGATTAAAGCCAGTCAAGGATTCTATATTGATAATATTAAACTCACGCAGACTATTGACCGGTATTACCTTATTAAAAATTCCTGGAATACGCCCTTAGCATGCGATAACAAGATTGACGATCCGGAGGGACGGAAGGCTTACGCGAGCGGAAGCGCCGGTTGCAAGGCCGCGCTCCCGGACAGCGACGGAACCGTAAGAGCCTGCTTCCCTGAGGAAATGTTAAACTGCGACCAGTATAAAGACCGGGAAAAGATTGATTATTATTTAAAAAGTTTTTCCGCGCTCTGCCAGGATTCGGCCGTCGGGTGCGAATTAATGGTTGACACCCATAATTCAGCCAACCCGGAAGCCGCGAGCTATGAAAACGGCGAGGTAAGCGTCCCGGCCGATAATTTCATCTATGCGGTTTATGACAAGAAAAAAATCTGCAACGCGGCGGATAAAGGTTGCGAGCGGCTCGGCAAACCATATAGTTATTCCGGCGAATCGGTTTACCAGAATGAATTTTTAAAGAATAATCCCGACGTCTATCCGAAGATCCTTTGTTCCTCGTCAGAGGACGGATGCGAAGAGTGGGTTTCTTCGGAGAGCGAAAAAAATTATTTTAAGGATCCGGGCGATCAGGTCTGCGAATACCGGCAGGCTCTCGGACTGGGCGCGGGTTGGTGGAAAAAACAGGTAAAAAGATGCGATGACGGAAGCGGGACCGGATCGTCGGTTAACGGGAAAATTGACGCGATGATTGACGCGGAAAACAATCCGGTTAGGGCATTGGAGAACCAAATTTGCGTTGATACTGGCGGTTGCGGGCGCACCGGAATAAAATGCGATTCGGACGAAGTTTGCGGCGCTTACCGGACTTGTTTTGAGGGCGAGTGCCGCTATACCTGTGTCGCGGATACTAACAATTACGCCTGTCCAACTGACGCCGGGAAATCCCCTAAAACCATCGGTTATCCCGGCGTGCCGATAGAACAGCCGGACAAAGAAGATATTAGAGATATTAATGACAGCGATGGGGACGGCGATAAAGACGAAATAATAAAAACCATAAAATGGGCCGGCGCTTGCCCCGCTTCCGAGGCCGGATGCTCCGAGTATATAGACCCGGTTAGCCGATTTTCAGCTAACGCGATTTTTAACGCCGATTTTTCCCAGGACGTTGACGCGAACGGATGGGACGGCTGGAATTGCGCCGGAAGTAATTGTTCGCAGGAACTGCAATTGTCTCCGGACGCTTTGTATATTATATCGGGTAAAAATCTTGCCGGCGGCAACGTTAGTTTAACGGAAAAAACGGCAGCGGCAAAAGATATTCATGAGTTAATTGAAGGGGCTGGCGAAAAAGGGGTTAATTATCTTAAAGACGGAGAGAATTTAATAGCTCTTGATTTGCCCGGCGACATACGTGGAAGCAAACGTTTTTACATGTCGGGTAATGACATAACTAACGGGACTCTTTCGGTAAAGGGCAAGGCGGATAATTCCATGCTGGAACTAAAAGAGGCGGTGATAAGCTATCAGCTTAAAAAGAACGTTAATAAAACCTCCTGCAACGGGCTGGTTAATTTTGACGATGGGTGCGTTTTGTTTAATGAGCGGACTTACTCGGGATCCGGCTGGACCGGTCTTATTATGAACGCCGATTCGTCAAAAGACGGCGAAACTCCAAAAATCAATCCGCCGGCGAACGCTAACGCTTTAATAAAAGTAACGCCGGATCGGGTCTGCAATGAATGGCTCGCCTGCCGGAGCGCGGTCGGACTCGGAATAAAAAACGCGAACGGAGCCGAAGAGCAGGCCTGCTTTGATATCGGCGCCTGCAGGCGGATGGACGAGAGCGGCAAATGCGTCAGTTTTTCAATTTCGGACGATGAAAAAGCGATGGAAGCAAAAGGAGTTAAAGGCGCGTCAAGCAATGTTTCGGAATTCGCTAACCGTTCCGGTTATTCCAAAGCCGGATTAAAAGGAGTTGATGATCCGGGAATGCGGGGCTATCTGCCGTTCGGATTAATGGAACAGGCCGGAGAAGTGGCGTCCGTCCCGAACGGCAACTTTGAAATATACGGCGCCAATAAATATCCCTACGGCTGGCTGCCTTATAATGATTCAGCTTGGAACGAAAATCTTTTTTCGGTTATTAACAATCCTTACGCGGCTCAGCAGGAAGGGGGGAATTCGGGAAAAGGCGGAATCGGCTATCCGGTTGAAGGCATTAGTTTCTTAAAATATTCGTCCGAAGGGACCGCAACGAGCGCGCTCTCGGAGCTTATTGAAGTTGAAGCCGGTAAGGATTATTACTTAAGCTACCGCGTCAATACCGAAGACTTAAAATCAAAGGACGGGATTAACGACGTTAAAGCGGCAATAACGATTGAAGGAAATGGCGGAAATGAAATAATAACTTCCGAGTCTGACAAAGGCCAGGGCTGGCAGGTTAAAGTTAAGAAATTTAATTCCGGAACAAACCGAAATATAGGGTTGCATCTTAATTCAGAAGCCTGCGACGATAAGGGAAAGAATTGCGTAAAATGCAAATCCCCAGGTAACTGCCTCGGGAATATTTACATTGACGATATAAAAATTATGCCGGCTTTAGAGGTGAGAAACGACTGGAATACTATCCAGTCCTGTCGGCTTTACCCGCAGTCTGACTCATTATCCTGCGATTACTTTAACGATTCCGGACTCCGCGAAAAAGGGCTTTTAGGCTACTGCCTCCAATACGACCGCTCTCCGGGCTCGCCGGAAAATTGCCTCCAGTGGTGGCCGATTGATAAAGTCAAAGGCGACGGCATAGAAGAAGGCGCCGGGTATAGGGATCGTTTTCCGTTGTATTATTGTACTGATGGCGTGTATACAAAAAAGACCGACTGCGCGAAATCGGATGTTTTGCCGATAAATGAACACTGTTATGAAGAAGGGTGTGGAGATCCGGACTGTAAAGTTTATGGCGATCTGCCAGGCGCAGACGATTCTCTGGATAAGGCAGGATTTGATTTTGGTAAAGAAAAATTAACAGTTGACACTTTAATATGGGCGAAGTGGAAGGGTTATGACGCCCAATCCAGCGATCCGAAATGTTCTACCGAAGCAACCGACATTGATATGAAAAAGCTTTCTCAAGACCCGAAGTCAAGAGAAGTTTTTAACAAAAAATTTTCCGGAATCGCTTCTAATTATAATTATTATTATGGCGGTTATTGGGATACGGGTGATGAAAACGGGCCAGCTTATACCGCTGGATTTTTGTTCTTCTATGAAAGTGATATGGCCAGCCATAAAAAGGGAGATTTGAGAGGCGTAGCCACTTGCGCGGTTGACTGTAATTGTGTAGCTATGGCTACTTGGGATACAAGTTTTAGTATTAATTACCTGGTCCTTACTGATTCAATCTCCTGCAATAAGTTGGTTCAAGTAGTTACGTCAATGGGACAGAATAAATATTGGTCAAGCCGAGTTTATAAAGGTAGCAGCTACAGGTTTCCATGTAATGATGATATTGTTGGATTGGGCAAGACATCGCCTTATTATAAGTTGATAATTACTCCCGAAAACCAACGGTGTAGCTACCTTTCCGACTATCCCCCTTTTGGTTCACTTGTCTATCCTTATCCGTCCGCCAACCCCTATGAATGGGATGGTAAGGGCGATCTTGGGATTCAGCCTCTTTACTATGAACTTCCAGATACGGAAAGTTACTCCGCGCCTTATCAGCCAAGGGCGGGACAGATAAGTACTAAAGAAAATGTTCAGCGGCTTTTCGCCAAAAGCTATGGGATTTGGAGATGGGACGGCTATAAATGCGATAATAATTTGTCTAAAGAGTGCGTAACGGACGATTGCCCCGGAGGAAGTTGCGGAGTGGATAAAAAGTGCGATGCCGGGGCCAACGCCGGAAAGGCTTGCGTAACGGACGATTGCCCCGGAGGAAGCTGTAGTTTAGGAGGAAGATATTTAAAAGTAACTTCAAAATGTTCTAATGATTATAATAAAGATTGCGGTAATAACGCGGATTGCCCGGGAGGAGAGTGCATCCTGAACTGGAATCCGCCGGCCAGGATCTGCAACGGCAATCCATCGGTAAGGCCGGAATATTCGGCCGCCGCCCCGAACGCTGACCTTTGCGGCATTCCCCCGAAAATAGGCAATATTAGCGTTAACGGGAAAATCGGCGTGAATGAAACAATCGGGAGGAGCGGTTTTATCAACCTCGCCTTTACCTCAAAGCTGGACGCCCAACAGCTCCCGATGACCATGATCGCCGTTGACTGGGGAGATTATGAAAATACCATTATTACCGGAGTGGAAATGCGCGACCGGCAGAGTACGTCCACTCCGCACTCGCTTTACCACTTATACGATTACTGGGATATAAAAAGAAAAGCGGCGGATACGAACCCGAGAGGCCAGGATGTCTCGGATATTGACTGCCCGGCGAACGAGAACTATTGCCGTGTAAGGCCGAGAATAAAAATTATGGATAACTGGGGTTGGTGTTCCGAAGGGACGAACGATACAACGGCGGCTACGGACGGCCCTTGCTCTTTTAATTACCAGTGCGCCGGGAGCGGAGAATCCTGCAACCAGAATTTTGACTGCGCCGGAACAAGCGGAAGTAAATGGTGCCGGGACGGGTATTATGAGTTTGGGAATTGGGTTGTTGTTAGGGAGAGGTAGGAGAATGTAAATTATAAATTATGGGAGATAAAGAACAGAAATAAAGAACCTATCACAAATTGTGACAGGTTGATAAACAATGGGAAAAACAGCGGAAAAAATAAATTCGGTTGGACTGATTCCGGTTGAGAGGATTGAGAACAAAGTCCTCTTAATAAGAGGCGAGAAAGTGATGCTGGATCGGGATTTGGCGGATATGTACGGAGTTGAAACCAGAGTACTCAATCAGGCGGTTAAAAGAAATAAGGAAAGATTTCCTCGGGATTTTATGTTTCAATTAACTTTAATGGAAATGGAATTTTTGATGAGAGAAGGAATTATAATAGAGGACTCTTTGAGGTCACAAATTGTGACCTTGAACGGGAAAGTTGGCGAAGATAAGACAAACTTGAAATCACAAATTGTGACTTCAAGTTGGGGAGGGAGGAGAAAACTGCCTTACGTCTTTACTGAACAAGGCGTGGCTATGCTATCCAGCGTTTTAAAAAGCAAGAAAGCGATTGAAGTAAATATTGCCATAATGCGCGCGTTCGTAAAAATTAGGAAGCTGGTTTATTCCTATAAGGATCTGGCGGAAAAGATTGCGAATATTGAACAAAGCCATAATAAGGAAATCGGCCGGATATGGAAGGTGTTGAACCGGCTGATGAGCGATGAAAAACCGGCAACCGGGGAAATCGGGTTTAAGGCGGGGTAAATTAATAAGTTATGGCAAGAGATATAAACGAAAACCTATTCCGGGAAAAAGTTTTAGGGAGCCAGCTTTCGGGCGTTGATCAGTCCCGGGCGGCCGCGGATCGGTTAAGGCAGGATAAGATGGAAGAGGCGAGCCGGAAAAGAACCGAAGGGCAGGCCGCGGGAACGAGGAGAGGCCTCCGGATGCCGGAGACAGGAAGCGGGAAAAGTGGTAGTATGGAAAGGGAAAAAGAATCCGAAGCCGGAGAGGAGGAGCCTAAGTCTTTAAGGGAGCGGGTGATGGACGCTAAGCGGGAGAGGGAAAGCGCCAAGGCTGAAAAAGAAGCGTCAGAAGAAAAAAGTTCCGGAGCGCGAGGCTATTTCGCGAAAAAAATAAAAAATAAAATATACAGTTCCATTCCGGGGTTTAACCTGGTCTGGGCGCTTTGGAGGTTTCTCTCCGGAAAGAAATTGAAGCTGGATATGGGCGATATATTTTTGATGTCGTTTTCAAGTTTAACGACTTTATTCGTAGTGTTATCCGGACTGGGGTTGATGGCGATGGTTTTGGGATGGATGATGGATCCGCTTAAAGCGATCGCGGATTTAGGCTGGGGAGCGATTGCATCTTTGGTGAGTTTATTTGGCAGTATTTTCATGGTCAGCAGCGGGGTGGATTAAAAGTAAAAGAGCTCAATTTTAAAGAAAATATGATTTTTATTAAGGAGCTGATTTTAAGCCTAAAGAAGGATTGTAAAAAGGATGTTTGAAACAATCAGGAAAAATATAATTTTTAAGTTTATCCATCAAAACCAAAGGATTATTTTCCTTTCGGGTTTTTGCGTTTTGTTTTTTTTAGCATTAAGCGATAGCGTTTTTGCGGAGACAACCACAGGTTCGGGTCAGTCAATATGGGACAGTATCGGAAGCAGTATATCTAGCGGGGTGGGATTCGCGGTCGCCCTGCTTATTGGTTTTATTTCGCTTTTAATCACTTCGGCAATGGGGATGTTGTCAACCATGCTGATTTCAGTTCTGATTAATATAGCGAGCTACAGCAATTTTACCGGCGCGCCGGCGGTTATCACCGGCTGGGTGATAGTGCGGGATATATGCAACATGTTTTTTATCCTTATTCTCCTTATTATAGCTTTTGCCACGATCCTCAGGATGGAAAACTATTCCATAAAAAAGATGCTTCCGAAACTCCTTATCATGGCTGTTCTTATTAATTTCTCAAAAACTATTTTTGGCCTGATAACCGATTCAGCGCAGGTCGTGATGATGACTTTTGTTAATGCTTTTTCCCAAGGAGCAGGGTTTTTTGTAAATATCCTTAAAACCGCTTATATTTTAAAGAGTGTTACGCTTTCATCCGACACTGGTAAAGCCATGGATAACTGGACAATCGCGGTTTCATTAATATTAGCCGTTATCGCCTCTATAATTACGGTGATAATTTTAGGCGTGATGATTGCCGTGCTCGTTGTAAGGATTGTCATGATCTGGATTTATACGATTTTTTCGCCGCTCGTTTTTTTAGGCTTTGCTTTTCCGCCGATTCAAAAATATTCCGGACAGATCTGGCAGGATTTTATTAAGCAGGTTATAGTCGGACCGGTCTTGGCATTTTTTATTTGGCTCGCGCTTACTACCCAGTCAACGCCGCTTATTTCATCAGCCACGCCGGATCAGGTTTGCGCCGGAGTAGCAACATTCTTTTGCGCGCCAACCTTCCAGCAATTTATAATCGTTATCGGCCTTCTGATGGGCGGGATGATGGTGGCCCAGCAGATGGGCGGGGCGGCGGCGAGCATCGCGGGCAAGGGTTTAAATTGGGCGAAGGCGGTGGCGGGAGCGCCGGGAAAATTGGCGCTTGGCGCGCCGGGCTGGGTTGCCGGCAAGATAAAAATGGGGGCGTTCTCGGATTTACTCGCTACAAAGCGAAAAGAGGATATTTTTGATAAAGTAACAGGAGAGAAAATTGGTGAAAGGACGAGATATAAAGGAAGGAAATATACCGGAAGAATTGGCGGGGCTCTTGCAAATTTTGCCTATGGGTTAGAACTTAATCCAGCGAACATGTATAAGGGGTTTAAGGAGGGTTTGACGGCAAAATCGGAAAAAGACCGGATGAGGGGAATAGTTGCCTCTTCAGACGCTTTAAAGGGTGGGGGATTTATGGGTTTAGTAAAAGGTTTAGGGGCATCAAGAGATCTAACAGAAGCTTTAGCGCAGGGATTTTTTTACGCTGATGGATTTAAGCGCGCCGCGGGGATAATACGAGGCACTGACCAAAGAAGATCCGAGCGCTCGACCGAATTGAATAAAATACAGGCGGAGCAGGAAGACTATAATAAAAATAATTTTTCGTCCGAAGAAATAGAGGAACAGAGGAAAGTTGCGGCTTTGGCAAGTAAAGGCGTGGAAGAAGCTAAGAAGATACCGAAACCCAGCGATCCTGAAGAAGCGAAAAAGCACGACGAAGAAGTGAAAAGGTTGCAGGAAATTGAAGAAGAACAAAATAAAATTCTTACAGATATGGAGGGCAAGCTGGTTTTGGGAAATGAAAAAAAGGAAAAAATGGATGATTTTTCCGCTAAAATCAATTCATTACAGAAAGATCTGTCTTTTTATCGTCCCATGCAAACATTTTACGCCGATCGGGATCGGGATGCTTTGGTTTCACAAACTCAGCAAAAAATGGGTAACACTAATAATGAAGACCTATTAAAGGAACTGTTTAAGAACGCTATTGCCAATAAGGATCGGGAGGCGGCGGCGGCGATTATGCTTCACGCGGCCCGGGTCGGGCATTTAAACGAAATGATTCATTCCTGGACATCAAATAAGAATGTTAAAGAGGATATACTTGATGAAAATGGTAAAAAGACAGGGGAAAGAATAGTAGTTGCCAAAGGGAAAAAATTACATCAAAGCGGTTTAGGGTTAAATGAGTTAGTTAATCAGGCGCTTATTGGCGAGCTGGGAATGAGCGAACAGCAGGCCTACTCGGTGCAGGCGGACGCGAGCATGTTAGCCAAGTCGGTCGGACATTTTAACCTCGCCGAAACAATTACTTCTGAAAACGGCCGCTTAAAGCAGTTAAGTCAGGCAAGCCATATGGGAAGAATCAGGGGTGAGGCGAGAAAAGTTGATGCCAGAACGTACCTTAGGAACTATAACCGGATGGCTCACGGAGATGAAATTGAAGCCGAAGACGGCTCAGGCAGGGAGTTCAGAATCAACGAGCTTGGATTTAGAAATTTTCTGGAAAATCCCGGGGCTTACAGGTATTTAGTTTTGAGAAATGAGTTTAACAAAAACGCGGCCATGAATATCGCGAGAGACAAGAATCGTTTGCTTGAATTTGTGAATAAATTGAAAGCGGCCGGAACTGAGACATACTGGGATGAATATGAGAAAAAAGAGGTGTCCTATAAGGATGTCGCAGATTCAGTTATCAGATACGGAGAAATAATCAGCAAAACATCCGTAGGAGCAGGAAAAGAGAAGCTGAGTGTTGATCAAGCTATAAAAGAAATGAAATCCTCAGGGGCTAAAAGTTAAAAAAATTGAAATATGGCGCAACAAGCAAAACTAAAAGATCCGGCTTTTTACGAGAGGGTTAAAAAAATAGCTGAGGATTTGATTAGCGACAACAGCTTTACCGAAGCTTATAATTTTGGCGCGGGCATAGAAGAAGAAATTGAAAAAGCCAAGGATTTTAAAGCTGAATCGCGGGAGCTTTATTTTAAGTATAAAGATTTATCAGTTAAACTGCTTTGGGTCGGGTTGCCGGTTATGACTCAAAATCAGGTAAGAAAAATGTTTCGTGAGCATTTTGCTAAAAGTTTTTTAATTCCCGACTATGACCATTGGGCGAAATTAAAGCCCATTCTTCTGGCTATTATGTCATTGGACGAGCGGGATGCCCTGAAAAAGCAGTTGACACAGTCTTTGGCGGAAAACCAGGAGAAAATTACATCCAAAAGATTGTTAATCAGCGGCGAAGAAAAAGATCCGACTGTCGCTAATTGGATACTTGATTATAACCGGACACTCGGAACCGGCGGGGCAAGCGGAGTCGCGCGTACCCAGTATTTGGTAAACAGTATTAACGTGAAAAATTTATCCAAGGAAGAAAAGGAAAAAATCCAGAAACTTTTTGATCTCTATAAAAGGTTAAAGTTATCTTCCCAGACTCTTGAGGGTTACGAAATGGATGTGCCGGTAAATGAAATGGGAGTAAATGGAACAATCCGGCAGGGAGTTTTTGAACCGACTCCGCCGGAGACGAAAAAAGATAAGATAATTCAGCTGATTATTGACGAAATGATGGGGCGAATTAAACCTGATGTTGCTGGTGGCGGCACTACTGCAACGGCATCCGGCACCGGAAACGAACTCTCCGAGCTAAAACAACTCGCCTCAGAATACCCGGCCGGATCGCTTGAGCGGCGGGCAATTGAGGAGGAGATTGTTCGCCTGAACCGCTGAGTGTTTGTCTGAACCATTGATTTTCAGCGAGAACGAGCAAAAAAGACTGGTCGCAAGTTGCGACCGGTTAAAAGTTTTAAAGCATTCTTCCGTAAAGTCTTACGTTTTTACTGAACAGGGTGTCGCCATGCTTTCAAGCGTCTTAAATAGGGTTTAAAGCTTAAGTTTATTTTTCTCCCAATACCCGTCCGGATTTTTGGAGCGGCGGGCGGTTTCGGAGGTTCGGAAACCGGAAAAAGCCGCGGAGGTTTTCCCGCAGGGCTGGCCGCGGATAATTGACGGCAAAATGATTTTCAGGCAAACTGATTAAATGAAAAATAATAGACTCAACATACTCGTCTCCGGCTCTTTGGCCATTGACCGGATTATGGATTTTCCGGG
>JBAZUL010000014.1:0-32876 GCA_041661405.1 Patescibacteria group bacterium
CCGCCATAGTCTTCGCGGCAACGAACTTCTTTTCCTGCGCGTGCTGCTGAAGATATTCGTTAAACCATTCCAAAGTGGTAAAATAGTTCCTCCCAATCCGCCTGGCCTTAAGGCTTTTTCTTTGGACTAAAATAGAAAGATAGGCCGCGCTGTAGGGACCCTCTTTAGCAAACTGGCGAAGCGGTAAAAGCTTCTTCAGATTATTATTTTTCTCTTCATTGCCGTTGACAAGCATGGGGAAATTTTTGAGAAAAAACCTGGTTAAAAAATTTTATTTAATATTAGGTATTATTTTAACTTTTTAATTATCAAATTATTATCACGATTTTCTTTCTTAACTTATCCACAATTATACCAAAAATTTACTAACCCCGCAATTAGTTGTCAAGTGATTTGCGCGCGAGCAAATCATCCCGCAGCCGAAGGCATGCGGGATCCAGCGCGCGAGCAAATCAACATAAAAAACCCTCGCCAAGAGGGTTTAAGAAACAGTCTGAAAAAGCCGGAAAATTCAACTTTCCAAAGCCAGCCGCAAGACCAGAGCCGATATTAAAAAAGATAATAATACTCCGATGTGCAAGCTCATCCAGAAATGGTCAAAAGCCATCATTATCGCGAGCGAAGCGATAACCGCCAGTCCAAATACAGCTTGCTGGCGCTCAGGCGTCAAATCCTCGCCGGCTGATCCGGCGGGCCGCGGCGCGAGACGGGGAAAAACGGCAAAAAACAGGCAATAAGCAACGGACGCGAGAAATCCGATAAACGCAATCAACCCTAATATTCCCGACTCAGCCCAGATAAGCAAGAACGCATTATGGACCGGCTGATAATCCCAGGCTTTAAAATTTCCGGCTGACAGCTGACGATTGACGGCTGACGATTGATCGCCAGCCGCGCCGTCGGCAGGACGATTAGAATTTCTAAGACCAAATTCCGCCAGAACATAATTGCCGATGCCGACTCCTAAAAAAGGATGGGATTTGATTATTGTCCAGGCTTCTTTTGAAGAACCGATCCTTTCGGAAATTGAAAGGTTTTCCAGTCTTCCCTCTCCCTTAATCCTGGTTAAAACCAAATCCCCGTAAAGTGAGAAAAAAACAAAAAAAACCATCCCCAGAACAAGGGTAATTTCCAGCATTATTTTTCTTTTTGACAGATTTTTCCCGATCATTATCGCTACGAATATGAACGCGAATCCGAATATGAACGCGATCCAGGCGCTTCTGGAAAAAGAAGCGAGCAGGGCAATAAAAAAAAGAGTTAATGCGCCAATCGGGAGGTACTTGCCCACCCTGTCCGCCGACCGGCGGCCAAGGAGGAAATAAAGGCAGAACAGGCCGGCTCCGGCCATGGCCGCGCCGAGAATGTTCGGGTGCGGCAGGCCGCCGTAAGCTCTGAGCCAGCGCTCGGGCAGTTCTCCCGGATTGGATACTTCAATTACCGAGACGCCGAGCTCCTCGGCCTTGTGCAATGCCATACCGAGCCATTTTAAGGCAAAATCGGATTGGGCGGCAAACTGCCAGACAGCAATGCCGGCCTGGATTGAAAACCCGAGGCCGAGAAAGAAAAAAAGCCTTAGGGTTTTATAGTTGGAAAATACGATTACAGAGAACAAAAACGCCCCTTCCGCCAGCCAGCCAAACCTGAATAAAGCCAGCCATTTGTCAGAGGCAAAAACTATTGACGCGGCGCTGGAAATAAGAAAAAAAAACATAAAACCGATAAGCGTCATTTTGCCTCGGAAGCGAATTTTTTTCAAAATTATTTTATCAGCTTTAAGCGCCAATAAAATAGTAAGGATAAAAGCCAGCAACAGCATTACCAAATCAACCGGATAAAGCGAGATGGTTCCGTATTCAGAATATCCGCCAGAGAGTTCTCCGGGGCTTAATATCAGCCTGGTTTGGAAAGAAAAGACAAAAGCTAGTAAATATACTACCGCGCTATAAGTTTTACTCAATTTTAACAAAATATTATTTAACTTTAGCATAAAAATAACTTTTTTATTATCAAATTTACTAATAGTTTTTTATCATCATAATTGTCTTTCGCGCCCTTTTTTCCCATTCAGCGCGATACATCTTCCTCCGGTCATTAACGTGCAGTTTAATGATGCTGTTATCAGTAAATACATCGGTTCCCTGATTAAGCTTTTCTTTTATCGGCGGAGGAAATATTCTAAGTTGGAAATTCATTATTATCGGTTCCAGCCATCCGGTTGCCAAATCAATGACTTTACCGATCATGGCGGCCAGAACTGTTCTCCTAACCATAATTACTCCGGTCGGCAAAGCCGGATCATAATTAGGCAGAATTTCCTTTAGCCAGCCGTTAGCCTTATAAAGCTTCTGAAATATATCCCCTCGCTCGTAAAGCGGGATAAAACCGGCAAGCCAGTAATAAAAACAAATATCATCCGGTCCGGACAAAAATCCTAAATCCAGCCGGTCTTCGGAAACGAAAAAACTCAGGCAAATTCTATTCTCGGTTTTCCCTTCGGCCGGCCGAAGGCCGAGAACCGCGGCCAGGCTGGCGCAAAAAAATCTTGTAATCCAGATCCGGTTTTTGGCAGTCACGATGATTAAATCAATGTCGCTTTCTTTTTTAAAATTCCGGGATCCCATGACATTGCCAAGAGCGATCATCTTTATCCAGGGCAGCGCGGAAAAAAGCCTTACAATCTTTTTCGCCCGGCTGATTTTAATTCCTGAGCGGTTAGAGCGCCGGAGCCTTTCAAAAACAATCCCATCCCTGCCCTTTAAAAAATAAAAACCGTTTTTCCGGCCCAGGATGTTTTTTCGCGCCAGCTCATCCGACAAACGCTCAATATCCGCGATCCGCGATCCGCCGGACTTTCCGCCGGCTGGCAGGCTGGCCGGGGCTCCATCGTCCAATCCGCCTGCCGGCGCGGACGGACAAATCGGCGGAGACATGTACAAATACTTATAGACTTCCATGATCGCCAGCGGATAGTCAAACATGTCAAAAAAAGCAATCGTTTTTATGATTGCCTCCTTAAGATACTTTTCATTATTATCAGTACAGCTCATTCAATAAACTTTTCCGCCTGAGGCGTCCGCCCTTGGCGGACAGGGATCCTTGCCCGCCTCTGGCTGGGCGTCTCAGGCGGATAACTTTAAGCTTTGAATTACTCCGCCGCCGGCCTGTCAATCAGCGCCGTTTCAACGCTCGCTTCCCCGCCGGTAATGCGGACCACGTCTTTGTCTATTTTCTTAAATTCCTTATAGGCGTTATTATAATGATTCACGGTCGTGGACATGCTCGCTCCGAGCTTTTTCATGAATTCGTCATAACTGCCTATATGCCGACCGAGCTTTTCAATGTTCGCCCTGATAGTTTTTGCCGACTCTTCAATCTGCATGGCCCTGAGTCCCTGCAGTACGGTCTGCAAATAGGCGAGAAACGAAGTCGGCGAGACGATAATTACTTTCTTGTCGCAAAAAGCGTATTCTATAAGATCGCGGGTATTGATCTGCACCGCTCCGACTTTGTTGACCAACAGGTCGTAATAAATGGCTTCCGAAGGGATGAACATGAAAGCGAAATCAAGGGTTCCCTCTCCGGGCTTGATATACTTAGCGGTCTCGTCAATCCTGCCTTTTAAATCCTGTTTAAAAGCCTTTTGGAATTTCTCTTTTTCTTTGCTATCCCGCGAATCCAGGATTTTTTCGTAATTTTCCAAAGAAAATTTAGAGTCAACCGGCACGATCTTCTCTTTAATAAACACGGCGGCGTCTACGATGGATCCGTCCTTAAAAGCGTATTGCATCTGGTAAGAGTTGGGCGGCAAAACATTTTTTAAAGTCTCTTCAAGAAAAAATTCGCCTAAAACGCCCCTCTGTTTCGGGTTCCTTAAAATGTCCTGAAGATTCTGCAACTGGGCGGAAAAATCAACCACCTGCTTATTAGTCTCATCAAGTTTGGTAAGCCTCTCTGTCACCTCGGAAATAAGTTTTGCCGAGTTATTGGCGATAGCATGAGCCGTTCTCATGGTCTGGCCTAACTGATCCTGGGTCGTCCTGAATTGCTCTTCGGTCGTCCGGTGCGTCTCGGCCAGCTTAAAATCCATGGCCTGCCGCAGTTCTTTGTTCTGCTCGTTTAGACTGCCAAGTCGCTCCATCATGGCGGCGAACTTTTCTTCGCCTCCCCCATCCTTTTTTTTAAGCAGAAGAAAAAACATCCCGACGATGCCGATAATTATAAATCCAAGCAATATGGCTAAAACTATTTCCATGTTTTTATCATGTTATTATTGAGATGGTCGCAACGTAAATTCAGCATATCATAGTCTTTTCATCGCCCGCAAGGCCTTGCCATAGGCTGTATTATAGGGTATAATAATTTTTATTATTTTACGAATAATTTCTCTCCAAACTTTCATGAAAAACTCTATCATCATCAAGGGCGCGCGGGTGCACAACCTGAAAAACGTTTCACTTGAAATCCCCCGCGACAAGCTCATAGTCATTACCGGGCTTTCCGGTTCGGGAAAATCATCCCTGGCTTTTGATACGATTTACGCCGAAGGCCAGCGCCGCTACGTTGAATCGCTTTCGGCTTACGCCCGGCAGTTTATCGGCCTGATGGACAAGCCGGACGTTGACCTCATAGAAGGGCTTTCTCCGGCCATCTCTATTGACCAAAAATCCACCTCCCATAATCCCCGTTCAACAGTCGGCACGGTAACGGAAATTTACGATTATCTCCGGCTTCTTTTCGCCCGCACGGGCGTTCCGCATTGCCCCCAATGCGGAAAAAGGATCAGGACTTACTCCATTGACGAAATCACCGGGAACATTTTAAAGAACTATTCCTCTAAAAATATATATGTATTAGCGCCAATCATAAAGAATAAAAAGGGCGAACATAAAAACATTCTCGCTAACCTGCGCAAAGCCGGGTTTAACCGGGTGCGGTTTGACGGAAATATCATGGGCCTTGAAGAGGCTGAAGACCAGAACGTGGATAAAAACAAAAGGCACGCGGTTGAAATCATCATTGACCGGCTCTCGGTTTCCGCGGACAAGGATGATCAGGCCAGATTATCCGAATCCGTGGAAAAGGCTCTGGATCTCGCGAACGGATTGATCTCTATAGCGCCTGTTTCGGAAAAGTCCGCTTCAGCTAAGCCGGATTCGGGGTCCGCGGGCGAGCGCGTTTATTCCCGGCTTTTTGCCTGCCCGGACTGCGGAATAAGCCTACCGGAAATTGAACCCCGCCTCTTTTCTTTTAATAATCCTTACGGCGCCTGCCCCGAGTGCTCGGGACTCGGCACAAAACTGGAAGTGGATCCGGAGCTGGTTTTAAATTACAATCTGACTATCGCCCAGGGCGCCATCCGCCCCTGGTCGCACGGCACAACCGGCTCCCAATCCTGGCTCCTGCGCATTCTCGGCACGGTGGCGGAAAAAAACGGCTTTGACCTTAACACCCCGATCCAAAAGTTAAGCCCCAAACAGCTTCATATCGTCCTTTACGGCACCGGCGGAAAAAATTACAATGTTGACTACCAAAGCGACCGTTTTTCCGGCCAGCTCACCACCGAATTTGAAGGAGTAATCCCTAATATTGAGAGAAGATACAAACAAACCGAATCAGATTTTATCAGAAAAGAAATTGAAAGTTTCATGCGGATCCTTAACTGCCCGGCTTGCGGAGGAAAAAGGCTGAAAAAAGAAGCGCTCGCCGTCCTCGTTGAAGGCAGTTCAATCCATGACATCGCTTCATTATCCATTGAGGAGGCGTTCAAATTTTTTGAACAGCTTGAAAAAAGCAAAAACCAGAGCGCGAAAAATAAAAAAATCGCCAGCCAGGTAATAAAAGAGATAAAATCGCGGCTTAATTTCCTTTTGAATGTCGGCCTGAATTACCTTACTTTAAGCCGGGCGGCCAATACCCTCTCGGGCGGCGAAGCCCAGCGCATCCGCCTCGCGACGCAGATCGGCTCCCAGCTTGTCGGCGTTTTATACATTTTAGACGAGCCTTCTATCGGCCTGCACCAGCGGGACAATACCAAACTAATCAATACTTTAAAAACCCTCCGCGATATCGGCAACACGGTAATAATCGTTGAACATGACCGGGAAACCATTGAAGAGTCGGATTATATCGTTGATGTCGGCCCGGGCGCCGGCGAACACGGCGGCGAAATAGTCGCGGCCGGCACCCTTAAACAGATAATTAAATCAACGGGCTCAATTACCGGACAATACCTTTCAGGCAAGAAATCCATCCCAACGCCGAAAAAGTACCGGCCGGGAACGGGACAATCACTGAAAATCATCGGCGCGGCCGAGAACAACCTTAAAAATATAGACGTGGAAATTCCTTTGGGAAAATTTACGGCAATCACCGGCGTATCCGGCTCGGGAAAATCAACCCTGATGGACGACATCCTGTCGCGCGCCCTGGCGGCGAAATTTTACCGGGCAAAAACCGCCCCGGGGAAACATGTCCGGATTGAAGGAACCGGATTTATTAATAAAGTAATAAACATTGACCAATCTCCCATCGGCCGGACCCCGCGTTCCAACCCGGCTACTTATACCGGCTGTTTCACCCCTATCCGCGAACTCTACGCCTCGCTGCCGGAAGCGAAAATCCGGGGCTACAAAGCCGGACGGTTTTCTTTTAACGTTACCGGCGGAAGATGCGAAGCTTGCTCCGGCGACGGCATGATTAAGATTGAAATGCAATTTCTTCCGGACGTTTACGTTGAATGCGAAGTCTGCCATGGCACCCGGTACAACAAAGAAGCGCTGGAAATCCATTATAAGGAAAAAAATATTTCCGATGTCTTAAAAATGACG
The DNA here is from genome assembly GCA_041661405.1 of Patescibacteria group bacterium. Lineage (GTDB taxonomy): Bacteria > Patescibacteriota > Patescibacteriia > Patescibacteriales > JBAZCA01 > JBAZCA01. The sequence goes on from JBAZUL010000014.1 coordinate 6,831, forward strand.
GTTGAAGAAGCTTCCGTATTCTTTAAAAATATCCCGGCGGTGAGCCAAAAACTCCAAACGCTTCTTGAAGTCGGCCTCGGATACGTCCGTCTCGGCCAGTCGGCCACGACGCTTTCCGGCGGCGAAGCCCAGCGCGTAAAACTTTCAACCGAATTATCCCGGCGCGATACCGGGCAAACCCTCTACATTCTTGACGAGCCGACTACCGGACTCCATTTTGACGACATAAAACGCCTGCTCGGCGTTTTGCAGAAGCTGGTTGACAAAGGCAATACGGTTTTAATTATTGAGCACAATCTTGACGTGATCAAATCGGTTGACTGGATAATTGATCTCGGACCCGAAGGCGGAGACAAGGGCGGCCGGGTAATCGCCCAAGGCACTCCGCGGGATGTCGCCAAAGTAAAAAAGAGTTATACAGGACAATATCTCTCAAAAATAATTTCCAATTCCTAATTTCTAATTTCCAATAAAAATCCAAATACTCAAAACCAAAATCACCGCTTAACTTTTGGACATTGAAAATTAGACATTTTATTGGATATTAGAAATTGGATATTAAAAATTTCGCTATACATTTTCCAGCAACTTCAATTCTAATTTCCCTGTTTCCGGCTCCCAAACCGCGAAGGTCGCTTTCTGAAATACTCCGCCCAGCGTCCCGGTATTAACAGCGGTAATGCCGTCAATTTTCTCCAGCCACGGCTTATGGGTATGGCCGTAAAAAATAATATCACAAGCGGTCGGATTGGCCGTTTTTTTCTTGGCTGAATCTTTACTGCATGACGCGATAACCTCTTTTATATAAGCGGGCTCATGACAGACTCCCGCCCGTCGGCCGCCGATCATTGTCGCGCCGAAACGGCCAAGATAATATATATTGGAATATTTTTCTACCTCACTCTCATCGTATATCTCCATGTTGCCTCTTACCAGGTGAATAGCGCCGGCCTGCCCGTCTCCGCGGCGGTTAAAATTTTTCGCCAGGTATTCCAAAGTGTCGGCGTTAGTCACGTCCCCGCAACAAACCGCTTCCTTAATATCATTAGCGCCCGCCCAGTTAAGGAATTTTTTCAGGTTCGCGAGATTATCATGAATGTCGGAGATGACGGCGATTTTCATAAAACAAAACTCCAAATTTCGTAAACAATTCCGGCCAGAAACAAAGAAGCGACGAGTCCTAAGAAAAGCCGGCCCGGCTTATGCCGGAAAAAAGACAGCTTCTTTTTTTCCTTTTCCATTTTCCGGAAAATAAGTATCAGGATGATTCCGGTAAATCCGCCGGAAATTGCTCCGGCAAAACTGATGACGCCGATAAAATTATTAAAACCGGCGAGGTAAAACGCGTAAGGGATAAAAAACGCCAAGGCCCAGGATATTGTTTTATTTATCCCGTAATCCCGGGAAAAAGTGTCTTTGATGTTTTCGGCAACGGCGAAAAACGAAGTGGCTATAACTAAAAGCCCGAGAACCAACGAGATTAAAACTATTTTTCCGTCCATAACGTTCCAAAGTCCGGTAAGGACGTCCGGAGTCGTCTTCCCTCCGGTTACCGCGGCCGTAACCAGGCTGAAAATTACGATCAGGGCGATGGAAAAAAAAGTGCCGAAACCGATGGCGATTTTTAAGCTTTTTTTACGTTTATTTAAAATTTCCGCGGCCAGCGGAATAACTCCGCCGCCGTCAAAGGCGAATAAAATCGCGCCAAAAGGTAAAAGCGCGTATTTCCAGTTAACGAGCGTAAGGTTAGCCGGAGAAGCAAACCCAAGGCTCCGTTTAATCACCAAGAGAAGAACAACAACCATTGCCGCGGTAAAATAAAATTCAAAACGGGCGATGGTTTTTATCCCGAAAAAAACCACCCCGGCCGCGATAAAAAATAAAATTGAAGCGTAAAGAACTTCGCTTCCGCCCCAAAACGGGGAAAAAAGCTGGCGCGCGAAAACTCCGCCGACGATTATATAGGCTAGCATGGCGCCGTAATTCCCAATCATCGTAACGACGAACGTCAGGCGCTTGCCGGCCGGACCGAAATAATTTTCCGCGTGCCCCGGCAGGCGGTGATAGCCCGGATTGTCGCAAATGACAGCCGCGTAGAGCAGATGGACAAAATATTGGGCGATTCCGATTATGACAATTAAAATAAGGCAGGGCCAAAGCCCCGCTTTAATAAAAAGATACGGCAGTGCGAACATGCCCACTCCGATTATATAACCGACAATCGCCGCGAGCGCCTGGAAGAATTTTCTGTTCATGCGTAAAAAAGTTTTTTAATTTCCCTGTAATAAAGAAAACTTTTAATGCCCGGCCGGAAAACTAACCGGCCGATCAGCTTCGCCTGATCTTAATTTCGTAAGCTACCTGTTCAATCTTTCTTAAATTGGTTTTTGCCTGGTCATACTTAGTGCGCAGGTAACCGGTCATGTCAAACTCCACCAGCTCGGACATAATGCCGTTTATAATTCCTTTAATCCGTTCGGCCTCATCCAGTTTGCCGGCGGCGGCTTTGTTAATGGCGAGGCGGGTTAGTTCCCCGGTAAGGTCGCAGATGCCGCCGATGTAGCTTTCAATGCCGATTTTCAGCCGCGGAATTTTATCTATCTTTTCGCCGGACAAGAGTTTAAAGTACATTTTCGCTTCAACATATTCTTCCATGGCGGCCTTAAAAGAGCCTTCTTCGTAAAGCCGGGCGTAAGAGAATTTATTGTCAAGGTAAGCCAGTTTTTCTTCAATTTCTCTAAGGGATTCGCCGGCCTTCTTTTTATCTTCCCTGTGCAGGGAAAAAATCACCCGTTTTGAATCGTGGAGAACCTGATTCGCGAGGCTGATGATCTGCCTCCGTTCGGCTTCATGCCGGTCGTAATCTTTTTTCAAGCCTGTAAAGAATTTTTTATTCAACACATTGTTTGTTGATATCTACGGAAAAATTAATTTCAGCTATTTCCGTAAATCTCAAGTAATTGAAAATTGTAAATTGATAATTGAAAATTTATTCCGCCACCCTAAATACCTCTTCCACGGTCGTGATTCCGAGCAAAGCCTTTTTAAGTCCGTCTTGCGCCATGCTCAAATATCCCTTTTGCCGGGCGTATTCGCGCATGTCGTATTCGGAAATACTGCCGGACAAAATTATCTTTTCCAGCTCTTCGGACATGATGACGATCTCAAAAATTCCGACCCGGCCCCGATAACCGAGCCCCGCGCATTTCTCACAGCCTTTGCCATGATAAAATTTTAAGTCGGCGCCGTCACGCGAAAGATCAATTTCGCCGCGGTATTCTTCTTTGATTTTTAAAAGCGTTTTCATGACCCGGTCCATAGTTTCAGGTTCCAGTTTTATTTCCTCCTTGCAGGTTTCACAAATCCGCCGGATCAACCGCTGGCCGATTATCGCGTTAATGGCCGGAGCGAGAAGAAAAGGCTTCACTCCGAGGGATAAAAAGCGCGGAATGGCGCCGGCCGCGTCGTTCGTATGAATGGTTGAAAGGACAAGATGGCCGGTAAGGGCCGCCTGAATGGCCGTATCGGCGGTTTCCAAATCGCGAATTTCGCCGACCATAATGATGTCCGGATCCTGGCGAACAATGGAGCGGAGGGCTTTGGCGAACGTATAAACTTCCGTAGTCTGGGACTGGTTTACGCCGGAAAGCTGGTATTCAATCGGGTCTTCAATGGTAATGATTTTTACTTCCGGACTGTTCAATTTTTTCATGGCCGCGTACAGGGTCGTAGTTTTTCCCGATCCGGTCGGTCCGGTCGTAATGACCATGCCGTTCGGACGTTCAATCTGCTTTTTCAGGCGTTCAAAAGCGTCGCCCGTGAGCCCTAAATCGGATAAATCAAAGCCGACTTTTGAAGATTGCAAAAGCCGCATAACCACGCTCTCCCCGCCGTAAGACGTCGGAAGAAAAGACGCCCGGATATCCAGCCGGTCGCTTTTTAAAAAGATGGACATCCGCCCGTCCTGCGGTTTATTGGCGATATTGATTTTTACGCCGGTCAAAAGTTTTAAGCGGGAAATTACTTTGGCCCAGGCTTCCTCTTTCAGTATAGCGGCGTCATGCAAAATCCCGTCCACCCTGAAGCGGACTTTAACGTCTCTTTCTTCCCTTTCAATATGGACGTCAGAAGCGTCCAGCTGGATGGCGGATGCGATAATTATGGTTACGATTTCGGTCGTTCCGGAAGAATTTATTTTTTCTTCCAGCTCCTTGAAATTTCTAAACTGATCCCGGTAGCGTAAAAGGTCTTCCTCGCCGATAACCACTCCCTTAATCGCTTTGCTGACCTTCGGCAGATTGCGGTAGCAGCCGAGTAGATAATCAAAACTGTGATCAGAAACAAGGTAAAGTCTCGCGTCGCTGAAATATTTTTTCGCGAGTTCCTCTTTCAAAGCAAGTACTTTATCAGTCGGCTCGGTCGTTGCCATTAAAATATTTTTTCCGTCATAAACAAAGCCGGCCGCCCGGAGTTCGCCGGCCGTCGCTTCGGGAACCAGCTTTAGCGCTTCCTGGCTTATTGGCGTACCGATCAGGTTTATAAAAGGTAGCCCGAGCGCTTGGGCTTTTCCTTTTACGGCCCGCTCGGTTTCCTTAATTTTCAGCTCTTCCTCTTTTTCCTTAAGCTTTGATCCGGCGCCCGTATCGCCAACCGCCCGCCCGCCTTTGTCAAGCAAGTCTTCAATGGATGAAAATGAGTCTTTAGGCATATTTTTTTCTTTTCTCCATTATAGCAGACAGCGGAAATAAAATGAATGGGGTTTAAAGAGTCCGGTCTGCCTCCAGCTTTATCATGAAACCAAAATCCATAAAACGCAAAAAGCTCCGCCCGTGCGGAGCCCCTGCTAACTTCAACACAATTTAGCCAATCGGCAATTGAAAATTAACAATTGGCAATTCTATGTCGGGCTGCTGGGAATCGAACCCAGTCTACACCCACCCGAAGGGCGCGTACTACCGGTATACTACAGCCCGATACGATATGAGAATATTATTACTTATTCCCGGCTTAGTCAATAAATTTGGTTAATCCTTACGATAAACCGCCGGAAGTAATTGAGGCCATGGGATCCGCGCTGATAATGCTCGCGCGAATCCCATGGCCTCGGGTTTTGTTCACAGGTTCTCCTCCTTTCTCCGACGGACTATTTGTAATAGTCCACGCCGGCTAGTTGAAAAAATTCTTTTTTAGCATCGCAGGTGATGCCAAAGGCCTTAGTCATCCGCCGGACTTCCTTCTCCGACGGAACTCCCTCGCCTGTCAAGGCTTTTTGCACGATTTCCATCGTGCATTCAGCCCGTCGGGCGAGGTCGGCTGGGGACCAGCGTTTGGCCGCAAGGTGTTCGGACAACCGCTGGCCGAAAGAGACTGCCGCCGGAGGAACAACCTCCGGCTTTGGAGGAGAAGGCTCCTCCTTCCCGGCTCCGTTTTTCGGAACCAGGACAAGAACCGGTGCCAGCCGCCCGACCTCCCCGACCCAGCCGGGAAGGTCGTCCCTCTTGAACTTCCGCGCCAGGCAGGTTCGCAATTTCAAAATAGACTTGGTGTGGATCTGGGAGATTCGGGACTCCGTGTACCCGAGGACCACCCCGACTTCCTTCATGGTCAGCTCCTCATAGTAATAGAGCGTCAGCACCAATTGCTCTTTTTCGGGAAGTGCCCCGATGGCCTCGGTCAGACGGGCCTTGATTTCCTGGCGATAGGTCTGCTCGAACAGCTCATCGGATTCAGTGCCCAGATGACACATGTCTTTGTTTTCATTGATGACTTCATGGATGTCTTCAGGCATCAGAGAGATTCCTTTTATTTCGTCCAAGAGCTTATAGTATTCTTCAATACTGATCCCGAGCTCGGAGACGACTTGCTCGTCCGACGGATGAGTCCCCAGCTTCTGTTCCAGCGCCACGCATGCTTTCTCGAGCTCATTACTCTTTCGCCTGAGTGAGCGGGGTATCCAATCCATGGATCGGATCTCGTCCAGCATCGCGCCCCTGATCCTGATCCGGGCGTAGGTTTCGAACTGGACGTCCTGGGAGACGTCAAACTTGTCTATCGCATCGATGAGCCCGATGATTCCCGCATTGAACAGGTCATCCACTTGAACGCAGTCCGGCAGGCGTGAGACCAGCCTAAGAGCTATGTATTTCACCATGTCGCAGTAGCGGAGGATCAATGAATCCTTCGCTTCCGCGACTTCCTCGGGTCGCCTCTGACGCAAGGCTTGGCTCTTGCTCATCTTTCCCTCCTTCTGCCCGCATCGGGCAAAAAAAATTCTAAACGCAAATGTCCCGCCATAAACCGCGGGACGAAAAATTATCAAAGATCAAAAATATAAAAACGCCTTAACCCATGAGGTTAAGACGGAATTACCAAGCAGAAAATAATCCCAAAATTTCCAAATCAATTTTAAGAAACTCTACTCTCAACTTTCTTGTCCGCCATAGCTTCAGCGACGGCGGAAGCGGAGGAGGATAACTTTTAACTACCTTCCCCTGTCCATCGCCTCGTTCGCCAGCCGGTCGGCTTCTTTATTTTTTTCTCTCGGAATATGCGTAAACTTAACTTTTTTAAAGCATAAAGTCAAGTTATGGACTTTTAAAAATAACGGCGCTATTCCCTCGTTTTTTACCTTGTATTCGCGTTTTAACTGCTTGACAACCAGCTCGCTGTCAAGGTAAAAATCCAGCTCTTCCGCGTTTAAATCCCGGGCTTTTTCCAAGGCGGCAATAACCGCCTTATACTCGGCCTGATTGTTAGTCCCTACGCCTAAAAATTCGGATACAGTAAATACCACCTGCCTTTTTTCATCGTAAGCGATCGCCCCGATCCCGGCCGGACCCGGATTCCCCCTTGCCCCGCCGTCGGTGTAGATAATTAATTTTTTCATTTTTTTTAAATCACTTTTTAACGTCAATAATCTTCAACTGCGCTTCCCTTCTGCCGTTATAATCGTTAATTTCGGCGTAATAAACCAGGTCAATTTTATCGCCGATCCTTAAATCCTTCCGTTCCGCGGCCTGACCGAAGCCTATAGCGTATATGAGACCCGAATTTTCGCTTTTTAACCTTAATTTTAAATGCTGGTTGTCGGCGCCCATTCTTATTATGTCCATGACCAGGAGATTTCTTGAAACTAATTTCGGTTTTTCATTCCCTGCCCCGAACGGCGCGAATTTTTCCAGCTCTTTTATAAAATATTCGTTTATCTCGGCAAGGTCAACTTCCGCGTCAACCTTAATCTTCGGCCGGAGGTTTAATTTTCCGAGCTCGCTTTCGGCGATTTCTTCCATCATTTTTTTAAAATTGTCCAGATTTTCTTTTTTAAAGGAAAAACCGCAGGCCGCCGGATGGCCGCCGTACTTGTCTAAATATTGTGAACAGCGCTCAATGGCATGGATCAGGTTAAATTCTTCTATGCTCCGGCCCGAGCCTTTGTATTCCCCGCCGGATCCGACCGTGATAACGAGAGCCGGAAGATAATATTTTTCGGCAATCCGGCCGGCAATGAGGCCGACCACGCCTTCATTCCAGGCTTTTTTTTCAATCCCTTTATCGGCAACGGCAATGATGATCTTTTTATCCGCGCGCTTTGAATCAGCCTCCAAATCGGCGATGATTTCTTCGGTGATTTTTTCCGTTATCATCTGGCGCTCCATGTTCCTTGAGTTAAGCGATTGGGCGAGAGTTTTAGCTTCTTCCGCGTCGAGGGTAACGAGGAGCTCATAAGCCGTATTAGCGTGATCCAGCCGTCCGGCCGCGTTCAGGCGCGGACCTAGTTGGAAACCGATATTCCAGCTGTCAAGCGTTTTGCCGTTATTTATCTGCGAAATATTTATAAGTTCTTTCAGTCCGATTCGCTTGGTCTTATTTAAAACTTCAAGGCCTTTTTTTACGAGAATCCGATTTTCTCCGCGTAAAACTACCATGTCGGTAACCGTGCCGATGGCAACGAGATCCAAAATCCTTTCCTTTAATTTTTCTTTGTCTTCTCCGCTTAAGCTGGACGCGGCGATTATGGCCGAAGCCAGTTTAAAGGCCGTTCCCACGCCGGCCAGAAATTTAAACGGATATTTTTCTTCTGTTAGGCTGGCGTTTATAATCAGGCATTCGGGCCAGTTTTTTTTATCTTCCGGAGCTGAATGGTGGTCAGTAACAATAACGTCAAGCCCGAGTTCTTTCGCGTACCGGACTTCAGCCGCGTTGCGGATGCCCGTGTCCACGGTAATTACGAGCTTTACGCCGTTATTTTTCGCTTCTTCTAAAGCGCTCTTATTAAGCCCGTAGCCTTCAGTCGTCCGGAACGGAATATAGACTCCCGAGTCGGCTTTTAAAGTATTTAAGGTCTCAGTCATGACAGCCGAAGCCGTAACCCCGTCAGCGTCATAATCACCGTAAACAAGAATCTTATTTTTTTCTTTTATGTGCTTTATGACGAGCGCCACGGCCGCGGTCATGTCATTGAATTTAGCCGGGTCATGGAGCTTTTCATAGCCGTCGTTTAAAAATTCTTCCATATCTTCTCTCGCGTTGAGTCCCCGGTTTAAAAGCAACTGCAAAATAACCCGATTGTATTCGGGATATTTTTTCATTATTTCATCATTAATTTCCGGCGCGATTTGCCACTTTTTTCTCATAAGTTCTAAATCCAGAATAGCACACTATCACCCTACATAAAAGCCATGCCGACGCTCCAGATGACCATGGAAATGATAATCATAATACTGAGAATCGCCCAGACGATTTTTACTATCTTTTTTTGTTTAGCCATAGTTTTACCTCTTCAATATTTTAATAAAAGTATCGCTCGGTATTTCAACGCTTCCTTTGCCATGCTCCATCATCTTCTTCTTTCCTTTCTTCTGCTTTTCTAAAAGCTTTCTTTTTCTCGTAACATCCCCGCCGTAAAGTTTCGCGGTTACGTCCTTGCGCATGGCCGACAACCTTTCGGAGGCGATAACCTTTCCGCCGATGGCCGCCTGCAGTTTTATCACGAACATCTGCCTCGGCAGAGTTTCTTTTAAAGTTTCCACCACTTCTTTTCCCCGCCGGAAAGCCTCATCCCGGTAAACGATCATGGAGAGGGATTCCACCTCGTCTTCGGCGACTAAAACATCCATCTTAACAACATCAGCCGGCTTATAGCCGGAAAATTCATAATTAACCGAAGCATAACCCGAACTGACGCTTTTTATCTTGTCGTAAAAATCGGTGAGGATGGTCGCCATGGGCGCCGTGTAATGAAGAATCGCCCGCGTAACGTTAATGAATTCAGTATTTACGTAAACTCCCCTTTTATCCTGGATTAAATTCATGGCCGCGCCCATGTAATCTTTCGGAATGATAACATCCAGAGTTACCCATGGCTCTTCAATTTTTTCAATTTGCGAAAGGTCGGGCAATTCGTGCGGGCTGTGGATTACGAGCGCTCCATCCGCGTCAATGTTTTTTAATCGGCGCTGATCCAATGATTTTACTGACTTTAAAAATACCCGGTAAGCCACGCTCGGAGTGGTAACGACGATATCAAGATTATATTCGCGCTTCAGCCTTTCCTGAAAAATTTCAAGATGCAAAAGCCCTAAAAACCCCGAGCGGAATCCGAAGCCTAAGGCGTCAGAATGTTCGGGCTCGTAAGTTAAAGCCGCGTCGTTTAGTTTTAATTTCTCCATCGCCTCCCTTAACTGCTGATATTCGTTTCCTTCCTGGGGGAAAATTCCCGCGAACACCATGGGTTTAACTTCTTTGTAGCCTTTTAGACCCGTTACCGGCGCGCTTAACCCTATTCCCCCTTGCGCGGCAAAATTAACGTTAGTAATCGTATCGCCCACCCGGCATTCATTTACGTTTTTAAAACCGGTGGCGATATAGCCGATTTCCCCGGCTTTCAGCTCGCCGGTTGATTTATAGTCCGGAGTAAAAATTCCAGCGTCAACAGCTTCGCTTTTGGCTTTGGTCGCCATCAAATAAATCTTTTCGCCTTTTTTTATCCTTCCCTCCATTACCCGGATAAAAGCGAGCACCCCGCGATATTCGTCATAAGTTGAGTCAAAAATCAGCGCCCGCAATGGTTTTTCGTAAATTGACTTGTCATTTCCTCCGCCCGCGCTTTTCGCGCTCGGAGCCGCGACCTTATTAACCACGGCCTGTAAAATATCCGCGACACCCTCTCCGGTTTTTCCCGACGCGCAGATTATTTCTTCCTCCTTACAGCCGATTAGTTCCATGATTTCATTTTTTGTTTTTTCTATGTCAGCGGCCGGCAAATCAATTTTATTAACTACCGGAATGATGGCCAGGTTTTCTTCCAAAGCCAGATACAAGTTGGCGAGCGTCTGCGCCTGGATGCCCTGGGTCGCGTCCACGAGTAAAATCGCCCCTTCCACGGCGGCAAGAGAACGCGAAACTTCATAAGTAAAGTCAACATGCCCGGGCGTGTCAATGAGGTTAAAAAGATATTCTTCGTTGCCGCTGACTTTAAACTTCATGGAAACCGGCTGAAGCTTAATCGTAATTCCCCGCTCGCGCTCAAGATCCATCCGATCCAAAACCTGATCCTTCATTTTCCTTTTTTCAATCGTTCCGGTAAGCTCCAGCATCCGGTCGGCCAGGGTTGATTTGCCGTGGTCTATATGGGCCAGAATGGCGAAATTCCTAATTTTTTTTACATTTTCTTCTGACATCAATATTCTTTAAACATTTATTAGCATCCCCCATCCTTTTCCTGTGTCTAAGGTATGGTTTTAACATTTTTAACAATCTCCGTAAAGAATCGCTATCGCTTACTCTCACCCTCCAAAGATCTTTATTATATTTATAGCCTTTATTTTTGTTATAAATTTGCCCCATTTTACCTATTTTTTTTGGTAAAGGGCAAAAAATTTTATTTTCTTCAAACCACTTATAAAACCAATATATTGTATGCTTATCATAACTGTCTATTTTAAAACGCGCCCTTCCGTCATATACGCCTATATTCCCCTCGGCGTCAATATATCCGGCGGCGTAAGAACAACAATAATTATTATTCTTTCTTATCCAGTTTTCGACTTTATCATTTTTACTTAGTAAAAATTCAAATGTTTTGTTTAAAAAACAATTAATGTGATAACTTTTAGTGTTAATATTAAAATTATAACTGACTTTGCCATACTTAGAAAACAAACTCTTAATTAGGTTCAATTGATCTACTGTTGTTGTGTGGCAACGGACAACAACACAATGGGCATTAGCGCTTGTCTTATAAACATTTAAATCGCCGAGTCTGAATCCCGCCATATAGGCCTTTTCTTTAAAATCCCCGGAGAAATCCCATTTCTGATATCTGTTCCTTAGAATATGAATGGGCAAATTATCCATTCCGTAATCTCTCATTCTATTCAGAACAGTCTTAAAACTACAGTTATAAATTTTCCCAATTTTGTATTTGGACTTCTTTTCCTTATAATACAGTCTTTCTAATTCCTTCTTCGGAATGCATATCTTTGATCTCATGACTATAGAATATCATTAGATATAAAAATGTGCAATTATATGGAATTAATTCTCATAAAAAAAGAAGAAGTTCTCTTCTCTTTTATGCATCACTACTTTCCTCAGAAAACAACAACTATTTCATCCCCAAAACATCCCGCATATCGTAAAATCCCGGCGGTTTTCCGACGATCCATTTAGCCGCCCGGATGGCGCCGCGGGCGAATGTGTCCCGGCTCCCTGCCCGGTGCGTAAGTTCAAGCCGTTCCCCAAGGCCGCCGAAAATTATCGTATGGTCGCCGACAATGTCCCCGGCTCTGACGCTCTGGATGCCGATTTCATTTTTCGTCCGCTCGCCGATCAGGCCATGGCGGGCATATTTGCCAACTTTTTCCAGGTCGCGCCCCAAAGCCCCGGCCAAAACTTCGGCCAGTTTCATGGCCGTGCCTGACGGCGCGTCTTTTTTAAAGCGATGATGCGCTTCTATAATTTCAACATCATACTCACCGCCTAAGAGTTTCGCCGCCTCTGCCGCCAGCTTAAAAAGGACATTTACTCCCAGGCTCATATTCGGGGCAATAACAACCGGAATTTTTTTCGCTAATTCGCCAGCTTCTTTCAGCTGGTCATTAGTGAAACCAGTGGAACCGATGACAATGGACTTGCCATGTTCCGCGGCCGCCTTAAGATGCTTAAGCGAAGCTTCGGCATTGGTAAAATCAATAATCACGTCGCAATCCGCGATCACTTCTTTAATATCTCCGGCCGTCAATTTGCCAGTCAACGCGCCGCCGATAATTTCGGACAAATCTTTTCCGGCTTTTACACTCTCCGGCGATTCAAATCCGGCGGTGAGCTCCATGCCTTCGCTTTCGCCTAATAGCTGGGCGATCCGCGAACCCATCCTTCCTCCGATTCCGGCCACAGCGGCCCGAATTAAATTATTTTTATCTGCGGACATACATTATTTTCTATTGTTTTTAAATTCATTTAAAGCTAATTCAAGCGCTTTCCCAAACTGTTTCTGAAAAATAAGACTTTCTGCCGCATAATCCCAACCAGTATCTCTCACGAAAAAAAGATACTCCTTAATCCGCCGACAGAATTCGGGGAATTTGGTTAAGACTCGCGGATATATTTCGCTATCAGAACTAACTTCATCAGCTATCTCTCTTATATAGTAAAATATTTCACGCCAGACTTCATAGATTCCCTCAGATTTTTTTTCTTCCGCCAGTTTTATCACTCCCTCGTCAATTGAAAAATTTTCTTTCGCGCTTTCAGTTTCCTCTATTTCATATTCATGTAAATATTTTTTTATGTCAGCATCGGTAATCAATTTTGGATCATGAGTTGCTGCGTATTCTTTCCATTTTTCTTCATCAATAATATTCATAAAAAAACAAGCAAGAGTGCGATAGCCGTCTTCACTACACAATTGCAAATCTTTTATAAGGCTTTTTCTTTTTTCAACCTTTTCCTTAATTTTTAAACAAATCTGCTCCTTGCTAGAATCAACCGCATGCCTTTCTTCCAATTCCTTTATTTTATCCTTTACGTCCTGCTCGGTCAGCTGAAAGTCGCAAGATAATAATTTATCTAGATGAAGGCGAGGGTTTTCTGCTTGTTCTCTTTTGGACTCCGGCATAACCATAAAACACTTAAATTAACCCATACTCCTCCATCACCTTTTTAAGTTTTTCCCGGTTGGTTTCAGCCATGAGAACGAGCGGCAGGCGCATTTCAGCGGACTCCAGCTTGCCCATCATATTAAGCGCGGCTTTCACCGGAGCGGGATTGGTTTCGTAAAACATGGCGTGGCAAAGCGGCAAAAGCTTATTGTAAATCGCCAGCGCTTTTTTATGATTGCCGGCAAAAAATTCATCGCAGAGCAAAGCCATATCGCGCGGCGCGGCGTTAGAGACTACGGAGATTATGCCTTGTCCACCGACGCAAAGCAAAGGATAGACAAGCGAATCCTCGCCGGAGAGGAAAATAAAATCCTCGCCGCATAGCCCGATAATATCAGTCGCCTGCTTCATACTGCCGGAAGCTTCTTTTATGCCGATGATATTGGGAATGGCGGAAAGCCGGGCGACTGTCGCCGGATCTATACACACTCCGGTCCGTCCGGGAACATTATAAAGGATTATCGGGATGTCAACGGTTTCGGCGATTTTTTTAAAATGCTGGTAAAGTCCTTCCTGAGTCGGCTTGTTGTAATAAGGAGTAATAAGCAATGCCGCGTCCGCTCCCGCCTCTTTAGCCTTGGTGGTGAGCCTCAGAGCTTCGGCCGTATTATTGGAACCGGCGCCAGCGATTACCGGAATCCGCCCTTTAACCTGACCAATGGCAATCTCAATCACCCGGTCATGTTCATCGTGCGTAAGAGTGGCTGACTCGCCGGTGGTTCCGCAGGGTACAATGGCTTTTATTCCTCCAGCGATCTGGAACTCAATTAATTCCCGAAACTTTTCTTCATCCACTTCGCCGTTTTTGAAAGGCGTAACAATGGCGGTCATGGCGCCGGAAAATTTTTCTTTGAAAGAGACTGAAATTTGAGCGCTTTGCATATTTTTGTATCGCCTGTTTTTCATCAAAGGCGAAAGATTAATCCGCCGGGGCGGAACAAACTATGTTAACTCATAATTACCATATTGCCCGTAAATAAGCAAGCGAAAATGGGTTGATTTTATCGTTAAATAAGGGTATATTAAAAATAATTTCCAATTCCTAATGTCCAATTTCCAATGAAGATCTAAATGTCCAATGATTAAGATTACGTTTAATTTGTGGACATTGAAAATTGGACATTTTATTGGGTATTGGAAATTAGACATTAGAAATTTATTATTATGCCCATCCCTCAAGACTTTAAACAAAGAGCTTTTCCCCTTCTGCCGAAAATCTTAAAAGATTTCCGGCCGAAAAATCTTTACGGAAAAAATTCCGCCGGATTGGATGCCGCCCTTTCCCCGGGTTTTCATCTTTATGATGAAAAAGGCATCCGCGAACGCTTAAAGCTCATGAAAAAGCTTTTCTTTACCGAACATCCGGGAATGGAATTTTTCGCCGTCAAAGCCAATCCTAATAACGCCCTCTTGAAAATCATTAAAGACGAGGGCTTCGGGCTGGACTGCTCTTCCCCGACCGAAATCGTCCGGGCGACTATGTTAGGATTTCCGCCTGAAAAAATCATGTGCACCGGCAATAATACCAATCCGGAATTTTACGAAGCGATCATGGACATTGGCTGTATTTTAAATTTAGATGATATAAGCTACATAGATAAACTGCCTTACATGCCCGAGAGAATCTGCTTCCGCTATAACCCGGGTTCGCGGCGGAGCGAAGGATCAAACGAATTCGTCGGCAATCCGGCCAGCCAAAAATACGGCGTCCGGCACGATAACATAATTGAGGCTTACCGCAAAGCCAAAGACAAAGGCGCGAAAATTTTCGGCATCCATACCATGTACGCGACTAACTGCCTTGACGAAGAAGCGCTTGGCGAAAACTCCAAAATGCAGCTGGAAATCGCGGAAGAGATACAGAACGCACTCAATATCAAATTTGAATTCATCAATATCGGCGGCGGAATAGGGATTGAGTACCGCCATGATCAAAAGCCGCTTGACGCAGTCAGGGTGGCCGAAATCACCAATAACGCATTTTTCCGCTTTAAAGAAAAACATGGCTATGCTCCGCTTCTGTATCTGGAATACGGACGCTGGATTACCGGTCCTTTTGGAATTCTTGCCGGCCGGGCCGTCAATCGGATGAACAAATACAAAAATTTCATGGGCGTTGATTTTTGCGACTGGGCCGATATCGCCCGCATGGTAATTTATCCGGCTTACCATGAAGTGAGCGTCCTCACGCCCGAAGGAAAAGAAAAGTTTACGGCGGACGGAAGCGAAGTTGCTTCTTTGGTCGGACCGCTTTGCGAAAACCGCAGCATGGTTTCCGACCGCGTTTTGCCGAAAATAGAAGAAGGCGACATTATCGTCGTCCATGACACCGGCGCCCATGGCTTAGCCATGAAAATGAACTATAACGGCTGGACCGCGTCCCAGGAACTGCTTTTACACTCTGACAATTCCGTAACCCGCATAAGCCGCGCCGAAACCATCGGCGACCTTTTAAAAACCGAACTGGATATGGAAGGACATGAGTTGATGGTTAAGTATTAACATTCATAAGAATCGGCGCAAAAAAATTTTAGCATTAATAATTTAGGCATTTTACATTTTATTGGAAATTAGAAATTAGGAATTGAAAATTATCCAATTCTCATCTTAATCATTAAACTTTTTTTATTTTATGCCTAAACTAAATTCATGGTTGCCGGCCGGAGGAGAAAACATCTTCCAAAAAATAAAACGCGAACGATCCGAAGCCGAAGCCCGGGGCGTTAAGCTTTGGCCGCTCTCATTCGGCCAGCCGGCCGGAGCGGCGCTTCTTTCAGCGAGAAAAAAAACGGCCGAAGCGGTGATGTCGGAAGCTGAATCAATGCACGAATACCAGGATAACGGCTCGCCCGGAGTAAAAGATTTTGCCAAAAGGTTTGCGAGCGCCCACTTTAATTCCGAAATTGCAAAAAAAATATCTGCCGCCGGGGATGAAGGCGTGATAGATTTCCTCCCTACCCCGGGAACAAAATCCATGCTCGGCCTGATTCCCATGGCTTCGGGACTGATCCGCGAAAACAATAAAAATCAGGCTCATAACCCGAAGCTGAAAGTCGCGACCATGACCGAACCCGGCTATCCTACTCCGGCGGTCTGGTGCGATTATCTCGGAGCCGATAACTACGCCCTAAAAACCAACCCGAAAAATGATTTTATTTTTTCCTTAAAGGATATATTGCCCGGCACCAGCCTGATTATGGCCAATTATCCGCATAATCCATCGGGTCAGATAGCGGATAAAAAATTCTGGCGCGAACTTTGCGCTTATTGCGTTGAACATGGCATCCGGCTGTTTAATGACGCGGCTTACGCGATTTTAACTTTTACGGACACCGCTTCCATGCTGGCGGAAACAGCCATAGAATTCCCGGAATTATCCTGGGCCGAAGCCTACTCCTCTTCCAAAGTGATCGCTAACGGAACCGGCTGGCGAATTGGCGCTATTGCCGGCTCCCGCGATTTTATGGCCGATATCCGGACGATTAAAGGCAATACTGACTCGGGTTTTTTCGCCCCGGCCGCCGCCGGAGTGCTGGCGTCGCTCGAAGAAGACATGGAAGGGATAATAAAAAACCGGGACATGTACGCCCGGCGGCTTAAACTCCTGATAAAACTTTTAACCGAACGCGGCATGCGGCCGGCCGTAATTCCCAAAGCGACATTTTTTACCATCTGGCTCACTCCGAAAACCGCTTTCGGGCAAAGCGTTAAAAACGCCGCCGAATTTAATAAGCTGATGATTGAGAAAACCGGAATCGTCGGCATCCCTTTTGAACCCTACCTCCGCTATACCGTAACTAATCCGGTTGAAAATGAAGAATGGACAGAAGCGATTATCAAAGCCTTTGACCAGGCCAATGTTTCTTATTAAATTCCTCTTGCTTCGCCTTTGTCTTCGGTTTCCAGCTTATTCCAGGGCAGGCGGCGCTTAAAAGAATTCCAAAAAGCGAAAAATTCTTCGCTTTGCAAAAGGCGGCAGAAAATAAGAAAAACCGCGATACCGCCGAGACCGGAGATTAGCCCCTGGAACGCCACTCCGAGAAAAGTGCTCATGTCTATGAACGGCCAAACCACGAGTTTTAATCCTTGAACCGAAAGGCCGCAGGCCGCGGAAGCGATAATAATCTTCAGCGCGGAAACCAGAATCCTTTTCTCATCAAGCCGACCGACCTCCAGCCTTAGATAAATCCAAAGCAGGATAAAATTAATCGCGCTGGAAATTGAAAAAGCCAAAGCCAGTCCGGCGACCCCGAGAGGCAGACAGGCGCTCACTCCGCCAAAAGGGCTTAAAAGGACCTTGCACGACATAATCTTTGGAATCCAGAGGCTCAGCCCGATATTCGCGGCTACGGAAAATAAACCGATATAAAAAGGCGTCCGGCTGTCATGGCGGGCGTAAAAAACCCGGACCAAAAGCGGCATAAGAGCCTGCGCTAAGAGGCCAATCGTAAAGAAAGCCAGAGTGTCAATGGTCATAATAGTATCTTCCCAGTCAAAACGGCCGGAACCGAGGATTACCCGGACGATCTGCGCCCGCAAGCTGAGAAGCAGAACCGTTGACGGAATGATAAAAAAAAGTATTTGCCTGACGGTTGAGGAAAAGATCTCTACCAGTTTTTCGCGGCGAAAAGCCTCCTTCGCCAAGGTCGGAAAAGCGGCGACGGCGTAAGAAATTCCAAAAATTCCGACCGGAAACGATTGCAGGTTATTGGCCAGGTTAAACACGGTGAGCGAACCGCTTTTTAAGGTTGAAGCGATCACGGTTAAGACCACGAGGTTAATCTGCGTTATGGCGAGCGACATAGTGCGCGGTCCCATCATCCGCATTATTTTCCGCAAATTTTTTTCTTTCCAGTCAAGCGCCCATTGGTAGCGGAAACCGAGGCTCCGGACCGAAGGCCATTGGACGAGCATGTGAAGCATTGCCCCGAGCACCACGCCCCAGGCCAGGCCAAGGACGCCGAAAAATGGCGTTAAAAATAAAGCCCCTAAAATTATCCCTACGTTATAAAATACCGGCGCCAAAGAATAGATAAAAAAGCGCTTGAATGACTGGAGGATGCCGCCGAGCACCGAAGAAATACCTAAAAATATCGGGGACAAAAACATGATCCGCGTCAAACTTGAAGTTAGCCCTAATTTTTCCCCGCTAAAACCCGGCGTAATAATCCGCATTAAAAACGGGGCAAAAATTATTCCGATGGCTGACAATATAATCAAGCTGATCGCCAGTAAATTCAGAATGTTGCAGGCGAGAAGCCAGGCCTCGCTATTTCCCGCCTTTTCTTTTTCGCGGCCGTTGTCGCGTTTGTCTTTTTCAGTTGACTTTCCGTTATTTTCTTTTTTATCTTCATTTTTTCCGCGGCTAAGCAAAGAAGTAAAAATCGGAATAAACCCGGCTGAAAGAGCTCCTAAAACCAGCAGGTTAAAAATCAAATCCGGAACCCGGAAAGCGGCGTAATAGATATCCAAAGTATCGCCGGCGCCGAATTCTCCCGCGAGAATCCTGTCCCTGAAAATCCCCAAAAGCCGGCTAAGAAGCGAAAAAAAAGCCACCAAGGCGGCCGCCATGGTTATGCTGTTAATTTCTCCGTTTAGGATTTTTTTTATCATAAAATTAATTCGCGAAAATCAGTCCGTTGCCATCATTTCTTTTATCGGCGCCAAATATCTTTTATTTTCTATAAGATCTCCGGCCCGGGCCGCCAGCTCCCCGGCTTCTTTTCTTTCTCCCCTTTTAAGCAGGTCTATAATATTATCTTGAAAACCAGCAGCCAATTTTATTGAAGCCTTATCCTCTCCGTAAACTATGATCCAAAATTTTTTCGCGCTCTCATACCGGCCTTCCAGATAATAAACCAGTCCTAAGTTATCAATAGGCTCTGCGTAATCCGGATGCCTTATAATAGTATCAACGAACTGCCGCCGGGCTTCTTCCAGCCTGTTTTTTCTTAAAAAAAGCAGACCGAGATTATTTAAGTTATAACCGTAATTATCGTATATCTCTTGCGCGGCCTTTATTTCCTTTTCAGCCCGCTCCAAGTCATTATCAATTAAATGCATGGCGCCGTTATTACTCCGCGAAAGAACGCTTCGGGGCGACAATTCGGCCGCGCTTTGAAACAAAGCTTTCTCGCTTTTCCAATCAAGATTTCTTATAATCGCCGCTCTGCCGTAAAAAATTACTAATCCCGCCAGCGTAAAATACAGGCCGTAAATAACGGCGCCGGCCGAAAACCGCTTCAGGAAATATCGTATCAATAAAGCCGTTAAAAGACAAATTCCAAGCGACGGAATAAACATAAGCCTTTCGGCCATAATCGTTCCGATCGGAAAAACAATATTGCTCACCGGAAGGTAAAAAAACATGAAGATGCCGGCCGCGTACGCCGCGATCCGGCAGCGGCCTCCGGAATTCTTAAAAAATACAGCCGCTATAATAAAAAAAGCTGAAGCTAGCGTTATCGCTCCCAGCGCGAACAACGGATCAAAAATATTGGCGCTCGCCGGAATCTGGTTAAAGGAATAATCGGACGAGAGATTGCCGGCCGGATAAATAATCCTTACAATATACATCCCCAAAATTTTAACGGCGGTTATTATCCGCTCAATCGGACTGGCGAATTTTAGGGGATTTTCAACAACAGTCGCCCTGGTGGCGGCAAGGTTTTCCAGTGTTGAAACGCGCATAAGCAGGTAAAGGAAAAACGCCCCGAAAAGATAGGCAAAATCCGTCCAATATTTTTTAAACAGAGCGGCCAGCTTTTTTAGAAATCCTTCTTTTCCCGCGAAATCAGCCTCAATAATCACTAAATACAAAGGGATAATTCCTAAGGCGCTTTCTTTTGAAAGCAGGGCGAGTAAAAAAAGCAAAGCGGCCTTAAATTGGCGGGAAAATGTAAGCGTCGCGGACGGAAAATCTTCCTCTTTTCCTTTAAGCAAAACCCAAAAGCCGAAAAAAGAAAAAAACATGGAAAGAATTTCGGCTCGGCCGACCAGTCCGGCTACCGCCTCGGTATGGATCGGCAGAAAAATAAAAATAAGGCCGGCCGTGAAAGACAGCCCAAAGCCGCCGGTAAGCCGCCAAAGAAAAAGGAATCCCGCGTACGCCGCTAAAGCGTATAATAAAATATTAACCAGATGAAAGCCCCGGGCATCCTGGCCGAGCAGAACGTAATTTAACGCGTAGCTTATCATGGTTAAAGGCCGGTAAGCGTCGGCGTCGTAACCGGAAGAATGGTAAGGCTCAAAAAGCAGTTTCGGAATATGGGAAACGTCCTTTAGCTCGCCGCGGTCGCGGATTATTACCCGGTCGTCAAAAACAAAACCGTTAGCCAGGGTATTTCCATACAAAACAAAGGAAAGAAAAATAAAAACCAGCCCGGCGAAAAGCTTCGGGCGTTTTCTTAATTCATTATATAACCGCATAAACATCCGCTCATTTATCCGAAATTTCCTTAAAAATCCGGAAGTAACTTTCCGCGATAAGCGTCCAGCCGTATTTTTCCCGGACTATTTTTTCCCCATTTAGCGCCAGCCTGCCTGAAAGTTCTTTATCGTTAAAAAGATTAAGCAG
Organism: Patescibacteria group bacterium; assembly: GCA_041661405.1. Taxonomy (GTDB): domain Bacteria; phylum Patescibacteriota; class Patescibacteriia; order Patescibacteriales; family JBAZCA01; genus JBAZCA01. Next base: position 27,567 of record JBAZUL010000014.1, read on the forward strand.
TTTGTTTTTAATACTGACCGGGTCGCTGGGCTGGCAAAACAGCCCGGTTTCATTGTCTTTTAAAAAATCCACTATTCCGCCGACCGGCGTCGCGATAACCGGGGTTCCGGCCGCCATGGCTTCCAAAAAGACATTCCCAAGCCCTTCGGAAAGAGACGGACGGATAAAAATATCGCTAATCCATAAATATCGCGGCACTTCGTTGTGCGAAACACTCCCTAAGAAAATAATTATTTTATCAAGATTCAGTTCGCTTGACAGCCTCTTAAGCCGATCTTCTAATTCTCCACTGCCGATAATCAACAGTTTCCATTTAATTTCAGGATTTTCTTCGGCGAGTAGATTCACGCCCCGGATCAAATCTTCAATCCCGTTTTTTTTCACCAGCCTGGAAACGGTAACTATAACCTTTTCATCATTTTCTATCCCCAGCTTTTTCTTAAAATCTTCAATTAAAAATTGCCTTGGGCAAAGAACTTTTCCGTCAGGGGCGAATTCGCCTTGGGCAAAGAACTTTTCAACGTCAACGCCGTTCGGCACTATTATAATCGGACATTTCGCTCCGGACGAGATGGCGCGCTCTTTAAGGCTCGCGCTTATGGCCGTAATGCAGTCAGCCTTTTTTATTACCAGCCTGTGAATTGGCTGTACAAAAATTTTGAACAGGATTTCATTGCCAAAAGCGTAGCGCTTAAGATGCTCTTCTTCGTCACCTTCCTGCATGTTTAAGAGAAGTTTTTTTTCCGGATGCAATATTTTAAAAAAAGAAGCCGCTAAGCTTCCCTGGCTGGCCATAATTGACCAGATGACGGAATAATTATTTTCTCGGTTAAGATTTATAGCTTGAAAAAACCCAAGCAAAGGAAGCAAAAACTTGTCAATTTTAAATCCAAATCCCAGGCGATAGATATTCACCCGTCCGATTTTTTCTTTCCAGGGCAATTTTTTATCCAGTCTGGCGGTTATCAAATCAAATTCAATACCTTTGATCCGGCCGGTAATTTCCTTTACCGCGATTTCCGCCCCGCCGATAAACGGCAGGTAGGCCGTGGAAAAAACTAAAACTTTCATTTTTTTAAACGCTTAAATTACGGTTTTAAAGTATTCAACCGTTTTTCGCAGCCCCTCTTCCAAAAGAATTTTCGGCTCCCAGCCAAGCATTTTTCTCGCGAGAGCAATATCCGGTTTTCTCCGCCGGGGATCGTCCTCGGGCAGATCTTTGTAAATTATTTTGCTTCTGGAACCGCAAATTTCAATTACTTTTTCCGCCAGTTCTTTGATGGTAAATTCGTTTTCATTGCCTAAATTAACCGGCCCGATGAATTTTTTTTCGTTTTCCATCATTTTAATCATCCCTATAACCAGATCGTCAATGTATTGGAACGAACGCGTTTGCGAACCGTCGCCGTAAATCGTAATATCTTTATTTTTCAAGGCCTGGACGATAAAGTTGGATACCACCCGGCCATCGTTTATTGCCATATTCGGCCCGTAAGTGTTAAAAATCCGGACAATGCGGATGTCCAGTTTGTGCTGGCGCCAATAGTCAAAAAACAGGGTTTCGGCGCACCTTTTCCCTTCATCATAGCAGGAGCGCGGGCCGACCGGATTGACGTTCCCCCAGTACGATTCAACTTGCGGATGGACTTCCGGGTCGCCGTAAACCTCAGACGTGGAGGCCTGAAGAATTTTGGCGTTAAGCCTTTTCGCGAGCCCGAGCATATTGATTGATCCGTGAACTGATGTTTTCGTCGTCTGCACCGGGTCAAACTGGTAATGGATGGGCGAAGCCGGACAGGCCAGGTTGTAAATTTCATCAACTTCAACGTAAAGGGGAAAGGTTATGTCATGGCGCGACAGCTCAAAAAATTTATTATCCAATAAATCCAGGACATTTTCCTTACTGCCGGTAAAAAAATTGTCGGCGCAAACTACCTCGTTTCCCCGGCGAAGAAGTTCGCGGCAGAGGTGCGACCCGATAAATCCGGCCCCGCCGGTAACTAAGATTCGCTTCATATTAATTCAATGATTAACGGATATTTAATTTTCAATAAATAATTCCGAGTATTCGGGATAAAAATTGACTATTGATAACTGAAAAATAGTCTAAATTCCCATCTCTTTCTTATACTCAATAATCCACTCTTCAAGATTAACAGTCGGCTCCCAGCCAAGAAGCTCTTTGGCGCGGCTCGTATCGGCTAAAGTTTCGCGCGGTTCAATCCTCGGCGCGACATTCTCGGTCAAACCGCCGATCATTCCTGCCAGCTCATTAACGCTGAAATTATTCCCCCGGCCGATATTGATCACTTCGCCCTTTACCGCTTTAAGGCTTTCGGCCGCGAGGATATTAGCCCGGACAACATCCACGACCGAAGTATAATCCCTTTTTTGCTCGCCGTCGCCGACAATCGTCATTGGTTTATTATCCAGCCTCTGACGGACAAAAATCCCCATTACCAGGCAGTAAGCGCCTTCGGTCGCCTGCCTTTTGCCATAGACGTTAAAATAGCGCAAAGACACGGTCGGCAATCCGTAAATATCACTAAACAGCCGGCAATAAAGTTCGCCGACGTATTTTTGAAGGCCGTAGGGACTCATGCAGTTAACGGACATATCCTCGGTTAAAGGCATTTTGGTTTGGTCGCCGTAAGCGGACGAGGAAGCGCTGTAAACTACTTTTTTGACTTTAGCGTCGCGGGCGGCGATCAGGACGTTAAGAGTGCCGTTCAGATTTATTTCGTTGGAGGTCGCCGGGTCTTCAATGGAAGGCTGGACCCGGGGAAAAGCGGCAAAATGAAAAACATAATCCGCTCCGTTAAAGAGCGGCTTAATAGTTTCAAAGTTGCGGATATCGGCTTTATAAAATTGGGCTCGCGGGTTAATATTCTCTTTTTTTCCGGTTGACAGGTTGTCAATAATGACTACATCATCTCCTCTTTCTATTAAAGCGTCAACCAGGTTTGATCCAATAAATCCGGCGCCGCCAGTAACTATGCATTTAGCCATATCATTATAATTTTTATTTCTTTTTTAATATCTCTTCCCCGTAAACTCCGGCGAGAAGATCTAAATCTTTGCCGCTCTTTAAGAGTAAATCATTATTTTTGTCCGCTACTGAATTCAAAAAAGCCAGCCCCTCTTTATCTCCGACCAATTCTTTATAGAGACGGGCGAGGGCGGCAAAATCTTTTATAAAGCAATGGCCGCCGGCTCCCCTGCCGGTCTGGTGGACCGGCTGAAGATGGGTACTGCCAAGCCTCGGATCCGCGCCGATCGCGTCCCGAACGTTTTCCCATTTGCATCCGAGGTTGTCGGCGATATCATAAAGCAAATTTATAAAAACGACTTTCAGGGTCAAAAGTCCGTTGCCGGCGTACTTTATCAGTTCCGCTTCCCGGGAAAAGCAAACTAAACTAAAAGGAGCGAAAGGCAAAACCTCTATTATTTCTTTAGCTTTTTTCCGGTAGGTTTCATCAAGGCTCGGAATACCCACAATATTGCGGTTAGGATTGGCCGCGTCGTAGGCGGCCGAAGCTTCGGAAAGGAATTCGGGTGAATGGACAACAAAAATTTCCCGGTTTTCCGCCTGGATTGATTCGGTCGTGCCCGGCAGAATGGTCGACTTGATTACGGCGATCTTCCCCTTGCCCACTTCTTTAATGGCTTTTCTTAATATACTATCGTCAAAGCCCCGGGGCGAAGTCGGCGTTGGCACGGCGATAAACACGATGTCGCAATCTTTTACTTTTTCCCGATTCTTTACGTACGGCTCTTCCAAAGAATAACGCACTACGTCATAACCCCTTTTTTCAAAATCGTCGGCGTAATTCTTTCCAATCCAGCCCTGGCCGATAAATCCGATTAATTTCCCCATACGCTTTATTTTTAGCTAATAAAATTGCATTTTCACAGCCTATACCTTATTATTAAATAAAGTATGACAAAAGTCAAAAAACCCGCCTCTCCAGCCTCATCGTCGGACAAGCCGGCGGGTAAAATTCTTTACCTTATCACCCAATCCGAACGAGGCGGCGCCCAGCGCTATGTCTTTGATTTGGCTAAAAATCTGAAAAACGAGTATGACTTAAGCGTAGCTTTCGGCCCGCTTCGCCCGCAAAGCGAGGCGAGGGAGCCGGGCAAAACCGGCGAACTGGCTAAAGCCCTAAAACATGAAAGTATTGCCTGCTATGCCATTCCTCATTTGAAACGCGACATTTCGCCGATTAATGATCTCCGGGCAATTTTTGAAATCAGAAATCTAATAAAAAAAATCCAACCTGATATAATCCACTTAAACAGCTCAAAAATATCCATACTCGGGTCATTAGCCACGTTACGCGTTCCACGTTACGCGTTCCACGTTATCTACACCGCTCACGGCTGGGTCTTTAATGAACCGCTTTCGCCATGCAAAAAACTCTTTTACAAATACGCCGAAAGATTTACCGCCAGGTTCAAGGACAAAATTATTTGCGTTTCAGAATATGATCGGCAAGCCGCCCTTAAAGAAAAAATCGCCCCGGCCGGAAAGCTTATAACTATTCATAACGGCATAAGCGAAATAAATTTTCTTACCAAAGAAGAGGCGCGGAAAGAATTAAATCTGTCGGCTGACAATTTTGTCATCGGCTCCATCGGCAATCTGTATAAAACCAAGGGTCATGAATATTTTATTGAAGCGGCGAATTTATTGGCAAATAAAACATTGGCTGGACAGCCGCCGCTACCGATCCAGTTCGTTATCATCGGCGAGGGCGAAGAAAGAAAACCACTGGAAGCGCTGATTAAAAAACATGGCCTGGAAAAAACAGTCATCCTGACCGGCCGGATCCCGGATGCCGCGAGACTCCTGAAAGCCTTTGATGTTTATGTTTCGTCTTCGGTTAAAGAAGGCTTGTCTTACACCTTAATTGAAGCAAGCCGAGCCGGACTGCCTATTGTCGCGACTGATATTGGCGGCAATCCGGAAATTATTAAAAGCAAAACAAACAGAGCGCTAGTCCCGGCCAAAGACGCGAAATCACTCGCCGATCAGATTGAAAAATTCATCAAAGGAAATATCCAAACTCAAATATCTCCGGCTAACAGCCGGGGGAAACCCGGCCTCAGCAATCCGCCAGCCGACAAAAAGTCAGAGTCAATAGAATTCACTCTTGACAAAATGATAGAAAAGACAAAATCCGTTTATCTTGAGGCTCTTGAATAAAATTCCACATTCCACATTCCACATTCCACATTCCACATTCCACATTCCACATTCCACATTCCACATTCCACATTCCACATTCCACATTCCACATTCCACAT
>JBAZUL010000015.1:0-28275 GCA_041661405.1 Patescibacteria group bacterium
CCTCCTCATTCACCCTCTCCTCTCCGGCGGATAATACGGTAAACTCCGAGGCCCGGCCAACGCTCTCCTGGAACGCCTCATCCGACACTGAATCCGGCATAGAAAAATATCGGCTCTACATAGACAACGCCCTGGATACCGACAATATCGCGAATACCGCCACCTCCCGACACCCAACCCAAAACTTCTCCTGCGGAGCCCATACCTGGCATATAGCCGCAGTGGATAATAACGGCAATATTACCAATTCCGATCCCTATGACTACACCCGGGACTGCAATACCGTACCCAGCTATCTTTTTAACCAGCAAAACCAGTCCGCTGGCGCGAACAGCGGAAGCGATGATGATAATGAAACAGGAGATGGAAGTAGTGATAACAGTCATGACGCTGATGTTAGCGACAGCTCCGAAACCGCGGCCAATGCCAGCGAGGGAAGCGATGATAACAAAAATAGCGGCAATAGCAATAGTGAAATCCCGAAAACTACAACTCCGGCTCTGAAAACCCTCCAGAGCGAAGCTAAGGCCATCGCGTCAAAGGCCAAAGACGCTCTAACTAATTTCATCACCGCCGGAACCGGGACAACAAAAATACTAGGATCAGGCGAACGCTCCGGAGTAATCGCCTCGTTCAAATCGGCCTTTGGCCGAAACCCGGCAACCGAAATTGACTGGACTGATATCGTTAAAATCGCCAACGGCCGATGGCCGGGACAGAAAAACGAGAAAACCGAAACTAACGCCAAAGCGGCGTTCAGAAAAATATATCTGAGAGAACCGGAAAAAGATAACCCGCACGACAACAATGCCGTAGCCGTAATCTCCTACGGCCTAAGACCGACCAACCGCAACTTGAACTCGGAAAAAAACGCCATCAAATCTTTTAAATTCATCTACGGCTACGCACCCAAGAGCGCTATGGCGTGGGATATTGTTAGGGCGATAGCTTACTCGGGGGCGAAGAGGTAGAATACCTGCTAAACAACAAAGCTCCGGTTCTGTCGGAGCTTTGTTAATGTGGTTGGGTTTGGCAGTCATCGCCGGTAAAAGGCTGTTATTTCTTATACCCGCAACCTTTAGCCGAGCATTTAACTCCGCCGTCTTTGGCTTCTAAAAGAAGCGAGCCGCAGTCCGGGCATTTTTCGCCGGTCGGCTTGGCTGAAAAGCTGGTTTTGCAATCCGGATAGCGGTTGCAGGCGTAAAAGGGGCCGCGCCGGCTTCGTTTCATGACGATTTCGCCTTCCCCGCAGACAGGGCATTTTATGCCGGTGGATGAATTATTTTCGGCAATGTTTTTTATATTTTTGCATTTAGGGTAGCCGGAGCAGGCTAAGAACGGTCCAAAGCGGCCGTTTTTTATAATCATATCCGAGCCGCATTTTTCGCAGACTTCGCCCTTATATTTTTCCTGGAGCGCTTTTAATTTTTCTTCGGCTTCCGGGTCGGCTTGGCCGCCCAAAGTTTTAGGCAGGCTTTTTATGTTTTTACATTCTGGAAAGTTTGAGCAGGCAAGGTATTTTCCCCAGCGTCCGGTTTTAATGATCATGGGGGAGCCGCATTTTTCGCAGACCTCTTCGGTTTTTTCCTCCGGTATGATGTCTGATTTTTTTAGCTCTGCCTGCTTTTTTTCCAGGTTTTCATGAAAGGGAAGATAAAACTCTTTGATGACCGGCTGCCATTTTTCTTTTCCTTCGGCGATTTCGTCAAGGTTGTCTTCCATCTTGGCCGTAAACTGGAAATCAACGATATTCGGGAAATGGGCGACCAAAAGATCATTCACTACGAAAGCGATATCAGTCGGCTTCAATTTTTTATTTTCGTCGCGCAAAGCGTAATTCCTCGCTTCAATCGTCGCGATCGTCGGGGCGTAAGTTGACGGCCGGCCGATGCCGTGCTTTTCCAGGACTTTAACCAGTCCGGCGTCCGAATAGCGGCCCGGCGGTTTTGTGCTGTGTTCTTCGCTTTTTAAATTTATGAGATCCAATTTTTCGCCTTCTTTTACTTCCGGCAGTTCAATTTCGGCGCTTTTCTCCGGATAAATTTTTAAATAGCCGTCAAATTTTATCACCTGGCCAGTCGCCCGGAACCGGTAATCGATCCGGCCGTCTTTTTTCGCGTCAACGTCTATGGTCGTGGCGTCAACTCTGGCCGGCGGCATCTGCGAAGCGATTGATCTTTGCCAGATCAGCTTATATAACCGGTATTGGCCGGACTCAAGCTTTTCTTTTAAGGATTCGGGGTCATCAGCCGCTTCAGTCGGCCGGATGGCTTCGTGGGCTTCCTGAGCGCCTTTGCTTTTTGTTTTGTAGCGGTTAGGAGTTTTTAGCGCGTATTGTTCGCCCAGGGATTTTTCAAGGTAAGCGCCAGCATCGGCGAGGAATTTTTCCGAGAGATTGACCGAATCGGTACGCATGTAGGTGATAAGGCCGGTTTCGTAGAGCTTTTGGGCGAGCGTCATGGTTTGCTTGGCGGAAAATCCGAGCCAGCGGTTGGCGGTCTGCTGGAGGGTGGAAGTGGTAAACGGCCGGGGAGGGTTTTTCGCCCCTTCTTTTTTTACGATTTCCGCCACAAAGTAGTCCGCGTCTTTAAGGGCGGATAAGATTTCATCCGCCTCAACCTTATTTTTTATCTGGAGCTTTTCAACGGTTTTGCCGTTTATTTTATTAAGTCTGGTTTCAAACTGGGATTCTTTTTCTCCAGCCCGGGAAAGAAAGGCCGAGACGCTCCAATATTCTTCTGGGTTGAATTTTTCTATTTCCCGTTCCCGTTCAACGATAAGCCTCACGGCGACTGACTGCACTCTTCCGGCGGAAAGGCCGCGAGCGACTTTTTTCCATAAAAAAGGGGAGAGTTCATAACCGACCAGCCGGTCTAAAACCCGGCGCGCCTGCTGGGCATCAACGAGATGGTTGTTAATTTGCCGGGGATTTTTTATAGCTTCCAATATGGCCGATTTGGTAATTTCATGAAAAACAATGCGTTCGGTCGGGATATTTTTTGATGTTTTTGATTTTGAAGTCTTACTTTCCGCGGCCTCATCCGAGGATTTGTTTGAGGCGGATTTGCCGCTTCCCAAACCTAAAGCCTCCGCGAGGTGCCAGGCGATCGCCTCTCCTTCCCGGTCTTCATCGGAAGCCAGAATGATTTTTTCCGCTTTTTTAGCCAAAGCTTTTAAATTGGCCACGGTCTTCCGGCTTTTATCAGGAATTACATATTCGGGCGTAAAGCCGTTTTTAATGTCAATTCCCATTTTACTTTTCGGCAGGTCGCGGATATGCCCGAAAGAAGACTCAACCTGGTAGTCCTTGGAAATGAATTTGGAAATGGTTTTGGCTTTGGTGGGAGATTCTACAATTATCAGTTTCATAATTTTAGAAAACAGTAAATAGAAAAAAATATAATCTGCTCACTGTTTACTATGCGCTATTTACTCTTGTCTGTTTACTCAAACTAACACATACTCCATCCCTCCCAAATTCTTTACCATGCCTTTCATTTCCATGATAGTAAGAGAGCCGGAAACCGCGGCCGGAGAAAGACCGGAAAGGCGAATCAACTCATTAACATGAACCGGCTCCCGGCTTAAAAAGGAAAGAAGGGCTTTTTCTTCTTTGGTTTCCGGCGCGATGGATTTAGTATCAATATATAAGGATACGCGCTTAAGGTCAAGCGACTCAATAATATCGGCTCCGTTCCGGGCAAGGATCGCGCCTTCTTTTATGAGCGCGTTGGCGCCGGCTGAAACCGGCGAATAGACGCTTCCCGGAACCGCGAAAACTTCACGGTTAAAATCAAGGGCAAAGCGGGCGGTAATAAGCGAACCGGATTTTTCTCCGGCTTCAATAACTAAGACGCCTTTTGACAGTCCGGCGATAATTCGGTTTCTTTGCGGAAAGTGATGCCTAAGACCCGGAGCACCCAAAGGAAATTCGCTTATAATCGCTCCGCCTTGGGCAATGATCTTTTCCGAGAGATTCCGGTTGGCGGCCGGATAAACGCTTTGCCGGTCAACTCCGGAACCTAAGACTCCGATTGTCCGTCCGTTGGCTGAAAGCGCCGCCGAATGGGCCAGGGCGTCAATTCCCAAAGCCAGACCGCTCACTATGGTAATTTTATATCGCGACAGTTCGCTGACAATATCCTCAGTAAGCCTTTTGCCGTAAGAAGAAAATTTTCTCGCTCCGACCACGGCCAAAGAAAAATCATCCTGCTCTTTTAATTCACCCCGCGAATAAAGGAGCGGGGGAGGGTCGGGGATTTCTTTGAGGATTTTCGGGTAGCGTCGGTCATCCGGAGTTATAAGGCTTATTTTTTCCCGGATTATTTCTTCCATGATCGCGTCAGGGCTGATATTTTTTCTTTGGCCGATAAAATCCAGGGCGATATTTTCGTCAATGCCGGCGCTCATAAGCTCTTTCGCTCCGGCGTAAAAAGCCGCCTGCCAGGAAGGGAAGCGCGCTTTTAATTTTTTGAAGCGGACCGGCCCGAATTTCGTATAAGTATTCAGGGCGGCCAAGTATTTTATATCCTCCTTCATAGAGCGGCTTTTTGGCCGTTTTGCTCAGTATTTAGCAGGCTGAGCTTCTTTTTACTCTTGACATTGGTTATTTAGAGTGCTATGATTCAGTGTCAATAGTAAACAGCCGGATAAGCTGAATAATTTTATAAAACCGGATAGTGTCCCCCGGATTACTGCTTGCCAAAGGGCATTGGTTTATGGGACGGGTTCCCTCCTTACCCGCCTGTAGATCGGTTGTCCCTCAATGGCAAGCAGTAATCCGGACATTATTAACTCCGTCCCGCCCTTTAAGAAGAGCGGGACGGAGTTTTTTTATGGGAGCTTCAGCTCTTTTTGGATGAGACCGCCAATTAAGTTATTGACGGTTTTTATTTCTTCCGGAGAAAATTTTTGCAAGACGAATTTGTCGGCCGGAATTTTTTCCAGAGCCGGAGTTTTTACGCCGATCCTCACCCGCGTAAAGTTTTTTGTTTTAACATGGTCTATAATTGATTGCGCTCCGCGATGGCCGGCGCTTCGGGAGTCGCGCGATATTTTGTATTTGCCGAGTTCAATATCCAGCTCGTCGTGGATAACCGTCAAAGTATCGGCGAGCGGCGCGCCAGGAATAGGAATAAATCCGAGGCGCTTTGGCAGAAGGCGGTAATAATTTAAAACAGCTGAAACGGCTTGGCCGGAATTATTCATGTACGTCCGCGGTTTTACGAGAAGCGTCAGTCCGTTGCCGCCCTCCCGCCCGGCGATTTCGCAGACATCTGATTTGAATTTTTTGTTAAAATTCCAGCCGGAATTATAAAAACGGGCGATTTCGTCAACCGCGAGAAAGCCAGCGTTATGGCGCGTTAGCCTGTATTTGTCTTCGGAATTGCCCAGCCCAACAATTATGCGCATAAAGTTAATGAGATGGCGGATTATTTATAGATTCGCGTTAATTTTGCTTCTCGGCTGTTTCTTCTTTTTTCTTTTCATATTTTCCATGAGTCCATTTTCCTTTAAAAACCCGGACGCTAATCGGGGAACCGATAAAGCGGAATTGGTCCCGGAGCTGGTTTTCAATAAACCTGAGATAAGTGGAATCAATGCTTTCGCGGGCGCCGATTAAAACTTCCATTTCCGGCGGATTCGCGGCCGCCTGCCGGATTTTTCTTATGTAGGGATATTTGTCCGAAGCCCGGTAACGGACCGGCCTATGGATTTTTACGATTCTTTTTAAAAATTTATCAAGCGCTTTTTCCCCGATGGTTTTAGCCCGCTCACCGCTTATATCGGCAATGAGGCTTAAGATGTCGCCGGTCCGGCGGCCAGTAAGGGCCGAGACGAAGATTATCGGCGCCCATTTAATAAAAGGCAGGCGGTCGTTTATGCAATTGGTATATTTTTTTACGTCTTTTTCGGGAACAAGGTCCCATTTATTGGCGATGATGATCAGACTTTTTTTTCTGCCGATTATTTCGTCGGCAATCCTTTGGTCCTCGCGGGTTATCTCTTGCGAGATGTCAAGCACCAATAGCGCGATGTCGGCCCGGTTAAGGCTTTTTAGCGAGCGCCGGATACCCTCCTTTTCAAGATTAATTTTAACTTTTGACCCCCGGCCAGGCGCGCGCGAACGCCGGCTCTGAGAAGCTTTTCTCGTAATTCCGGCCGTGTCAACGAGAATCATCTCCCGGCCGTTGTAAGCGAACTCCGTGTCCTGGGGTTCTCTCGTGGTATGGGGGACGGAGCTGACGATTACCCGTTCCCGGCCGAAGATGGAATTAACGAGGCTTGATTTTCCGACGTTAGGTTTACCGATAATACATACCCGGATCGGGGCCGGGGTTTCGTCGGCCGGAGTTTCACTGTCCGTTTCTCCTGATTTTAACGCGCTGACGATTTCATCAAGCAGATCCCCGGTTCCCGAACCGGTGGCGGCGGAAACCGGAAGCGGATCGCCCAAGCCGAGTTTAAAGAATTCGGGGAGGCGGTGGATGTCTTTCGGCGAATCGGTTTTATTGGCCGCGAGAATTATTTTTTTATCTACGGCGTGTTCTTTCAGAAATAAAGCGAGCTGGCGGTCTTCGGGGGTCATTCCGGCTTTGGCGTCAATAAGGAATAAGATTAAATCGGCCCGCGTAAGATGTTCGCGAGCCTGGAGCTGGACTTTCTTGTCAATTGTTTCTTTGTCCGGAGAAAGTTTCATTTTTGCCGTTGCCAATTTTTTTTGCCGGACGGACAAAGGCGCGGTAAGCTCCCGGAGATTGATTATTCCGCCGGTATCAATAATTTCAAATTCAACCCCGCGCCATTCAACACGGCCGTAATTGGAGTCCCTTGTCGTGCCTTCCTCGTCGGCGGTCAGGGCGCGATCTTCTTCAATTAAGCGGTTAAAGAGAGTGGATTTGCCGACATTGGTTCGGCCGAAGATGACGATTTTTGGGAGGTTATTAGTTGGCATCGGTTCCTAATATTAGAATAAAGTCGGGCTGCTCGGTCACGGTTTTATTTTCGTTTTCCGCTTTTAATTCTTCGGTAAGCCAATCCGGCAGGCTAAGGGAAACATTGGCTCCGGTTTTCTCTTTTAATATCTGCAGGGATTCCTTTTTTTCCCCGAAAGTGAGATCGTAAATCACGGATTTTTGGAAATTTTGGCGGCTGGAGTTGGATATTTTGGTTACAACAAAGCCGTATCTTTCCAGATCAACCGAAGCCTGACCGGCCAAGCCGTTAATCCAGGTTCCGTTCTTAACTTCAACGGTCGTTTTTTCGGTGCTCACTTTTCCGCTTTCAGCGGCCGGGGGAGCGGAAAAAGCGCTCTGGGCGAGATACTGGATTTCAGCGAAATCGCCCGACCGGGGGGAAAGGATATAAGCCCCTTCCTGGCCGGTGCCGCTCACGAGCAGACCTTCGGCGCTCGTATCCAGGACCTTGTTGGTTATGTTTTCCTTGGAAAAATTTTTAGCCAAGTCGTAGAGTTTATATATTTCCCATATTTCAAAGTTAGAGCTCACGTGCTCGTTTAACGCTTCAATGATATTTTTTATGGCCATGGGTTTAAAAACCATGTTTAAGGACAGGGCTTTGTCTTTAACAGCTTCAATCACTTTCTGCTGGCGCCGGGCGCGGGCGAAATCCGAACCTTCGGAACCGTAAGCATGGCGGGAGCGGGAAAATTTCAGAGCTAGAGACCCGTCCATTTCCTGCCAGCCGGTATCAACATGAAGATGCTCGTAGCGGGAATTCCAGGCCGCGTCTTCATTGCCGAGCACCGGATAAGAATAATCATCCAGCGTATTGTCAACATAAACTTTTATTCCGCCGAGTTCATCAACGACTTTAATGAACCCTTCAAAATCCACTCTTAAGTAGTAATGCACGGGAAGATCCAGCAGATCTCCGATCGCGTCGGCGGTAGCCCGCGCTCCTGATCCGGGTTCCTTCATTTCAGCGAAAGAATTTATGGAATTTATTTTTTTCCATCCCTGGCCTTCAATCGGAACAACGAGGTCGCGGGGAATGGAGAGCAAAAAGACTTTTCCTTCACTCGGTTTTATGCTAGCCAGCATGATCGTATCGGTAAGGTAGGCGCCGTCATGGCCTTTGCCGCCCATACCCAAAAGAAGGATATTAACCCGGTCTTCATCTTCACCCTGTAATTTTTTATCGGCGCCTTCCACCAGCGTGTTAAACTGCTTAACGATCGGCATTCTCTTTATCCAGGAATAGGAGCTATGGTCGGAAATGATGGCCTGGGAGAAAAAGAAAACTACGCTTACGCCGGCGAAAATAAAAAAATAAACGGCTCTTTTCGGCCACTTTTTCTTTTTCGCGTATTCCGGCGCCGCGATTAGAGAGCTTTTCTCTTCGCCGGGTTGCGGCTGGGTGTTTTTCAGGTCGTACATATTTTGTTTATTGTCAATTTTTAGCTTAGTTTCTATTATAATTTATTTTTTTCAAATTAACAAGTTATTAAACAAGTACCGCAAATGTTACCGCTATTGCCAGACGAAAATATTAATGTTATATTAAATGAGTTAAAAGTAGTAGAAAGTTTATGATAAAAAATTTTTTCACCTTTTTGCTGGAGTTGGTAAAAATCGTCGTAATCTCGCTCGTGATAATTATTCCGGTGAGACAGTTTTTAATTCAGCCTTTTTACGTCAAAGGCGCTTCCATGGAGCCTAATTTTCATGACCACGAATACCTTATTATTGACGAGCTGTCTTACAATCTCGGCGCTCCGAAACGCGGCGATATAGTCGTTTTTCGCTACCCCAAAGATCCGCAGGAATTTTTTATAAAACGCGTAATCGGCCTGCCCGGAGAAACCGTACGGATAGCGGACGGAAACGTCTACATTATTAGTAGCAAAAATCCCCAGGGCGTACAGATGGAAGAGCCTTATCTTCCCGCGGGACTGAAAACTTACGGCTATTCGGACGACGAGACTACGGAGCTCAAGAACAACGAATATTTCGTTTTGGGCGACAACCGCGGCTCATCCAAGGATTCAAGAAGTTTCGGTCCGGTGAATGAAAGTTTTCTTGTCGGCCGGGTGCTTCTGCGGGGGTTTCCTTTTGACAAAATAAAACTGTTTAACAAAGGAGAGGCGTATAACCTGTAAATAATTATCATTTGACAATTACTTTGCCTGCCACCTGCCTGTCGGCAGGAAAGGGAAGGCGAATCGCTAATTGTGAATTTTGCGGTCAATTGACAATTCGTAATTTATAATTGATTTCTATGCCGAGAATCAAATTAAAAAAAGACAATAAAGCTGGAGCTGGAGAAAGAGACAAAGATCCGAAAGAAAGGCGGGAGCGGACCTATAGCCGGCTGAGAGGAATGAGAGATGTGCTTTTTGACGAATACCGTTATTATGATCTTGTGGAAGGCAAAGTCAGGGATCTTGCCGAAGTTTACGGTTTTCGGCGCGTTATGACCCCGGTTCTGGAAAAGGCCGAGCTTTATGAGCGGGCCACCGGTAAGACTACTGACATCGTCACTAAGGAAATGTACGTTTTCGCGGATAAGAACGGCGACCGGGTGGCTCTGCGGCCGGAACTGACACCCTCTATGGTCCGGGCTTACATTGAGCACGGCATGCTTAACCTTCCCCAGCCGGTAAAAATGTACATGCTCGGATCCTGCTTTCGCCACGAAAAACCGCAGGCCGGAAGACTGCGCCAGCACCACCAGTTCGGCCTGGAAATGTTCGGCGAGGAAAAGCCGTCTGCCGACGCGCAGATTATACTGATCGCCTACAATTTTTTTAAAGAGCTCCAGCTTAACGTCCAGATCCAGATAAACAGCATCGGTTGCAAAGAATGCCGGAGCGAGTACGAAAAAAAATTAATTGAGTTTTATAACGAGCGGGGAAAACGGTCAAAGCTCTGCCCGGACTGCAAAAAACGGCTTAAGAAAAATCCCTTAAGGCTGTTGGACTGCAAAGAACTCTCCTGCGTCGCGGCCCGGGAAGACGCCCCGCAGATTGTTGACTTTTTGTGCGAACCCTGCAAGAATCATTTTATTAAAGTTTTGGAATATCTTGACGAGCTGAACGTTCCCTATAACCTTAACCCTTATCTCGTCCGGGGACTGGATTATTATAACCGGACGGTTTTTGAAGTCTGGCCCCACAACGCCGAAGCGTCCGCCGGCCAGGCAGAAGCATTGCCGGGCGATTCCGCTCCGGCTGATAACGAGGGCGAAGAAGCCAAAGTGGCGGATAACCTTCCGCGTCAGGCTTCTTTAGGCGGCGGCGGAAGGTATGACGGGCTGGTTGAATATATGGGCGGCCGTCCGACTCCGGGACTCGGGTTCGGGCTCGGGATTGAACGGACGATCGCCAAAATCAAAGAGAAAAGTATCCCGTTAAAAAAGAACGGGGCGCCGGTAGTTTTCGTCGCCCAGCTCGGGGACGCCTCCAAGCGCAAAGCCATGGCGCTTTTTGAGGATCTCAGGCGGGCCGGTTTCGCGGTTCGCCAGGCCTTTACCAAAGACAGCTTAAAAGTCCAGCTTGAGGAAGCCAACCGGCTGGAATCAAAATTCAGCCTTATTTTGGGGCAGAAAGAAGTAATGGACGGGACGATTCTCGTCCGCGATATGGAATCGGGAATTCAGGAAGTGATTGACTTTAATAAAATAAAATCCGATTTGGAGAAAAGAATCGCGGAAAAAAAATAATTAATTATCTCTGCGAAATACGAATCCCGAATCCTCGGGACTAAATACTAAATTTTGTATTTCGTATCTTTCGTATTTCGCGGAGATTGATAGAAACGGAGGTGACCCATGGTAGAATTTAAAAGGAAAAAAGGCGAGAGTTTTGAAAGCTTCCTCCGAAGGTTTAACCGGAGGCTGGTTCAGAGCGGCAAACTTTTGGAAGCCCGGGCCAATCAGCACCACGCGCCGAAAAAGAGCCGCAATCTTAAGAAAAAATCGGCTCTGATCCGCCTTAAGTATAAAGCCAAGCAGGAGTATTTAAGGAAGACCGGAAAACTGAAAGAAGAAAAAGTCTATAGATAGGAATTAAAAAGCGCCCCGCGAAATCGCGGGGCGCTTTTTACGCGCGGAGGATGTTATCAGTTTTTTGATTTCATTCCCGGAATATATTTTTTCAAGTGTTTTAACTGTTCAAACCTGCCGGTCTTGATGAATTGTTTTATCCGGCCCCGGGCTTTTGACGTCTTTACGAATTTAATCCAATCGGCGTTGGGCGACTTCCGGTTTTTGTCAATTATTATTTCCACCAGGTCGCCGTTTCGGAGCTCCGTGTCCAGTGGAGCTATCCGGTCGTTTACCAGCGCGCCGGTGCATTTATTCCCGATATCGGTATGGACTTCGTAGGCGAAGTCAACCGGAGTGGCGCCTTCGGGCAGGTCATAGACGTCGCCTTTGGGAGTAAAGACGAAGATCCGGTTTTTAAAAATATTGAACTTGACGTCTTTGACGAATTCGTGGCTGGTTACGGCGTTCCTTTGGATTTCCAGTATTTCTTTCACCCAGGCCGGCTGGCTGGATTGTTCCTCATCGCCGCCGCCTTCTTTTTGCTTGTAATACCAGTGAGCCGATATTCCGTAAAGCGCTTCTTCATTCATTTTATGGGTCCGGATTTGGAATTCGGTAAGTTTGCCGCCCGGCCCAAAAACGGTTGTATGGAGGCTTTGGTAGCCGTTCGGTTTGGGCAGGGCGATATAGTCTTTAAAACGGTCCTTTTTCGGTTTCCAAAGCGAATGGATAACTCCGAGAGTTTTGTAGCAGTCTTCAACCGTATTAACGATTACCCGCAATGCGAACACGTCGGTAATTTCATTGAATTTCCGGTCTTTAATCTGCATTTTTTTGTAAATGCTGAAAAGATGCTTAAACCGGCCTTCTATGAGCGGTTCTATTCCGACCGCGATAAGTTCTTTGCCAAGGAGGTTTTTTATTTTTTGGATATACTGGTTTCTTTCAACTTTTTTTTCCACTTCATAAATGTATTCCAGTTTTTTGTATTCCTCCGGATATAAAAATTTAAAGCAGATGTCTTCCATCTGCCATTTTAAGCGCCAGATCCCGAGGAGGCCGGCGATCGGGGCGTAGATTTCCATGGTTTCCCGGGCGATGCGCTCCTGTTTTTCTTTCGGCAGGGCTTCCAAAGTCCGGAGGTTATGCAGGCGGTCGGCGAATTTTATCAATATCACCCGGAGATCGTTGGCCATGGCGATAAACATTTTTCTTAAACTTTCCAGGTAGCGTTCCACGCCGCGGTACTTAATCTTTGACAGTTTGGTAATCCCTTCAACGAGCATGGCGATTTCTTTGCCAAAATCTTTTTCAATGTCTTTCAGGGTATATTCGGTATCTTCGGGAACGTCATGCAAAAGTCCGGCGGCGATGGTATTTATGTCGGCCCGCATCTGCGCGAGAATAAAGGCGGTATGGAGGCTGTGTTCAATATAGCGTTCGCCGTTTTTCCTTTTTTGGTTTAGGTGAGCTTTGTCGGCAAAATCAAAAGCCAGTTCCAATATGGCGGTATCGGCATTTTCGTTGTTTTCTTTTACTTTAGCGATAATTTGCCCGATAGTCATAAGATTTATTTGCCCCTTGTGCTATTAAAAGAGTATGATATTATGGTAGTATAAAAAGCGCGTGTAGTCAAAGAAATTTTCAATTATCAATTACGAATTATGAATTATAATAAATCGGTAAATTCGTAATTGTTAATTCGCCTGCCTGCCGGCAGGCAGGTAATTGTTAATTGAATTATGTACAACATCATCCCCCTCATCCTGATTCTTTTAAGCCTCGCGGTCATGACCGGAATCGTCGTCCGGAAATTTTCGGCGCTCGCCAATCTTGATATAGAGAGCATTCCGGCTGAAAAGGAAAGCCGCTTTAAAGAGCGGATAATCGGCAACCGCTTAAAAAGGAATCTTACCTACTGGGGCGCGAAGATATCCAAGGCTTTTTCTTTCGCCGGCCAAAAATTGAGCGGGTTTTTTTCATTTTTTCTCGCGCGCCTTACGCGCCTTAAAGAAAAATATCGGGAAGACAAAGCCTTAACAAAAAGCGGCGGCGGAGAAAAAAACACTCGTTCGGTCCAGGAACTATTAAATGAAGCCGACGCGGCCATAAAGTCCGAATCTTATGAAGAGGCGGAAAAGAAATTGATTGAAATCATTTCCCTCCAGAGCCGGAACTTAAAAGCCTTTAAAAAGCTCGGCGGCCTTTACGCGCTGAAAAAGCAGTATGAAGAGGCGCGGCAGTCGTACCTCCACATCTTAAAGCTCATTGAGGACGATGAAGCCGGGATCGTAAACAGCCGGGACGAAAATTCCGAAGAACAGCTTAAAAACTTAAGCCTTGAGCGCGGCCAGATCCATTTTGAATTGTCCCGGATTCAGAGCGAAAAAGAGAATTATCCCGAGGCCGCGAAGAGCCTGAAAGAGGCTTTAAAAATTGAGCCCGCCAATCCGAAATACCTTGACACAATGATAGAGATAAGTATAATGGGAAAAGATAAAATCGCCGCCTTGGACGCTTACGGAAGCCTGAAAAAAGCCAACCCCGAAAACCAGAAGCTTAAGGAATTTAAAGAAAGGATCGGGGAGATGTAATTTAGAAAACAGATAATAGACAATAGTAAATAGCCAGTTAAATCCCGTTGTCTGTTATCTGTTTTCTATTTCCGAATATCGCCGTTGTAGCTCAGCCAGTAGAGCAACTCCATGGTAAGGAGTAGGTCCGCGGTGCAAATCCGCGCAACGGCTCAAAGAAATATTCAGATGGTAGAGCATCCCGCCTTGGCAAAGGCGGGAAGGTCCGCCCCGCAGTTTGCGGGGCGCAACGGCTCAAATTGTTTAGATAAAAAACATCCCGTTTTCAGACGGGATGTTTTTTATTTGTTTTTATGCGGGCATACTTTGTTGTTTTATAATCTTATTCCGCCGCGAAGCAGTAAAACAGTCCGGCGCCGCCGGTGCTTCTTACGGCTTAACAAGGAACCAGACTTCGCCGACATTCTGGCCTAATGTATCGCCGGGATTTTTGTCGTTAATGTAATAGTAAAGCGGGCGGCCTTTGTAGGCGAGTATGTCCCGGTTGTCCGGAGTTTTCAGTTTGGTAAAGTCGCTTTTTTTCATGGTTGACGGGACGACAAGCGTTTCCAGTTCGGCGTAAAACGGCGGCCAGTTGACAAGGCATTGCCCCACGCAGTTAGAAACCGCGGAACTGGTGGCGGTGCCGACCGTGTCGTTAGCAAAGTAATAGAGAGCCATGTCTTTTTCGTCGGAAAGGTAATTGCCCTCGTTTTCTTTATTAACGATCATGACTCTGTAAAAAGGATCAGGAATAACGAACCAGACTTCTCCGACGTTTTCGCCTAAAGTGTCGCCCGGATTTTTATCCTGGAAATAATAGTAAAGCGGCCAGCCTTTGTAGGCGAGCTGGCTCGTTCCGTCGCCGCGGTCAATATTCGTGAAATCCGCGGCAATCGTTCCGGCCGGAGCCGCGAATTCGGCCGGATCATAAAGCGGCCAGGCGGTTACGCAACCGCCAAAGCAGTTGGACTTTCCGAGGATGTCCTTGGAAAAGTAATAGAGAGTCATGCCTTTGCCATCGGTGAGGATCTTGCCGAGTTTTTCGTTTTGGACGAATTTCATGGCGCCGACTCCGGCGGCCGGGTTATCCGTTCCGTTGTTTTCCGGAGCGTTGGCGCCGCGTATGGCGAGCCAGATAAGGCCGGCGATAACGATAATCGCGATAATGATCGAGATTACCATGTTTTTGTTCTTCATAGGTTTTTTAATTTAAGAGTAAATTATGGTTCAATGCTACAGCTTAAAAATTAATTTTGGATTAAGTATTTTTAGGCGCGGTTTGGGGTAAAATATGAATATTGAATCCGGAGGTGTTTGGTGTTAAGATTAGGTGGAAGTTATGATTAATAATAAAAATATGGAACGATTAAGAGGCGGAGAAGAAATCAATCCGGGCGATGATTTGTCTGCGGATGACGAAAAGAGAATGACAGCTGAAGCGATTAGTGAAATTTTTCCAAATGGCAAAACATCAATTAATCACCTTGGGGCATTAATGAATGAGGAGATGCAAGCCGCGGATAATGAAATAGCAAAGTTAAAAGGATTGTTAAAGAAGCGCCGTGATCCGGAAGAAAGGAGAGGTATTGAATCAGATATAAGGAAACATGAGGAAATGGCTGATTTTTACCGAAAGTTGGATGAGAAAATGATGGAAAATCTTGAGGAAGAATTTGGCGATAGCTAATATGCGGTTTGTAAAAATATTCTTAAAAAACAAGCTTCTGTCCGGATTGTTCGCGTTTTTTATCGCGGCTTTCCTTTTTTTGCCTTTTTCGGCGCAAGCCCGGGAAAGCGTTGATTATTGGTACATAAAAGATTTTCAGGCGAAAATTGTTGTTAATAAGGATTCCAGTCTGGACATTACCGAAGATATTATTGCCGATTGCGGAAATGCCGCTGGCAAGCACGGGGTTTTCCGGATTCTGCCGGAGCGGATAAAGCTGGATAATGGAAAAACAATCAATACGCCGGTGGAGCTATTAAGCATTACTGATTTTGACGGCCGGCCGTTAAAATACAAGGAAACGAGAAACGTATTTGAAAAAACCATAACCTGGAAAATCGGCGACGCCGATATTGAAGTAAACGGCGCGAATCATTACCGGATCCATTACCGGGTAAAAAATACTATTCGGTTTAATGACGATTTTGACGAACTGTACTGGAATTTAAGCGGCAATTTTTGGGATCTGGAAATAGATAATTTTCGGGCGGACATTATTTTTCCGGCCAATGTGTCCGAAGCCGAAACAAAGGTGGACTATTACGCCGGAGCGCTCGGGAGTAAAGAAAAAAGCCTGGTCGCTTACCGCTGGAGCGCGCCTCAAACGCTGGAATTTAATTCAACCGGAACGCTAAAAATCGGAGAAGGCGTAACCGCTTCGGTTATTTTTTCTAAAGGGATTTTTACGCCGTACGAGCCGGGGTTTTTTGAACGCTGGGGCGCTTATCTTTGGATTTTCATTCCGCTCGTTGTATTTTTCATTTGCTTTTGGCTTTGGAAAAAATACGGCAAAGACCCGCGGGTGGATAAGACAATTATCGCTGAATATGAAATTCCGGATAACCTTACGCCTTCGGAAACTGGATTGCTTATGACTAACGGAAGTTTTTCCAATAAGCTCATAACCGCGGAAATAATTAATCTCGCGGCCAAAGGACTTCTGACGATTAAAGAAATTGAAAAGAAAGTTTTGATGTTCAGCTCCAAAGATTATGAATTAACAAAAAAACCCGATGCCCGGATTGAGGCCGGCCTTACCGCGCCGCAAAAAGAAATTTTGGAAAATGTGTTTAAAGATGGCGATAGCGTCCAATTGTCAGACCTGAAAAATGAATTCTATAAAAGCCTGGCCGGAATAAAACGCGAATCAAAAAAACTTTTAACCGATAAGGGACTGATCATGGCCGAGGGCTTGCGTTTTCAGATTTTATTTATTGTTTTGGGTGTTTTATTTATCCCCGGCGCGGTATTACTCGGAATTCTTCAGTTATTTTATTTAGCGGCCGGTTTTTTCCTTTCGGGAATTATAATGATTATTTTTGCCATAATCATGCCTAAGCGAACACCGGCCGGAGCCGAATTAAACTGGAAAATAAAAGGCTTTAAATTATTCATGGAAACAGTGGATAAGCATAGAGCCGCGTTTTATGAAAAGGAAAATATTTTTGAGAAATTTCTCCCTTACGCCATAGTCTTCGGCATTACCGGAATCTGGATTAAAAAAATGAAAGAGATTTATGGGGAAAAATATTTTAACGCTTACGCTCCGGCCTGGTACGCCGGACACGTTGGCGCTTTTGACGCTCGGAGTTTTGAGAGTTCCATAACTAGTCTGTCCTCGGCCATAGCCGCCAGCACGTCTTCGCCTTCCGGCGGAGGAGGCGCGGGAGGAGCCGGCGGCGGCGGAGGGGGCGGAGGGGGTGGAGGCTGGTAAATTTATGATTACCTGCAAATTTGAAAACGGACGGGAAGTAAATAACGCGAGGCACGCGGCCGTTGACGCGATTGTCGCGCGCGGGAATGAGATTTTAATTGTCAAACGCTCAGCGGAAATGTTTCAGGCAGGGAAATATTGCCTGCCTGGCGGTTTTATTGAGCATGATGAAAGCGTGGAAGAAGCGGTAAAAAGGGAAGTTATGGAAGAAACCGGCTATGAAGTAAAAATGGCGAAACTGCTTTTTATCGTTGACGCGCCCGAACGAAACGAGGCCGGCCGGCAAAACATCTCTTTTGTGTTTTTACTGGAAGCCGGGGAAAAAACCGGCGAGCCGGATCATGAGGTGTCCGAGGTTTTATGGCGAAAATTGGACGGCCTGCCGCCGGCTGAAGAATTCACTTTTGACCATTACAGGATTATTTCCGAGTATAAAAAGTCCTTAAAACAAAAAAACCCTCTTCCGAGGTTTGTTTCAAAATAAGTAATTGGTTAGATATTATCTCATTAATAATTTTGCGAGAACGAGCGCGAACTCACCGGGGCTCATAACCGCGGTTTTACCGAATTTGCTAAAAGGGAAGTGTTTTTTATTTCCGGTAATAAGGAAATCGGCTCGGGCTTCGGTCGCGCACTCAAGGAATTTGTTATCTTCCGGATCATCTTTGATTATGTCAATTGTTTCTTTCGGACAAACTCGCAAAGATTTTTTATTCAGTTGCGCTAAAACTTTTTTAACAGCCGGGCGATCAAGATAGCGGAAACGGGGGCGGTTAAGGACGCCCGCGTATTCGGAGAAAATTTCATCGGACAGGCAAAGTTTTAATTTACCGTTTAAGACAGAAGAAACAATCAGGGCGGGACTGCCTTCATTGCGGTGCATGGCCGAAACAATGATATTGGTATCCAAAACCACTTTTAACATAATTTGCTAGTGCGTTTTTTCGCGCCTTTGTTTTTATCTTTGCGGTAGGCGGATATTTCAGCTTCAATCTCCGAATCACTGATTCCGGTCTGATTGGCTTTTCCGGCTGAAAGCTGGACTTTCGCAAGCAGTTTTGGCTGTTTTATGATGTTTTTCAGATAATCTTCAACGCTTATAATTACCACTTTGGGCTTGCCCCGGCGGCTGACAAGAAAACGGGTGCTGTCTTTTTCCACTTCCTTCATAACTTCTCCTAATCGGGTGCGCACGTAAAGAGCGTCAATTAATTTTGTCATAGTTTTATTGTTATATTTTTGAAACGCTTACTTAACTAAGTATCAAACTAATCAGTTCGTTTAGTATATCAAAGACGCCGGATTTGTCAAATTATTACGGCATAAGTGCCGAGCGTGCGAACGAGGCATCCCGTAGCCAAAGGCATGCGGGAGAAAAATGTGTTTTCCAAAAAAAACAGGCGGGTCATCTTTCTCCGAGTTGAGAATAGATGCCCGCCTTTTGGTTTGTTGGCTGAAAATGGATAAAAAAAGAGAACGAGTGCCCGGAGACGCGACGGTCGCGTCGGGGCAGGGGGGGTGCCGATGTTATTGGTCGCTGACCTCGTAGTAGGCCTCGGCCAGTCCTTTTATGCCTTCGGTGATTTCTCTCGGCGAAAGCGCCGGAAAAGTGATACGTACCTCAACGTCAGTATTGAGAGATGAGTACCGAAAGTTTGAGGGCTTACATCCGATAGCCCACTCTATCGTAACCCCTCTTTTTTCGGCGGCGTTGACTAGGGCTTCAGCCCGCAGTTGAGCCTTTTTTTGTCCCATGGGATCAAAGCTTTCCAGTTTCTCTACTTTAATTCCATGGAACCGGAGCAAAGTGAAAAAACCTCCGGTAAGTGGCCAGATGTCAAGTTCCGGGAGTTGTCGTTTCAGCGCGAGTTTCAGAGCCGCCATGCGCGGTGCGTAGAGTACACATAGGTACGCTAGGTGCTGGTCGTAAAAACCCGACTCTATGAGGTGGTAGATTGCGGCTTGGCCGACATAATTCGGGTTAAGCCTGGTATTTGCGACAGTCGGCGTCACCAGATCCATTACACCTTCCGGCAGGATGCCGAAACCGCACTTTAATCCTGGTGAAATTGTCTTTGTGAAAGACCCGGCCGAACAGGTATTTTGGAAATCATCTTCGTCCAGTGGTATTGCGAAGTTTTGATTTCCGTCGTACCGGAGTTCCAAATACGCCACGTCAAGAATATGAATGACGTGGTACTTGCGGCAGAGTCTTGCCGCTTCCCGAATGTTGTCCGGCGAAGCTGAAAGTCCGCAGGGGTTCTGATGAAATGGGATTTGGTAGAAAAATAGGGGGGAATTTTGAGCCATTGTTTCTTCCAGAGCCTCAAGATCAATCCCGTCCCGAACCAGCCGAACTCCTACAACCCGATGGCCGCAAATTTCTGCGGCCGTGATAAAACGGTCGTATGTCCTCTCCTCGGATATGACGATGCCCCGTTTTTTCGCTGAATTGAGAAGCAGAGAAATCGTTTCCATTCCGCCGTTGGTGATGAGGACACGTTTGTTCGGATCGCCCGAAACGGGAAAGCGCTCGGCTATTACTTTTTTCAGAGGTATGAATCCGTTGAAATCGGTCAGACCGCTGGTCTTATATTGGAGCAGACCCGTCCCGTAATTGTTCATCACTACTTTTAGCGCGTTTGTGATTTCCGTTTGAACTGAAATAAGAGCCTCAGTCGCCGGAACCCCTCTGCCGAAAGAAATAATCTTTTTCTCTTCCACTCTTTTTCTCCTTGTTCGTTGAGCGTTTGTGTTAAAAAGATCATCAAAATTTCCACCGTTAGACCCTATTTTGCTTGTTTTTTTAGATTTTGTCAACGGCTAGCGAAACAGCTGGCGAAATATGGTCTTATAAAAAAAGTAGAGACACATTGGAATGCGTCTCTACTTTCTTTTATTTGTTTTGGTTTTATCCGTCTTTCGCCTGAATCAATCCGGTTAGCCATCGTCTCTTTCCTCATTCCCCCAGTTCATTGACCGGTCGCGCCAGCCTTGCCAGTCATGGTGCGTTCCGAAGAAGGCCCTTACGAAAGCCCGGCGGAATCCGGCGTAGCGGCTAAGCCGTCTTATTAGTCCGGGGCGTGAAGCGATCATGTCAAAGAGTCTTGGGTGGTTAACGAAGAAGTTCGGGCGGTTAACGAAGAACCGCGGATGAGAGTTAAGGAAATGGATGATTCTCGCGTTAAACCGCTCGTTGCCGAAGAAAAGTTCGGGGAAACTATTTACCAAATCAGGATCCCGGACGACTAAATCAAAATCGTCATCAAGGATGATATTGAGGAAATCCGGATTGGTTTCAACGAATCTCCGGTTATTTCTTATGAAGTCGCGGAAGAAATTCTCATTATCTTTTACGATGGAAGGATTCCGGCGCAGATGATCAAAGTTATTCCTGAAAAGATCAGGATTTTTCATCAAGCGGTCGCGGTTGTCCCTCTGGCTTAAATCAAAGCGCCGGTTATCCCGATCACCCGGCTTATCCCGGTTGAAATCAGGGCGGCCGCTCATGCCGTTATCGTCCGCGTTCATCCGGCTATCCGTCCGGCTGTCTGTTTGAACGCTGCTCTGGCCGTTTCTCCGCCCGTTCGCGTCCGAAGAGTTTTCGTCCGGACTGTCGGCCAAAGCCGCTCCCATCGGAGCCACGACCATTGCCGCCGTCATCAGGGCGGTCGCGGATTTCAGCGCGAAGTAGCGCTTTTTGGCCGCGAATTTTTTCTTAATGTTTTTTCTCATAATTTTTATCTTAATTTCCTTCCGGCCGACGAAATATAATTAGCCCGCAATATTTTATCGCGTCATATTCCGCCGGCAAAATCAGGAAAAATAGTTATTATTTACTATAATAGCCCTCCGGTCAAGCTAAATTCAACGCTAAAATAACATTCAGGTTAGCGCTTGGCAGGCTAACTATTAACTTAAAAGGAGACGCTTTTGGACTTTTTTTATTACCATGTTCGGCGGCTCGTATGTTATAGCTTTAAATTAATCTGTAAAATAAAGCTTAACGGCTCGTCAGATATTTTAGGTAAAATGCGTAAATTGTATTTTACCTAATAAACATTAACAAGCTTGGACGTTGATCATGAATCAATCTTCAAGCGCCAAATAAAATATATGACTTTTACTAAAAAATTAATGTTTGGAGCGGCTATGGCGGCTGTCATGGTACCGAGCGTAGCTTTGGCTTCTTCGGGCTCGGGCAGAGGCGGCAATGGCGAAGATGATGATGAAGTCCGGATAAGAATTGACCGCGATAATGACGGAGGCTTACTTCATCACGGCATTTTAGGCAATGGAGCGCTGGCCGCTAAAATTCTCGCCAGCCACGGGGGAATGATGGTTGACGGCGTTACGCTAAGAGAGTTTTTAAGGACTCACGGACTGTTGAGTTCGCTCGGCAATGATTTCCGTTTTGCCAATGACATGGACAAAGAAGTCCGCGTCAGGGTTAAAGACGATGAACTCCGCTTTGAAGTGAAAAAAGATAATGACGGCCTTTTTAACGATTTTGACGTAAAAAAGGAATTCAGGGTCAAGGTAGATAATGACGGACGGCTTGAAGTAAGAAACGAACTGGATCGGGATTTTGACTTTAATGACAATAATTAATTCCGTCCGGTTGGAAATGGTTAAAACAATAATTAAGCCGTTTAAAAGCGTCTCGCCTGAATCAAGCGGGACGCTTTGTTTTGGTATTTAGTTAACTTGTCTTACGGGCAGGATGACGAATCATTGATAAAATGCTATAATAATTTTAAGGTTAATTTTTAAGGACTCAAAAACTATGAAGCGAATCAAAATGCTCGTTGGCGCGTTCGCGATTTTTGGAATTGTCGGCGCGGGTTTTCCGGCGGCGGCGTTTCATCTTGAAATGCCAAAAGAGTTAAAAGATCTTAATTCCAGGCAGAAAGTCCTCGGAACTAAGCTCGCGCAGCTGGATGAAAATTCCGGTCAGCCCGCGAACGGAGAATCGGCGCCCCAGACCGACGCGAGTTCTGAACCTCAGGATCAGCCAGCTGATTCGGGAAACGCCAATTTACCGTTAAATGAACCTAAACCCTTTCAGTCAAACCCGGAACAGCCCGGGTCGACCTGCCGGATAGACGGCGTGGAAAAGCCGGGAGCCTGCGAAAGTTATAGCAATAATAATCAGGGACAAAACGGACAACCTGGCGGGCAGAATGATGAGCAATATAAAAAAGACCAGGAGCGGAGGTTAAGAGACTATAAAAGAGGCGTAAAGAATCTTGAGATGAATATTAAGCGGGTGGAGTCCATGCTTAAAAGAAACGCGGGAAAAAAAGGCCTTAGTTCTGAAGACAAGGAAAAAATAAGCAAGGTAAAAGAAAAAATAGAAAAAATTAAAAAAACCGAATCAACGGAAGAACTGGAAAATATGGACATGGGAGAATTACAGGAAGAGGTTGAGTCGCTGGAGGGCGACAGGATGGAAGCAGTGGAAGATGAAAGGCGGACAGATGATATTAAAAAGGGAATAAAAGACATGGAGCGGGGAATAAAGATGTTTGAAGCCCAGATCGCTAAGCTCGCCAAGAAAAAAATAACCGTACCCGCGGAGATAACTAAAGCTATTAAAGAGGCCAAAGTTATACTTGAGGCTATAAAAAACGCAAAGACGTACGAAGAAATGGAAGCGGCCGGGGTGGAGGATTTAAGGGATTTGATGATGACCCTTGAGGAAAATCGGGAGACTTTGGAAAATCTTTTCCGCTGGCAGGAGACTTTAAAGAATGTGGAGCGGGAATTTAACCGCATTAATAAGGAAGTGAAAAACCGTTTAGGGCTCATAGGCAAACTTAAGAAGCAGGGAATTGACTTGTGGGACGAATATAATCTGGCTAAGGAAGCGGTCGCCAATCTAAAAACAGCCAAAGACGAAGCAGTAGCCTTGATGAAAGCCGGACAGGCCGAAGACGCCTTTGACATGCTTGAAAGCGAATTTTTCGGACAAATGCCCGATGCCTGGCAAAATTTTGAAATAATTATGACCATGTCCAACCTCGGACGGTTTCAGAGCGAATTTAAAAGGCAAATTACCGACGCCCAAAAAGTTATCCGGCAGTTAAAGAAGAAGAAAATAAATACCAGGGAGCTGGACGTGGCGCTGAATGAAATTAATAATCTTGGCAAAGAAATTATCGCTCTATTAAAAAAGAAACCGCTGGACGCCGATTTAATACTTGATAAAATCCAGGAACTGGAATCTTTGGCGGCTGAATATGACGGATTGGAAGCTGAATTGACCGGCGAGGAAGAGGATGAGATGCCATGGGAAGATGGCGGTGAAGAAGTTAAATCTTTGGACATTGACTGGAGCGTTCTGCCAAAAAAGAAAGCCGAAGATGGAAAGGCTGATGATGGCGCCGCTGGAGAAAATGGTTAGAGAAAATAAAAGTTAAGCCGTTTAAAAGCGCTTTGCCTTAATCAGGCGGGGCGCTTTGTTTTAGCTCAAGTCCTTGAAAATTTTTTCAAAACATGATATTAATAATAGAAGAATACGCGATAAACGCTTAATGGCGTTAATTTTGTTTATTCAAAGAATAAACAATTGGCAATCGGAAATTGAAAATTGTCAATTTACATGGGTCGGTACCAAAGCGGTCAACTGGGGCAGACTGTAAATCTGCTGGCTTCGGCCTTCGGTGGTTCGAGTCCACCCCGGCCCACAATTTATTCTTTCTATGCCTGAACTTCCGGAAGTTGAAACTATCGCTGGTGATCTGAACCGCAAGGTAAAAGACGCGGTAATTTTGGATTTTTGGACGGATTGGGCTAAGGCGGTGAAAACGGATTTGGCGGAATTTAAAAAGGCAATCAGCGGAAAAAAAATCCTTGAAGTAAAACGGCGGGGTAAAAACCTGCTTTTTTATTTGTCCGGCAAAGTCGTCATGCACGTCCATTTGAAGATGACCGGACATTTATTAGTTAAAAGTGAAAAGTTATCCGCCTCGGGCGGAAAAGTTAAAAGTTATTTTAATGAAAGAGTGAATCAGTATATTCATCACATCTGGTTTTTGAAAAAAGGCGGAAAGAAAATTGAGATGGAATTTTCCGATTTGCGGAAGTTCGCGAAAATAAGATTGTTAAAAGCGGATGAGATAGAAATGGATTCGGATTTGGGCAGGCTCGGGATTGAGCCTTTGTCGGATAAATTTACCCTGAAAAAATTTAAGGAAATTCTCTTGAAAAAAGAAAAATGGGCAACGAGGGATATATTGATGGAACAAAGCCTTATCGCCGGTATTGGTAATATTTACGTTTCGGAAATATTATTTGAGGCCGGTGTTATGCCAAAGCGGCAAGCCAGGGAACTGGATGAAAAAGAAATAAAAGAAATTTATCGCTCAATCAAAATGGTTTTAAAAAAAGCCGTAAAATTGCGCGGGACCTCGGACTCAGACTACCGCGATACAGACGGAGCGCCCGGAGGATTTCAGAAAGTCCTGAAAGTTTATAACCGGGAAGGCTCGGCCTGCCAAAGGAAAAACTGCCGGGGAATTGTAGTGCGGGAAAAGCATAAACAGAGAAGCGCGTTCTTTTGCGAGGTCTGCCAGAAGTAAGAAAAATCGCCTAAAACCTCTTTTCATTAAGCCGGTTTTATGCGATAATCAGGTAAGAAGCAGGCGGAAGTTAATCGCCTGGTTGCGGGCTGAAATGAAAAAGCCTGATTTGTCAATTAATTCATCTATAATATGCGCAAAAAATTATTCATCGTTGAGGATAATGCTAATATATTATACGGTCTGCAGGCTAAATTTTCCGTGGCCGGTTTTGAGGTCGCGATAAATTCGGGAAATGAATCTGAGCCGGGAATCGCCGGAAAAATAATCGCCGCCCGCCCGGACTATCTTATACTGGATTTAATTCTTCCTAAAGCCGACGGGTTTAAGATATTATCAGCGCTTAAAGCTCCCGGCGGATTACCCGGACTGCCGGTTTTCGCTTTTACCGATTTGGGCGATAAAGAAAGCCGGGAAAAAGGGCTTAAGCTCGGAATCAGCCATTACCTGATAAAAAACGAATTGAATGTTGACGAATTTGTTGAAAAGGTGGTAAAAATAATTTCTAATCTGGAGAAAAAATAAACGCTGTCACGGAGCGTGACAGGTGTGTATTTCCGTCGCTCGCCCATCATGCAAGCATGTGGGCTCGCTAGGAAATATAATTTTATGCGGAGATTCTATAAAATTTTACTTAGTAAAAAATGGCTGTTAATTATCGTTCCCGCGGTTTTAATCGCGGGCTGGTTCATGTTTTTTAATAAAGAAAAGCCGCCTGAATATACTCTGGCCAAAGTTGAAAAAGGGACGATAAAGCAGACGGTTTCGGAAACCGGGATCGTTGAATCAAACGACGACCTTAGCCTCGCTTTTCCCCTGTCCGGCCGGCTGGAAAAGATCTATTTTAAAGAAGGGGAAAAAGTAGCGGCCGGCGAGGCGATTGCCGAACTGGATTACGGCGGCTTAACGATAAAAGAAAAAGAAGCCGGAGCCGGAGTCATGGCGGCGAGCGCTAATCTGCAAAAACTTTTAAGCGGTTCAACCGGCGAGGAAATTAAAGTCGCCCGGGCGAATGTCGCGCAGGCCGAAGCGGCTCTTACCGCGGCGGAAGCCGAGCTGGTTAAAACGAAAAACACGGCCGCCGAAAACGAGCGGCAGGCCGAGAAGAACTTGAGCGACCTTGAAAGCGGAACGCCGGATAATATAACTACTTATGAGCAGGCGATAACCCAGGCTTCCGCGGCTCTGAAAACCGCGCAAACGACCTATCTTGCCGCTCTGGAAACGGCAAAAACCAACGCCCTTGCAACAACGGATGAAGTAATTCTTGACAGTCGGACGGCTTTAGATAAAGTGAACGCGATTTTGGAAGATGATGACGCTGATACCTTATTTAGCGTCAGGGATCCGCAATTCCTGACCAACACGAAAAACGGCTACGCGAGCGCTTCCGGAAAAATTCCCGGAGTTGAAGCGTCAATTGCCGCGGCCCGGACTGACCGGTCTGATGATAAGGTAAAAGAGGCAGCGGCTGACGGCCAGGATCTGCTTAACTCCGTTCTTTACGCTCTGGAAAACTGCTTTCAAGGGTTGGAGAAGAGTCTCACTTCTTCGTCTTTTACTCAGGCCGAGTTAGACGCTTACAAAACTTCCATCTCCGCCCAAATCGGAATAATCAGCGCGGATATCCAAAGCCTTGATTCGGCGGAACAAACTTTGGACACGGCAATATCTAATTACGACCTTAAAATCCGGGAAGCCGAAGAAAGCCTGAACCTTTCCCAGGCGAGTTTTGACAACGCTCTCCAGTCGGCGAAAAACAGCTCGCTTAGCGCGAAACTTACGGGAGAACAGCAAATAACGGCGGGAGAATCAAAGGTAAGCGCGGCGGAAAAATCGCTTGATTCCGCCAAAGCGAGCCTTGATAAAATCCTTTCCGGATCAAATGATTTTGATATCCGGGCGGCTGAAGCGAACCTTAATCAGGCCGAAGCCGGACTGGAGTCAATAAGGAAACAGATTGAAGACAGCATTATCAAAGCGCCCATCGCCGGAACCGTAACCCGGATTAATTTTGACATCGGCGAAACCGTTACGGCCAATTCTCCGGCTATTTCCATTCTTGGCGAAAACAATTTTAACGCGCGGGTTGATATTTCAGAAATTGACGTTTCAAAAATCAGCCTGGGAAACGAATGCGAAATCACTTTTGACGCGTTCGGAACGGAAAATAAATTCATGGGTCGGGTATATTTTATTGATACCGCGCCGACCATAATTCAGGACGTGGTTTATTACAAGGTTAAAGTGAGCATTTTGCCTAACGGCGAAAATAACGGCGAGGAAGCTGTTATAGAGGGACAAGAAGCAATGGTTCATGAAAGCCTTTTAGGCGTAAAATCCGGCATGACCGCCAACATTGATATTTTCGCCGCTAAAAAAGACGATGTCCTTATCATGCCGCAACGGGCGATTGTTGATAAAAACGGTCTTGGCAAGTTCGTCCGCGTCCTTGAAAACAACGAGCTGAAAGAAATTCCCGTGGAAATCGGCTTAAAAGGCGACGAAGGCATGGTAGAAGTCATTTCCGGAGTCAAAGAAGGGGATGAGGTTGTTACGTTTGTTAAAGAGAATAAATAGAAATTAAACGTCATGCCCGCGCTGATAAAGGTTGAGAATTTACAGAAAATTTATAAGAACGAAGACATTGAAACCCGCGTCCTGCGCGGGGTTAGTTTTAAAATTGAAAAAGGCGAGTTTGTTTCCATCATGGGGCCGTCCGGGTCGGGAAAATCAACGCTCATGCATATTCTTGGGCTTTTGGATCGCGCCTCTTCGGGACTTTATGAATTTGAAGGCGTTGACGTTACAAAGCTTACTGATAATGAGCTGGCGAAAATGCGCAACGAAAAAATCGGTTTTGTTTTTCAGGCTTTTAACCTTCTGCCCCGGACGAGCGTTTTGGAAAACGTAAAACTGCCGCTCTCCTATTCAGCGGATAAATCCAACATGGACAGTCGCGCCGGAGCGATATTAAAAAATGTTGGCCTCGGACACCGGCTCGCTTATTTTACCAACCAGATTTCGGGCGGTGAAAAGCAAAGAGTGGCGATCGCCCGGGCGCTTGTTAATGAGCCTTCAATTATTTTCGCCGACGAGCCGACCGGCAACTTAGATTCAAAATCCGGAACCCAGATCATGGAAATCCTCCAGCATCTTAATAACGAAGGTAATACTATTGTCATGGTCACCCATGAAACCTACACCTCGGAGCATGCTAAAAGGATTATTAAAATCATGGACGGAAAAATCGTTGATGATTACCTCGTGGCAAAGAGAAGGATAGCGAAAGACGGAGAGATGCTGAAATAAAAAATGCTTACTTTTTTTACTCAAAGCTTCAAAAATTCCTTCCGCGCGCTCCTTGCTAATAAGACAAGAAGCTTTTTGACCATGCTCGGGATTATAATCGGCGTGGCGGCGGTAATCATTATTATGGCGGTCGGCGCCGGGGCGCAGAGCCTCATCCTCGCGCAGATTAAAGGCATCGGCAGCGACCTTATCGGCATCCTGCCGGGGAAGTCGGACGACGAAGGCCCGCCGGCCTCGGTCATGGGAATAGTAATTACTACCCTTACTTACGACGATATAGAGGCGCTAAAGAAAAAAAATAACGTCCCCAATCTTCTTAACGCGGCCGCTTACGTCAAAGGCGTGGAAACCGTTGTC
>JBAZUL010000016.1:0-24760 GCA_041661405.1 Patescibacteria group bacterium
AAGACTTGACACCCCTTCAAAAAAGGATAATTGCTTTGAGTAAGATTGAGGATAATAAAGAGAACATAAATCGCGACTATATAATAGCGGCGCTTAAGAAAGCGGCGGTTTGCGCCCAAGCCGATTTTTGGGGAGCATATCGGGCAGTTAGGCATGATTTAGCAACTGAAAAAGATAAATCACGTTTTCATTATGAATTCATAGAATACGCGGATCAAAGACATGAAAAGAAGATAATAACTAACGATGGCCGGCCCTCTTGATTTTTATTTTAAACTAACCTAAAATACCATTAAATGCAGTGTTTGCGTTTTTATTTTTGCTTTTTAGTTCAACCGTAAATTCTAAACCAATATGGCCAATATCCTTGAATCGCTATTAAATCCCGGCGAGCGCGGAAAAGTTCGCTGGATTTTTGTTTTAATCATCATCATCGCTTTAGGCGCGGGACTGATTGTCGGCGGAAACTATTACAACCGCGGGGCTGATTGGCTGGCGGGAAAAACTAATAACTACGTAAAATTGCCGCATGTCAAGGAATTCCCGTTTCGCTTAGGCCTTGACCTGCAGGGCGGAACGCACCTCGTCTATAAAGCCGACGTGGAAAATATCCCTTCGGCTGAACGGGCGAACGCTTTAGCCGGGGTGCGCGATGTTATTGAGCGCCGGATTAATGTTTTCGGCGTGTCCGAACCTGTTGTGCAGACTAACCGGACCGGAGCCGGGGAATATGAGGTGGTTGTTGAACTGGCCGGCGTGAAAAACGTGGATGAGGCCATAAAAATGATCGGCGAAACCCCGATATTGGAATTTAAGGAAGAAAAAACCGGAACCCCGGAATTAAGCGCCGAAGAAAAAAAAGCCATTGAAGATTTTAATAAAGCGG
Source organism: Patescibacteria group bacterium (assembly GCA_041661405.1). Classification (GTDB taxonomy): domain Bacteria; phylum Patescibacteriota; class Patescibacteriia; order Patescibacteriales; family JBAZCA01; genus JBAZCA01. The sequence continues at coordinate 887 of JBAZUL010000016.1, forward strand.
CCGAGTCCAGGGCAATTGAAGCGCTTGGCAAAGTTATTTCGGGCGGCGATTTTTCCGCCCTGGCAAGGGAGTATTCCGAAGATACTGAAACTAAAGACAAAGGCGGGGATATGGGATGGATTACCGAATCAGCCCAGCCCGATGTGGTCGGCGCGGTTAAAAGCCTGGAACAGGGAAAATTTACCAACGACCTCGTAAGAACTTCCGGCGGCTATGAAATTTTTAAGCTGGAAGGAAAAAGGGAAAAGAAAAATCCGTTTAACAACAATGAAACCGAAAAAGAAACCAAAGCCTCGCATATCTTAATCTGCTACGAAGGGGCGACAAGGTGCGAAAGCAAACTGTCCAAAGATGATGCTTTGAAAAAGATTAACGAACTGAAAGGCCAGGCCAATAAAGACAATTTTAAGGAACTGGCTAAGAAAAACTCAACTGAACCCAGCGCGGCTCAAACCGGCGGTGATTTAGGCTGGTTTGGCGCCGGGCAGATGGTTAAAGCTTTTGAAGACGCGGCTAAAAGCCTGAAAGTCGGCGATATATCCGCTCCGATAGAAACCGAATTCGGCTATCACCTTATTTACAAAGAAGGCGAGCGGCCGGTTATTGAATATAATGTTCGCAATATTTTAATAAAAACAAAGTCCGAAGCTGAAGCCGCGGCCGGCGCTGATGCCGAGTGGCAGAACACCGAACTGACCGGCAAGAACCTGAAAAGAGCGGTTGTCCAGTTTGATCCGAACGACAACATGCCAGAGGTGTCTTTGGAATTTGACGACGAAGGGTCGCAGATGTTCGCCGCTATTACGAAAAGAAACGTCGGCCGTCCGGTGGCGATTTTTCTTGACGGTTTCGCGATAAGCGTTCCGACTGTTAACGAGGAAATTACCGGCGGAAAAGCCGTTATTTCGGGAAAATTCAATATTAACGAAGCTAAACTCCTCGCCCAAAGATTAAACGCTGGCGCCCTGCCGGTTCCGGTTGAACTCGTAAGCCAGGAAAACGTCGGCGCTTCTTTAGGCCAGGAATCAATCCGGGCGAGTTTTATCGCCGGCCTCGCCGCCTTTTTACTGGTCGCGATATTTATGATTCTTTTTTACCGCTTTCCAGGATTTCTGGCGGTATTCGCCTTGCTTATTTATTCGTTAATCGTCATGGCGGTCTTTAAAATCTGGCCGGTTACCTTAACTTTGGCCGGCCTCGCCGGATTTATCATGTCCATCGGCATGGCCGTTGACGCGAACGTTCTTATTTTCGCCCGTTTCCGCGAAGAGCTCCGCCGGGGAAAACCTTTGGACGCGGCGCTGGAAGAAGGTTTTATGCGGGCCTGGCCGTCTATCCGCGACAGTAATTTCTTTACTATTATTACCTGCGTGATCCTGATTTTCTTTACCACAAGCGTAGTTAAAGGTTTTGCCGTAACCCTGATTATCGGCGTGGCAGTTTCCATGTTTTCCGCGATTATCATAACCAGGAATTTTTTAAGGCTCATTCCAACCTCCTGGCTGGAAAAAAAGAACTGGCTTATAGGAGCGCATAAATAAATTATCTATGACTAATTTTAAAATCGTCCAGCATAAAAACATCTGGCTTTCAATATCGAGCCTTTTGTTTGTCGTTGCCTTGGTCGGAATCATCGCCTTTGGCCTGAAGTTCGGCATTGATTTTACCGGCGGGAGCCTTTTGGAAGTGAATTTTAACAGAGAGCGGCCAACAGTTGAAGAAACCGAAATAATGCTCGCGGAATTTAATTTAGGGAGTCTGACAGTCCAGCCGGTCGGGGAAAAAAGCATGATCCTCCGGTTCCAGGATTCGTCCAAAGAAAAAGAAGAACAGGTAATGGGCAGGCTCGGAGACGTAACGCAGATCCGCTATACGGCGGTCGGGCCGTCAATCGGCGAAGAGCTGAAAAGAAAAGCTGTTTTAGCGATATTTTGGGTATTGGCCGCGGTGGTAATTTACATCAGTATCGCGTTCCGCCGGGTTTCCCGGCCGGTTTCCTCATGGAAATACGGAGTTTCGGCGCTCATCGCCATGTTGCACGACGTAATAATTACTATCGGCGTTTTCGCGTTCCTCGGAAAATTCTACGGCACGGAAATAAACACTCCGTTCGTGGCGGCCGTTTTAACCGTCCTCGGCTATTCAATTCATGATACTATCGTGGTTTTTGATCGGGTGCGGGAAAATCTGCCGAGAAGCGACGAGGATTTTTCCGGCACAGTTAACACGAGCCTGAACCAGACCTTAGTCCGCTCCATAAATACGTCCATGACCGTTATCCTCACCCTGCTCGCGGTCTTAATTTTCGGCGGAGCGTCAATCCGCGTTTTCGCCCTGGCTTTAACTATCGGCATTTTCATCGGAACATATTCGTCCATTTTCGTCGCTTCGCCGCTTCTCATACTTTGGGAAAAATGGGGGAAGCAATAGCTCTGCCTTAAAAATTAGATTGACAAATATCAACTAATGTGCTATAAATATACTGCCTTGCGGGCTAATCCGCAGGGCAGTTTGATATTAAAAAATAAAGCTGATCTTTAAAAATATTTCAATTTCATTACTGGGAACATGATTTTAACGCATCATGAGTCTGGTTGTGAAATGGAGTGATAGTGTGTTTTTTGTTTTTTGTGTTTGAGTTTTTTCTTTACAGGGCGGGAGCCCGGAAGGAGTGGAAAGTGAAAAGTTCAACTTTTTGGCGAGGGGTAATAATTTTTTTACTCTCTTTTTGGATTTTTGTTTCCCTCCTAGCTCTCAAGGCTTTCGGGGCCGAGCTCGGGCCCCGGGAAGTGGTCATGGCCTCCTTCGAGGAGGTCAAGACCATCTATCAAGACCAGCCTGGGTCGGAGAGTCCGAGCCAGGTTCGGGAGGCAGTTTTTTTGGCGTTGGAGAAATATATCGACGTCAGGGAAACGGCTCGGAGGAGTCTTGGGCGGCCGTGGAAAGAACAGCCCGCAGATAACCGGGCGGAGTTCGTCCGCTTGTTCCGGGTCGTCTGTTTTAATGGTTACTCTTCGCGCCTTCAGCATTTTTTTGAAGGCGGAGGAGAAATTGTTAAAATGGATGATAAGGCGGACGGCGACTATTCCCGGGTAGTCGCCACGGTGCGGTCCCAGGGCCAGGACTTCCGACTGGAATTCTCCCTGAAAGGGGAGGGCGAAAGCTGGAAGATCTACGACTTGTCGGCCGAGGGGATTGGCCTGGTAAGTAATTACCGGAGCCAGTTCAGTTCCATCCTCGGCTCTGGGAAGTCTTTCGCCGACCTGCTGGAGCTTTTGCGCTCCAAGACCGGCGAGCCCGCCCTCGCTAAACCCCCCGCCTCCGGGGAAAAGGAGGCAAAAAAGAAAAAAAGAAGAAAGGGTAAAGACGAGGAAACAGTCCTCGTCTGAGCCCGGGAGAGCGCTGGCCGGCTTTATAGGGGCCGGCGTTCTCCATATCATGTGTAAAATTTTTCGGCCGAGGCAGACTTTAGGCCGATTCCTAAATCCGTAAACGTCCGTCGCCAGTCTGCCGGCGATGGCAAACACGACTTTAACACCCCTGCAAGCAACGCGTTCGCCCGCATAATGCTTCGCAGGGGTTTTTTCTTTGAGCGGGTTTATAAGAAACTAAAAAAGATCGGAGTGGGAGCCGATTCTTAAAAGGAGAATGATGAGTTCCTTGTTTTCTATTTTATAGATAAGAAGTACGTCCGGCCGGACATGGCACTCAATACAGTCTTTGAATTCGCCTCTTAATAGGTGGCTGCAGTTTTTATCCGGCAATTTTTCGCCGCGCGTCAGTATGTCTAAAATTTTTTTCAACTCTGAAAGCAGTTTAAGGTCATGTTGATAACGCTTTAAATTTTTTCTAAAGCGGCTGGTGTATTTTAGCGAATACATATCAAGAAGATATCTCTAATCTTTTAACGCGTCTTTTATCAAGGCGGCCCCGCTTTTGAAGGTCTTTTTGATTTTTTTTCCTTCAGCAATGGATTCGCGAAGCATTTTAGCCTCGCGCAAAGTAAAGCCGTTTTCATCCCTTAACTCGCAGGGGAAATTCTTAGCGATTATGAGTTGGCGAAAAAATAGCTTAACGGCAGAACTCATGTCCATACCCAGTTCGTCCAGAATTTTTTTCGCTTCAGACTTAGTTTTGGAATCAATCCGAATCTGGATTTGCTGGCTGTTTTTTACGGAATTCATATTTTTATTTAGAACTAATTAATAATGGCATTGTATTGTTTTTTTATTAAATTGTCAATACCGGCAGTTTTACCGGGAGATTTAAGCCGGCGGATTCAATATTTATCGGGCTTTTGACATAACCGGGGGGTTTAGGTAAACTGGATATACGGAAAATAGAAAATATACGACAGAAAGTTGTCAAATTTATGTTAAGCAAATTTTTGGGAAAATTCAGTAAAGACATCGGCATTGATTTAGGGACCTGCAATACTCTCGTTTACACTCCGGAAAAAGGCATTACCATCAACGAGCCGTCGGTCGTCGCCGTCAACATGCGGACGGACGAAATTTTAGCCGTGGGCGATACGGCGAAAAAAATGGTCGGCAAAACTCCGGCTCATATCCAGGCGATAAAACCTTTGGTGGACGGAGTGATATCCGATTTTGAAGTGGCCGAAAAAATGCTTAAATATTTTATTGATAAAGTCCATGAGGAGAGTTTTTCCCTTATGCCCCGTCCCAAAGTCGTCATCGGTATCCCGCTAGACATCACTGAAGTGGAAAAAAAAGCCGTGGAAGACGCGGCAAAATCCGCCGGCGCCCGGGTCGTTTATTTAATAGAAGAATCCATGGCCGCGGCCATCGGCGCCCGCCTGCCGGTTACCGAAGCGACGGCGACGATGATCGTTGATATCGGCGGCGGAACGACCGAAATCGCGGTAATTTCCCTGGGCGGCGTAGTAAACTGGAAGACCTTAAGGGTGGCGGGGAACGAAATGGACAATAACATCATCCAATACATCCGCGAAGAATCAAACATTTTAATCGGCGAACAGCTGGCCGAAGAAATAAAAATCAGGATCGGCTCGGCCACGCCGCTAAAAGACCCGATGGAAATGCAGGTGCGCGGCCGCGACCTTATAAACGGCTTGCCGCGTTCGGTTGATATAAGCGACACGCAGATCCGGGAAGCGATCAGCCGCTCGGTAAGCCTGATTATTGAAAATATAAAAATTACTTTGGAAACCACCCCGCCCGAGCTGGTAGCTGATATTTACGAACACGGCATTGTCCTGACCGGCGGCGGCGCGCTCCTTCGCGGACTGGACAAAGAAGTCGCCCAGGCCATAAAAATTCCGGTCCGGGTGGCCGACGACCCTCTAACCTGCGTAGTCCGGGGAACCGGGATCCTTCTCGCCAACCCGGAGCTCCTGGCAAAGGTAGTAACGCCGGGAACCGGAGAAATGTGATAATGAATTTTCTTATGGCTTACAAATCCAAAATAACAAAAAATAAGATAATCATATTTACGGCAGTCATCGCGCTGCTTATTTTTTTGCATTCTTTAAAACTTACCGGGCCTATTGAATCGGGCATTACTTATATTTTTAACCCGTTTTTCAGCGGATTTTATTCTCTCTCAACCAATGTCCGAACCCGGGTGGACGAGCAAATGGACAAGCAGGAACTTATGGAAAATTTAAAGGCAATGGAAATAGAAAGGAACCAGCTCATTGTTGATAACTCCAAAATGAAAAACCTGGAAGATGAAAATGGGACCTTGAGAAAGTACTTAAATTTTTTTGAAGAAACAAAATACCAGGCCGTCATGGCCTCAGTCATCTCCCGGGCCGAGCCGGCCGAAGCCGGGGGGGAAGTGATGATTAACAAAGGATCAAGCGAGGGGGTCGCGCCGGGTCTGGCGGTTATCAACAGCCAGGGAATAATCGTCGGCAAGGTGGCGGAAGCAGAAGAACACATCGCGCTGGTTAACCTGACGACTGACAGCCAGTGCCGGCTGGCCGCCGCCGTAGGAAATTCGGACAAAACCATCGGCGTTACCGGCGGCGAGCTCGGGCTAACAATAAAAATGGAATACGTTCCGCAGACCGAGAACCTGCAGGCCGGAAACATCGTCGCGACCTCGGGGCTGGAAAAAGGCATACCGAAAGGCCTTGTCATCGGAAAGATCGGCGAAGTCCGGCGGGAATCAAACGAACTTTGGCAAACCGCCGTGATTGAGCCGCTTGTTAATTTAAATGAGCTTACTATAGTATCCGTGCTTCTGCCGTGACGTTATTTATTGGCCTAATGCAAAAAGCTAAAATGAATTATGAATAAAGAATTATGAATTATGCAATTCTAAATCCATGATTCAAGTTGCATTTTACTTATGCTAAATAAAATAATATACTTTTTTTTCCTGATCCTCGGCCTCTGTACTCTGCAGAGCGCTTTTGTCGGCGGGTTGCCCTCAATCCTTCCAGGACTGAACGTTATTATTATCGCCCTGATTTTTATACTGGCCTTAAAAGATTTTGAGGATGCCGCCATATTGGCGCTCGGAGCGGGCATTGTTGAGGATATTTATTCTTTTTCGCCTTTTGGCCTTCATGTTATTTCATTTTTTCTCACCCTGCTCGCCATCAATTTCCTTTACGTCAGTTTTTTTACCAACCGCTCGCTTTACTCTTTTGCCGCCTTGGCCGCTTCGGGCAGTCTGGCCTATATAATACTGGAAAAGATCGCCGCGCTTACCGCGTACTATTTTAGCGGCCAGACCGTAAATTTTCCCGGCTGGGAATTCGCGTCTTCGGCGTTCAGCGCCGTTATCCTTAACGTGATGCTCGCCGCCGCGGTTTTTTACTCCATAAATTTCATCAGCCATAAGTTTAAACCGGTGTTTCTTCTAAGGAAAAGATAGCAGATGACGCGAGCGGGAGTAAACGCCACGAATCTAACCCCAACCCCGCCTAAGGGCGACACTCCCCGATGCCTGAGGGCGCGGGGATGGTATTGGAAAAATATTTTCCAGGGGAAAGGCGGCGCGCGAGTTTCAAATTAATCAAGTTAAGTCTTTATAATCCCAAGCATGAATCTGTTTAAATTTAAAAATCAAAACCATAATAAGCCGGACGCTTTTGCCGTCCAGACCGGAAGATTTGAACGGCTTAACACGGATTACCGAGAGACATGGTCGGATGATTTTTTAATAGGAAAAGACCAGTCCAAAGGGACGCTGAAGAAGAATTTTGATTTTGGCCGGCTGAGGTTCATGAACATCTCTCTGGCGCTCGCTCTTACTTTGCTTATCGGCCGGACCGCCTGGCTCCAGGTCGCGAAAGGAGACTATTATTACGGCATGGCCGAAGGCAACCGGGTCCGGATTTCCCGGATTGAAGCGAAACGGGGAGTCATTTACGACCGGAACTATAATCCGCTGGTCCGAAACGTCGCGAATTTCATGCTTTACGTTATTCCTTCGGATTTATCGGCCGATGAAAAGGAAAGGGAGGCCTTGGCCGGAAAGATGGCGGAAATAATGCAAGTTAAAAAAGAAGACGTGCTTTCCATAATTAATTCCGTTGACCGGAAATCGTTTGAAGCCTACCAGCCGCTCTATATCGCCGATAACATACCTTACGAAACGGCCATCCGCCTGGATCTCCTTTCTTCCGGCGAAAAGGGAGTGGTGCTGTCGTCTAAAACCCGGAGGGAGTATAACTTGTATTGCAATTCCATGTCGCACGTTCTGGGGTTTACCGGAAAAATCAGCCCCGAGGAACTGAAAAAATACGGCGAAGAATATCTGCCTATTGATTACGTCGGGAAAAACGGGATTGAGTATTTTTGGGAATCCGAATTACGGGGCCGCGACGGCAAGAAGCAGGTTGAAGTTGACGCGCTCGGAAAGGAAAAGAAAATTCTGGCTGAAGAAAAAGGGGTTGACGGTAATAATTTGGTTTTAGCTGTTGATATGGCCATGCAGAAAAAATTGGAAGAAATTATCGCCAACCGGCTTAAAGGAACTAACCTAAAAAAAGCGTCGGCAATTATTATGGATCCGCGAAACGGCGAAATTCTTACCATGATCAGCTTGCCGGCTTACGACGATAATGTTTTCGCCCGCGGAATAACGGGCGATGAATACGCGGACCTTTTAAGCGACGAAAACAAGCCGCTTTTTAACCGCTCCATCTCCGGTGAGTTTCCTTCCGGTTCGGTTATTAAGCCGGTGATTGCCGCCGCCGCGCTGGAAGAAGGAATAGTGGATCAGGACGCAACGGTTTTAAGTAACGGCGGCATCCGGGTCGGAGAGTGGTTTTTCCCCGACTGGAAAGCCGGAGGGCACGGCGTAACCAACGTCCGCAAAGCCATTGCCGAATCAGTTAATACTTTTTTCTATTATATCGGCGGCGGGTATGAAGATTTTATCGGACTCGGGGTTGACCGGATCGCTAAATACGGGAAAATTTTCGGTTTAGACGCGCAGACCGGAATTGACCTCGCGGGCGAAGCCGACGGGTTTATGCCGTCCAAGGAATGGAAAGAAGAAGCTAAAAACGAGCGTTGGTACATCGGCGACACTTACCACCTTTCCATCGGACAGGGTGACTTGCTCGTAACGCCCTTGCAAGTCGCGGTTTATACTTCCGCTTTTGCGAACAACGGAAAAATCTACCGGCCGCATCTAATCCGCCAGGTATTATCTGGAACAGACAAACTTAAAGGGGAAGTCGTTGAAGAGCCGGTCCGTGATCTTATTAACGCGAAATTGGTTTCAAAAGATACGATTAATATCGTCCGCGAAGGCATGCGCCAGACCGTAACCGCCGGAAGCGCCCGGAGCATGTCGGCCTTGCCGGTAGAAGTTGCCGGAAAAACCGGAACGGCCCAGTGGTCAACGAAAAAAGACCCGCATGCCTGGTTTACCGGCTTTGCTCCTTACGACAACCCGGAGCTCGTCATTACGATTTTAATAGAAGAAGGCAAAGGCGGCGATTTAATCGCCGTGCCGATCGCGAAAGAGTTTTTTGAGTGGTATTATAAGGAGTATAAGAAAATAGACAATAGTAAGCAGTAAGAAGTTAAAAATGCAAAGTTCAAAGTTATTGATAAAAGCGTAGAAACAAAGATTACTTTTTACTTTGCACTTTTAACTTTTAACTTTCATCCTCTTCCTCATCTCCATATGTCTTTCCTGCAGGAGTTCTAAGAGCCGGCTTTCATTGATAAGCGTGTGGCGGCGTTCTTTAACGGTGAAACGGCCGTTAATCATCAGGTCGCGGACCGCGCCGCCGTGGTGGGTAATAATGTTGCCTAAAATGGTAATCGGCTTATCCGTGTCATAAGGCATGGAAGCGCGGTCTTTTAATTTCCAAAAAGCAATATCAGCGCGAAACCCGGGAAGAATCCTGCCCCGATCCGGGTATTTTAAAATCCGCGCGCCGTTTATGGTCATCATCTTAAAAAGCGATCCGAACTTAACGGTCCGGTCAAAGATATGGGTCATCCGCGTCTGGAAAGCTTCGGATAAAAGATCCAGCCGGCTTTTGGAAACAACGCTGTCAGTGCCTAAGGCGATTCGCGGATAGCCGCCGGCGTCGTGAAATTTCCAGAAAGGGAAAGTCCCGGATTTATGGATCGTGTTTGAAGTAGGGAGGTGAACGACGCCGACTTCGCCTTTAACCAGCTCTTTTATTTCCTTAAGGTCAAGGTGCACTGCGTGCGAAACAACGGTATTAGAATTCAAAAGCCCGTATTTTTTTAAAACCCGGACTTCATTGAGCTTATGTTTTTTTATAGTTTCTTTAACCGCTTTCGGCGTTTCGGCAAAGTGGCAGGTAAAAAGGAGGCCGTATTTTTCAACAAGCTCTTTTACTTTTTTTAGCGCCCCGGCGTCGGCCCGGTAAAGGTAATGGACGCTCATGGCCAGCCGCGAAACGGATCCGGCCGTTTCGGCTGCCAATTTTTCAATTAATTCCGGGCGGTTTTCCGGAGAAACGTGCGAAGCCACGCTAATCGCGTTCACAAGGTTATGGCCGGCCGTTTCGGCCGCGAAATCCGCCGGATGAAAAAAATTGTAATGGCTCAAAGTCGTGGAAATGCCGTTTTTTTGCTCCTCGGTTAAATCGCCGATCGTGGAAACCGCGAAATCCTCCGGGGTCATTTTTTTTTCCCAAAGATAGAGATTTTTAAGGGTTTCGTTTAAATCCTCGCCTTCGTCTAATGACATGGAACTTCTAAGAAGATACATGGGCGGGTGGGCGTGGGCGTTGATAAGGCCAGGAGTAATGACAATGCCGCCGCGTTTTCCGGCGTCATAAACCAGGTCAAACTTTTTTTCGTCAGCCCGCAATTCATCGGTCGGCGCAACCCGCTCTATAATGCCGTCCTTAATCGTGATGGAATAGTTTTCCCGGACTTTCAACTTGTCGTTTTCGTCGCAGGTGAAAATATAAGGCGCGTTTTTTATGAGAATGGTTTTGTAATCAGCGCGATTAACTTGAAGTCGGCTGTGGGGGTCGGTTTTTAGCTGGTCGGTTTTGGAGATGAGTTTTTTTATTTTAGAGAAATTTTCGGACATAAGACATTGTAATCTACAATCTACAATCTTCAATCTGCAATTAACAATAAATTGACTCATTAATTAAATTTATAAAATTGTAGATTGTAGATTGACAATTGCAGATTGTTTTACTCCCATTCCAGCGTGGCTGGCGGTTTGTTGGTTAAATCGTAAAAGACATAAGAAACCTTGTTGGTATCTAAAATGGCCTTTGTGATTTTTTCTAAAACGCGCTTTTCCATCCGGTAAAAACGGAGGGTCATGACGTCGCGGGAATTTAGCGGCCGGATAACTATGGATTCGCGGCCGGCTTTATCCAGAACCGGAATTAAGACGACCGGACATTCCCAGATGTCATCATAGATTTTTTCTTCGCGGAGAATATTGTGGACTATGTTGTCCATTTCCCGGAGAATTTCTATTCTTTCAGGAGTGAGATATAAATCCTTGGTTGGATAATGAAATTCATTGCTCTTTGGTTTTTCCGGATTAAGTAATAGCATTACCCGGTTGAGCCCCCGGATTTTATTGGTGACGGTCGCCGCCATTTCATCCAGCCGATCCCAATCTTCGCGTCCTGACGGCAGTTCTTTTGTCCATACAACGAGCGGATGGGCGTAAGTCCGCTGATCGCCCTGGACGCCGACCGATTTGATGGCCAAGACCCGGCAATTCATGTCCGGCGCGATTAGAGAAAGAAGCTGTCCGGCTTTTTCATTTAATTCTTTTACGTCATTATCGCTTAAACCCTGCCGCGCGCATAAACAGCGGATTGCCAGTCCCGGTCCGGGGAAGGGATGCCGCTTAAGCTGGTCATCGGGAACCGCGAGCAAAGCCCCTAACTTCCTAACTTCGTCTTTGTAAAAATCAACCAATGGCTCAATTACCAAACCGGCTTTCACCATCTTTTTCACCCGGTCCACCCGGTTATGGTGAGTCTTTATTTTATCGGCGTTTTTTGTCCCGCCCGAAGTAATCGTGTCTGGATAAATAGTCCCTTGCCCTAAAAGCCATTCTCCATCGTCCAGATTCATTTTAGCGGCGATTTCATCTTTTACGTCAATAAATGTTTCGCCGATTATGCCGCGTTTTTCTTCAGGATCAAAAATGTTCACCAGGCGGCGGTAAAATGTGCCGGAAGCGTCAACAATTTCTAAATTATACATACCGGCGGACGAGAAACCTTTAACCACTTCTTTGGTTTCGTCCTTTCTCATGAAACCGGTATCAACGTATAAGCCTTTGACTTTTTTTTCGCCCAGGACTTTGGTTAATAATATAAACGCGACGGACGAATCAACTCCGCCGGAGACCAGAATAAATACTTTTTTATCTTTGACCTGAACCTTTATTTTTTTTGATAAATCATCCACCAGGTCGTCAATTTTCCAATTTTTTTCCGCCTGGCAAATATTTAAGACAAAATTGGCGATCATTTTATGACCCTCTTCTGAATGGACTACTTCCGGGTGGAACTGGAAGCCGTAAAACTTTTTTTCTTCATTAGCCATGGCCGCGATCGGGCAATCTCCGGTTTTCGCGATTACTCTGAATCCTTCGGGCAGTTTAACTACCGTATCGCCGTGGCTCATCCAAACAGTAGATTTATCTGTAACGCCTTTAAAGATCGGCGAATCAGCGGTGACATTTATTTTTGCCAGCCCGAATTCGCCGCCCTCTAATGATTCAGCCGCTTGTACTTTTCCTCCGAGCATATGGCTCATGAGCTGATGACCGTAGCAAATTCCCAGGATGGGCTTGCCCAGGTTAAAAATTTCCGTATCAACCAATAAGGCATTTTCAGCGTAAACCGCCTGCGGCCCGCCGGATAAAATAATCCCGGTTGCTTCTTTTAAATCCGCAGCCGGGATGTCATGGGGATAAATTTTTGCGAGTACTTCAAGTTCGCGCACGGCCCGGGAAATTAGGTGCGTATATTGGGAGCCGTAATCAAGAATTGCGATGTGTTTCATAGGTGTTAAGACTTGCCCGTTCGGCGTCCCGAGTACTCGGGATTGGCGCCTGCGATACTCACTCGCCGTACCTTGAGTACGACTCGTTCCGTTTCTCCCCCGCAAAAGTGCGGGGTTGAACTGCATCCAAACGGGCAAGTCTTATATATTTGGCACTTGCTAATGTTTAGTAAAATAGTGTAATATAATAACATATTATCTTTAAACAACAATTTATGCAAGCCAACATTCGCGACGGTTTAACATACGATGACATTCTACTGGAGCCGCAGTACTCGGAAGTCCTGCCGGCGGAAGTTAATACTGGGAGCCGATTTTCCCGGAACATAAAATTGAAAATTCCGATTTCTTCTTCGCCAATGGATACGGTAACCGAGCACAAGATGGCGATCGCCCTGGCTTTGGAAGGCGGCATCGGGATAATACACAAAAATCTGTCCGTTAGCGACGAAGCGCGCGAGGTTGAGCTGGTTAAGCGTTTTGAAAGTGGTTTTTTAAACGATCCGGCAACAGTCGGTCCGGACGCGACCGTTGATGACATTCATAATATTTATCTTGAAAAAGGCTATAAGAAAATTCCCGTGGCTGATCGCGCGGGAAAACTTTTAGGCCTTGTTACCGAGCTGGATTATTTTTGGCCGAATGACAAAGACAAAAAAGCCCGTGAGGTAATGATCCCGCTTTCCAATCTTACGGTCGCGGCTGACAATATCAGTCTTGACGGCGCCAATAAAATCATCTGGACCAAGCGGCTTTATGTCCTCTGCGTGGTTGATAAGGAAGGCCGGTTAAAAGCCATTGTTACCCGGAAAGATTTAGAAAAAAATAAGAATTTTCCCAACTCCAATAAAGATTCGGGTAAACGGCTGATCGTCGGCGCCGGAGTCGGCGTAGGAAGCGATATGCTCGCGCGCGCCGGAGCGCTGACCGACGCCGGAGCGGATGTTCTAGTCATTGATACGGCGCACGGCCATTCCCGGGGAGTAATTGAAGCGATAAAAAAATTGCGAAAAGACAAAATGTTTAAAGGCGTTGATATTGTCGCCGGCAATGTCGCGACCCGCGAAGGCGCCAAAGCGCTTATCTCCGCCGGAGCGGACGGAATAAAAGTCGGGGTCGGTCCGGGTTCAATCTGCACGACGCGGATTATCGCCGGCATCGGCGTTCCGCAGGCGACGGCGGTCATGGAAGCCGTAGCGGGACGGGGAAGTAAAAAGGAAATTCCGATAATCGCCGACGGCGGCATAAAATATTCCGGCGACATTGTTAAAGCTCTGGCTCTGGGCGCTGACGCCGTCATGATCGGCGGACTTTTAGCCGGCTCGGAAGAAGCTCCGGGAACGACCGAATTCTATAACGGCCGGATGTATAAAATTTACCGCGGCATGGGATCGGTCGCGGCCATGGCCAAAGGCTCAAAAGACCGCTACGGCCAGGCTGAAGTCATGGAGCACCAGAAATTAGTCCCCGAAGGGATTGAAGGCCGGATGCCTTACCGCGGACCAGCGGAAAAAATTATTTACCAGCTCGCCGGAGGCATCCGTTCGGGAATGGGTTATAACGGCGCCCGGACTATCGCGGAACTGCAAAAAAAAGCCAAAGCCGTAAAAATTACTCCGGCCGGCTTAAAAGAAAGCCACCCGCATGACGTAACAATAACCAAGGAAGCGCCGAATTATTATGTCTAACCAGGCCGGGGGTTGACAAAACCAGTTAAAGTTGATTAAATACAATTTCATATAGGTGCGCAATTAGACCTAATTAGGGTCTTTTTGCGTTTAGAGAAAACGTTCTTTGAAGAAGGAGGAATAGTTTGACGGATTTTAGCTATTTAGTGACTAGACACGCTGAGTTGGCAGTAGTAGAGGAGGTCGATAAAGCTGAAGCAGAAATTTTCATTCTGCAACTGCTATTCGCCAAGATGGGACACTGCTGGGAATGGGGCAGGCAAAAAGACCTTCTTGATTTTTGGAGCAAAAAGATATCCTCTGCTAGCGTTAAGAAGTGGCAATACGATTTGCCATCGTTTGACTGCGATGGCAGTCGTTGTCAGATGTGCGTTGGTATGTGCAATGAGTTGAGAGCACGCCAACGCGTGTTTGACGCTTTTTACCAAGCGGCATAACCCCCGGGGAGGCTACCCCCGGCCAAGAAAAGCAAAGGGACTGCAATCGCAACAAGCAGTCCCTTTTTTCTTTCCTTTTAGCACTCTCTTGACAAGACTGCTAATAACAGTTTATAATGTTTTTAGCTATGGAAGACCGCAAAAAACACATTTTAAACACGCTCATAAAAGAGCATATAAAAACCGGCGCGCCGGTCGGTTCGGGAGTTCTCGTTGAAAAATATAAGCTGGATATTTCGCCGGCCACGGCCAGGAATGAAATGGCAGAACTGGAAAATGACGGCTACATTATCCAGCCCCATACTTCGGCCGGCCGGATTCCGACGGAAAAAGCTTACCGCTATTATCTCATTGAACTGAAAGAAAAAAAATTGCATGACGATGAAATAAAGGCGTTGAACAGTTATTTAAAAAAAGGAACTGAAGAGGCCTTTAAGCTGGCGGCCAAAGAGCTTGCCCGGCTTTCGGGCAACGCGATAATCTGGGCTCATGACCGCCGCAACCTCTATTACACGGGAATATCCAACCTCCTAACCCAGCCCGAATTCGCGCGAAGCGAACTTATTTACGACATTTCCTATATCATTGACCAGCTGGAAGAAATAGTTTACCGGACTTTTGACCAGGCCGCTTTTGAGCCGGAAGCGCTTATCGGGTCGCTAAATCCGTATTCAAACCTTTGTTCAAGCATCCAGTTCAGATATAATATAAAAAACCGGGCCGGACTCGTAGTCATGCTCGCGCCCGTTCGGATGGATTATGAAAAAGGCCTGGCGCTCATGAGGCTGGTGCATGAGAAATTGGCGGGAAAATAAGAAATTAGAAATTTGAAATAAGAAACTATGATGGATGACAAAAAAATAAAAGATGAAGAAAATGCCGGTGAGGCAAATGACGGCGATGAAGCGACGCGCGGAGATGAAGCGGCGAATGAGGACGGAATGACGGTTGAGGAAAATGAAAAGCCGGCCGGGAAAATTAAGCCCGATTATGAGGACAAATACAAGCGCGCTTTGGCTGATTATCAGAATTTACTGAAACGAACGGCTGAGGAAAAAAGCGAGTGCGCCCGCTACGCCAATGAAAATCTTTTAATGGAAATCCTGCCGGTTTACGATAACCTGAAACTGGCTTTAAAGCACGCGAATTGTTCGGGTGAAAAAGTTGAAAAAAAAGATAACAGCATTGAAAAGGGAATTGAATATGTCACCCGGCAGTTTAAATCCGTCCTGGAGATGGAAGGAGTAAAAGAGATTGAAACAGCGGGGAAAAAATACGATCATGCCGTTATGGAAGCCATGAGCCATAAAGAGACTGATGACAAAAAACTGGACGGAATGGTGGCCGAGGAGCTAAGGCCCGGATACACTTTAAACGGCCGGGTGATAATTCCGGCGAGAGTAGTTGTATATGAGTTTAAAGTTTAAATTTTCAAAGAACCAAATTAATTCAACTTGACTGGCGCTCTGGATGTGAAAAACATTCATTGGTCGGCCAAGCAAAAAATATGAACGGATTAACAAAATGGAGGCCATTTTTTGAGCCATTTGAGGACATGGAGGGGATGTTTTCCGATCTCGTTCCCGCCCTTAGAACCCGGAATTCCCGAGCGGGTTTTATTCCGGCGATTGATATGTATGAAGACAAGGATAACGTAATCGTGGAAGCGCCGCTCGCCGGCATTGATCCGGAAAAGGTGGATATTTCCATTGAGAACGACATCCTGACTATAAAAGGCGAGAGCGAAAAAAAGTCCGAAGTAGAAGACAAAAATTATTACCGGAAAGAAATCCAGCGGGGAAGTTTTTACCGCTCAGTCCCGCTCCCGATGCATGTCTTAGGCGATAAAGCGTCGGCCGTAGCCGAAGGCGGAGTCTTAAAAGTTTCCATCCCCAAAGCCCCGGAAGCGAAGAGCAGTAAGGTTAAGGTTAATTTGAAGTAAGGCCAAAAAAAATCCCGGGGTCGTCTTCGGTTGACCCCGGGAGCGCGCTCCTCATAGATACAGGAAGAGCGCCAGCGCAAAAATCACGCTGTAAAGCAAAAACACTTTCCATTTTGGAACAGGGATTTCCATTTAATCACCTCCTTTCGCTTTATCCCCCTAGTTCCGGAATAAGTGCGGAGCGTCGCTGAAAGAAGCGAGCCCCGCCCCGAGTGCCACTGCTGCCAACAAAAAAAGTGACACCCAGATAATATCAAACCACTTAAACTTTATTTTCTCCACCAAAAAGATCACCTCCTTTCCTCTGAGAGAGTTAGAATGAAAGAGCCTTATGCTCAGCATTTAAGCATAAATTTAAGCTAAAATCAACTAAAATTAACAATAATATATTAAGACATTTCCGTTACGCGTTACGCGTTATGGGTTATGAGAAAAAAATATGGCAAAAATCTTAGGAATTGATTTAGGGACTACTAACTCGGCTATGGCCATTATTGAAGGGGGTCAGCCGAAAATCTTAGAAAACGCCGAAGGGTCGCGGATAACGCCTTCGGTTGTTGCTGTTTCTAAAAACGGCGAACGGATTGTCGGGCAGTCAGCGCGGCGCCAGGCGGTTATTAATCCGGCTAACACGGTTTACGCGGTTAAGCGCTTGATCGGTCGGAAATTTGAAGACGAAGAAGTGCAAAGGGACTTAAAAAACTCGCCCTATAAAATCGTTAAGGGAAACGGCGGAGTTAAAGTCGTCATGGGCGATAAAGAATACACGCCGCAGGAAGTTTCGGCCATGATTTTATCAAAAATGAAAGCCGACGCCGAAGCCAAACTCGGGGAAAAAATCACCGAAGCGGTAATTACCGTGCCGGCTTATTTTGACGACTCGCAGAGGCAGGCGACTAAAGACGCGGGACGGATTGCCGGTCTTGACGTAAAACGGATAATCAACGAGCCGACTGCCGCGGCCTTAGCTTACGGTTTTGGAATGAAGAAATCCGCCCAAGGCGGAACCGCCACAGGCGGAAAAGGACAGCAGGTAGCGGTTTATGATTTAGGCGGCGGGACTTTTGATATTTCTATCCTGGATATTTCCGAAGATACGGTTGAAGTAAAATCAACAAACGGCGATACGCATTTAGGCGGTGAAGATTTTGACCAGGTAATTATTAACTGGATTATCGGTGAATTTAAAAAAGATCAGGGTATTGATTTAAGCAATGACCCGCTGTCGCTCCAGAGAATAAAAGAAGCGGCGGAAAAAGCCAAAATTGAGCTCTCGTCAACCATGGAAACCGAAATCAACCAGCCGTTTATCACCTCGGACGCGGCCGGACCAAAGCATCTTTTACTGAAATTGTCGCGGGCCAAACTGGAAGAGCTCGTAGGTGAACTCGTAGAAAAAACTTTAAGTCCCTGCAAAGCGGCGCTCTCCGACGCGAAACTGGAAACAAAAGATATTGAAGAAGTAATTATGGTCGGCGGCATGACCCGGATGCCTTTGGTTCAGAAAAAAGTTAAAGAATTTTTCGGCAAAGAGCCGCACTTAGGCGTTAATCCGGACGAGGTGGTCGCGGCCGGAGCGGCGGTTCAGGCCGGAGTTTTACAGGGCGATGTTAAGGATGTGCTGTTATTAGACGTAACCCCTTTGACTTTAGGCATTGAAACTATGGGAAGCGTTATGACGCCGCTAATCAACCGCAATACAACCATCCCGACTTCAAAATCGCAGGTTTTTTCTACGGCCGCCGATTCGCAGACCAGCGTGGAAATCCATGTTCTGCAAGGCGAGCGTCCCATGGCCTCGGATAATAAGACTCTCGGCCGGTTTATGCTTGACGGCATTCCGCCAGCACCCCGCGGCGTTCCCCAGGTAGAAGTTTCCTTTGATATTGACGCTAACGGGATTTTGAATGTCTCAGCCAAGGATAAAGCGACCGGCAAAGAGCAGAAAATTACCATTACCTCGTCTTCCGGGCTTAGCAAAGAAGAAGTGGAAAAAATGAAAAAAGACGCCGAGCTCCACGCTGACGAAGACAAAAAGAAAAAAGAGATGATAGATTTAAAAAACCAGGCCGACAGCGTAGTATTTGCGACGGAAAAATTAATCCGCGAGTCTGGCGACAAGATGAAACCGGAAGATAAAAAAGAGCTGGAAGAAAAAGTGGCAGAAGTAAAAAAAGTAAAGGACACGGATAACGCGGATGAATTGAAAAAGAAATTGGATGAATTGAATGTCGTGGCGCAAAGGATCGGGACGGCGATGTATCAACAGCAGCAGGGTCAAGCTGGCGCTGGCAGTCAAGGCGCGCCTGGCGGACAACCGGGACAGGGTGGAGCGCAGGATGGGCAACAGCCGGGCGGCGATTCTCAGGGTGGCGACGGCAAAAAGGATAAAAAAGGACCGGTGGAAGGAGAGTTTAGTGAGAAGAAATAATTTTACGTAACACATAACACAAGACACGTAACATTTTGTTACGTGTTACGTGTTCCATGTTATGTGTGATATATGGGCAAGGATTACTACAAAATTCTCGGCGTGGATAAGGGCGCCTCGCAAGATGACATAAAAAAAGCTTTTCGGAAGCTCGCTCACCAGCATCACCCGGATAAATCCGGCGGGGATGAAAAGAAATTCAAGGAAGCGAACGAGGCTTATCAGGTGCTTTCTGACGCGAAAAAACGGGAGCAGTACGACCGCTTTGGTTCAACTTTTGAGCAAGCTCAAGGCCAGGGCGGATTCGGCGGCTTTCAGGATTTTTCCGGCTACGCTAACGGCTTTAACGTCAACATGGACGACCTTGGCGATATTTTCGGCAATATTGGCGATATGTTCGGCTTCGGCCGGAGACAGGGAGGCGGAGGCGCGCGGTCAAAACGCGGCCGCGATATTGAAGCCGAAGTGGAACTGAATTTTATGGAAGCGGTTTTCGGGGTTGAGCGGGAAGTGAGGCTGAGAAAAAAAATAACTTGCGATAAATGCAAAGGGTCGGGCGCTGAGCCGGGAACGAAAATTGAAACCTGTCCTGTTTGCCGCGGATCGGGCCGGACGATTAAAAGCCAAAGGACGATTTTCGGCATGGTGCAGATGGAAGCGGTTTGCGAAAAATGCCGGGGAGAAGGAAAAGTCAATTCAAAAGACTGTACTAAGTGCCACGGTTCAGGAGCGGTAAACGAAGAAGTGAAGCTCGCGATAAAAATTCCGGCTGGCATTGATTCGGGCGAATCCATCCGTTACGCCGGGCAGGGCGAAGCAGGCGTTAAAGGCGCTATGGCCGGCGACTTATACATCCGGACGCGGGTAAAAATGGACGCGAGATTTAACCGCCAGGGGTATGATATAATTACCGAAAAGGAAATAAATTTTACAAAAGCCGCTTTAGGAGCTAAAATTGAAGTTGAGACCGTGGACGGGTCGGTGGAATTGAAAATCCCCGAAGGCACCCAGTCCGGAACGGTATTTCGGCTCGCCGGCAGAGGCGTTCCGAGACTGCGTGAGCGCGGCCGGGGCGACCACCTCGTAAAAGTGACGGTAAAAATTCCTAAGGGGTTGTCGCGGAAGCAGAGAAAATTTTTAGAAGAATTGGGAGAGGAAATTTAGAAAAATATGAAAAATAAAATACTAATCATTTTACTGGTTTTTTCGCTCGGGATAAACGCCGTGTTTTTCACGTATTCCTATTTTTTCGTTCAGGATTTTTCCGCTATTGCCGATGACCTCCGGCTTGACGACCAGGAAGCGACCGTCCGGGCGATTAATAAAGTAAAGCCGGCTGTGGCGAGCATTATTGTTTATGACCGGCAGATTGCCGCGGCTCCTAAGACGGCTGGTGATAAAAACGACGGACGGGTGAAAAAAGGATCAGGCACCGGTTTTTTAATTTCAGCCGACGGACTCATTCTTACCAATAAGCACGTTGTAAGCGTGGCCGGAGAAAAGACCGGCGAATACCGGATAATATTAAACTCAGGCAAGGAATATTACGCCCAGCTGATCGGCAAAGACCCGGTGAGCGACTTCGCGGTTTTAAAAATTTTTGACAAGGATCTGCCTTTTGTTGAACTCGGTGACTCGGACAAGCTCTCTCCCGGGACAACGGTCATGGCAATAGGGAACGCTTTAGGCCATTATCAGAATTCCGTTACTAAAGGCATTATCTCTGGCCTCGGCCGCAGTGTCGCCGCAAGTGAGCAGTCCACCGGCCAGGCCGAGGTTTTGGATAATGTTATCCAGACGGACGCGGAAATTAATCCAGGAAACTCGGGCGGACCTTTGATTGATTTAAACGGAAAAGTCGTCGGCATTAATACGGCGATTGACCAGTCCGGCGCGTCAATCGGTTTTGCCATTCCCATAAACGACGCTAAAGGCGTGATAACGAGCGTCCGCGAAAATGGAAGGATAATCCGCTCTCAGCTCGGGGTGCGCTATATTATGCTTACGCAAGAACTGGCCAAAGATAAAAATCTGCCGAGGAATAGCGGCGCCTGGATATCAGCTGATAAAGAACTGCCGGCCATTGTTCCTGGATCAGCGGCGGAAAAAGCCGGTTTAAAAGAGGGCGATATTATTTACGAGGTGGACGGGGTAAAGCTGGAAAACGGAAAAACCCTTTTAGGGATTGTTCAAAGATACAAACCCGGCCGGAAAATCGGTTTTAAAGTGAGGCGAGGCGATAAGATATTAGTTATCATCGCGACGCTGGAAGAGTTTAAGTAAACTAATGCCTAAACGCCCTTTGGCCGGTAAAGACCATGGCGGCTCCGGCCTCGTTTACGGCTTCTATTACTTCATAATCGCGAAGCGAACCGCCGGGCTGGACAACAGCTATCGCGCCCTGCCTTAAACCGACATCCACTCCGTCGCGGAAAGGGAAGAAAGCGTCCGAAACCATAGTTGATCCGATAAGGCCGGCTTTAGCTGTTTTCGTAAGTTCGTCAATTTCTTGTTTTTGCTCCGCCCGGCGGGGCTCTTTTTTTTCTACGGCCAGTTCCAGCTCTTTATAGGAAATTTTATATTTGTCAAAACAAAGCGCGTCGGCGTATTTCTGGTAAGCTTTGTAAACCGCGATTTCGGCCACCCCGACCCGATCTTGTTCGCCCGTGCCGATGCCGATTGTAGCGCCGTCTTTTACAAAGATGACGGAGTTGGAAGTGACACCCTGTTCAACCGCCCAGCCGAAAATCATATCGGCGTATTCTGCCTGAGTTGGCTGGCGATTCACTTTGTAAGTTTTTCCCTGATAAACCGTTTCGGCCGGAAGGAAATCTTCGGCATTTTGTATTTTATTGAGCGGCGATTGCTGGACAATCAGTCCGCCGTCAATTAATGATTTAAAATCCAGGAATCTCATGGCGCGATAATCCGCGAGCCGGGCGATTTTCGCGACGCGAATAATTCGCAGGTTCGGCCGCTTTTTTAAAATATCCAGTACACCTTCTTCAAAATCCGGAGCGGCTATTACTTCAAGATAATTTTCGCTTGCCAGTTTTGCTGTTTCTTTGTCCATGGCCCGGTTTAAAATTAAACAGCCGCCAAAAGCCGCGATCCGGTCGGCTCGGTTCGCCCGAAAATACGCCTCGGAAATATTTTTTCCCAAAGCCGCGCCCGAAGGGTTATTATGTTTTAAAATTACGGCCGCCGGGGAATCCATGAGGAATTTTAAAATATTTAAGCCATTATCCAAATCGGTAAGGTTGGTTTTACCCGGATGTTTTCCTGACTGCAACATGTCTTCTTCCGAAATAGCGCTTACGAGGCCGTTCCCTGGATTTATGTATTCGCAACCGCCTAAGCTTAAATTGCCGTTCACGAGTTCATACATCGCCGCCTCCTGTCCGGGATTTTCCCCGTAGCGAAGCCCCTTTTCCACGACTTCGCCGGTTTTTTCGTCCCGGATTTTCCAGGTTCGCTTTTTGTAATTCAGTTCCTGATCGCCGAAGCTGATTTTCATTGTCTCGGGAAAATGGTCATCCATCATTTTCCGGTAGATTTGTTTTAGGTCGTCAGCCATAAGATTTTATCTATCTTATAAAATATTTATATCAAGCTCATAAAATATTCTATCCTGTCCGAATATTGCACCTCTTTTATATTCCTTAAAGTTTCTGGACTGGTATAAGTTTTGCGCAGGGATTTGTTTTACCGAAGTATCTAAAATAATTTTTTTATAACCAAATTTTTTCGCCCGTTCAATTAATTTATCTAAGATTAGGCTTCCGATATGCTTGCCCTGAAACTCAGGCTTTACTCTCATTCTTTTTACTTCTGCCGCTGTATCGTTAATTTTTCTCAGGGCTCCCATGCCGATAATTTTTTCTTCAAGGGTGACAATAATAAAATCACCGCCATTATCAATATATGATTTATTGATATTAATCAAATCCTGGTCAAGCTGTTTTCTTGCCTCCGGATCATCAATAAGGCTCTCTGCCTGCCTCAATCCTTCAATATGCAATTGACATACGGCTTCTTGGTCTTGCTTGATGAATTGTCGTACTTTTATATCTTTCATGCCTTTGGGAGTTTTATAATTTTTCCCAAATATTTTTGAGATTATGATATAGTTTTGAAATAGTTTGAAATTGCAGTTTCATACTTGGCCGTTAATTTGCTGGCCTTGGCCGCCATCTTAATTCTGAACTCCACGGTAGTCGCGCCGTTATTTTTTTTCAATTCGCTGATCAGCGCCGGATAGTCAGCCGGGTCAACAACAATCGCGACATCTTTGAATGACTTGTAAGACGCGCGGATTAAAGTAACGCCGCCGATGTCTATCGCTTCTATGGCGTCGTCAGTCGTTATGTCCGGCTGAGCGACGGTTTTTTCAAATTCGTATAAATTGCATACCACCAAGTCAATATTGCCGATGTTGTTTTTTTCTTTATCAGCTTCATGCTCGGCATTGCCGCGGATGTTTAATATGCCGCCGGCGATTTTCGGGTGCAAAGTTTTTACCCGGCCGCCTAAAATTTCCGGGGAGCCGGTGTAATCTGAAACATCAATCACGCTAACTCCGGCTTCGCGTAAATTTTTGGCCGTGCCGCCGGTGGAAAGAATTTCAACGTTGAATTCATTTTGGATAACCAGCGCGAGTTCAGCCGCCCCGGTTTTGTCGGTTAAGCTGATGAGGGCGCGTTTGATGGGAGAAGATAGAATAGGCATGAAATTTAATTCTTAATAATATTTATTTCCTCTATAAATTTTTTGGCGTTTTTACAAATTCTAATCGTATATTTAGTTTTTTTGTCGACACGGAAAAATTTTTGTAAATTCGGCTTATGGCCGATCTTATTTATCATGTAAATTACATCTTCGGCCAGAT
>JBAZUL010000017.1:0-4057 GCA_041661405.1 Patescibacteria group bacterium
AATTAAAGATAAGGGCGCGATCTTACTCCAGAGAGAGAAAAAATACAGCCGGATTGATGATTTTTTTGCCAAGCCGCCGGCGGCTGGCGAAATTGCCGTTTATAATTACGATTTTTCGCCCAGGTTTATAATACCCGGTTATGTCGCGGAAAAAAATATTGCCAGCCTCCCGGCAAAGCTCCGGGGAAAATACGAATTTTTTATTTACCTGAAAAATGAGGACCTGAATCTTAGCTTTGATTTTCTGGACTTAAATAAAAATACCGCTTCTGACCCGATAAAAATCGTAATTACCGGAAACGGACGGACTGTCGCGTCCGAAGAACTGTCTGATGACGGCAATGCGTCCGATAACGGCGCAACCGGACAACCCGGACCGATGAATTTTAAAATTCTCAATCTTGCCGAGGGCGCTTATAAAGTTGAAGTGCTCGCAGGCGATGATATTATAACTGAAAGCCTGCGAACTGCGCAGAAAAAAATTGCTTTTGCCCGGCTGATCCATATATACAGCGCGGCTTTTCCTTTAAAATTAATAACCGACAGCTCCAGTATCGCCCTGCAAACCAATAATCCGGCGAGTTTAAGCCAAGTTCCGGCCGGAAAAGAAATAATAGACGTAAACGAAACTTACCGGCAGTTTGAAAAATGCCTTAACGATAAAATTACGGAAATCACCCTTTCTAAAAGCGATATGCTCGTTTCCGGAGACGGGGTGTTCGCGTTTTCTTCCGGCGCGCTTTTTAATCCGGGCGTAAGAAAAATTACGCCTTGCTTTAACCCGGTCCAGTCCGGCGTAAATTATATAATTGCCGGCTGGGGCGGCCCTGCGGAAGAAAACAGCCTGCCTGCCGGACAGGCAGGCCTGTCTGACGGCGAAACGGGCTGGAAAACCGCTTCAGCCGATTTTGACCTTACCGGCGCTTACGCTGAAAAAGGGAAGTACAGTTTCATGATTTCCGTTCCGGGTCTCAAAGCCGAAGATGAGATTGATGACGCCGTTTTAATCCGCGAAATCCGGGTTGAGCTGGAAGGAAAAAGCTTATGGCAAAAAATGAAAGAAATCTATGCAAAAATATTTTAAAGAAACATTCAAAGCCTTAACGGCCGCCGTAATCGTTTTTGCGGCCATGGAATTATTTTGGCCCGGCATGGTTATCGCCTACCTTAACCTGAATTTGGTGTTGATTTTTTGGTTTTTAAATAGTATCATTATTTTAGTTTTAGATAATAAAAAATCTTAACTAAAAAATATGGAGAACAAATCCATTAATACAATAGCGATTCTTTCGGTTTTAGTCTCTTTATTTATTCTAGCTTTATCATATTATTTTACTAAAATTAATCCATCTGGCGGCTTTTTAGATGACCCGATGCTGTCGCACGGAATTACCGGAGCATTTCTATTAATCGTCGGAAGTATTCTCTTTCTTATTTCTGCCATTGCTTTATTTTCTCCTTTAATTAAAGAAAAAAGTTCGCTTAATAAAAAAATTTCTAGCCTGATAATAATCGGCGTTGTATTGAACGCGCCTCTTATAATAATGCTTTTTGTCGGAGCAAGTTTGGATAGCATGCTTTTTCATTCATCATTTGGCCTTGCATCTCTTTTTGGCTTTATTTTAATAATATTGGGGATTATTAAAGACTAATTTTATTCATATGGACTGCGTATTTTGCAAAATCATAGAGGGCGCCATTCCTTCTTTCAAAGTTTACGAAGACGAAAAGACTTTGGCTTTTCTGGACATCAGTCCGGTAAATTACGGGCACACTTTAGTCGTCCCTAAAGAGCATTACCCTAATATTGATGAAATACCCGAAGATGTTCTCTGCGCGGTCATGAAAACGGTAAAAAAAATCGGCTCTGCCTTAAAATCCGGCTTGGGCGTAAAAGGCTATAATATCATGGAAAATAACGATCCCGTCGCCGGTCAGGTTGTTCCGCATCTCCATTTTCACGTTATACCGAGAACCGAAGGCGACGGACTCGGGCTTTGGCCGGGAGGGAAATACGGCGACTCCGAAGCGGAAGACGCGATGAATAAAATTAAAAAAGCGATATCAAAATAATTATGAACGAAAAAATCTTGATTTTCGGCAACGGGCAGATGGGAAACCTTTATAAGAATTTTTTTAATGAAAAAGGCTGGCCGGCGGAAATCGCCAAAGCCGATATCACCCGGCCGGATGAAATTGAAAAAGCCGTTTCCGAATTCAGCCCGACGGTTGTCATTAACACCGCCGCCGTTACCAGCCTTGAGGCTTGCGAAAAAGAAAAGTTAAAAGCCGTGGATGTTAACGCGCTCGGAACCCTGAATCTTGCCCGGGCGTGCGACAGCCGGAAAATTTATTTTATCCATTTATCATCAGGCTGTATTTTTGAAAGTAAGGATGAAAATGACGCGCGCGTTGAAACCGACGCTCCGGCTCCGGCGGCTTTTTATTCCTGGACTAAAGTTTGGGCCGAAAATATGGTAACTTACCGGCAATCCGCCGGCTTTAAGTATCTGATACTAAGACCGCGCCAGCCGGTTTCCGCCCGGGTGAGTCCGAAAAACATGCTCATAAAATTTTTAACTTTTACCAAATACGTTGACACGCCGAACACCGGCACGGTTTTAGAAGACTTGATGGAATGGACTTATGAGCTCATAAAAATAAAACCGACCGGCGTCGTGCATGTCGCGAATGAAGGTTTTTCAACGCCTTATGAAATAGGATTAATGCTGAAAAAACACGTTTTGCCCGCCCTGAATATTGAAAAAATTTCCAAAGAACAACTGGATAAAATGACTCCGAACCGCCGGGTTGACACGATCCTGAACGTAGAAAAACTAAAAGGCTTTGGCATTAAAGTTGAACCGTTTAAAAAAAGAGTTGAAGAAATAATCATTAAGCTCGGCGAAAATATCCGGCAAATGGACAGAGAAGCTCTGAAAGCTGTTTTAGAAGAGACTGCCAAAACCTCAAAACAAAGGACGACCGTTAATGAATGTTGGAAGGATTTGCTCGGCTAGCGCAAAAATATGAACGGAAAAAAATGCTGCAATAAAAAAATATCCGCGGCAACGGATAAAAAAGCGGAAGAATTAAAAGTCAAAGACCTGGAAAGCGCGGCCGGAGTTTTAAGCGATACCTGCGTAAACCCCCGCGTTGAGCATAAGCATTTCCGGCTTGTCTTTGAGCCGGAACGGAAAAAAATTTCCGCCTGCGATAAAAACGAAACAAAAACCCTGCTCATAACCGGCGGGGCCGGATTCATGGGTTCCAATTTTATCCGATTCATACTCTCTGAATATCCGAACTATAAAGTTATTAACCTGGATAAGCTAACCTACGCCGGCAATTTGGAAAATCTGGCTGGCGTTGCCAATAATTCCAATTATACTTTTGTTAAAGGCGATATTGCCAAAGCTGAAGACGTGGATAAAGCGCTCGCAATTCATGGCGGCGCGGACGTGATTATCAATTACGCGGCTGAGACGCATGTTGACCGTTCAATTTTGGATCCTAAAGCTTTTTTATTTACTGATGTTATCGGCACTTTTACGCTTTTAGAAGCAATCCGGAGGGGATTGGCGAAAAAGATGGTTCAGATTTCAACGGACGAAGTGTTTGGCATGGCGCGTAACATGGACGACGAGTTTACTGAAAGCTCGCCCTTTGATCCGTCCAGTCCCTATAGCGCCTCTAAAGCTGGCGGAGACCATTTATGCTCGGCCTATTTCCGCACTTACGGAACGCCGGTCATTATAACTCACAGCTGTAATTTCTACGGCCAGTACCAGTATCCGGAAAAATTGATTTCACTCGCCATTACTAATTCACTGGAAGGGAAGAAAATTCCGGTTTACGGAAAAGGCGAACAATTCCGCGAATGGATTTATACCGAAGATCATTGCCGGGCGATTGAAGCGATAATGCACGGCGGCCGTCTCGGAGAAGTTTACAACATCGGCACCCGCCAAAGATCTAAAAACATTAACACAATAAAAATAATTTTAAAACTCTTAGGCAAAGACGAGTCCCAAATAGAATACGTCAAAGACCGCCC
>JBAZUL010000018.1:0-2692 GCA_041661405.1 Patescibacteria group bacterium
CGTATCAAAAATCAGCATGAGAGATATGATTATTAAGCTGATAACCAAAAGTATCGCAGCCCATAACCCTAGAACGCGCGTAAGCCCGAGGCCCATAAAATACCCGAGATAGCCTCCGCCCCGGCCCTCTTCCAGCGCTATTTTCCATTCATCCTGGCCGACAAAGAGCTGGAAAATGGCTTCCATGGAAAGGACAAACAAAAAAAGACCGAGATAGTTTGAACCGCGGATATGGTATTTTTCCGAAGCGTAAAGAAGATAGCCGAGCCCGAGTAACGCGAGCGGCAGCATAAATTTTCCCCAGCCGAAAACATAAGTAAGGCCTTTGGCGTAGTAAATCCCGAAACTGCCGGCCAAATCAAAAAGGCTTAAAACGCCGATCGCGCCGAGCGTGAGGATTATGACGATATAGATACCTTTTTTCGTCGCCGGATCAAGATCCATTGACGGCATGGACGGCAGGCCCGGCGAATAAAGCCGGTTGATGAGTTTTCTTTTTCTTCCTCTTCTGGCCATAATTTTTAAGGTTTACGCGCTTATCAGCCTGTTTTTCGCAATAAAAAACAGTTAGTTTTAATTAACTGCTTTAATTATATCATTTTCCAGGGACGAAAAAAAGGGCAACAATCAATCTTTCTCTCTTAATAGTTTTCCGAGCCAGATTAAAAGCCCGAGTATCGCGGCGCCGGCGATGATTAAAAAATACTTAAACATCTGTAATTTTCGGTCGCGGCCGGCAATAGTCCATTCGTCAGCAGGCGGCAATTCCCCGGCGATTTCAACTTCCGCGTTGTTTCCGCTCTCATCGTCAGCCAAAGCGGCCGCTTTTTTTACTTTCACTAAATCGTCAGGACTTCGCGGAAAAATTCTCGCGCCTGAATCGTTTCGGATGAGAATTCCGGTTAGTTCAATTTCGTCGCCTTCAGTAATTTCGGCGGTCGTTATGCCAGTGCCTTTTTTAACGTAGCCAATGGCCTCATTCTCGCCGTCGTCAATGTAAAACTGATAGCCTTTTCTCTCCGTAATCAACCCAGCTATTTTTACGAGGGAGCCGGCGGCCGTCTCTTCAATCCCGTTTCCGGTTACCCCGGCCGGTTCAGGCGGACTTCCGGTTTGGATGATTTTCATATCCCCGGGCAAAGACGTTTTAATCCGCTTTTCCCCGGAAATTTCCGTTACCTCGCCCCGAACTGCGACAATGTCGCCTATTTTCAAATCCGGAAATTCTTTTTTGTAGTTATAGACCTGGATGCCGCAATTTTCTATCGTTCCCGCTTCGCCGCCGACTGCCTCCGCTTCGGGCGAAAAATTATCAGGCAAAGGAGTGGGAACCCCGCTGACAATATAAAAATACTGGGCGCCGAAGACTCCAGGCAGAACCGCGACAATTCCCCGGGTTAGAATTTTTTCTCCTTTTTCCAGTTCATAAATCTTATTAAGCTCCAGCTCCTGAAATTGAGAATCATCCGCGACTGCCGCGATTTTAACGCCGCTTACGTTCCCGCTCTTAACAGAGCCATTTTTCGCCGCTACTTCGGCCGCGGCAATGATATTTTTTTCTCCGGGCGTTACCCGGGTAGTCCAAAACCATTTGCCGTTTTCACCTCTGGCGTAAGAAGCACCCTCCATCGCTCCGGCGTATTCCACTTCCTCGCTTAGTTTATCCAGCCCGTTAAATAACCGTACGCTGTCAGCGTCGTTATTTAAGGTAAGGCCGCTCACTTCCCTCTTAACTAAAAAAAGTGCGTCCGGCTCCAGCCATAAATCGTCTTTAAAACGGTATTTTCCGCTCGCGCTTTTGTCCCGCAAAATCCAGTTTATCGCGTTTATCCTTATTCCGCCCGAGTTCCAAAGTTCAATAAATTCTCCGTCCTGATCCGAACCGAAGGGGTCGGGAAAAATCTCATTAACCCTTAAACCGGTTAAATTGGGCTGGTCCGCCGAGAGCGTTATACCCTGCTCATCGCCCGCGGCGTCAACTTCGCCGTTCCCGCCATCAGCGCCGACGTTGCCGTCAAAACTCTCGCCAGCCGCCAGCGCTTTAATGATTTTTTCTTTTGTTCCAGTCGCCTGACCGTCTGAAACCGATAACTTAACAGTAAAATTTCCGGCCTTTAAATAAGTATGTTCAGGGCACGAAAGCCGGTTTTTTATTCCGTCGCCGAAATCCCAAAAAAATTTTAGCGCGTCAGAATCCTCGTCAACCGTATCTGAGCTGTCAAAACGAACCGGCAGGCCGACAATGATTTTATCCGGCGCCGTAAAGTCAGCGTCCGGAGGAGTGGCGGGTTTTTTTATTTTGTTCTCCGCGCCCGGAGTGGCGATCTCCGACCAGACCCAGCGCTTTTCGGAAAAATCATAACTAAAGCTAAACCCTTCAGCCGCTTTTTCGTAATTTAAGCCCTTGCAGGCTTTTTCTTTTTCCGGCTCAAAAAGCTCTAAAGAATCATTAGTGTTATTTAGAGCCAGCTTACTTTCAGTCCGGTAAACCGCGCGATACTCTCTGGGCTTCAACGCGCTTTTAGTCTTTTCGGCATCGCCCGTTCCGCCGGTTTCGGTTTTAAAAACATATTGTTTGCCGCTTTCATCCGCTATTTTCCAGCCGGTTAAATCAATTTCCGCCCTGCCCGAATTATATAGCTCAATAAATTCGTTTTCGCCGTCTTCGCCCGCCGGATCAGGTAAAACTTCC